>CAWETY010000001.1:0-459725 GCA_963812125.1 uncultured Gammaproteobacteria bacterium
GACGCGAATCCGAGGGAGTTTACAAGTCTTTACCCTCGGATTCCTGATCAAGGACCTGGGATTCCAAGCAACAGACAACAAACTCGATAGCTGCTATTAGCTGCCTGTCGTTGTCTTCGATAGCTTGAGTCCCGGACGATTGGAGCGGCCAAACCAGCCAGACATGTTGTGATGTCCGATGGCTTTGACGTTCGCTGTCCGATTCTTTTGACAAGGGGTGGACTAGGGCTGTAATCGTCGCGGTCCACGCAGTTTGTTCTGTACAACTTGGCGTAAATCGAGGGTTGGCCCGATCCGTGCACCACTCTCCGGCGAGCGATCTGAATGGAAAGATCGCGACTCGCTGAAATGGAGAATGCCGTTATGGAGAGGTTCGCTTATAGTCTGCTTGCTCTTACACTCGCCTTGATTGCCCTGCCAAGCGGGGCTGCCGCCGCGACAACAACACTCGACAACTTGCAGGCCGGCTTCAACGGCGAAAGCAATGCCCATTCGCGCTACCTCGCGTTCGCAGAAAAAGCCGACCAGGAAGGGTATGGTGAAGTTGCGAGTCTATTCCGCGCTGCCGCCAAGGCTGAGGAAGTTCACGCCGCTAACCACGCCGCGGTGATCAAGAAGATGGGCGGTACAGCCCAGGCAAAAATCGAGGCTCCGGTCGTCAAGTCGACCAAGGAAAACCTCGATGCGGCAATCAAGGGAGAGTCTTACGAGCGCGACACCATGTATCCGGAATTCCTCAAGCAGGCTCGCGCCGAGGGGAACAGAGATGCTGTTCAGACCTTCAACTACGCAAAGACAGCGGAAGCTGAACACGCCAAGCTGTATTCCGAGGCCTTGAACAATCTCCCCAAACTAAAAGGGTCCAAAGCAAAGAACTATTTCGTGTGCACGGTGTGTGGATACACAACGTCGAAACTAGATTTTTCGAAGTGTCCGTCGTGTTTCACTCACAAAGACAGGTACGAGAAAGTCAGCTAGCAACCGGGCCGTCGAAAGGGCGTCCCCGCTTCTTCGGATTAAGGAGTTTTTATGCTTCAATTTCCGGCAATTCCGAGTTGGGATGCCTTGCACCCATTAATCATTCATTTTCCGATTGCACTTTTGCTAATTGCACCGATCTTCATAGTCGTTGGTGCGGTGTTGACGCCGGCCAAAGGCCGTTCGTACCTGATTGCCGCGATGGTGTTGCTGTTGGTTGGAACAGCTGCAATCTTCGTGGCGGTCGAGACAGGGGAGGCTGCAGGCAAGCTCGCCGAACGGACTCCGGGGATGCAACAAGTCCTCGAAACCCACGAATCCCTTGCCGAGCGCACACAGGCCGTTTTCAGTGTGCTGTCGGTGATATTCCTTGCGCTGCTAGCGGTACCATGGCTGCTGAAAAGGGAAGATACTCGCCTGACGACAACCATTTTGCCACTGGCCTTCCTGGTTCTGTACAGTGCAGGCGCATTGCTGCTGGTCAATACCGCGCACAACGGCGGCAGGCTCGTGCATGAATTCGGCATACGGGCAATGGTGACGTCGGCTCCCGTAGACGCCAACGCTACGCTTCCGACAGAGACACAGGATAAGGACTAAGCCGTAATGAAGACTGGCTCAAAAGCGTTTCGAATCCTTGAGGGCGGATTGCTTGTCTTGAGTCTGCTGCTGCTGGCTGTGTTCGCATTCGCCCACATTCACAGGTTCATCATGTTCCGTGCAGAGATGGCGAAATTCGAAACCCGTCAACTTGAGTCCCCGAAGGGAGTCGCCACGGGAATGAAAGCGATCGATGAAGCTATCCCCGAGGGTGACCCTCATCAGGCGCCGAACAGTGAATACTCGACCTGGTCGATTCAGCGCACTAAGTTGTATCAGGCCAATCTCGGCAAGCCTGTTGAATCACTTGCTGTTTTACGGATTCCCGCGTTGCATTTGGAGGTTCCGGTATTAGAGGGCACTGATGAGGTCACATTGAACCGCGGTGTCGGGCGAATTGCCGGCACTTCACGTCCAGGACAAGGCGGCAATATCGGCATCGCCGGACATCGGGACGGGTTCTTCCGCAAATTGAAAGACATCCGGACCGGAGACGCGATTGAGTTGGTCACAATTTCTAGAACAGATGTCTTTGTCGTGGACCAGATCCGAATTACCCGCCCAGCCGACGTGAGTGTCTTGCGACCAAGAGTGAAGGATTCACTCACGCTTGTGACGTGCTACCCATTTTATTTCGTCGGCCCCGCTCCGAGTCGCTACATAGTCGAAGCTTCTTTGAAGGGGCAATCCGTGCAAGATGTGGAACAACAAGAAGGATCACTTTTGATCGAAGGAGAAAACCAATGAAGCAATCCAAGAGCACATTATTCAGCTTAGCGTTTGTCATACCGGCGTTTCTTTGCGCCATGACCGTGGGCATCGCCGCCCAAGACATAACGCACCCATCCACCACGACCACGAACCCAATAGAACCGTCGACGCATGAGATTCAAACGACTCATGTCCAGAATGCTGAAGTCATCCACATTTCAGGTCATCATCTGGTAGTCGAGCTTGAGAACGGCAAGTTCGAACTCTTGAACCTTCCTGAAGAGTTCAAGTTCCAGATTGATGGCAAGGATCTGACCGTGCATGAATTGACACCCGGGACGAAGCTTTCGCAGCAGATTCACACGGTCACTACTCCCCAAGAGGTGACAACCCTGAGAACCTTGAACGGGCGAGTGTGGCACGTCAACGCAGGCCACGGTCAAGTGATCGTGTCTTTGCCGGAGGGTGGGAACAGAGAGTTTACGGTCCCAGATGACGCTGTATTCCACATGAATGGTGAAGACAAGACGGTATTCGATCTGCGGAAGGGCATGAACATTTCAGCAACGGTATTGACGGTTGAGCCTTTGCAGTCTGTCAGCATGCACACCGTTGTGACCGGTGAAGCGCCTCCACGACCGAATGTGACGTTTGAAGGGCCGATGCTCATTGAGCCGTCTAGAGAGGCCCCGGCCGTCATGGCCGCTGTCGAGCAACCGACGGCGGAAGAACTCCCCAAGACTGCCAGTCTTGTGCCGTTAGCAGGACTGCTTGGTTTCTTCTCCCTGGCCCTTTACGCAGGACTGAGGATTGTCCGCAGGAATGCTACGTAACAAATCCTGAGGATAGGAAATGGCGGCCAGGCTCCCAGAGCTGACCGCCATCTCCTGGATTTAGAATGATGAACTACATCGTTGACCGAGAGTGAGGATGCGATGAAGATTTGGCTGCGAATTCTCGGCGGGGCCTACATTGTGGTGGGTAGCCTAAACTCTTTCGTGTTCCTGTTCATTCTGGGTGTATACGGCGGAAAAGGGGGAATCGGCGCAATCAGGACTGAGGAATATGTTCCCGTAATCGGGCATCTTGGCGGATGGATCCTTTACGTGCTTCTCGGCTTTTCGTTGGCTGGCATACTTGCAGGTGCAGGCCTTCTAAGATTGTGGGCTTGGTGCGGGAAGCTTGCATTGCTTCTATCGGTTGGCAATCTCTTTATCCTCCCGTTTGGGACGATCATCGGATTGGCGACGATTCTGACCCTGCTTTCGAAACAAGGGCGAGCGCTCCTGCTTCCTGCAGCCTTGAAACCGTCGTAGATATAGCTTTGTCAAAGTGCAGAACAACGAGGAGAGTGGAGACGCGAGTATCCTCTTGACCCGACCCTTCGGGCGTACTCTAATCAATGGTGGCACAAGAAACACAAGAGTTGCGATCAGTTTCGGTTCTGGCGCGTCTTGACCTTGAATCATTCCGCCAGCGGGAGATGGTTTTTGCAACTCTGAACCTCTTTGTCCTGGCTGGACTCCTGCTTCTTCACTCTCTATTTTCTTCTTTACTAGGCCAGCCCTCGCCTGCCTTGCTGGTAACCCTGGGCGCTGCCTTTCTGTTCAAAATGCTGGAATTGTTTTGGCTCTGGGCCGGCGCGCGGACTCTCAGTAAAGCACTGGCCGACATCGTCGTCTGGATTTCGATTTCCCTGAATATTGCTCTGGCCCTGCTCCTTACGTTCTTTACCAGTAATCAGGGAAATAGTCCGTATTTCGTCCTGCTGGCCTTGCCTGTCTTGCAGGCCGCCTATCGTTTCCGCCTTCCCACCTGCATCAGCGTGATCGTCCTTGCTGATTCGATAACTTTTTTCTGGGTTTGGCACTTTGCAAAATCTAACCCGCCGCTCTACGCAAGCGAGTACCTTGAAGCCGGCGTCATTTCCTTTGTCTATGCACTCATGGGGCTGTTGGTCTGGCTGCTCGTCAACCAGCTTCGAGGTGATCAAAGAAAGCTAGCCGATAACCTGAGAGAACTGGAGCGCACGCGTGAGCGATTAATGGTCGAAGAGAAACTCGCCGTGGTGGGCCGCCTCGCCAGCGCAGTGGCCCATGAAATTCGGAACCCGGTTTCGATCATTGCGAGTTCACTGGTCACCGCCGACCGCCCTGAGGTCGGGGAACAACAACGAAAAGAGATGCACGCGATCGCCCGCAGCGAGGCCGCTCGCCTGGAAAAACTGACCAGTGATTTCCTTTCCTATGCGCGTCCGAGTCAGCCGAAACGGAATCCGATCGCCCTGGCTGATCTCTTAGGCTACATCGCCGAGATTGCAAGCGTGCATGCTTCGAAAAGAGAAATCAAAATTACGGTCGACGGTGACCAGGACTTGAGAGCGAACGTTGATCGTGAGCAGTTACAGCGGGCTCTCCTGAACCTGCTGCTCAACGCGATTGATGCTACGCCCGTTGGAGGACACGTTGTGGTCCGCAGTAGCCGTCCGTCAGCCCAAAGTGTGGAACTCCAGGTCGAAAATTCGGGCGACCCGATTCCGCAGGAAGTGCTGTCCAAAATCTTCGAACCTTTCTATACCACCAAACCGCACGGAACAGGCCTAGGACTAGCAATTTCGAGAAACATCGCGAGGGTTCAAGGCGGAGACTTGATCGTAGCCCGGAATGAACCCGGGCACGTATGCTTCACAATGACGGTTTCCGACGAAGCGTCAGCCGACTCCGGAGCAATCAGCCATGGGTAGACTATTGATTGTGGACGACGAGCCTAACTTGCGTCGCGTCCTAAGCTCAGAACTTCACCTCGACGGCCATACGGTCGACGAGGCGGACGGCGTCATAGCCGCTGTGCCTCTTCTGGCCGAGTGCGAATATGACGCCGTGATCACGGACCAAAAGATGCCGGATGGAGACGGGCTGAGAGTTCTATCGGCCGCTCAAGAGAGCGATCCGACGTTGCCCGTCATCTTCCTCACCGCCGTCCCGACGATTGAGCTCGCTGTCGAGAGCATGCGAAAGGGAGCCTTCGATTTCATCACAAAACCTTTTAACCCTGAGGTTGTCCGAGCGACCGTGCGGCGTGCCTGTGAGCGTACGAATCTGCTCCGCGAAAATCAACTCCTCAAATCCACGGTCGGCAATCTCCTCGGGGCCGACACCATTTACGGAAATAGCGCCGAAATCAAGGAAGTACGCGATCAGATCGCCCGCGTTGCCCCGACGGATGCAACTGTACTGATTGTTGGCGAAACTGGAACGGGCAAGGAACTGGTAGCCAGGGCTATTCATCGGAACAGCCGCAGGGCCCAGAAACCTCTGATTGCAGTTAACTGCGCAGCCTTCACCGAAACTCTCTTGGAGAGCGAACTTTTCGGACATGAACGAGGAGCTTTTACAGGCGCCGATCGAGCCCGCCAAGGGTTATTTGAGGCGGCCCATGGCGGAACCCTTTTTCTCGATGAAGCGGGCGAGATGTCCCCGGCCGCTCAGGCCAAATTGCTTCGCGTTCTGGTAGATGGAGAATTACTGCGCGTGGGATCGACGCAGGCCCGCAAGGTTGATGTGCGGGTCCTGGTTGCAACCCACCGCAACCTTGAGGAACGCGTGCAGCAGGGACTTTTCCGGCAGGATCTCTACTATCGGCTGGCGGTTGTTCCGATTCGCATCCCCGCGCTCCGCGAACGCAAAGAGGACATTCCCGGCCTCTGTGAGATATTGTCAGCCCAGATTGCGAAGGACTTGAAGGTCCGGCCCAAACGCATGAGCCCGCAAGCTCTGCAGAAAATCGCGAACTATACGTTTCCCGGCAACATACGGGAGTTGCGGAACCTTTTGGAGCGGGCACACATCTTGGGGAGGCGCGAGGAGATCGCTGCTGATGAACTTCATGTTGACGACAGAGGCCACCCATCCCCTGGGCCCCAGGATATGGAGATGCGTGATTGGCTTCGAACCTTGCCAGCTTGCGTCGATCTCCGCGAGCTGCTCACCGCCTTCGAAAAGGGCCTTATTGAACGAGCATTGGAACAGGCTAATGGAGTGCAGGCCGAAGCAGCCCGAATGCTGGGAGTCTCGCGCAGTGACATAGGATACAAAGTGGCAAAATATGCGATAGGGAAACCGATGGATACCATATAGCCAAGAAGGATTCCCCTGTCGAGATTGATGCTGGACTTCGAACAGTGCTAGCGTCTATCTGTGCTCACGATTCGTGCCATGACCGGCGGTGAAGGCTACGCACAGCGCCATCTCCAACAGAGCGACTACTACGACCAGAGTCGGACTGTCGAAGGCAGGTGGCATGGGCGCGGCGCTGAACTGCTTGGCCTTAAAGGAGAGGTTACATCCGAGGATTTTGAGGCGGTACGGCAAGGTCTCGACCCGCAAACTGGAGAGTTCCTGCGGCAGCGCCACAGCGCGGATCGCATCGCCAGCAATGGCGCAGAACAAAGCAAGGCCCGGTCCCTTTATGACATGACATTTTCAGCGCCAAAGTCCGTCTCCGTCATGGCCATTGTTGGCGGTGATGAGAGACTGCTCGCCGCGCACGCAACCGCCGTGCGCGAGGCCCTGGAGGAAGCAGAAAAATACTCGGCCACTAGGGTTCGCCTCGCCGGCCTGAACGAAAATCGAGGCACCGGAAACTGGATCGTGGCTTCCTACACTCACGATACGAGTCGTCAGCTAGATCCTCAGCTCCACACTCATGCCGTCGCTGCCAATCTCACCTACGATGGCACTGAAGGACGTTGGAAGGCACTACAGGCTTCCGGTCTGTACGAGCGTCGCAGCTACCTGACCGAAGTCTATCGCAATGCCCTGGCTCGCGAAGTATGCGCCCTTGGTTACGAGATTGAAAATCGTCACGATGTTCGTGGTCGTGACAAGGGATTTGAAATTGCAGGTTTCTCGCAAGACCTCCTCGACAAGTACAGTCAACGCAGTGCCCAGCGAGATGCGGCCATTCAGGAATTCACCAATTCACGCGGCCGTGCGCCAACGGACAACGAGGTCGCGGTACTCGTCCGGGAAACACGAGCTGACAAGCTGCAAGAGATATCGACCGAGCGAGTCCGCGACCTTCAGCAAGATCGGCTGACGCCGCACCAAAGGCAAATGCTTCGTGAGGTTTTGAACGAAGTTCAGACAAACACCTATTCACCTCAAATCAATCGCGGTATGCATGAGGCTTCGCTTGCCTACTCTCAGGAACACATTTTCGAGCGTATCTCAGTCGCCAGAGAGCATGAGGTTCTAACCGAGGCTCTTCGTCACGGGCGCGGCAACGTCGAACTCAGCGACCTTCAGGGCTCTCTCTCCCTTGAGCGTGCGAAAGGGACTCTCATCTCCTCTGGGGATGAAATTGCGACACACGCGAGCCTCCAGCGCGAGCGCGACATGATCGCGATGGTTAACCGAGGATTGGACCGCTACGACCACCTCGGCAAGGGGCCTGACTTTGAGCTTTCGGGTCACCTCCGTCCCGAACAGAAGTTTGCCGTCGAAGCTGTACTCGACTCTCGCGATCTGGCGGTCAATGTTCGAGGCGCTGCGGGTACTGGCAAGACGGCGACACTGCGTGAAATTGACCGTGGCCTCAGAGAGGCGGGACACGAAGTTCTTGCGGTGGCTCCCACCCGAAGTGCGGTGGACGAGCTGGAAAAAGTTGGCTTCCGTGACGCGATGACTGTCTCCCGGCTTCTGGAGGCTCAGGAACCACGGGGCGCGCTGCGCGGGAGGGTCTTGATTGTTGATGAAGCAGGCATGGTTTCGGGCCAGCAAATGCAAAGCTTGCTCCACCTCGCCGAGGATCAGGGAGCCAGAATCGTCTTTTCCGGTGACACCCGACAAATTCCCAGCGTCGAGGCCTCGGATGCTTTGCGTATCTTGGAACGGGAGTCTGGCCTGAAGAGTGTTTCCCTTACTGAAGTACAGCGGCAGACGAACTCTGTCTATCGCGAGGCTGTAATGACCATGAGGCATTCACCGGAAGAAGGGTTCGCACAACTGGAAAAGCTCGGTGCCATTCGCGAAGTATCCATCTTCGACCGAGGCCAGATAGTGGCGGAGTTGCATCGCGAGTTCCGAGCGGAAGGGCGCGATACGCTTGTAGTTGCTGGCACTCATGCTGAGATTTCCCAACTCACCGACGCGATTCGCCAAGATCGGAAAGAACACGGCGAACTGGGAGTCGGCCATTCTTTCGACCGGTACGTATCGCTCCAGTGGACAACAGCCCAAAAGCAGGAACTGTCCAACTACCAAGAGGGGCAGATTCTGCAGTTTCACAGAGACACAAAACTAGCAAAACGCCATGAGTCTCTGGAAGTCGTGCGTGTTGAGCCTGAATCTCTGGTTGCGCGAAAAGAAACCGGCGAAGAGGTGAATATCTCGCCGAAACAAACGCGGGCATTTTCCGTTTATGAGCGTCAGCCCATTGAGGTTGCCCCTGGCGACAGCCTCATGCTGACAGCAAACCGTCGAGGGCCGGAACTCCGGGCGACCAACGGAGAGCTGGTCAAAGTGAGTTCCCTAGATGGTCGTGCCATTCGCCTCGAAGACGGAAGAACGCTCCCTGCCAACTACCACGAATTCACGCACGGGTATGCGGTCACCGCCCATCGAAGCCAGGGCAAAACCGTGGACACCGTGATCATCTCGGCGGACGCCATGAAAAAGGAACTGTTCTATGTTGCGGCGAGCCGCGGCCGGAGCGAGATCGCTGTTGTCACGAGCGACCGCGAGCAACTTCGTGAATCCGTCGGCGTATCTACGATGCGGCAGTCCGCGATTGAACTAGCTCGAAAACAGCTATCCGCGCACACCCTGGAAATCAGGCACGATGTTGACCTTGTGCCTGGACTAAACCGGCAGGCGGGACAGCAGATCGGAGAGCAGCATTCTTCCGTTCTAAGTCACAAACGGGTACCGGAAAGGACTCCTGATATCGGCGTCGACCGTGATCTCGGAGGCCCCGGTCTTGGTCTCGGGCTTTGAGGTCTCGCGTAGACCACACCTGCACATTCTCCACATGGCGGAGAAATGGGCCGGGGGTAAGGCTTGTGTCAAGGCCGCGTGTTTTGCGCCGCGAAGCGGTCGTGAGCCTTGACACAAGCCGCGCCCCGGCCATGCTGCTCCGATGTGGGAGTCTGATCAGATAAACGTGCGTTCAGAACTTGTATAACGAATTGCAGTTGTTCCTTCATTTCCCAGTCCAAGGCAATTGTGCGGCTGCGTTCGGGCCGGGTTAGAAATATTTTCGATACCTTTTTCCTTCCGCAGGTTCCTTTTATACATAGAGGGCAAAATTTCGCCCGAATCTATGGAACCACCTCGCTAAAGCGGCGAGCGGTTGCGTGCGGCCAATGCTCTGTTCCCGTGGATTCCCCAAACGTACCTAAAAGCACTTCTAGGCGCTTTAGGCACTTTAAGCAGTTGTTGAGAAGTTCTTTCGAAGTCAAAAAGAAAAAAGATTCTATGAAGGGAAGCAACAAATGCGTCTTGTACGGTTTCTATACGAATAATGTTCTCGTCCGCCCATGACGCGAAGACTAACGCCAGCCGAGTAGTGAATGGGCTCGAAATCTGTCGAACGAAGTCGGACGCCAAAGCCGACCTACAGACGACGCGGTGATTTCAGCCCGGTCTCGACTCTCGCTGCAGGAGATTTTATGAGCGAGATGCACGAAGTAACACCAGTCAGCCAGCCGTTCCCTCATTTCGAGAGGTTAGTCGATTCGCGCGAGGCAGCAGCCTTGCTGCAGATCCACCCGAAAACACTTCAACGACTCGCCCGCAAGGGCGAGATACGCGCCATGCGGATCGGAAAATTGTGGCGCTTTCGCACATCGGATCTCGACGCGTGGGTGCATTTGAGGTTAAAGTTAGCCAGCTATCCGTACCGTCCCTAACCACGGAGGATCGTGATGAGACGGACGAGATTTCAGCAAGGCAGCCTTCAGATCGTGAAGCGTGCCGGTGGCCGGAAGGCTTGGGAGTACCGATGGTACGAACTCCAGGCGGATGGCGGTCGGACGCGACGCAATCTGATGGTTGGATCGCTCGAACAATATCCGAACGAGACGGCGGCTCAGAAGGCCGTCGCCGCACTTCGGGCAGACATCAACGCTGAGAATCCGCGCACCAGCTTGACCCCGATCAGTGTTCAAACGCTTGTCGAACACTACCGGGAAAAGGAGCTGGGGCCGGATTGCACCAAAACGCGGAAGACGCAGGTCACCTACGTGGGCTATTTCCGAAAGTGGATTTTGCCCCGTTGGGGAAGCTATCACGTAACCGAGGTCAAAGCAGTCGCGGTGGAGCAGTGGCTTCGTTCGCTCAAGTATGCGAACGGAAGCAAAGCCAAAGCTCGAAACATCATGAGCGCGGTTTTCAATCACGCTGTCAGGTGGGAATGGCTTGATGTGAATCCCATACGCATGGTGCGTCAAAGTGCCAAGCGGACCAGGATGCCCATTGTGCTTTCCATCGAGCAGATTGCGGCACTGCTTCGCATCCTGAAGGAGCCCACGCGCACGATGGTATTCCTCGCCGTGTTCACGGGCCTTCGGGTTGGGGAGTTGCTAGGCCTCAAGTGGAAGGATATCGATTTTCAGAAGATGGAAGTCCATGTCATCCGCTCGATCGTGATGCAACACGTCGGGGACTGCAAGACCGAAGCCTCTCGCAAGCCGGTTCCGCTCGATTTGCGACTGTCTAAGGTTTTGTGGAACTGGCGGCTGCATAGTCCATACCCAACCGATGAGGACTGGGTATTCGCCAGTCCGCACAGCGGAGGCAAACTGCCGTACTGGCCAGGTTCGCTTTACAAGGCGCACTTGGAACCAGCGGCCAAAGAAATCGGAATCGTGGGCCATTTCGGTTGGCACACGTTCCGGCATACGTACGCGACGCTCCTCAAGGGGAACGGCGAAGACGTGAAGGTTGTGCAAGAGCTAATGCGGCACGCAAACATCTCGGTCACTCTGAACATCTATGCGCAAGCAATCACGCAAACCAAGCGAGACGCGCAGAGCCGAGTTGTGAGCTTGTTGCTCGACAAAAACGAAGAAAAACCAAGCACCGAGGCTTATCGGACGTTAACGGACCTACAAAATTCTGGAGGGGATTTGCAAGTGGTTGATAAGGTTGGCGTCCCCGACGGGATTTGAACCCGTGTTACCGCCGTGAAAGGGCGATGTCCTAGGCCAGGCTAGACGACGGGGACGATCAATAGGGCGGGGGAATGCGCGGACTGCCGCGGAACTCCTTGATCCTAGCAGCTTGATGCCAATGGTGATCATAACAGCGATTCTCCGAGAGTGTCAAAACTGCCAGTCAACGTATCGTTCGCTCTGGATCGCGATTTGTCCTTCACGATACGTCAAGCACCGCGAAGCGGATCTCGCGGCAAACGTCATTCAGCGACGACTTCCGCGATGCAAGATTATCTCTCACGCCGCATCCAGGCTTCGCGTCCGGTATTACAATGAAATCGGCGAGTCCACTTCCGGCCATCTTGTGGGCGTGCCGCTGTTTCGCAACTTGCCCAACTCGTGTTTCTGACGCGTATGTCTGATCCTCTATATCTTAGTCTCTGGTTTCCTGATTTTTCTGGTCCGGCGATGCTGCCTCACATTCTCGCCGTGTTGCAGCAGTTTCCTTTTTCTGCGCAGCGGCCGGGGATCACTTACGCTGCCGTGCAGCCGGTTTCGTGGAATGAAGCCAGCGTGCTCGAACACCGCTTTGCACCCGGCATTGGCCCCGAAGAAGCAGTACGCCGTCGCCGCCGATCTGGTGCATGACGACTACGCCTATATCTTCGACGCGTATTGGGATCTCTGGACACCCGACGAAGCCGGGAGGAGTGGAGCATGGTTCCCGTCCGGTGAAGTTCATTGCGCAAGGAGAAGAGTTTGACGACGGCACTTACGAACAGACCGGCCACATCCAGATTGATTTCGGGCTGGACACGCTCTTCTTGCAGGAGAATGTTGCGCTCACCGAGGAAACTCAGGTCAAGATTCGCGACAACGTCAGCAAATTGGTTGAGTTCACCAAGAAGGTGGAAACGAACACGCGCGCCACAGCGCGGCTGCTGTGGTCGGAGTCGGAAGAAAATCTGCCGCAGAAACTGATCGCCCGGCTGCAGAAGGTGCAATAGAACGACAAGAGGACGCAGAAGAACACAGCGCCGATTTGGCCTCTGTGATCCTCCGCGTGCTCCGTAGTTAAGATTCTGCTTGTTCAAACCACTATTTCGTTCTTCCGCCCTCGACCTTGAGCGTCTCGGCGGCTGCCGCTTGCGCCGCCGCCAGCCGCGCCGTCAGCACGCGGAACGGCGAGCAGGAAACGTAATTCAGCCCCACCTGATGGCAGAATTCCACTGACGATGGCTCGCCGCCGTGTTCGCCGCAGATTCCAACCTTCAGCGTTGGCCGGGTCTTGCGTCCGCGCTCCGTGGCCATCTTCACCAGCTGTCCCACGCCTTCCTGATCCAGAGCCGCGAACGGATCCTGCTTCAGAATGCCTTCCGCCAGATACGTCGGCAGTACCTTGTTCACATCGTCTCGCGAGAAGCCGAACGTGGTCTGCGTCAGATCGTTGGTGCCGAACGAGAAGAACTCGGCTTCTTTCGCGATCTCGTCCGCTACCAGCGCCGCGCGCGGCAACTCGATCATGGTGCCGACCATGTAGTCGATCTTCATTCCCTTTTCTTCGAACACTTCTTCTGCCACGCGCCGCACGATCGCCGCCTGATTCGCCATTTCCTTCACCATGGCGACCAGCGGAATCATCACCTCGGGAAGCACCTTCACGCCTTTTTTTGTAACGTCGACCGCGGCTTCGAAAATGGCGCGCGCCTGCATCTCCGTGATTTCCGGATACGTAATGCCAAGGCGACAGCCACGATGCCCGAGCATGGGATTGAACTCGTGCAACTGCTCCACGCGCGCCAACAGCGTGGGCAACACTTTCTTCAGGTCGCCCGCCGACTTCACGCCGTAGTCGCGATACGCTCGCACCAATTCCTTCTTGTGCTTGGCGTCGGAGTGAGGCAGCATCGCGATATCCACCATCAAGTCCTCGCGGCGCGGCAGGAATTCATGCAACGGCGGATCCAGCGTGCGGATCGTCACCGGCAACCCGTCCATCGCCTTGAAGACTCCCGCGAAGTCGGCGCGCTGCATGGGCAGCAGTTTTTTCAGCGCGGTCCGGCGGTCTTTTTCGTTGTCCGCAAGAATCATGGCGCGCATGTGCGGAATTTTGTCTTCGCCGAAGAACATGTGCTCCGTGCGGCAAAGCCCGATGCCCTCCGCTCCGAACGCACGCGCCTGGATTGCGTCGCGCGGAATGTCGGCGTTGGCGCGCACTTTCAGCTTGCGGAACGGCTCGGCCCAAGCCATCAGCTTCAACAGTTCGGGATCATCCGCCTTGGGAGGAATCGTATTCAGCTTGCCTTTGATCACGCGGCCAGTGGTTCCGTCGAGCGAAATCCAGTCTCCTTCTTTAAAGATCTGGCCCTTCACCCGCATCTCCCCTTTCTTTTCATCCACCGCGATGTCGCCCGCTCCAGCCACGCAGCACTTGCCCATGCCGCGCGTCACCACTGCGGCGTGACTCGTCATGCCGCCGCGGGAGGTGAGAATACCCTTCGCCACTTCCATGCCATGAATGTCTTCCGGGGTCGTCTCGGCGCGCACCAGAATCACCGGTTTCTTCTCCGCGCCGTGACCTGCCATCTTGACCGCTTCATCCGCGGTGAACACGATCTGGCCCACGGCCGCACCCGGCGACGCCGGCAATCCCGTCGCCAGCACTTCCACTTTCGTGCTCTTCTCATCCAGCCGCGGCACCAGAAAGTCATAAAGCTGATTCGGCTCGACTCGGAAAATCGCTTCCTCCTTCGTGATCAATCCTTCTTCCACCATCTGGATCGCAACTCGCACCGCCGCCAGTCCCGTGCGCTTGCCATTGCGCGTCTGCAACATGTAGAGCTTGCCGTCCTGAATGGTGAACTCGAAATCCTGCATGTCCTTGTAATGTTTTTCCAGTCGCGTCGTGGTGTCGCGCAGTTGGTTGTAAACGTCGGGCATAATCTTGTGCAGTTCGAGGATGGGCACGGGCGTACGCACGCCCGAAACCACGTCCTCGCCTTGCGCGTTCAGAAGGAACTCACCATAAAATTCTTTCGTCCCAATCGCGGGATTGCGCGTAAAACCCACGCCCGTGCCGCTCGTGTCACCGAGATTGCCGAAGACCATCGCCTGCACGTTCACGGCAGTGCCGAGCATGTCATCGATGTTGTTGATGCGGCGGTAGGTCTTGGCACGGTCGTTCTGCCACGAGCGGAACACCGCGTCCCGTGCCATTACCAGCTGCTCATGCGGATCCTGCGGAAAGTCCCGCTTCGCGTGCTTCTTCACAACCTTCTTGTATTCGGCGATCACCTCCTGCAACGCCTTTGCGTCGAGATCGGTGTCGAGCTTCGCCTTCTTCTGCTTCTTCTTGTGATCGAATACGTCATCGAAAGCCGACTTCTCAATGTCGAGCACTACATTGCCGAACATCTGAATCAGCCGCCGGTAGGAATCCGCCGCGAAGCGCGGATTGTTACTGAGCTTAGCTAGCGCCACCACGCTCTCGTCGTTCAGCCCAAGATTGAGAATCGTATCCATCATGCCGGGCATTGAAAATTTCGCGCCAGACCGCACGCTCACGAGCAATGGATTCTCGCCGGTGCCCAGTTTCTGGCCTTGAAGCGCCTCCAGCTTCGCCAGCGCATCTTCCATCTGTCGGTCAACGTCTTTCGACACTCCACCGCTGCGCATGTACTCGCGACAAGCCTCGGTCTGAATCGTGAATCCCGGAGGCACGGGCAGCCCCGCATTGGTCATCTCGGCCAAGCCGGCGCCCTTGCCGCCCAGCACGTCCTTCATCTTGCCGTCGCCGTCCGCCTTGCCGCCGCCAAAAAAGTAAACGTACTTGGTCGCGGACTTCTTTGTTTCTTGCTTGGTTTCCTGCTTGCCAGTCTGCACTGGAGTTTCTGGGAGAGTGATCGTCGCCATGTCTATGAGTCCTTTGTCTCGAGATTTTGCAAATTCGAATTCAGATACCGTGCAATCCGTCTTGTTCCGATCTTGGGTGGCGCAGCGCTTCTAGCGCTGCGGTATGTGCTCAGAACAAGCTCCGGGCCTTAGCCCCAAGAGCTTAGCTTCCAGCATTCTTGCTCTCCGTCACGATCTCCGAAAAATCCGCGATCGTGGAAAACTCCTTCAGCAAAGTCCGCAGCAGCGCCAGCCGGTTCGCCCGCACACGCTCGTCATCTACCATCACCATGACCTTGTCGAAGAAAGCATCCACAGGTTCCCGCGCCGTGGAGAGAAGCATCAGAGCCTCGCCGTACTTCGTTTCTTTCTGCAGCGCCGCAACTTTCGGCCCGTTGACCTCGACGTAGGCAGCCAGCGATCTTCTCTTCCTGAGCGGAGTCAGGCAGAGGTTCGAATTTCGCTGCCACCGTGATTCCCTTTTCATCCGCCTGCTTCAGGATGTTCCGCATCCGCTTGCAAGCCGCGCCAATCGCCTGAAACTCCGGCATGTGCAAAACCTGCTTGACCGCTTCGGCCCGCGCCAGCGTATCCACCACATCTTCCGCATCGGCCCCCAGCACCGCTTTCACCACGTCATACGCATAGCCACGCGCATCTTTCAAATAAAATTCCAACCGCTCGCGGAAGAAGGCTCTCACCGAGGCATCGAACGTTGCCTCGTCGACGAACTTTTTCTCTGCCTCGGACTTCGCATACCCGGTCCGCGCATCCCGCATCATCGCCGTCAAGCGCAACGGCAGCTTCTTCTCCGCGATGACTTTCACAATGGCATTCGCCTGCCGCCGCGAGCGCAAACGGATCTTTCGACCCGCTCGGCACCAGTCCCAGCGCAAACATTCCGGCAATCGTATCGGCCTTGTCGCCGATAGAAAGCACGGCTCCCTCGATCGACCGCGGCACTTCATCTTCGGTCGATTCAGGCTTGTAGTGATCGTAAACCGCATCGGCAATGGCGAGACGCGTGGCCTCGGGCAAGCTCGGATCCAGTTGCTGCGCCCGCGCGTAGAGCCCGCCGACAATGCCTTGCAGCTCCGTAAATTCCTTCACCAGTTCGGTGGTCAGATCGGCCTTGGCCAGACACGCCGCTTTGTGAATCACGCCCGGACGCACCGCCATTCCGTTCTGCTTGAGGATTTCGCTCAGCCAGCTGCACAGCCGTTGCACGCGCAGCGTTTTATCGTAATAGCTGCCCAGGTCTTTCTGGAACGTCACATGCTTGAGCAACTCCAGCCGCTCCAGCAGCGATTTTTTCTGATCGGTCTCCCAGAAAAAGCGCGCGTCGTTGAAGCGCGCCCGCAGCACGCGTTCGTTGCCGTGCCGGATCAGTCCCTGCGGATCGCTGTCCGTATTGAGCACCGCAAGAAAATGCGGCAGCAGTTTGCCTTCGGCATCTTCGACGGCAAAATATTTTTGGTGATCGCGCATCACCGTGACCAGCACTTCCTCCGGCAACGCCAGAAACTGCGGATCGAAACTTCCCAGAATCACCGACGGAAATTCCGTCAGGTTCACGACCGTATCAAGCAGCGTCTTGTCTTCCCGCCAGCGCGCACCAGGAACAGTTCGCGTCGCCGCGTCGAGCGCCTTGCGAATCTGATGCTCGCGCTCTCCGCGTCCCAGAACCTTCGCCGCCCGCAGAGAATCAACGTAGGAAGATCCCGCCCGCGAAATTGTCACAGGACCGTCGGACAAAATCCTGTGCCCGCGCGAAGTCTTCCCCGCCCGCACCCCGCCGAATTCGAGCGGGATCGTCTCGCCATCCAGCATCGCCACCAGCCAGCGCACCGGACGCACGAAGCGCTCGTTCGGCTTGCGCCAGTACATATTCTTCGGCCAGTAAATGGTGGAGATTTCTTTCGGCAGATGTTCAGCGAGAATCTCGGCCGCGGTGCGGCCCTTTTTCGTGACCGTGGCGGCCACATACTCGCCCTTGGGTGTGCTGATTTTTTCCAACTGCGCAACGTCCACTCCAGCTTTCTTCGCGAAAGCGTGCGCCGCAGGCGTGGGCTGCCCATCCTTATATGCGACGTTCGCAGACGGTCCAGTGACTTGCTCGGTGATGTCCGCCTGCGCCACAGAAATTCCGGACGCGAGCACGGCCAACCGTCGCGGTGAATCGAAATGCGCGACTTCGCTCGCCGTCAGCCGCTCGCGGCGCAGCAACGCCCTCAACGCGCTCGCTCAACTCTCGCGAGGCCGCGTCAATCATCCGCGCCGGAATCTCTTCGCACCCGATCTCAAGGAGAAAATCTGCCATGCTTTCAATTCATCAAGGTTCTCAAAACATCGCGTTAGTTGATGTGATGACCGTCACGTCGTAACGCCAGTGTCGCTACGACCCCACCGGAGTCAGCTTGTCACTGTCTTTCTTCAGGCTCTTCACACTGACAGGTTCAGGCTTGTCGGACTTCTCCGACGCAGCTGCCGCTTCACTCTTCTGCTGATCTACCCAGGCTTTCGCGATTCCCACGGCCAGCGCCCGCACGCGCGCAATCACTCCCACGCGCTCGGTGACCGAGATCGCGCCGCGCGCGTCGAGAATGTTGAACATGTGCGAGCACTTCAGGCAAAGATCGTACGCACCGAGAAGAGGAAACCGTGCCTTGGCGCGCGCGATGCCGTCGCCCTCGGGGTGATCTTTCGCCAGAGCCGCATACTTCTCCAGCAGCCCCTTGCATTCCGCCTCACATAAATCGAAATGCTTCCAGGCCTTCTCCACGTCTGCCAGTTCGAAGTTGTAGACGGAGAACTGCAGTTCGTCGGCCAGACGCACTTCGCCATACTTCACCACGGCACCCGTCTCCGGATCGCGCGCCCACACGATGTCGTAAATCGAATCCACGTCCTGCAGAAACGCACCGATGCGCTCCAGACCATACGTGAGCTCGGCTGAAATCGGAAACAAATCCACGCCACCGCACTGCTGGAAATAGGTAAACTGCGTGATCTCGAGTCCGTCGAGCATCACCTGCCAACCCACGCCCCACGCGCTGAGCGTGGGCGCTTCCCAGTTGTCTTCTTCGAACTTGATGTCGTGCTGCCGCAGGTCGATGCCGAGCGCGCCCAGCGACTCCAGGTACAACTCCTGCACATTTTCCGGCGGAGGTTTCAGGATTACCTGCAGCTGCATGTGCTTGAACAGGCGATTCGGATTCTCGCCGTAACGCCCGTCCGCCGGGCGCCGCGAGGGCTGCACGTAGGCCACCTTGTACGGTTTCGGCCCGAGCACGCGCAGAAAAGTTTCCGGCGCCATCGTGCCAGCGCCTACTTCAACGTCATAAGGTTGCTGCAGCACGCACCCGCGCTCAGCCCAAAAAGCCTGCAGCCGCAGGATGAGTTCCTGAAACGTCGGCGGATTGGAAGTGGATCGATGCATGAGATACGGCTGCCAGCTGCTAGCTTCCAGCTAACCCTTGCTCCGCATCGACTCTCGCGGCGGGAACTGGAAGCTGCGCCACAGCGCCATTAGAACCCAGCAGGTAATCCATGATTGTAATGGAAACGGCGGGGAGTCGTCAGCTACGGCTTGCGTTCTTGGGCGCGTATTTACAAAACGTTTCTGAAGGAACACTGTGGAAAACTTCGGAGAATTTTCCGCTAAGTCGTTGATAATTTCGACCGGCGATGAGGGGAAAGGAGTTAGGTTGTGGAAAAAGTGTCTACTTTCGTGGGCGCTTGAGCACACGAAAGTAGACTTTACACCGCGCCAGCCGTGTGACTTATGGTGAACCAGCACCGATCATAGCCAGAATGGGATCCACGCATCTAGCCCGCGGCGTCATCCGGTAATTTGAGCCATGCGAGCACGAAGATCAACAGCGCCGCGACCAGGAATGATGTGGGAGCGGCAAAAAAATAACGCAATGAAACGGCCGTCATCACGGCCAGCCAGACGGCGTTGATCAGCGCCACTCGTTTCAGCAGTCCCGCACGCTCACGAGACAGCGCCAGGTCCAGCGCCCCCATGGTGATCGCCCCCACAAGGAAGGCCACGCTAAACCCGCGCAGAAAATCGTCCATGCTGCGGATCGAGCCCATCAGATTGAATTTGTAGTTCGACATCAGATCCAGCAACTGCCGCTCCGTGTCATTCGCGGGAACGGGCTTTTCGAAGAGCGACAGAGAGTGCACCAGCCCAAGGATGATGAGCACAACTGCACCCGCCGTGAACAGAACGTCTGCCCCATTTGTCAGTCATGATTCTTCGGCCTCAGACCTGAATCACAGAGCATACCTCAATGGACTGAAACGAGGGTCATTCGCGGTGCCAAACGGTGCGCTTCTGAAACCCTTCACTCGCCCCGCCAGCCAAATTTCCCGGAAATTCAGTTTAAGCACTAGAACCCGCCTTTTTCCAGCATGCTCGCCGTGACCAGCTTTTTCTCAATGTGACGTTGCAGTATTTGGATCAGAAATTTGCGCAGGTCGGCGGCTTGCGATCTGGGCCAGGGCGTTCCGGCGAAACTCTCGACTGGGGCACGGAACATTTGTGACGCAAGCGCGCGCGATTCGCTGGAAATTTCGGACGACGCCAGGCGCTTGTCGTCGGGACACATCAGGCCGTCGGCCAGGGCGTGGAACCAGGCGCGGCTGCCGTTCAGGGTGCGGCCGCAGGCGATGCATTCTGTCAGCTCGGGGAGGAAGCCGACCAGGCGCGTCAGCCATAGTTCGAAATAGGTGACTGGCATCCAGATGTCTGAGCTGGTTGTCGTGTCGGGGGCGGCTTTGCTGGCCCCATCGGTTTTGAGGGCCGAGCCAGCCTTTGTTGCTGAGGTTCGGTGTTCACTCTCAACATGTTGCAGGGCGTGCAACACGGAAAGCGTCAGACGGAAGATGGCGTCGTTGGCTTCGCGGTCGGGGAGCAGTTCGTCCAGCAGCTCGGCTACGTGCGCCAGCGCGACGGCGCGCGCGTAGCTGACTTCGGTTGCCAGCGGAGACTCGATTACTTCGCAGGCATCGAGGCGCGCCAGTTCCTGGCGCTCGCGGACGTCGTAAAACGCGCGGACGTGAGTCATGGGCTCGAGCGCGCCGCCGAAGCGGCGCTTCGATTTTTTCGCTGACCGGGCCACGCCGCGAACTTTGCCTTCCGCGCGCGTGAACAATGTGACCAGCAGATCGGCCTCGCGCAGCGGATACGTGCGCAACACGATCGCTTCCGACTCCATCAGGGCCATGAATTCTCAGTTGGGGTGACGAACTTGATTGTAAATGCAGGCAGGCTGTCGGCTATCGGTCCTGAGTCGTCAGGAACATCCACCCCGAAACCAAAATCAAAGACGGGCGGACAGGAGTGTCCCCCTACTGGCAAAGTCAAAATCCCCGCCCTTCGACTTCGCTCAGGGCAGGCTTTCTCGCAAAGGACGCTAGAAATGGGGCACCCAGCGCGTGTGGACACATCCAATTTCCTGCGGCGGCGACTTGACCAAAAACGAAAAGGCGCGCGCCCACAATTGGACGCACGCCCCTGAACCTTTTCCTGGACTCGACCCGGGCCTGATTATCCTGACGGCTGACAGCTGAAACCTGACCGCTGTTTACCGTCCGTAATATGCGGCGTTTTTCGCGGTGAATTCGTTCCACTTTTCCGGCAGATCGTCGAGCGCGAAAATGGCCGACACCGGACACACGGGCACGCAGGCGCCACAGTCAATACATTCCACCGGATCGATATACAGGAGCTCGGCGGTAGCATAGGCAGGCTCGTCTTTCTTGGGATGAATGCAATCCACGGGACACGCGTCGACGCAGGCGGTGTCTTTCGTGTTGATGCAAGGCTCGGCAATTACGTAGGCCATAAGGGTTCTGTCTCCTGAGATGTATACCAATATCTTACTACGACGGAGCGGGCCGTTTCCGGCGTCCCGCACGGAACCGCACATTCTAGCAAGAACCCAGCCCGCGGGTACAGGGCTGTGGGCTCGATTTGTTTTTGCCGGATGGCCGGGCTGGCGCGCGGCTCCAGGAAAGGCCACGAACCGTCACGAAGTGAAACGAAGGTTTGGAACTTGAAGCTCGAAAAAGCAACGGCCGGCAAGAGTTGCTTGCCGGCCATTGCTACCTACCGATCACTGATCAATTTAGCGGTGTCCGCCGCCGCCACCGTGTCCGCCGCCGCCACCGTGGAATCCGCCGCCCCCGCCATGGACCGCGCCGCCCCCGTGGAATCCGCCCCCACCACCGTGGAAGCCCCCTCCGCCACGAACTGCACCACCATGGAATCCGCCGACCGCGCCACGTCCAGCGTAGCCACGTCCAGCGTAACCGCGACCATAACCGTAGCCACCGCGGCCATAACCGTAGCCGCCACGTCCGTAGCCCCAGCCGCCGCGTCCATAATAGCCACGGCCCCATCCGCCCCCGCCCCAGTGATACCAGGGACCGGCGCCGATGAAGACCCCGCCGGCAAACCAGCTAGGCCCGTAATATCCATACGGAGCGCACGCGTAAGGATAGTAGCTGTAGTAGCCATAGTCGCAGACCGGAGCTGCTCCAATATAGCCCGGGCCAACTCCCACGCCCACACTGACCTGCGCTTGAGAGTAAGCCAGTGGAACCATCAAAACCGCCAGTAAAGCCACATACTTTAGATATCGCATTTTTGTTACCCCCTGCTCCAGATCCACCGTCTCTGTCTGGAAGCGCCTACCTATTTGAACTCGGCAGGGCGAAAAAAGTTGCAAAGTTCGGGGTGGCTGATTTCAGCCATCCTAGCTGAAATCAACCACTTACGGGCGGCCGACCACGCTGGCCCGCCGAAACCTGGCGAATCAGGGCCGGTAAATCCAAGTCTCGGCAGCGGCCTACGCCTCTACCAGTTCCTTCTTCTCGCTGGGCTCGTACTCCACGATGTATCCGGCCACCGCGCTGGCGGCCACTGTTAGGGCGACGCCAGATACATTTGTCCCGGACCGCTGCGGCCGGGGAAGTTGCGGTTCTGGGCGCTGATCACGACCTGATCGGGACGCGTGGAAACTCCCGGGCCGGCGTTGATGCAGGCGCCGCAACTGGGCTCGATCACGATTGCGCCGGCCTTCTGAAAGACTTCAAGATATCCGCGACGCAGGCAGTATTCGCGCGTTTCCTGCGAGCCGAACTGGATGTAGAACTTCACCGAATCGGCGACGCGCTTGCCATGCTTGAGCGCGTCGGCGAGCACGGCGGCATACATGTCCATGTCTTCATTCTTGCCGGCGGTGCAGGTGCCACCGTAGGCGATCTCGACCGGCACCGGCGTATTCAGTTCGCGAATATATTTTCCGTTGCCCGGATCGCCCGGCGTGGCCACCATGGGCGTGATCTCGGCGGCGTCGAGTTCGATCACGTGCGCATACTGCGCGTCGTGGATCGCTGTAGAGGCCTTCGATCATGGCTTCGGCTTTTTTGCGATCCATGCCGCGGCGCTCGACCAGGAAGTCGACCGCTTTTTTGTCGGGCGCGACGATGCCGGTGAAGCCGCCGATTTCGGCGGCCATGTTGGTCATGGTGGCGCGTTCGTCGACGCTGAGTGCTTCGATGGCTTCGCCCGCATATTCCATCACTTTGGCCAGCGCCTTGCCGCTGCGCACGTAGTCGAGGCTGAGAATTTTCAGAATGAAATCTTTCGCGGTGACGTTGGCGATGCTTGCGTGCCGCGGATTACGATCTTCACCGACTCCGGGACTTTCACGCGTACGTCTTTCGTGATCCAGGAATTGAACACGTCGGTCGTGCCGATGCCGAAGGCCACGCAGCCGATCGCGCCTACGTGCGGCGTGTGCGAGTCGGAGCCGATATTCAATTGTCCCGGCAGCGCGTAGCTTTCGAGCACGATCGAATGGCAAATGCCTTCCGAGCCTTTGCGGTCTTTCAGTTCGCCGTGCAGCTTGATTCCCTGCTTGGCGGCGAAATCCTGCTGCTTGAGTTTGAGCTGCGTGGCCAGGTCGAGCAGGCCGAGTTTCTTTTTCTCTTCGGAGATCACTTCGTCGAGAAAGGTCAGGTGATCGCGGAAGAAGATGATGCTGGACGCGTCGTTCACTTTGGCATCATGGCCGACATAGCGTTCGAAAAAGATGGCCGCCATGGGCGTGACGTATTCGTGGCTGAAGCGGAGATCGGCGCGGGCGAAGCCAGTGTCGCGGGGCTTTACGGCAGGGACGCCGACTTCGCCTTTGTCGTCGATCATGTGCCGGGCGAAGATTTTCTCCGCCAACGTCATTGGGTGCGTGCGATATCGGCGTACGCCGCCAGCCATTCCTAAGAATTCGAACTTGTGCGAATCACCGGCAGAAACACCTTCCCCTGCATCCTCGCTACATTGAACGGAAACAGGCCGCCATACTCGATTACTTGCCGCGTAATTTCATCTTCGCCCGCCGTGAATTCGCTTAGCGGAATTTCTTCTCCGGCGCGAATGCGGTCGATCAGCGAGAAGTTGGTCGACGTCAGCAGGCCCAGGTTCTGGCAATTCTGCTTGTAGATGCGCTCGATGTTCTCGGCGATCACCACGCGAATGCCGGCGCACATTTCCGCATACGGCGACTGCTCGCGGCTGGAGCCTTTGCCGCGGCGCTTGCCGCTGACTGCGCAGACGAATCCGCCGCGCTTCACGTCGCCGCGGCCAATCGGCGTTACGCTGCCGCATTTCAGGCCGAGATAAGGAATCTCGCCCAGGGTTTCGTCAAAATAGAAGCAGTAATGCGCGGGAGTGATTTCGTCGGTCGAAATGTCGTCGCGCAGTTTGGGATTGTTCGCGGGATTCTTCGTATCCCAGGGCAGGTCTTCGCCGGCGAGCTGCCTCTTGATGAGTTCGGGATCTTCGGTAAGAAAAAGAATGCGGCCTTGCAGCCTGACTTTGTCGGGGCGCTTTTCAATTTTGCGTTCGAGGAGTGATTCGATCACGTTGAACCTGCGGGGGCAAAAATAGAGGGACGGGCCGGAAACCGGGTGGTCCCTATCTATTGTAACGCCGGGGACGCGTAAGCTTGTGTTCTCGTGTGTGACCCTGTGGCCTCCGTGGTAATAGAACTTCTTGACCACAGGGTCACACAGGGGAACACAGAAAACTTATCTTTTGTAATCGGCTGGATTCGGCAGCGGATCCAGCCCGCGGCCCGCGAAGATTTCTTGGAATTCGTGCACCAGCGCTGCGTGGATCAATCCATTGGAGGCCAGAGTTTCGCGGCTGTCGATTTCGAATGGCGATCCGTCGAAGCGGCTCACTTTGCCGCCGGCTTCTTCGACGATCAGCACGCCCGCGGCGGTGTCCCAGGGATTGAGATTGAATTCCCAGAATCCGTCGAAGCGGCCGCTGGCCACGTTACACAAGTCGAGCGCCGCCGATCCGGCGCGCCGCACGCCATGGGTGCGCAGCGTGATCTGGTGATAGAAGTAAATGTTCGGATTCTTGTGCCGCTTGTGGCTGGGAAATCCGGTCGCCAACAGGCATTCCTTCAACTGCGCCGCCTGCGAAACGTGGATCGGCCTCGCCATTCAGATGCGCGCCCTTGCCCTGCTCCGCGGAAAAAAGTTCGTCGCGCGTCGGATCGTAAACCACGCCGCGATGCGCTGCGCTTGCTTCCCGATTCACGCGCTCCGGCTCCCGGTGCTCCAGCGCCATCGACACACAAAACACCGGGATACCCATGCGCGAAATTGGTGGTGCCGTCGAGCGGATCGACATACCAGCGGTAGTCGCTGCCCTGGTCGTTCAATCCCTGCTCTTCGCCCAGAACATCGTGCCCGGGAAATTGCGCTGGATGCGCTCGCGAATCAACGTCTCCGAAGCGCGGTCGGCCGCCGTGACCAGATCGGCGTCGCCCTTGTATTCGATCTTGATGTGCTTCTGAAAATAATGCATCAGCAGCGCGCCCGCCTCGCGCGCGATCGCCGACATGGCGGGAAGGAAGTTGTCGCGATTGGCTGGCATAATTGGGCTTCGGCTTTCGGGCTTCGGGCTTCGGCTAACCAGCCTGAGCAGCGTTATGGACACTACAGAAAACATGTTCCGCGCGGCGCAACGCTTGGATGCACCGGTAAGCGCGCACGCGCCATCGGGGTTTAGCCGAAGCCCGAGCGCCGAAGCCCGAAGCCCGGCCTCATTTCCGCTTCCCGCCGTCTTCGGCAATGTACATAATCTCGTGCTTGAAGATGAACAGGTTGGGCGCGCCTTCGCGCGTGAGCCGGACCATGTGCTTGTCGTAGTATTCGATCCAGCCGCGGAATGTTTGCCCGTCCATCAACTTCACCGAGACCGGCTTCTGTTTCTCGCCCAAAGACTTGAGAAAGGCTGCTTCTTCAAAAGTATCTTCCGGAGGCGGAGTGCGTCCGCGCTTGGCGGCGTTGGGATTGCCCGGCGGCGTGCGGAAAGCCATGACAGACATTGTACACAAGCACGAAAAAGCTGACGCCCGTCACTGATCGAGCACACAGCCGGAGCAAAATGGCGAAACGCGCGCTAGAAGCTGAATTTCAACGAAAACTCCATCACCCGCGGAGATCCCAGCGCGAAAACGCCCGAGCCCAGGCCCAGGCGGTTGTTGCTCTGCTGGCCTCGACTGGGGCAGAGCGGCTGGGCTCCGAAGCCGGTACCGTTGAGTGATCCGCAAGTTCCGCTCAGGACTCCGCTCAACGGGTTTGCCGGGCCGTCAAAGTTCGCAAAATTCATCACATTGAAAAACGAAACTCCGGGCTGCACGGTGACCTTGTCCTTGACCTTGTACATCCAGTTCAAACTAATGTCGAACGCGCGCAGCCAGCCCATGCCGGCTTCGTCGTAGCGGAGCGGGCGCGATGGGCTGCTGCACTCCTCCCAGGCTCTGCAGATTCGACAAGCTTTGCGTGGCATTCACCCGAACAGGTCGCTGTTGATCAGCACCTGACCCGCCGGAGTTGGCTGGAAGGCATCGAGATGGTTGTAGTTGTTGATGGCTTTGTTGATGTTGTTCTGGTTGATGCCATGCCCGAACGAGCCGATGTTGGTTCCCGGCAAAACGTCGCCGAGGCCTCCGTTGGAAGCAAAACTGCCGTCGCCGGTGCCGTCGCCGGTGACATCGGTCACAAAGATGCCGCCCGGGGCGCCGGTCGGGCTCAAAGTGAGAGTCACGGGCAGCGGGCTGTAGAAATGTCCAATCATGCCCACGCGGAAGTGCAAGGGCAAATCCACCGTCCCGCCGAAAGAAATCTGGTGCTTGCGGTCGAGCCCGTTCGGCCCCAAGATAGCGCTGCGGGCTGTTGAAGTCGGTGGCGATGGTGATGAAGTCGTTATCCTGCGCCGCGCGACGTAGCGCTCCAACTGATAAGACACTTGCAGGTCGAAGTTTGTAATACCGGGAACGGATTCTCCAGGTGCTGCTTCAGCGACACCTGTACCGCTGTGTTTTTCGCGTAACCGATGGGGAACAGCATCTGGTTGGCGCCGACGAGCGGGTTGATGCCGGGGAAAGCCGCGTTGGACAAGGTGCTCCACTACAGAACGAATAGCCGGAATCGAGGCCATTGGAGGCGAAGTCCGCGATGGTGCCGGCGTATGGGTCCGTTCCGCCACCCTGCGGAGACGCGGGCGAATACATGTTGTTGAAATGGGCGAGGTAGCAGCTGACCATGGCCGGTCCTGCGCCAGAGAAGCACAACCCGCGTTTGCCGACCCCTGATTATTCGCCACTGTCGCTTGTATGGCAGCGGTGACGGCTCCGGTAAAGTTCATGGCCGGGAAGCGATAGTCGCCCACGTGGTTGGTATCCACCGCGAGCAGCGTGTGCGTCTCAATGTTGCGCAGATAGTCCGCCGTGAAAACCATCCCTGGACGGATCTCATGCTGGATGCCGAGGTTCATTTGCAGGGAGCGCGGGCTGACGTAAGTTGGCGCCAGCAGATCCGTCCCCGTCGCGTCTAGCCCGTCCGCCAGGGATGTCCCGATGAACGAGGGGTTGGCGGCCGGCCCGGCCGCCAGGGTTGCGGCTTGATACTGCGCTTGCAGGGCGGAAATCTGGCTGGCTACGCTTCCGATCGGCTGGCCGCAAAACGTAATGGGGACCGTGGTGCCCGTGGGCAAGGTCAGGGACTGGGGACTGCCGCTGGAGCAGACGGTCGTGTCCGCCAGGAACAATCCCTTCTGCAATCGCGCTGGCCGGTCGAATTCAATGTTGTTCCAGATCGAGTTCTCGTAGAAAAGGCCGATGCCTCCGCGAATCACCGTCTTACCGTTACTCGAAGGATCATAGGCAATACCCACTTGCGGTGCGAAGTTGAGATTGGGTTGATTCACGCGATTGCCCAGGCTCGAATAGAACTGGTTGTTGAATTGATTCAGAGCCGGAATCGGGCCCAGGTCGCTGTCGGTGCGTCCAGAGTCTCGGACGTAACGAATCCCATACGATAACGTCAGGTTGGGCTTGACCTTCCAGGCGTCTCCGAAATATGCCGAAATGCGGTTGTCGGGTCCGCTGCCGCCGGCAGGAAACCCAAAGGCTGGTATTTCCGAGTCATAACCCTGACCCGTTGCCCAGGGAGACGTTACTGACGGGATAATTCAGCGGATTCGCCGAGCCACCGGGGCAACAGGGAGGGTTGGGCGCGCACCCGCTATTGGCGAACGCTATGGTCGTGTTATTGGCGGCGATCCGACCGCGGGGGCCAGCTTCAGAAAGCTGGCAAAGCCGCCGCCAAAAATATGATTGAACCCGCCGCCGTAGCGGAAAATGTGCGCGCCAAGTGCTCTGCTGCCGTCGTATTTGATCTGGTGGTCGGACTGGTAGGTCTGTTGCGGCGCCAGGAAATTCGGTCCCGAACAGAAAGCGTCGGCCCCGGCGGTCAGGCAGTCCGGATCGCTGCCAATGGCCAGTTCGATTCCCGGCGCCGGATTGAAGATGCTCGGTGCCCGAGACCGCGTCCACGATTCCGTTGCGGAATTTCATGTAGCCGAAACGAATGCTGTGCGTGTAACTTCCGGTATTGAAGTCCAGACCCATGGCGTGGTCAGGCGTGTGATTCACATTGCCGAAAGGCTGGAAGCTGTTGGGAATGAAGGCCAGCACGCTGTGATTCTGATCGTAGGAGAAGCGATAGAAAAAATGGTACCGGGCGTTGATCTGCCAATCGAGTTTCCCGAGGCCTTCCACTTCGCGAAAGGGTGAGCTGTAGCTTCCGGCGGCGCCGGCGAACACGCTGCTCGGCAGCACTGGATTGATCAGGTCCTGCTTGGTCCGTTCGCCATCCAGAAAGAAAAATAGCTTGTCTTTCAGAATCGCTCCGCCAAAGCTGCCGCCAAACTGATTGCGCTGGAAAGGGATTGTCGCTGCCGCCGGGCAGGGCGGCGTCCAGAGTCTGGTCGCGGAAAAAGTAGTAGCCCTCGCCGTGATAGGCATTGGTGCCCGACTTGGTGGTCACGTTGACTGATCCGGAAGAAGTGAGCTCCGTCGAAAGATCGAGCGACGACTGCTGAATCTGAAATTCCTGAATGGCGCCTTCGGGCACGTTCTGCGTGGTCGTGCCTACGGTCTCGTCGCTGATGTCGAGGCCGTCGACTTCGATGCGGGCGGTGCGTCCGAAACGGCCGCCAAACGAAATGGAAGAGAATCCGTTCTTCGTTGGGTCGAAATTTCCGCCGTCCTGGATTTGCACTCCCGGCTCCAGTTGGGCCAGGTCAAGAAAGTTTCGTCCATTGATGGGCAGGTTTTCGATCTGCTCCGTGGTCAGAACTCCCTGCACGGTGGCCTGCTCAGTGTTGACTGCGACCTCGCTACTCTGAACTTCCACGACCTGCGCGGGCTGGCCAACGTGCAACTTGATGTTCCCGGTCGAAGTCACTCCGACCTGCACGATGACGGCAAGCTCCGAGGTGCTGAATCCCGGCGCTTCGACTCTCAGCGTGTAATCCCCGGGGATCAGCGCGCCCGATGCGTAGGCGCCCGCCGAAGTGGTCGCGGTCGTGATTACGCGTCCCGTGGCCTTGTTGTTGATGGAAATCTTCGCCCCGCTCACCACCGCGCCCGTTGGGTCGGTGACTACACCCTGAATGCTTCCGGTGGAAATCGTGGTTTGGGCCAGCAGCAGCGCAGAGCAGGCCAGCACACCGAGCATCACGGCAAGAGCTTTCAGGGTCGGTCCCGCGCAGGAGCGCCGCGCGTGGAAGCCTCGCGCGTGAGTGCGGGGAGATTTGGCATCGAACAACATGTTCACCTTCCTTTGCAAAACTTTATCCCTGCTTCTTCCGCGAATCATTTCGTCCGCGACACATCGTGAAACGGAAGCCGAGAATCGTCAGATCGGGTCAGACAAAATCTCAGCTTACGAACTCACAACCCGCCTCATAATCGGCAACTACGAACTCGAAATTGTCTTCTCGCGATTGAATCTTCTCGCGATCCTGAATGATGCTTTAGGCAGGAAAACAGCAATTCGCGTACCGGTTCCGCTGTAAATCAGGTATTGCCAATATATCTGCATATCCGCCATCTGTGTCAACCGCCGGTGGTGAAGTCATTTACCACCAAGGACACAAAGTACACAAAGGAAACCGTTGCCATCAAAGCCCTTCGTGATACTTCGCGTCCTTAGTGGTGGATGATTTTCCGTTCCTAGCAAAACTGATTATCTCCGCAAGCAAAAGACGTTTCCTGATCGGCCCAGTATCAGAGCAAGCAAATTCAGAAGTCCGACTTCACCGTGTAATAGCCCGCGCGATTGCGGACGTGGTAAGCCGAGGCGTCGGGCGGCCCAGTACATTGACCTGGATGCGGCGGAAATCGGAAAAAGAAGTCCGGTGAAACGGATAGTAGGCCAGCAAATACTGTGTGCGCAGTTCGTCGCTGATCTTGCGGAAAGCTTCGTCGAGTTGCGTCATCGAAGTTGCGTAATAATATTTGCCGCCGGTATCATCGGAGAGCTGGATCAAGGCGTGCTCGCCGCCGGTGTCGCGTCCGGCGCTGTTTTCGATGGGCACGACGATGATGCTGTAAACAATGGCCTCGGCCTCCTGCGCGGCGCGCACGGCTTCCTTGTAATCGACTTTGCTGATGGTGTCGCCGCCGTCGGTGATCAGGACAATCACTTTGCGTCCCTGGCGGCGTCGAGAGCGCGCGAGACCAGGATAAATCGCGTCGTACAGGGCGGTGGCGGCGCCGATGCGAATGTGATCGATGCCGTCGTCAATGCGCTTCAGGTCGGCGGTAAAGGGACGACTCGTCCACTTCCTCGCTGAATCTGTAGACTGAAAGCGCGTCCACGGGCGCACGATGGGATGCGCAAATCGTTCGCGGACGCCTGCTCGAGCGGCAGGTCTTGCCGCGTGCTCAGGCTGGTATCGACCGCGAGAGCGATCGAAAGCGGCATCGCGGATTGCTTATCGAAGACAGCGATCTTCTGTTCCTGGCCGTCTTCCTGCAGACTGAAATTCTCTTTCGTCAGTCCGCCCACCGGAGCGCCATGGGCGTCCGTGACGGTCACGAAAACGTTGACCAGTTTGACGTCAACTTTCAGCGTCTCGGCGGACCCGGAGTGCGTGGCGGTTCCTGTGCCAACCCGGCACAAGCAAAACCAGCACCGCCCAGAACCGTCGGGCCAGGAAAGCGGATCTTCTCGTCGTGACATGAGTCATTTGGACATGAGGAGATTATACCTTGCCCCAATTTGCAGCAGGCCGATTACGAAACCAATCTCAAGCCCTGTTAGTTAGATGCGTCCCTGTCTGGGGTGCCTTACCGGGATTTGCGCGGGAATTTCCTCCGGAAACGGCTCGCCATCGGCCCACACCGCGCCATCTTCGAAATATTCCTTCTTCCAGATGGGAACGGTCTTCTTGAGCGTGTCGATGAGCCAGCGGCAGGCATCGAACGCGGCTGCGCGATGCGCCGACGCCACCACGATCAGCACGCTGATTTCGCCGATCTCCAGCCGTCCCAGCCGGTGAACAATGGCGACATCGCGAATCTGGAACTGCTTCAGCGCCTGCTCGGCCAGCGCCTCCATCTGCTGCAGAGCCATGGCTTCGTAGGCCTCGTAATCGAGATAGAGCGTCCTGCGCCCGCGGGTCTGATTGCGAACCACGCCCTCGAAAACCACGGCCGCGCCGTCTTCCCCGCGCTTGAGGCTGGCCAGAATCTGCTCCGTATCAATCGCTTCGCGGATGATCTCGGCATGAAGGATCGAAGCTGCGGCGTAGCGCCGGGGCGCGACCGGCTGCGCCGCGGCAGTCTCGTTCGCGTCCTTGCCTGATCCTCCGCTCACCGGCGGCAACAAGGCCACTTCATCGTCGAGCCTCAGCTTGGTCTCCGGGCCGGCGTATTGCTGGTTCACCGCTACTGCCAGTGACGGAAGCGAATCCTTGAATCGAGGTACATGCGACTGATAGTGCGCCAGCACATCCGCGACCGAAGCGGGCTCTGGCAACTCCAACAAGTCGCTGGACTTGCCGGCCAGATCTTTCAGCATGCCGAAGAAGAGAATGCGCACTCGCATGGGTGTAGCCAGTCGCCAGTGTATCGCGAGCGCCGTGATCCGGGAGAAATGTAACGAAACCGCACTCACCGTCACTATTCTTCGTGAGTTTTTGAGGAGGTATCTATGCCGGTCTCCGCGGATCCTACGATCGGGCGCAGTATGACCGTTGGCGGGCCTCTGGCGTCTTCAACGTACGTTGTCTGGGTACCGCTGCTGGGCGGACTCTGGGTGGTGATCAACGTGGCACTGGTTTACCTGGGGCTGCACGTTGCCTATTGTCTGCCCTGCTCCGTGCTGGCAGGCATTCTGAACGGCGTGCTGCTTTCGGTGATCGCGGTGGCAAAGGCAAGCGATAGATTTCAAGCCGGGGTGACCGGCCTGCTGAGCGGCTTCACTTTAAGCGGCCTGCGCAACGATGGGAGCTTCTATCGAAGGCCGACCCAGAGCGTACACGCTTTTGTCGATCAGGCACTGCACTCGTTCGGCGTTGAGGGCGCCGAACAACTTCACCAGCAGATCGAGATGGAAGCCCTCTACATCATTTGGACGACCGTGTTTGTGGTGCTGGCGTCGCTGATCGCCGAGTGGGTGCGAACCTCAAGGGCAGAGAGCTAGAAGGAGTTCGTGGTGGCCCGAGTCAGGAGCTTTTACCGCGAAGGACAAGAAGGCGCACGAAGGGAAGCCTTCGAAGAACAAGGCTGGTGATGACTCTGAGTACTTAAGAAAACGGCCGGCCTTTCTCTAGGGGCCGGCCGTTGTTTGCGGAGTAAGCTTCCGGATTGCTTTATACGTGAACCGGCTGGGGCTCACTGACCGGCGGAACTGCTTTGCCCAGCGCCTTAGAGCCTTCGGGCGGCGTGGTCTGAGCCTCAGGTGTTCCCTCTTCCACTATCGGAATCAGAACATGCAGCGCTTCGTCGATGGTCTTCACGTAATGAACAGTGAGATTCTCGATCTGCTCAGGCGTGAGATCTTCCTCGCACGTTCATCTTGTTTTCCGCGGGCATGATCACGTCGCGAACGCCTGCGCGTTTTGCGGCCAGCACTTTTTCTTTGATGCCGCCGACGGGAAGCACGTTGCCGCTCAGCGTGATTTCGCCGGTCATCGCGGTAAGCGGACGGATGCGGCGTCCGGAGAGCAGCGACACCAGCGCGGTCACAATGGTGACTCCGGCTGAAGGACCGTCTTTCGGAATGGCGCCCGCGGGCACGTGAATGTGGATGTCGTGGTTGGCGAAGAATTCTTCGTCCAGCCCCAACCGCTCCGCGTTCGACCGCACCCAGCTGTGCGCCGCCTGCATCGACTCGCGCATCACGTCCTGAATCTGGCCGGTGATGGTGAAACCGCCTTTGCCGCGCATGCGGCTGGCTTCGACGAACAGCACGTCGCCGCCGGACGGAGTCCAGGCCAGGCCCACGGCCACGCCGGGGCGCTGCGTGCGCTCTGCGATTTCGCCTTCGGTGCGAATCTTGATGCCGCCGAGAAATTCCTGAATGATCTCTTTCGTGACCACCAGCTTCTCGGGCTTGCCTTCGGCCAGACGCCGCGCCTGTTTGCGGCAGATGGTGCCGATGGTGCGCTCCAGATTGCGCACGCCCGCTTCCCGCGTGTAGTGGCGGATGACGTAGCGCACCGCGTCTTCGGGAAATTCGATCTGCTCGGCCGTGATTCCGTTCTCGTCGATCTGCCGCGGAATCAGGTAGCGGAACGCGATGTGTACTTTTTCTTCTTCGCTGTAGCCCTGCAGCTCGATGATCTCCATGCGGTCGCGCAGCGGCTCGGCGATAGGGTCGAGCATGTTCGCGGTGGTGATGAAGAGCACCTTCGACAAGTCGAACGTGACGTCGAGATAGTTGTCGCGGAAGCTGGAATTCTGTTCGGGATCGAGCGCTTCGAGCAAGCGCCGAAGCGGGATCGCCGCGGAAGTCGCGTCCGACTTTGTCGATTTCGTCGAGCATGAAAACCGGATCTTTGGTTTCCGCCCGGCGAATGCCCTGGATGATCTGCCCCGGCAACGCGCCGATGTAAGTGCGGCGATGGCCGCGGATTTCCGCTTCATCGTGCACGCCGCCGAGCGAGAGCCGCACGAACTTGCGTCCCAGGGCGCGCGCGATCGATTTGCCCAGCGAAGTTTTGCCCACGCCCGGAGGTCCGACGAAGCACAGAATCGGGCCCTTCATGTTCGGCTTCAACCGGCGCACCGAAAGATAGTCGAGAATGCGGTCTTTCACTTTCTCGAGGTCGTAGTGGTCGGCGTCGAGAATCTCCTTGGCCTTGGGGATTTCGATTTCGCCGCCCGAAGTTTTGGCCCAGGGCAGCACCGCCAGCCACTCGATGTAGTTGCGCGTCAGCGAATAGTCGGCGGCCATGGGCGACATGCGCGAAAGCCGGCCCAATTCTTTCAGGGCTTCTTTCTTCACGTCGTCGGGCATGCCGGCTTCTTCGATTTTCTTCTTTCAGGTCTTCGACGTCGCGCTGGCCTTCATCCTGCTCGCCCAGTTCTTTCTGGATGGCCTTCATCTGCTCGCGCAGGTAATACTCGCGCTGGGTTTGCTGCACGCGGTCCTGCACTTCGCTCTGAATCTTGTTGCGCAGTTGCTGGACTTCCAATTCCTTGGCCAGATGCTGGTTGATTTTCTCGAGGCGCACGTGCATGTCGAGTGGTCTCGAGCGTGTCCTGCTTGTCGGGCGTGGAGAGCGACGGCAGAGACGACGCGATGAAATCCACCAGGCGGCCGGGTTCGTCAATGTTCATGGCCACGGTGGAAAGTTCGTCGGAAAGCGTGGGCGAACCCGCCACGATCTGCTGGAACAGCGTGAGCACGTTGCGCTGCAGGGCCTCGATCTCCGAGGTAACGACTGGCGGCGGCGGCTCGGGCACGGCCATGACCTTGTGCGCCGCATGAACGGGCGTCAGTTGCGTAAACTCGCCGAGTTTCACCCGTTCCAGGCCTTCGGCGAACACGAACAGGCTCTGGTTGGGCATTTTGACGACTTTGTGCACGACCGCCGAGGTGCCGACGGTGTACAGATCGCTGGGCTGGGGCGAATCGACGCGCGCTTCGCGCTGCGCCACGACGATGATGGTCTTGTCTTCGCCCAGCGAATTGATCAGCTGGACCGAGCTTTCCCGCCCCACGGTCAGGGGCAAAACCGCGTGGGGGAACAGAACCGTGTCCCGCACGGGCAGCACCGGGAGAGCTCGTTGATCTTGCATTTCCTTGGTTTCCTTAACTTAGGAGCGCGCTCGGAGGGCGATTGCTGGCTCATATGTCTCCTTGAGTGTAACTCGCTCAAGTTTAGATGATACATCCGCCGGAAAGGTTTCAGCCCGCCGTCCGGCAAGATTCCGGTCAAGGCTTGAATTGTAGTCCGCTTGCCGCGCGGGTGGCATGATACCGAGGTGCCGAGGCTAACGCGGAGGGTAATGGTTGCCAAGCCTAAATTGCGAAGGCGGAAGTCGATCTCGGAAACATCGAGAAACCGCGAAGCTGCCTGGGCGATTCCGGCGAATCCTGGCGCGTACGTGCTTTCCCGAGGCTTCGCCACCCGATTGCCCGGAGTTTTTCAGGCTCTCGGATAAATCCCCAGCACTTTCACGAAGTCGGCGACTTCGCCTAGATGGCGGAGTGCGTTTCGCGCGGGTTCGTCGTCGCCGCGGAGGAAATCGACGTAGAAGACATACTCCCAGGGACGTCCGCGCATGGGGCGGGATTCGATTTTGCTCAGGCTGATGTCGCGCAGGGCAAAGACGCTGAGGGATTTGAACAGCGCGCCCGGGACGTTTTTCACTTTGAAGGCGATCGAAGTCTTGTTCGCGCCGCTTGGAATCAGTCGCGTGAAAGCGCACGGCCGATGACTTGCTTCGCGGCGATTTAGTTTTCACCGTCATTTTCGAATCAGAAAGAAGCGGGTGAAGTTGCTTTTATCGTCTTCGATGCCGGCCTGCAGAATTTTCCCGCGAATATTCGCGCGCGGCGTGGTGCCCCGCAATGCCGGCGGCGTCTTTCAACTTGTCGGCGATGACGTGCTTGACGCTGCCCGCCGTATCGTAGAAAGGAACAGGCTCGATCTGCGGATGCTCGCGAAAAAAATCGCGGCACTGGTCGAGAGCCACAGGATGCGACAGGACGCGCCGCACCGCGGCTCAATCTTCACTCCGGGCGCGGCAATCACGTTGTGCACGATCCGCAGCCGGCATTCCCCTGAATGAAGACGTCGCGCGACACCAGCAGGTCGGCGTGCTCGGCGACGGTCCCAGCCAGCGTGTTTTCGATCGGGATGACCGCGGCCGCGGCAGATCCGCGCTCGACCCGGTCGAAAACTTCCGCCGAGCGCGCGCACGGGACCACAGTGCAGCCGGGCAGCATTTTCTCCGCTGCCTCGTGGCTGAAGGAACCGCGCTCGCCTTGAATCGCAACTTTCATCGCAGAAATTTTCTCCGGGCAGACAGCAAGGCGCATGCTGGCAGGATGGTCCCGTTGGCAGCACTGAAGCTGGCGAAGGTCGTAAAGCCCCTCACCGCGCCTTCGGCCCCGTTTGGGATGACATCTTCAGGACGACATCACTCATGAATTGGTGCTGCACGCATCCAGTATAGGCAATCGCTGCCGACTACGGCACGGCCAGATCTTTCTTCATCCGCAGCGCATCCACACCGTTCGAATAATAGCGCGGGACTGTCTCGATGACGCTGTAACCGTGGCGTTTGTAAAATGCAAGTGCAGAAAGATTATCCACAGCGGTTTCGAGGCTGACCGCTTTGCTCCCGGCCGTCCGCAGACGATCTTCCGCAGCCTGCAGCAATTGCGATCCCACTCCTGAACGCCGCGCGGCCGCAATGACATCGATCGTAATAATGTGCCCGGTCCGGCCGGACTGAGTCACGATGAAGCCTGCGATCTTCTCTTCGATAGGCGCCGCCGGCGCTTTCTCCGGCACTCGTTCGGCCATTTTGTCCGCTTTTTCAGCTACCAGGGTAAAAGATCCTCGCCGGCGAATATAGAACTTCAGTTCCGGGCGGGAATAAGCAATCCCCGAAGAAAAGCATTTCTGGTCGATATGCCAGAGGGTGTCGAAATCATCCAGGCGGAAATCGCGAATGGCAAAAGGCACGCCGACATTGTAGCGGCTGGGCAGTGCGCTATCCCCGAAACCGCGCCGGAAGCCACGTAGACGGCCAGGAAACGAATGATCGCTATCGACCGAAAATACGCCTTTTCGGTTTCCCACAGAAAAATCGAAATGGCACGTTTGGGCCTCTTGCCCTCCCTGCAACCTTGGTCGTACCATCATCATCAGAGGAAGCGTTGTGGGACGCCTTCTGCTGATCGACGTTATCGCCGCGGTCGCCGTTGTGGTGCTCTGGTTGGGGCTGTGGTCGCTGGCGTTTATCCTCTACAACCGGCACAAGGGCAAGGCGGCGCTGCGCTGGGTGCAGGCAGCGTGCGCCGGCAAAGGGCGTGTACTCGACTCGCGCTGGCTCGGCAGTTACCGCTTACATGCGCGGCTTCAGTTTCCTTCGCGCGGGTTTCAGGATGCCAGGGTCACCATGCAATTCCGCCGGCCGTTCCCCGCGCACTGGATTCTCGACCGCTGGCACAAACAAAAAGAAACGCTGACTTTTGAAGCCGACCTGGGAGGCTCGCCCAGCTTTCATTTGGAAGTTGTGCGGCATCGCTGGTCGGCCCGCAGCCGCAGTGTGGGGCGCCTGCGCGACCAACGCGAATGGGAAGTTCACCATCCCGGCCCGCTCATCCTCACCACCCGCACCCACTGGAAAGAAGATCCCACCTCCGAGTTGAACGCACTGATGACGGTGCGGCAGCAAGACGTTCTGCAAGTGCGCTTCCGCCCGGAATCTCCGCAGTTTTCCGTTACCGTCAACCTGGATGCACTCGCCGATCCGGCCACGGCTGCCGGATTCCTGAGCACGCTGCGCGAGCTGGCAGCGGGAGCTTCGGCCCACCGGCAGTAGCGTCGCGTGTTTCACCATCTGGAAGCCCCCACAAATCCCGTGGGATAAAGAAGCGGTAGGTTTGGAACCGGTGCGCTGCCGCCCACTTTTCGCAAAAGACGCGAGAAATGGGGCACCCGGGTGGTGCCGATAGCTGCAGTGTGGACGTGGATAGAGTTGGCGGGCAAGAGTGCCCGCCCCACACGAGCCGCCCCACTCCCCCCAGGATTCCGCCGGTTGGGATTATGCAGTAGACTGCGCACATGCCGAGCCACCAAGGTTCGATCCGCCTGTTTCGCTTCGCCGGAATTGATGTGTTTCTGCATTGGTCGTGGTTTCTGGTGGCGGTTTATGAAATCCAGAGCCGCAAGGGACAGTTATTCCTCTGTCACCTGGAACGTGCTGGAGTATCTGGCGCTGTTTCTGATCGTGACGATCCATGAGTTTGGGCACGCGCTGGCCTGCCGGCAAGTGGGCGGTACGGCGAACCAGATTGTGCTGTGGCCGCTCGGCGGAGTGGCGTATGTGGACCCGCCGCCGCGGCCCGGCGCGACGCTCTGGAGCATCGCGGCGGGCCCGCTGGTCAACGTGGCACTGTTGCCGGTTCTTTACGTACTGTCGCGCTGGGCCGGTCATCGGGGTGGGCGGAGACGGCGCCCGATCTCTCAGACTGCTGCGTGCGGTTTTCTACATTAATGCTGGGCCTGCTGGTTTTCAACATCCTGCCCATTTATCCGCTGGACGGCGGCCAGATTCTGCGCTCCCTGCTCTGGTTTGTGCTGGGACGCGCCCGCAGCTTATGGTGGCGACGGTCCTGGGATTGGTCGGCGCCGCCGGCTTTATCGCGCTGGCCTTCTGGGAGCGGACCTCTGGTTGGGAGCGATCGCCGTTTCATGCTGATGAATTGCTGGGGCGGATTGCAACACGCGCGGGCGCTGCTGCGTTTGGCGAAGCTGCCGCGGCGGGAGGGGTTTGTTTGTCCAACATGCAAGACCGCCCCGCCGATGGGAGAACTGTGGAAGTGTGGGCGGTGCGGGCAGGCGTTTGACACATTCCAAACCGGGTCGACCTGTCCCCAATGCCGAACTGGGTTTGCCGTAACGAAGTGCCTGGACTGCGGCGCGGAGCATCCCATGGGTGAGTGGAGTGCTGCCGCCTTTGCGCAGAGGAACGGGTGATGGCGCTGCATCGGGCCGAGCGATCGAGCAACTCCGAATAAATCTCTTTTATCCCTCCCATCAGCTTTTTCGATTGGCAGGGGACTGCTCCGGGCATTATTCTTCCCTGCTGATCACCAGCCCGCGCAACTCCCTGTATTCGTCACATTGTTACCGGTGAACTAATTTTTAGGAGACTAAACGACATCCATGTCCAACGAACTGCGGAATTTCCTGGCACTCACTTACGACGAACTGGAAGACCTCAACCTGAAGGCGAAAGAGCAGCGCAAGAATCGTGTTGCCATGCACAAGATTCAGGAAGAGCGGCTGAAGTATTTGACCGACGAAAAGCGCATCAAGGCCGTGACCGTGCTCTTCAGCGATCTTGAAGGCCGGTTGCACATGCTCGATTACGACAAGAAATTCCTGGTGAAGAGCTGGGACAACCTCACCTTCGACGGATCCTCCATTCGCGGCTTCACCGCGCAGCGCGAGAGCGATCTGCGGCTGGGCATTGACTGGGCCGCTTTCTATTGGGCGCCGTCGGATGTGTTTGGTTCGGGTAAGGTGCTGGTTTTCGGCGAGGTGATCGACAAGGGAGGAACGTCCTACTCGGCCGACATTCGCGGCGTGCTCAAGGGTTACGCCGAGAGCCTGCACAAGAAGCACAATTACACTCTCAACGCCGCCAATGAGATTGAAGGCTTCCTGTTCAAAACTCCGGACGCCGAGCGCCACTACTACGAAACCGGCAAGTTCGAATACGTGAACACCGGCGGATACTATCACTCGCTGCCTGGCGATCTGCTGCGCACTTTTATCGACACGACGGCCGAAGTGCAGCGCTCCATGGGCTTCCAGAACGAGAAAGACCATCCCGAGGTTGCGCCTTCGCAGTTTGAAATCAATTACGGCTACGGCGAAGTGGTTGCCGCCGCCGACCAGATTCAACTCTATAAGCTGATCTGCCGCCAGGTCGCCACCAACATGGGACTGACGGCCTCATTCCTGCCCAAGCCTGTAGTTGGAGTAAATGGCAGCGGCATGCACACTAACGTTTCCATCAGCGAAGACGGGAAAAATTTGTTCTGGGATCCGAAGGGCGAAGAAAAACTCAGCAAGATGGGCTGGGCGTTTCTCGACCGCATCCTCACTCACGGCAACGACATTTGCCTGCTGCTCAACGCCAGCGTGAATGCCTATCGCCGTCTCGATCCGCACTTCGAAGCGCCGAACCAGATCAAGGCTTCGCCGGTCGATCGCGGCTCCATGATCCGCATTCCGATCGGCAACGAGAAGAGCATGCGCGTGGAGGTTCGCTCCGTGTCTCCCGACGCGAATCCTTACCTGGTGATGCTCGCGATCTTCAAGAGCGGCATTGACGGTGAGACTTCGAAGATCAAGAACCTGAGGCAGGCCGAGCGCTATTTGCCCGACAACATCTACACCGCGCTGGAGGATTTCCGGAATGCCGAGTGGACCACAAAACTTTTGGGCGCAGACGTGAAAGGCCGCTACGCTGATCTGAAACAGGCAGCCGCCGACCGCTGTCCGCGGCTGCTGGGTACGTTCGTAAAAGCGCCGGAGGTGCAATACCACCACGACGTTTACAACCAGTTTTTGTGGAACATGTTCTAGTACGCACGGGTTTCACGGAAAGAAAACAACGCCCCGGTTCAGGCCGGGGCGTTTTTAATCGTCATATTCGCTGCGGAGGTAGCGCACTTAGTTCGGCAGCACGACCGCATCGACGACGTGAATCACTCCGTTTGACTGAAACACGTTCGGAATCGTCACGGTCGACATTCCGCCCTTTTCATCCTTCAGAACAATCGAACTGCCCTGCAGCATTGCGATCAGCGTTCCACCGCTCACCGTCTTCAGCATAGCCTGCCCGTTCCCTTCCCGGATCTGCTTCTTTAATTCGGCTGCGCTGATGCGGCCCGCAACCACGTGGTAGGTAAGAATCTTCGTCAGCATTTCCTTGTTCTCGGGCTTCAGCAGAGTCTCCACCGTGCCCGCCGGCAGCTTGGCGAATGCCTCGTTGGTCGGCGCGAACACGGTGAACGGGCCGGGGCCCTTCAACGTATCCACCAGGCCCGCCGCCTTCACCGCGGCAACCAGCGTAGTGTGATCTTTCGAGTTCACCGCGTTGTCGATGATGTCTTTGCTGGCATACATCGCCGCCCCGCCCACCATCGGATCCTTGGAACCGGCGATCAGCATGGGCGCCGACATCGCCACAATAGCAAAACACAAAACCGCAAACTTCGTCTTCATAAGCTCTCCTGTTTATTTTCGAACTGCTTTCAGGAGTAGTACGGGCAGGGCGGGAATTTGGATTGCGGCTCCTTAAGGTGGCGATTTCGCATTTTCTGCACGCCTGGAGCCGCTGGCCTACAATCGCTTCATGGAGCGCAAGATCTTCTGGATGGTATTCATGGTGCTGGGCCTGGCGGCAGACTTTCTGCTCCCGCTGTGGTGGGGCATCGCCGCAACCATCCCAATCGTGTTTATCGCCTGGTGGGTCGCTTATCGCAGCGATTGGTTTTGACAAGGTTGCGGAACGCTTGGCGTTGCGACTGGCTCAGCTGGTGCAGATACGGAACCGAGCTCCGGCGTGCGCCCCTTGCCGCAGGAGTCACAAAATGACGGACCTTAGCCGGTCGAACTCCACCTTCTCTACGTCGTGGTGCAAGTCAGGCTGTTGGGACACATGGTGAACGTCCCACCGGGAGTCGGCAGGCCGAGCGTGCAGCTTGAACTTCCCGTCAGTGTCCAGCTGCCGGTAACGGCATTCCAGGTGGTAGTCTGCGCGACGGTATTGGTTACTCCGGTCGCCGTCCCCGTGAGGGTAAGCAAGTTGCCGTTGCCGTTCACCGTGAAAGTAACGTTGGCGGTCGCCGTCGGGTCGCTCACCGCTGAGGTCACATCGAACGTCCCGCCCACCGTTTCTCCCAATCCCGTCACAGGAAAGCACGGCCCGGCGGTCAGGAAATTCAAGTTGGTGACAGTCAATGCCCCAGTGTCGCTGACCGTAAACGTAGTCTCGAAGTTGAACAGTGTCTCGTTCGCAGGCGGCCCTTGAAACGTCGCTGCCCAATTGCCACCCGCAGCCGTGGTAGCGGTTCTGGTGGTGCCACAGCCCGCCAGGAAGCATCCCAGCGCAAGTAATCCCACGATTACAACTCTCTTCATGAACGGTCCTTAGAAACGATAGTAGATTTGCAGTTCCCGAGCAGTCCTGAGAGGTTCCTGACAGGAACGATTCTGAAACTCAAGCTGGAGCCTCCGCGTTGAAAGACGACGTCTCTGAAAGACGTTCCAGAAAACGCTAGCCCCCAAGCCTGCAGTTCGAAACCTGACCACCTAGTATTGGAGAGATGCCGCCCGCTGGTCAAGGGATGTAAGCACCCGGATTAGGCGGTGAACTCAATCGAGTATTTTAGCATTGGGCAGGCTGCAACTCATGGCGTCTTGGTACGACTTGCCACCTCGGGGCTCAATCGCAGCAAATGCTGGGCATTCCATGTGTAAAATTGGGTGCGCTCCGGCCTTCGCGCAATGCTCCGGGGCTACTTAATGAAGTAGCCGGAGACTCTCCACTTCCCATCCTTATCCAACATGGGAGTGACAGTCTCTGTTGCCGATTGCTTGTGTTCGAAGCTGCTCTCGTACTGAATCATGACATACTCGCCATCCGGCGCTCCCGGCATTGTTTTGGTATAGCTTGCCGACTTCACCTTCCTCGATATCAGTTTGCCCAGCGGCTCCCGGGTGGAGTGCAATGCGCTCTGCCATTGCTCTTTGGTGACAGCTGCTTTGAACAATTGCGAGGCCTCGTTCCAGCTGTCGGCATACTTCCCAGAATCGACGAGGGCCAACCATGCATCCGACGATTGCTGGGCGAGCTGCTCCGGTTTCTGCTGGGGCTGAGCGGCTGCCGAGGCGCAGAGCAATAGCGTGACCAAAAAGACGGATGCCAACTTCGTTTCGATTTGTGCGACCGTAACGGTCATTAGAGTGCTCCCTTTTGCGAACTGAGTATCGCGAACAGCGTACGCCGATTCTGCCCGGAGATTTCTGCCTACCTTCGCTCGTGATCGACTCCAACAGCGACTGCACCAATGGGCCCCCTAGCGCAGACGCTTCACTAGCAGGGCCACGATGAGAACCACGATGCCAATGACGATCCCGATCAGGCGCGCTCGATTGGCTCGTTCTGTCATGATCTTCCTATGCTTTTCCGCTAAGCGCCGCGCTTGCCCTTCAACTCCGCCAGCAACTGCTCGATGCGGTCTTCTTTCTCGAGCGCGGCCAGGCGGTCGTTGATGTCGGACCCGGCGATTTCTGCCTTCGCTTCGCTCACCGCTTCCGAGTGCGCCACCTTGCGCTTCATGCGGTCAAACGTGGCCGCCTTGGAGCTGTCGCCCATGGCCATGCGCGCATCGCTGGCCTTGGTCACGGCGCGGGCGCGGCGCTGCTGCGCCATCAGCACGTCGGCCTTGGCCTCGGCTTCGGTAAGCTTCTGGTCCAGTTTGCGCAGCGCGGATTTCAAGTTCTCCACCTGCGCCTTCTGGTCGGCCACCTGCTGGGTGAAGTTTTCGCTCAGCTCGCGATAGCTTTCCACGCGTTGCAACGAGGCCCGCGCCAGGTCGTCTTCTTTTTTGTCGACGGCGAGTTCGGCTTTGCGCATCCACTCGGCGACTTTGTCTGCGTTTTCTTTCTGCTTTTTTTCCAGCAGGTGCTGATCGGCAATGGCGATTGCCACCTGCGTCTTCACCTGCAGCAGCTGGTTCTGCATGTCAAGAATGACCTGCTTGATCATCTTTTCCGGTTCTTCCGCCTTGTCGATCAGATCGTTGAGGTTGGCCCGGACTAATGTGGATACCCGCTCTAGTAATGCCATGGTGGACTCCTTTTTTAAGTTCAGCTTCTAGCTTCTAGCTGCTAGCTCCTAGCTACTGCAGCTAGCTTCCTGCTGCTAGCTTCTGGTTTTCAGTTCGATTCTTCGTTTCGTGCATGCGATGAATCGCGGCACACTCTGGACATTCCATTTCGACGCGGCGGACCGACGCGCCGAGCACCATGCCGATCGCGACGCCGATGCCCAGCCAGATCGCGATATGTCCGGCCATCACTCCGGCGACCGCTCCCAGCGCGGCGCCGAGCGCGATGCCTAATCCGGTGTATTTCGGTTTGTTCATAACTCTGCTCCAAACTCTGTTGCAATTTCGGTCCGGTTTACTTTCCGCCTCGCTCTAGCTTCCGCGCCTCGCTGCGCTCGGCGGGACGGGCGAGGCGCCCGTCCCCACACAAACTGGGCAGCCGAGGCGGCTGTCCCTACGCGAGCAGTGCTTACTTCTTCGGTGCATCTCCCGGCTTAGGCGCCTCGGGCTTCGGAGCCTTGTCGCCGATCTGCCGCACTTTGCCCAACAGTTCTGACATCGGCATGCCCGAGAGTGTTTCGAACAGCGCCGGCACTTGCGCTGCCATTTTGGTGATGTCGCCGGTGATCTTGTTCATGCCGGAGGCATCGCCGTTTCCGGTCGACACGATGGTGATCTTGTCGACGTTGGCCAGCGGCGCGGCCAGCGCCTTCACGACTTCGGGCATGATCGCGAACAGTTTGTCGATCACTGCTGCCTGGTTGTATTCCTGGAAAGCTTCGGCCTTCACATTCATGGCCTTGGCTTCGGCCTCGCCTTTCTTGAAAATGATTTCGGATTCAGCCTCGCCCTGCGCCCGAATCGACGACGCCTGGCCTTCCGCTTCCGCGATCAGGCGTTGCTTTTCAGCCGCAGCCAGAGTCTCAATCCGCTGACGCTCGATTTCAGCCGGCTTCAGCACAGTCGCGATCAGTTCGTTCTCGCGGCGGTTGATTTCCGCTTCCTGCACCTTCACCTGCTGTTCCTTCTCGATCTGCTGCACCTTCACCTGTTCCGCGATCACTTGCTGCTGCATGATGTTGGTCTGGATGTCATAAGCTTTGTCGGCCTGCGCCTGCTGGCGCTTGGTGACTTCCAGGTATTGCGCTTTCTTGATTTCCAGGTCGCGCTGCGATTCTGCCTGCTTCGCCAGCGACAACGTTTCCGCCAGCACCCGCTCCTGATCGGCTTGGGCCTTGGCCACGGCCGATTCCCGCTGCGCCAGCGCCCGCCGGATCGCCGTATCGCGATCGGCTTCGGCCGCAGCCACATCGGCGTCGCGCTTGATGCGCGCCACATCCGGCTTGCCCATGTTGGTGATGTATTCGTTCTTGTCGCGCACTTCTTTGATGGTGAACGAAATCACCTCCAGACCCATCTTGTTCATGTCTTCGGCGCAGGTGCCGCGCATGCGGTCGGAAACCATTTCCGGCTGCTTCACAATTTCTTCCACCGTGAGTTGGCCGATGATGCCGCGCAGGTGACCTTCCATCACCAGCCGGATCAGACCTTCGCGCTCCTGATCAGTCTTGGTAAGGAATTGCTCCGCCGCCGTCAGCACCGATTCCCGGTCCGACTTCACTTTGATCTGCGCCACAGCTTCCACGGTCACCGCGACGCCTTGTTTGGTGTAGAGATCCTGCTGCGGCGCCACGTCGAACGACATCAGTTCGAGCGAAAGATCGCGGCAGACCTGCACCATGGGAAACACCAGCGTGCCGCGGCCCTGCACCACGCGCGTTCCGCCCAGGCCGTACACGATGAGTGCTTCGTGCGGCCCCGCTTTGCGATATAGCCTGGCCATTCCGCTCATCAGGAACAGGATGACCATCACTCCCAGCCCGGCGAAAATCCAAATCGTGACTACCGTCGAAAGCCCGAACATAACGCCTCCTGTTACAAATGCAGTGCGAGAAATTTGGCTCTCGCTTGAGTCGCGTACCGCCGGGGATTTTGCACCCACCAACTCAGAATGGGCGGGCGGCGGGTTCAGGTTCCACTCGACAATCGAGTTGTTTCCGAACCACAGAAAACCGAGCACCACATAAAAACCCACCAGCATCGGCCATGACGCAGCTGGCTTCAGAGCGCGCACGATCAAGCCTGCCACCGTGAACAGGATCAGCATGACAACCATGATGCCGAGCCCCAGCATCAACGACCCCTCCCGCGAGGTATAGCCGTTCGGCTGCCAGTTGGCGTCGAAGTGCACCGCCATCCGCATGGGTAACTGGTCCCAGTTCCGCCAGTACTTGAACGCTGTGACCGGAAGCACCAGCCACATCAGCCAAACCGCCGGCTTGTACCAATCCCGATTCATAGAATCTCCAAGCACAATGCAGTAGCGATTGATCTCTTACTCACCCGACATTTCGCTCCACAGCTGGACGTAAGCAATCCCTTTTTCGTAGCGCGTGACCACCACTTCGGTTCCCTTGGCGATGGCGCTGCCGTCTTCGCTGCGCGCGCCGCAAACCCGCCGGGTTCCAACCTGCGAATAAAGAATTTCTCCCGTCCCGCCTTCGCGGATGGGACTTGTAATCCTGCCCAGCACGCCCACCATTTCGTAATCCGCGGCATTCATGCACTGTTCGTCCGCCATCAACACTTTGCTGAGGAACAGAAAAATGATTCCGCCGCCCAGCAAACCACTGAACACGGACAACATCAATCCCATGCCAACCCACAGCGTGGAATAACGGGTCAGCAAATATCCGGTCCCGCCAAACCAGGCCAGAAAAGCCGTCAGCGTGACGAAGTTAAACGGCGACGACCGCTCCGGCCGTCTTGTGTTCCGGCAGCGTGCGTCGTGGCAGCGTGCCCCGCTGCTGGCGCGTGCGGCGCGCCCGCCACCGGAGCGTGACCGGCCCCAGCAGGAGCCGAAGGCACATGCATGCCGCCCGCGTGTCCGTGAAAATGCGGCAGGTGCAAGCTGGCCCAAGCGCGAGCCTCCGAAGACGAAAGAGAAAAAACTGAAGCAAAAGCCGACCGCGAAACAGATCAAATAGAAATCTGACCAGTCCATCTTGGCTGAAGTCATCGGGTTCGCCTCCCCTCGGCTCCGGCACCGCGGTGGTTATGGTTTGCCATCAACTCCGGACGCAAAGCCTCCAGTAAACGATCCGCCAGGCCCGGCGTATCCAGAATCGCGCCCAGCAGCAACAGGCAACGCCGCGTATCTTTTTCGCGCGCGGCCTTGATCAGCACGTGACTAACCTCGGCGTCACTGGCGAACTTCTCCGAACCCTGCAGCAGCCAGACATCGAGCTGGCCTTCGGTCGTGCGCAAATCCGAAGTCAGTTCCGTGTGATAACCCTCGGGATCATCCACCAGAAAACCCGGATGCACTTTGAAAAACTTCGCCAGCAGCGCCCGCGAAGACTGCGTCATGTGCGGCCGCGCTCCGCTTTCGATCTGCGAGAGGTAAGACTGGCTGATGGTCTTTTTTGCCGCATCATTTTTTGCCGGCCCATTTTTTGTCAGCCCCCGGCCGCGTCCCAGTTCCTGACGAAGCGCGGCCACGATCTCCTGCTGCGTCATGGGACGGCCCAGGCCGCGCAACGAACCTTCCACTTCGCGCAGGTAGCGGATTTTTTCGCCCAGCTTCATATCTCACATCGCAATAACAGTATTGCAATTTGTAATGTCTGTCAAGAACTCGATCCCGTGTGTTTTCAGCGGCTTGCGACCGCGGCGGCCCGCCCGGGTAACGTCTAGAACGAAGGTTGGAGCGAAGGAAAGCGGTGCCCGTTCCCGGACAGAGTCATTGCGAGCGACGCGCTCCTACAGCCCCGCCTCGATGCGGGAACGGGGATCGAGATAGTCGCGCAATGCGTCGCCGATAAAATTAAACGACAACACGGCCAGCATCACCGCGAGCGCAGGAAACAGCACCAGATGCGGCGCGTCGAAAAGGTGGGCGCGGCCGTCGTTAAGCATGGCTCCCCAACTGGCCGTCGGCGGAGGCACGCCGAGCCCGAGAAAACTCATAGTGGCTTCGGCGAGGACCGCCCCAGCCATACCGATTGCGGCCTGCACGATCACCGGCTGAATAATGTTAGGCAGAATGTGGCGCACGATAATACGCACGTCGCTGGCGCCAAGGGCGCGTGCAGCTTCGACGAATTCGCGTTCGCGGGCGGCGAGCACTTGTCCACGGACCAGCCGCGCATAGCCGACCCATCCGCCCAGCGAGAGCGCGACCACGAGATTGAAAATTCCGGGGCCGCGGAACGCGACAAAGGCGATGGCCAGCAGAATTCCGGGGAACGAGAGAAACGCATTCATCAGCACGATGTTGACGAAGCGGTCGATGCCTCCGCCGTAGTATCCAGCGACGGAACCGATGATGAGGCCGAGCACCAGCGAAGTAAGCACCACGCAGCTGCCGACCAGCATGGAGATGCGCGCGCCATAAATAGTACGCGAAAGAATGTCCCGCCCGAGCTCATCGGTGCCGAACCAGTGCGCAGAAGACGGAGTGTCAAGGCGCGCGGGAAGATTGATCGCAGCAGGATCCTGTGGCGCGATCCACGGCGCGAACAGAGCGAGAATCAGAAAGACGACAACCAGCATCACACCCGCGGCAGCCAGCGGATTGTGGCGGGCATTCCCCGCGGCCCGGCGGCGCAACGAGATGGCAGAGGTAGCGATGCCGTGAATCTTACACGGCTCAATCCTATCCAGGCCACTTCCGTTCAAGTCGATCCGATTCAACCGACTCCACAGTTGCGTCGGGGAGCTGCGGCTGAGATTATCGTTGCGCTGAGAATCCACTTTTCACCAGGAGGGCGTCCCCATGCGCAGGAGTCTTTGTTTTCTTGCCACAGTCATCGTTTTGTCAACCGGTGTTATCGCCCAAAAACCCGGATGGCAGCCCGCGCCCGGTCACACGACTCTGGACCTGTGGCCACACGGCGCGCCGGGGGCTCAGCCCAATGCCAGCGCCGAGGCCGACATGACGACCGCCAAAGATAACCTAATCGCGGGTAAACCGCTGATTCGCCTCGGCAATGTTTCTGTGCCGACGCTCACGGTTTACTCGCCCGCGGAAAAGAACTCGGGAGCCGCCGTGGTCGTCTTCCCGGGCGGTGCCTATCACATTCTGGCGATCGACCTCGAAGGCACAGAAGTGTGCGATTGGCTCAACTCGGCAGGCATTACGTGCGTGCTGCTCAAATATCGCGTGCCCGACTCCGGGCCGTATCCCAAGTCATCCGCCGCATTGCAGGACGCGCAGCGGGCACTCGGGATTGTCCGCTCGCGCGCGGCGGAGTGGCACATCGATCCCAAGCGCATCGGCGTGCTCGGATTTTCTGCCGGGGCGCATCTTTCCGCGGCGCTCAGCACGCATTTCGAGCAGCGCCTGTACGATCCCGTGGATGCCGCCGACAAAGTCAGTTGCCGGCCGGACTTCGCAGTGATCGTCTATCCCGGATATTTGGCGCTGTCGGAGCAAAACTTCGCGCCCAACGGCGAGATTCACGTCACGGAAAAGACTCCGCCGACTTTTCTGGTGCAGGCCGAGGATGATCCGGTGCATGTCGAGAACTCGACCGTGTATTTTCTGGCGCTGAAGAACGCCAAAGTTCCCGCGGAAATGCACCTCTACGCGAGCGGCGGCCACGGCTACGGCCTGCGCAGAACGGAGCTTCCGGTCACCGCGTGGCCGAAGCTGGTGGAGACGTGGCTGGAGACGATCAAGGTGCTGCCGACGACGTAAAGCTGTACTAAACAGCATGCGTACCTTTTATGGTACGCCTATACTGGAGGGTCAAATTGGGCAAGAGGAATCTGGGATCGAGCATTGACGATTTCCTGAAGAAGGAAGACATCTTCGAGGAAGCGCAGGCGCGGGCCGTCAAGGAGGTCGTAGCTTGGCAACTTGCGAAGGCCATGAAGAAGAAAAAGATTTCCAAGGCGCGCATGGCGGTCTTGCTGAAGACGAGCCGCTCGCAAGTGGATCGCATTCTCGACCCGAAACGCGACATCACGCTGTCGAGTTTGCAGCGAGCGGCGGCGCTGGTGGGACAGCGGGTTGTGATTGAGTTGGTGTGAAATTGTTCAAGCTCGAAACTTCACCACCCTTCGCAAGGGAGCCCGAAGGATGCTCACGAAACGTGATGTTGGGCTTCTCGGCTTCGAAAGATGCAGCTCACGATATCCCTACCGTATGTGACTATTATGGCCAGTGCCCAGGCAAGATAAAACAAAGCGTAGAAAGTTCCGTCAAACCTCAAATATGCCGCAGTGAGAAAAGCAAAGAACGACCCTAATAACAGAAGGCCAGCGTCCGTCAGCACTCTTGTAAGGGTTCCAAACCGTGCCGTGGCTCTGCTCCGTCGCCGACCCGCCTCAATTTCGAGCCCGACGAAATACCAAACGAAAAGAATGCCCAAAAGGAACACCAGATTCTCAACTACCCAATCAATCCAAAAACAAGTCTTGGCACTTGCGTCGGAACAATGCAGATACACATGCTTGTCGAAACCTTTCTCGACAAGATATCGCATCATGTTAGCAGGAGCGTTGATTGAGTCCGCCAGGGCTATTTCCCACGGGACGGGCGCCCATGCGATTTTCGGTCGAGTATAGCCGATGGCAAACAGGATCACTGCCACCGTAAGATTGATAGCTGGCAACATTAGCCTCGGCTTTCTGATTATCTTCATACTTTTCGTTCAGCGCGCCGCTACTGCCGAATCCTTGGGTTCGCCACCGAATACAGCACATCCGTCAGGAAGTTCACCGCGACATACGTCAGGCCGATCGCCAGGATGCAGCCTTGCACCAGGTAATAATCGCGGGCGGAGATGGCATCGATGGTGAGGCGTCCGATGCCGGGCCAGGAGAAGATTTTTTCGGTGACGATGGCGCCGGCCAGCAGGGCGCCAAACTGCAGGCCCAGCACGGTAATGATCGGGATCATGGCGTTGCGCAGGGCGTGGCGGTAGACCACGGTGCGCTCGGGCAATCCCTTGGCGCGGGCGGTGCGGATGTAATCCTGGCTCAACTCTTCGAGCATCGAGGTGCGCACCATGCGGGTGAGGATGGCGGCCAGCGCGCTTCCCATGGTGACGGCGGGCAAAATGAGATTGGCGAACGAGCCGGCGCCGGAGACGGGGAGCCATCCCAGCTTGATGGCGAAAACAAGAATCAGAATCGGTCCGAGCGCGAAGTTAGGAAATGACAGGCCGAACAGGCTGACCACCGAGAGCAGTCGGTCGTCCCAGTGGTTGCGGCGCTGGGCGGAACGCACGCCGGCGGGAATGGAAAGAATGATGGCGATGAACAGCGACGCCAGCGTGAGCTTCAGCGTGTAGGGATAGCGCTGCAGCACGAGCCGCGTCACGCTCTGGTTGTAACGAAACGAGGGACCGAGGTCGCCGTGCAGCACGCCTTTCCAGTAGCGGATGTACTGCTCGCCCAGTGGGGCATCGAGCCCGTAAGCGTGGCGCGTGGCCTCAATGTCGGCGGACGGCGCGCCTTCGCCGAGCATCTGTTGGATGGGGTCTCCGGGGACGAGATGGATGAGCAGGAAGACGAGGCTCACCACCAGCCAGATTACCGGCAAGGTGTAGAGCACGCGTTGGAGGACAGTTCTCAGTTATCAGTTCCTGGTTTGAAACTTCCTGACATTAGTCTGTCATCCTGAGCGCAGTAACAGCTTCGCGAATGCGAAGCTGTTGTGTAGTCGAAGGACCCCTTGCACTTCGACATCGTATCCGGACACATAAGGTGTTCACTACCCGGGCCTCACGTATCACGAGCAAAGCATCGCGAGAATTCCCTGCGGCGGCTCAAACAACGTTTTCAGTTCAGGGGTCCTTCGACTACGCATGCTGACTCGCTTCGCTCGCCACCATGTTCCGCTCAGGATGACAAGCTTTGGAAGGTTTCATCAGTCTCCCGCGCTCTTAGCCGCTTCGGCCTCGCCTTCGACCTTGGCAGCCTTCTCGATTCTTACTTTCGCGATGCGGTGGCCTTCCATTTCTTCCACGGTGTACCGCCAGCCTTCATATTCGAAGGAATCGCGCAGGCTGGGAATTTTCTGCAGGCGGGCGAGAATGAATCCGGCCAGGGTTTCGAAACCGGCGTCCCGGGGCAGACTCAGGCCATGCTGCGTTTCCAAGTCGCGAATGTTGACCGAGCCCTCCAGCACGAGCACGGATTCGTCGTCCAGCGCCGGCTCGTTAGGCGAGACGTCGAACTCGTCTTCGATATTTCCCACCAGCTGCTCGAGGATGTCCTCGACCGTGATCACTCCCGCGGTCGAGCCATACTCGTCGACCACTACCGCGAGATGGCGGCGCCGATCTTTGAACTCGGCGAGCAGTTCCGCGAGCACCTTGGTTTCAGGCACCACCAGCACATCATGGATGATCTGTCCGATCTGCATCCGGGAGATGCGCGTGGCCGTGGTCTGGCCGAGATTGCTGAGGCGCAGGCGCATCCAGCGCATGAGGTCTTTGTAGTAAAGCACGCCGACAATGTGTTCCGGGCCGCGCTGCGGGTCGAATACCGGGATGCGCGAGTGCTGGCCCTCCACCACGCGGGCCAGCGCATCATCGAGCAGCAGGTCGGAGGGCAGCGAGAAAATGTCAGGCCGCGCCACCATCACTTCTTTGACTGTAACGTTGTCGAGTTCGATGGCGTTGTGAATCATCTCTTCCTGAAACTCTGGAATCTGGCCGAACTGGCGGCTGGCAGTGACGATGAGCTTGAGCTCGTCAGGCGAGTGGATGGCGCCGCGACGCCGCGTGTCCTGCGCACCAAACAGCCGCAGCACCAGTCCTCCGGACCGGCGCATCAGAAAAAGAAAGGGCCGGGTAATCGTGAGAAAAGCCTCCATGGGCGCGGCCACGGCGAGGGCAATTTGCTCGGCGCGCTGCAGGGCCAGGGTCTTCGGCACGAGCTCGCCCAGTAGCACGTGCATATAGGTGATCAGACTGAAGGCGATGACGATGGCGATGGTGTGCGCATAAACCTCGGCGTGGGGCACGCGATGGACGAATTCCATGCCTTCCACCAGACGCGCGACCATAGGCTCGCCGATCCAGCCTAGGGTGAGGCTGACGATCGTGATTCCCAGCTGAACGCCGTTTACGACCTCATCCAGATGCTGATGGAGGCGCTGCACGATGCGGGCGCCAATGCGCCCGGATTCAATGAGTTGCTGGATACGGGTATCGCGCACGCTGACCAGCGAGAACTCGGCGGCCGCGAAGAATGCGTTGGCTGCGACCAGGAGCAGGATCAGAAAGACCCGGAGCAGCACAAAGGCGATCATGGAACGCTAATTCTAACATTTCAAAGGCAGTTGCCGAGGCAGTGGCTAGTTGCTAGTGACTTGCGGTTCCCGAGTGTTGGCAGTTGGACAGATTGCCGATGAATCTGGAGCAGGGTCCGCTATCCTTTTAGAAAATTACTGGTCTAACTGATAGGTGCCGTTGGCCTTGGACCTCGTCACCGGCAGTCTTCGAGTCTTTCCGTAGGACATTCTAATTTTCTGGAACAAAAGCCAGTCTGGCCCCGTATTAAGGAGTGAGAGCGCCGTACGGCTCCTATCCAGCAGGAAGCATCGAATCACTGAACCATCAGAGTCGAACCATCCCCTTAGGAGGCGTTGTGAACGGAAACGGAAATAATAAGAAGAAGCGCCGCAAGTTATTCATTTATGGCGGCATAGCCCTGGGAATCGTCCTGCTGATCACGGTGGGAGTGTTCGCGGCCACGCGCGGCGGCACCAAGATTGACCCCTCAAAGCTGGCGAAAGTGGAAAAGGGAGACTTGGCCAAGAGCGTAGTGGCCACGGGCAAAGTCACGCCGATCACCAAGGTGGAAGTGAAGTCGAAGGCCAGCGGCATCGTGAAGAAACTGCTGGTGGACTACGGCGATCACGTCAAGAAGGGGCAATTACTGGCGCAGCTCGACAAGCTGGAGATCGAGGCGCAGGTCGCGCAGTCAAGCGCCGCGCTGGAAGCGGCGCAGGCTAACCTGAAGAGTTCGCAGGCCGATTTCGAACGAGCCAAGGTCGACGCCGAAGGTCCGGACGTGCCGCTGTTGAAGCGCGCCTATGATCGCGCCAAGGGCATGGCGAAGGATGGAGTCGTTTCCGCTTCCGCACTCGATGATGCCGAGAAGAATTACGAGATGGCGTTGAACAAGCAGAATGTGTCGAAGGCGCAGGTGACGGTTCTGAAGGCGAAGATCGCCCAGGCCCAGGCGCAGGTGGTGCAGGATCAGGCAAACCTCACGCAGCTCAACGAACAGCTCAGCTATACCGACATTATCTCGCCGATTGACGGCATCGTGCTCTCGCGCGACGTGGAAATGGGCGACGCGGTCAGCTCGATCCTGGTGTTGGGTTCTTCGGCGACGCTGGTCATGACGCTGGGCGATACCAGCGAAGTCTACGTCAAGGGCAAAGTGGACGAGAGCGACATCGGCAAGGTCTATCTGGGCCAGCCCGCCCGCATCAAGGTGGAGTCGTTCAAGGACAAGACTTTCACCGGCAAAGTCACGAAGATTTCTCCCATGGGCGTGGAGAAGGACAACGTTACAACGTTCGAAGTGCGCGTTTCCATCCAGAATCCGGGTGGCGAACTCAAAGCTGAAATGACCGCCAACGCGGAGATCATTCTGGAAGAACACAAGAACGTGTTGCAGATTCCCGAAGGCGCAATCCTCTACGACAAAGACAAGAAAGCCTCGGTCGAAATTCCAGATCCGAAGGGCAAAGAAGGCAAGGACAAAATCGCCGTCAACATCGGAATCTCGAATGGCGCCAAGACCGAAGTGCTCAGCGGGTTGAAGGAAGGCGATCAGGTAGTTCTGCAGTAAAAGAGCAGGCTTCGGGCTTCGGCTTGCGGGCTTCGGCCTTAAGACTCTCGTTTGATCCCGTGTGACGAGGCCCGAAAGCCGAAGCCCGAAGGCTGAAGCCCGATAGCCGGTTTCCAATGACTCTCTCCGAAATCCTCCGCCAGGCGTTCGGCCACTTTCCGGGCTCACAAGATGCGAACGTTCCTCACGATGTTTGGCATCGTGTGGGGCATCGCTTCGGTGATTATCCTGGTGGGCCTGGGACGCGGCTTCAGCGTCGACCAGAAAAAGCACATGCAGACTCTGGGCAAGGATCTGGTCATCATGTGGGGCGGACGCACCAGCTCTCAGGTCGGCGGCCGCGCGGCCGGACGCGAGATTCAACTCAATGTGGACGATGCCGAACTGATCCGCGGCGAATGTTATCTGGTGAAGAATGTCAGCCCGGAATTGCGGCGCACCATTCCGGAGGTCAGCCAGTACAATTCCGCCAGCCGCGGCGTGGTGGGCATGTGGCCGTCGTACCAGGAGTTCCGTTCGCTGCTGATCGTCCGAAGGCCGGTTGATCACCGACGATGACGAGCGCGAAGGCCGACGCGTGGTTGTGCTGGGTTCGAAAGCTTACCGGCAGTTGTTTCCCGGCCAGCCCGCCATCGGCGCGGGCATTCTCATCAAGAGCGTTCCTTACACCGTGGTCGGTGTCTTGCAAGAGAAGAAACAGAACTCGAATTACAGCGGCCCCGACAACGACTATCTGTTCGCTCCTTATTCCGCCGTTTCGCCGCGATTTTCCTCCTCCGGAGAAAAAGGGCGCCGGAATCACTGCGCGGATATCTCGACGACATCGTTTTTGAAGTTGGAGACCCAGAAGAACATGAAGATCTGTGCTACAAGTGCGCCGCACCCTGGCCCGCGTGCATCACTTCGATCCGCTCGACAAAGATGCGCTGTTCATCTGGGACACAATGGAAGGCGCCAAGCTTCTGGATAAGATTTTCGGCGTGGTTACCATTTTCTTCGGCTGCGTGGCCATCGTCACGCTGTGCCTGGGCGGAATCGGGGTAATGAACATCATGCTGGTTTCGGTAACGGAGCGCACCCGCGAGATCGGCACGCGCAAAGCCATGGGCGCGACCAAGCACGATATCCTGCGGCAGTTTTTTGCGGAGTCGGCCATGCTGACCATCGTCAGCGGAGTTCTCGGCCTGTCTTTCGGCGTCGGGATATGCGCCGCAATGGAAGCGTTGCCGTCTGCCCGATTTTGTTCCCCATCCCATCGTTTCCTGGATTTCGATCGTCGCTTCGAGTCGTGACGCTTTCTTTAATCACCGTGACCGCGGGCATGTATCCCGCCCAGCGCGCCGCGGAAATGACACCTGTGGAGTCACTCCGATATGAATAAACATCGCAGATTTCGCATTTTGTCCTCCGCGCCGCCCGCATTCGCAGGCGTGGCGATCGCTCGGCCGTTTGTTTCTGTCTCCGCCGCCGCTTTCGCCCATCCACACCGCAGGGCACGTTCGAAAAATCGTTTCAAGTCACCGGCCCGTCGACCTGGAAGTGCTCACGCACTCAGGCGACGTCACAGTACGAAGTGGCCCTGCGGGATCGGTCTTCATTCGCGGCAAAATTTTTGTCGAGCGACCACTGGCTGATGGGCGAACGCAAGACCGACGTGACCGCCATCAAGCAGAATCCGCCGCTGCGCCAGGAAGGAAACAGCATCCACATCGACTACGTGGAGAGCAGCGACATTTCTGTGGACTACGAGATCACCGTGCCCGCCGATACCGCGCTGCGCTCTCGCAGCGGATCGGGCGACCAGATCATTGAAGGTCCAACGGTAACGCCGATTTGCAGAGCGGGTCGGGCGACGTGAAAGTGGCGCGACTAACCGGCGAGATTCACTTGCAAACCGGCTCCGGCAATGTCCGCGGCACATGAGATTTCCGGCCCGATGCGCGGCGGCACGGGCAGCGGCGACATAGAAGTGGAAGAGACCGGAGCGGGCGACATCGACTTGCACACCGGTTCCGGCAACATCACCGCTGCGCGGCATGCAGGGGGCTTTCCACGCCGAAGCGGGCAGCGGCGACATTACCGCCGAAGGCACGCAGAGCGGCAGTTGGGAAATCCGAACAGGATCGGGCAACGTGCACGTGCGCCTGCCGAACAATGCGGCATTCGAAGCCCGACATCTCCACCAGTTCGGGCACCGTGGACATGGACGCCCCGTGGAGATGACGGTGCAGGGCCGGGTGCAAGAAATCCATAAGACAATCGCGGCAAAGTTCGCGGCGGCGGCCCGCTGCTGGCGTGCGTACGGGCTCGGGCGATATTCACGTGCAGTAGCGCGATGCAGTGGCGCCGCAGGCAAGCGAGCAGTATCCCTCTCGGGCTTCAGCCCGTTCGGAATGGCAAAACCTGAGAACCTATGTTCCTGAAAGAACTCATCTCGCAAGGCTGGCAGGCTCTGATGCGCGACCGCATGCGCTCGGCGCTCACCATGCTGGGCATCGTATGGGGCCTGGCGTCGGTGGTGTTGCTGCTGGCTTATGGCCAGGGCCTGGGCGGCTGCGTGCTCAACGCGTTTCTGAACATGGGCAACAACGTGATCGTTCTCTGGCCGGGACAAACCAGTCTGCAGGCGGGAGGCCAGCGCGCCGGCAAGAAGGTGAATTACGAATACGAGGACGTGGAGGCAATCCGCGACGAGGTTCCGATTGTGCGCGCGGTGAGTGGCGAGATCGACCGCGACCTCGCCTTCAAGATCGGCACGCGGGTAGTGTCGCTGCAAGTGCGTGGCGTGGAAATGCCATACGGGCAAATGCGCAAGCTCATCCTCGACGACGGGCGCTATTTCAACGAAGGCGATTTCGCCGACCATCGGCGCGTAGTCATACTGGGCTATGGCGCAGCAAAGAAAGTGTTCCAGGGCGCGCCGGGCGCGGGCCAGCACGTAGAGATCGGCGGCCTCGATTTCGAAGTCATCGGGACCATGCGCAACAAGATTCAGGATTCCATGTACCAGGGTCCGGACAATGAGAACGGGTTCATTCCCTTCGGGCTGATGCGCGATTTGAAAAACATTCGCGATCCCGACGAAATCATCATCCAGCCCACTGCGGCCGAGTTGAACAAGAAGGCGCTGGCCGCTGTGCGCGAGGTGATCGCGCGGCGTCACCACTTCGATCCCAAGGACGACAAAGCCACGCCCGAGTGGGACACCATCGAGGACCGCGCCATGATCAACGCGTTTTCCATGGGCCTGCAGGCGGTGCTGGGACTGATCGGCGTGGTCACGCTGGCCGTGGGCGGCATCGGCGTGATGAACATCATGCTCGTATCAGTCACGGAGCGCACGCGCGAGATCGGCCTGCGCAAGGCCATTGGCGCGCGGCCCCGGCACATCCTGGTGCAGTTTCTGCTGGAGGCGCTGGTGCTGACTTTCATTGGAGGGCTGATCGGGATCGCCTTGGCCGAAGTGCTCACCTGGGCAATCCCGCCCATGCCGTTGTATGACGAGTTCTACAAAACCGCCGACCACGAGGGCGCGATATTCTTGCATGCTTCCGTGGGCGTGATGATGGTGTCGTTCGTTATTCTTTCGGCGGTCGGAATTATTTCAGGATTCTTCCCAGCACTGAAGGCATCGCGGATGAATCCGATTGAAGCGCTGCGGTATGAGTAGCACCGCGGCTTCAGGACTTTGTGCGTTTCGCGCTCTGCCGATGAGTGCTGTTCGCCCTTTGTCGTCCGTCATCTAAATCCTTCGACATTGCCCTTCGTTCGACCCGGCGCTAGAGGCATTTGCGGATGATTAGCAGGTGTGCGAATCTTCTGTTCGCGAAAGAGTGCACCTCACATCCGAGGTTCTTCCTGATGCATCCAACTCTGGCGTCTCTATTCGACGGCGAACAGATCATCCCGATGCTGATAGCGGCGTTGTTGGTAGCCCTTCTCGTTCTGACCGCGCTGGCTTATTTGCTGGTTCGGTTGCCTCGACGCCGACTCGGTAAACGTTCGCTGTTTCTTGCGCCGCTACCATTCGTCATTGCCGCAATCGTGATATCGCTTTGGACCCGCTCACAGGCTCCAAACTCTGGCCCCCCCAGGCTGCTATCTGGCGCTGCGGTCAATGGCATTGTGCATCGTCTACCCGATTATGCCTCGTTCTCGCTAACCGGCGCCGCATACTTCGATGATCGCTTGTATGTAGGTAGCAATGTTGGTTTATTGGAAATCGAAAATGGTGCTGTCGCGAAGTTATTCCAGATGCAGAACAGCGACTCCGTTGTTTCAGGCCCATGGGTTGACCGTGCTGATCACTTACTTTGGGTCATGGACGACCACACGCACGAACTCCTGAACTTCAACGGTTTGAGTTGGCAGCGCGTTGCCATGCCCCAGCCACCGAAAGGATATTACTCACGAGGCGACGTTCTGGAAGGCGCTAAACCTGTCGGCAATGACGCGGGCTTCTGGGTTACAGCGGCTGGCGGGGCCTGGCGATGGAGCGCTAAGACACACACTTGGATAGCCGAGCCGGAGCCTCCGCTCAGTGTCGACGATGGAGTTCTCGGCGCGCTGCCGATCCAAGGCGGAATGGCTTATATCGTCAGGCATGAACTACTGCCCTTTCTCGTTAAACCGGGGGAGGTGTTCAAATCGGATACCGTCACCTTAGTCAATGGGTCCGGACCGCACGAGATAAGCGCAAAGGAGGGAGTCCCCTTTCTCGCGGAAATATGGATAGTCGCGAACGATTCCGGTTTCATCTGCGATAAAGACGGCAGAATGTTTACCGTGTCCCCCGGCGGGGTTTCTCCGATGCCAACGCCTGGAGCATGCGAAGCTATTGCAGTAGATCGACATGGTGACCTCGTTGCCGGCTTTCGCGGTCGCGGTATCTTCCGATTCACGAGAGGTGAATGGCAGTCGCTGTCTCCTCCGATTCCCGGCGGCGGTCAAGGCGAATATTGGGCTTACCTTACCGTGAGCAATGATGAGACGGCGTACGTCACTGATGCAAAGCCTGTCGTGGATAAACAGACATCACACGGCACAGACATGCACTGGAAGAGAAATGCTGAAACCGCTGTATGGATCATTCGCGGTGATCAGACCTCGCGGGTAAAACTCAATTGAGCTCGGGCTAGAGGCCGATTTAAGGAGGCTGGCTGTCGATGAGTCGCGATCACCCTCATCACCTCATCCAGCGCTGACCTCACCCATTACCTCTGTGCCTTGACGCACATGCCCACCACAAATTAGCCTTCAAATAAGGGAATATCCTGCCTTTTTATCTTTAATCATCGACTCTGCGAGGGAAAGTGCCTTCACGTCCGACCGTAACTTTGACTACTGATTTCGGGACCAACGACCATTTCGTGGGCGCCATGAAGGGCGTCATTCTCGAGATTGTGCCCGACGCCCAGATCGTCGACATCTCTCACGCCGTGCAGCCGTTTGACGTGCTCGATGGCGCGCTGACGATTTCACAAGCCTATTCCTACTTCCCTTCTTCCACCGTGCACCTGGTGGTGGTCGATCCGGGAGTGGGCACGGCGCGGCGGCCGATCATCGCGATCAGCGACAAATACTATTTTGTGGCGCCCGATAACGGCGTGCTCTCCCTGGTTTATGCGCAGGAAGAGCGGATGCACGTGCGCCACATCAGCTCCGACCATTATTTTCTGCAGCCGGTGAGCAACACCTTCCACGCTCGCGATATTTTCGCTCCCGTGGCAGCCTATCTCGCCAAGCAGGTCGATTCGCACAAATTCGGCGACGAAATCCAGGACTTCACACGCTTCGCGGCACCCAAGCCCAAGGTCGTGGACGCGAACCGCATGCGCGCCGTGATTCTGAAAGTGGACCGCTTCGGCAACCTGATCACGAACATCACTCCCAAGGACGCGCCCATGCTGTTCGGAGCGGACCCGGCGCCTTTCAAACTGCGTCGTGGGCAGCAAAGAGATTACGGAAATCCGCACACTCTACGCCGAAGGCGCCGCCGGAGAAGTGTTCGGCATCATGGGCAGCATGGGCTTCCTCGAAATCGCCGCCAACCGTGGCAACGCCGCACAGATTACCGGCGCAGGCAAGGGCAACGAGGTAAGCATCATCCTGGGCGAGGGCGCGGCGGCGGGAAAGAGCGCGTAGAGCGCCACTCCATTCTTCACCACGGAGTCACAGAGGCACGGAGAAGGCATTTGAGATTTGTTTTCTCCGTGCCTCTGCGTCTCCGTGGTTGAGCGATCTGATTGCGAAATCAGGAACTCTTAGGCTTGGGATGGACATAACGTTCCATCTCGCCGGTCCACTTCAAAAACCGCCACAGATGGGTCCGCTCGCGCCACACGAATTCCCAAAATTCCAGGAACCCGATCTGCGTCATCTTGACTCCGGTATAAGTCTCGATGCGCCACAAAAGATACGGACTCCGCCACGGAGCCAGGCGATGGTGTTTCGTCGCGTTCCAGAGAAAACGCAGCGTATAGCGCACTGGATAGGTTTACCACAGGTGGATGCCGTACGGAACAGCTTCGAGCTGCTAGCTCCTAGCTTCTAGCTAACCAAGAATCCCTCTATGATTGACGAGCACAAGGCGCTGGTTTTCGATAGGCACACGGTGTCACGTCTTGAGGTGTAGCTAGAATCTAGTAGCTAGACGCTGCCTTCCTACAGCTCATACTTCTTCATCAAATGCCGGAACGACCGGTAAGAAATTCCCAGCAGATCGGCGGCTTTGGTTTGCACACCGCTGCTTTGGTCGAGCGCGTTCTGCAGGAGCGAGCGTTCGATGCCGGCCACGTAAACCTCCATGCCCACGCCCTCGGGCAAAACCGAGCCTGCAGGGATATCCTGCAGCCCCCCGGCTCCGCCAGCGGCCGCAGCAGCCGCGCGCGCCTTGGAACGTTCCACCGGAAGTTCCACGTGCAACTCGTCGGTGGTTTCGAGAGCTACGGCGCGCTCCACGGTATTTTCCAGCTGGCGCACGTTGCCCGGCCACTCATAACCGCATAGCGTGTTGAGCGAATCCTTATGAATGCGCAGAATGCTGCGTCCCGCCGCAGCCGCATATTTCTTGAGGAAATGATTCACCAGCAGCGAAATGTCTTCCGGACGCTCGCGCAGCGGAGGCACGCGGATGGGAATCACGTTGAGCCGGTAATAAAGATCTTCGCGAAACAGATTTTCGGCGACGGCCTTGTCGAGATCGCGATTTGTGGCGGCGATGACCCGCACGTCGATCGGGATTTCGCTGGTGCCGCCCACCGGGCGGACTGTACGCTCCTGCAGTACGCGCAGCAGTTTGACCTGCATCGCCAGGCTCATTTCACTGATTTCGTCGAGGAAGATCGTTCCTCCGTCGGCCACTTCAAACAGTCCACGCTTGTTCTGATTCGCTCCAGTAAATGCGCCTTTCACATAGCCGAACAGCTCGCTTTCGAGCAGCGTTTCCGGAAACGCGCCGCAATTCACCGACACGAACGAGTCCGTAACGCGAGGCGAGCAAACGTGCACGGCGCGCGCGACCAGTTCTTTACCAGTGCCGCTTTCGCCGTGAATCAGCACGGTGCTTGCCGTCGAGGCCACAGTGCGAACCGTCTGTTTCAATTTCTCCATAGCCCCGCTGGAGCCGATGATGTTGTCCAGCGAGTTGCGCGTGGCCGCGTCGCGGCGCAAGGCAAAATTCTGCTTGCTCAACACCAGCTTCTCGATCACGCGGTTGATGGCCAACTTGATTTCGTCGACGAGCCCGGGATTCTTGCGAATGTAGTCGGAGGCTCCGCCCGCCTTCACCGCCTCGACCGCCGCTTCGTAGTCGTCGACCGCAGTGATCAGGATGACCGCCGAATCCGGCGAAACGCGATGCGCATGCCGCAGCACTTCGATGCCATCAATATTCGGCATTTTGATGTCGGTGACGATCACGTCGTAAAGCGCGCCGTCGATTTTATTTTTGGCCGCCTGCCCGGACTGCACGGTTTCGACGCGATGGCCTTCGCGGCGCAGCGCGATATCCAGCATTTCGCAGATGGAGCGTTCGTCGTCGCATACCAGGATGTTAGCCACGAACCCCTCCTCCCGCTGCGACTGCAGCTTGGTGAGCGAGCACGGCGGCCGGAGTCTCATTGGCGTTCACGGTGCTTGCGGTGTTTGCGGGGTTTGCAGAACGTGCAGAGGAAGAAACAGTTTTCTCCGCATCCAAACGCCGCAGCCTCAGGATGAAAGTCGCGCCCTGCCCCGGTTTCGAGCGCGCCCAGACTCTGCCTTCATGTGCCTGCACAATCTGATAAACAATGGCCAGCCCAAGTCCGGTGCCGCCTTCGAAGTTTGATTGGAAGGGCTCGAAGATTTTTTCCGTCTGCTGCGGACTCATGCCCGCTCCGGTGTCGGTGAATCCCACCTGCCAGTCGTCGCCGAGGGGTTCGATGCTGACCGTAAGCTTCCCGCCGCCGCGCATGGCGCGAACCGCGTTTTCGCAGAAATTCCAGAAGACCTGTTTAATCTTGTCCCCATCGGCGATGGTTAGGGCTTTGGTCAAGGCGAACCGGCGCTCGATGGTGATCCCGGTTTTTTCCGCCTCCATGCGGTGCTCCATCAACGTGAGCGTATCTTCCACAAGCTGGACCAGATCCGCTCGGACGAAGTGATATTGCTTGGTGCGGGAGTAGGCCAGAAAATCGGTAATGATGCTGTTCAGCCGCTGCGACTCGCGAGTCACAATCTCCAGCAAGTGCCGGTGCTCGTCGTTCATTTCTGGAATGCCCGAGAGCATGCTCACCGACCCCGCGATCGAAGTCAGCGGATTCCGAATTTCATGCGCGATGGCGGCGGCCAGCCTGCCCACGGCGGCGAGCCGGTCCTGCATACGCACTTCGCGCTCCAGGCGCCGGATTTCGGTCAAATCATCAAACGCATAGACAAAGCCCAGCACCCCGCGTTCCGGCACGGTCATGGTCGCGACCCGCACGCGGAACGTCTTGCGGAAGTTCTTGAGCAGTTCAAAGCGAACCTCCGCATGCGGATGCGGTGATTCCGAGTTGGGCAGCGGATCCAGAAATAAATCTTTGACCGGAGTCCCCAGCAACTCCGCCGCGGGACGCTCCAGCAGTTTTTGTGCGGCAGGGTTCACCAGCGTAATGCGTCCGTCGAGCCCGGTGGTGATCAGTCCGCTGCTGATGGAATAAATAATGTTCTCGTGCAGCGCCTGCAAATCTTCCAAAGCGCCGCTGGCATCTTTCAACTGCACTCGAGCCTGCCGGAGCTTGCCGGTGAGCAGTCCCGCCAGGTACGCCACGGCTAGAAACGCGAACAGGTTGACGAAGATGATGGCTTGCAGAGCTTTCAGCGCGGGATGCGTCGTGCAATACGACGGCACAACCTCGTAATAGTTCAGTTCGAGAACGGTGCCGTAAAGCAGGAACGCCAGCGCCGCCACCAGATGCGCCCACACCCGCGGCAACAAGACCGCGGCCACGATGATGACCAGCGGATAAAGAAAATTGAAGGAACTGTCCCAGCCTCCGGTTTCGTGCACCACCAGGCTCACCAGAACCAGGTCGGTGAGCACTTGCAGAGACGCCTGCAGGCGATGCTCTCTCCAGAAGGAAAGCAGAAACATGTAAAACAGCGAAACCGTAAACCAGAACAGGATGGTGCCAATAAAGAGACGCACCGGCAGGGTGGTGGGCGTGAACTGCGCGACGGCGAGCTGAATCCCGAGCAGAAAAGTCAGGATGAGAACGCGCACCTTGACCAGCCAGGCCAGCCAATTCCGCTCATCAAAGGTCGATTGCATTGCAATCCCGGTGGTCTTAGAAAAATCAGGTTTCAGATGTTTCAAGGTTTCAAGGTTTCGAAGTCGTGAAGGGTTTAACCTTGCAACTTGGAAACCTTGTCACCTTGAAACCTTGTCCTTAGCCAGCCAGCTTGGCGATCATGGCGAACAACGGCATGTAGAGCGAAATCACGATGCCGCCGATCATGACGCCGAGCAAGCCAATGATGACGGGCTCGAGCATGGCCAGCATGTCTTTGGTCGCCGCGTCCACTTCTTCTTCGTAGAAGTCGGCAATCTTCTGCAGCATCGAATCCATGGCGCCCGTGGCTTCGCCCACGCCGATCATCTGCGTCACCATGTTCGGAAACACGCCGCATTCCTTCAGTGGATCAATAATGGTGCGCCCTTCTTCGATGGCCTTGCGCACCTTCATAAGCGCTTCTTCCAGAACCGCGTTGCCCGAAGTTTTCGCGGTGATGCTCAAACCCTCCAGAATCGGCACACCGGAAGTAATCAGAGTGCCCAGCGTACGGGTAAAGCGGCCCACCGCAATTTTCCGCAGCAACTGTCCCAGCACCGGCAGATGGAGCATCATCTTGTCGAAGTAATAGCGTCCGCGGCGGTTCTTCTTGATTTGCTTGATACCGACGACTAAGCCGACGCCTCCTACCAGGAAAATCCACCAGAAACCTTGCACGAAAGAGCTCAGGCCCAGCACGATTCGCGTGGGAAGCGGCAGACTTACACCAAGTCCGGCGAACAGGTTGGCGAAAATCGGCACGACCCACTTCAACAGCGCACCCACGATCAGGAAAGCCATTGAAACCACGGCGATCGGATAAATCAGCGCCGACTTCACCGCAGCCCGCAGGCGTACAGCCTTTTCCACGTAGACGGCCAGGCGCTGCAAGATGATGTCGAGAATACCGCCGGTTTCGCCAGCCTCAATCATGTTGGTGGTCAGGTCGTCGAACACGACTGGAAACGAGCGCATGGCGTTGGCCAGGGTCGCGCCGCCTTCCACCGTGGTGCGCACGCCGTTCAGAGTCTTCTGAAACGCCGGGTTCTCCTGATTCGACGCCAGAATTTCAAGACACTGCACCAGCGGCAAGCCGGCATCGATCATGACCGAAAACTGGCGGAAGAAGATCGCGATGTCTTTGGTTCCCACTTTGCCGGAACCAAACGTGGGCATCACGAATTCCTTGCCCTTTTCGCGGATGGCGCCGGGTGTAATGCGCTCGCGACGCAGTGCTGACGCCAGACTCTGCTTGTTCGGCGCTACTCGTTCTCCGGAAATCTTCTGCCCGGAGGCGTCCTTGCCTGAAAATGTAAAAACTGGCATGGTTTTAGCCTCTCCTCATGTCGTCCATTATTCCGTCTATACTCTGCTTCGAAAATCCTGCTATCAGCGCACAAACTTTTTCACTTACTCCGCAGCCGAGAAATTCCTTGCTCTGGCCTGCGGAATTTAATGCTTCGACGAAGCCGCTCCCTTGGCCGCCGCTGCACCCGCGGCTCCCCGGTTCGTGAGGCTGGCTCCGCGGTTGATCATTTCCTGCAACTCATCCACGTTGCTGGAGCGCTGCAGCGCTACTTCCAGAGAAATCTGCTTCTGGAAATACGCCGTCGCCAGCGCCTGGTTAAACGTCTGCATCCCGAATTTTTCCTGCCCCGATTGCATGGACGAGTAGACCTGGTGAATCTTGTCTTCGCGGATCAGGTTGCGAACCGCCGAATTGGGCACCAGAATCTCCATGATCATGGCGCGGCCCTTGCCGTCAATTTTCGGCAGCAAGCTTTGGCACATGATGCCTTCCAGCACCAGGGAAAGCTGGGCACGAATCTGCGGCTGCTGGTGGGCAGGAAACACGTCGATGATACGGTTGATCGTGGAGGTTGCCGAGTTGGTGTGCAAGGTGCCGAAAGTCAAGTGGCCGGTTTCCGCAATTCGCAGCGCCGACTCAATGGTTTCCAGATCTCGCATTTCGCCGATCAGCACCACGTCCGGGTCTTCACGAAGAGCGGCGCGCAACGCGTCGGTAAAGCTCTTGGTGTCGGCGTGCAACTCGCGCTGGTTCACCAGGCAATTCTTGTTCATGTGCACGAATTCGATCGGATCCTCAATCGTAAGGATGTGGTCGTGCCGCTCGGTGTTGATCTTGTCGATCATGGCGGCGAGAGTTGTCGACTTGCCCGATCCAGTAGGACCTGTCACCAGGATCAGACCGCGCGGCTTGTCACAGAACTTGCTGACCACCGGCGCCAGGTTGAGCTGATTGAAAGACTTAATTTCAAACGGAATCACACGGAAGACGGCCGCTGTGGCGCCCCGCTGGTTGAACACATTGGCACGGAAGCGAGCCAACCCCTTCAAACCGAACGAAAAGTCGAGCTCGAGGCTTTCTTCAAAGCGGTGCTTCTGAGAATCGGTCATGACGCTGTAAGCCAGTTGCTTGGTTTCGGCCGGCGTCATCTGCGGCAGGTCGAGCGGCACCAGATGCCCGTGCACGCGAATCTGCGGCGGCGAGTTCGTGGTGATGTGAAGATCGCTGCCGTTCATCTCCAGCATTCTCTTCAGCAGATCGCTAAGCGACAAACCCATAAGTGTTCCCCTTCGCTCCCAAACTAGTGAATCGTTTCGCGAGCCACTTCCTCAAGCGTGGTCATACCCGCGGCCACCTTGATCAGGCCGCTTCGGCGCAGAGTAATCATGCCGCGCTCAATCGCCTTCTTCTTCAATTCCACGGCCGACGCGCCTACCAGCACCAGTTCCCGGATCTCGTCATCCACTTCCATCACTTCGTACAAACCCGCGCGCCCTTTGTAGCCTGTGTTATTGCAAGTGCCGCAGCCCTTGCCCTTTTGGATCTTTGACCGTCTTGGCTTCTTCGGGACTGTAACCTTCGTCGATCAAGGTCTGCACCGGCACCTCAAATGGTTCGGAGCAGTCTTTGCAGATGCGGCGAATCAGACGCTGGGCGACGATCAGGTGCACCGAAGTCGCCACCAGGAAGGGCTCAATGCCCATGTTCATCAGACGAGTAATGGTTTCCGGCGCGCCGTTGGTGTGCAGCGTAGAAAGCACAAGGTGACCGGTAAGGGCCGCCTTGATCGCGATTTCCGCCGTTTCAAAGTCTCGGATTTCGCCCACCAGAATGATGTTCGGATCTTGCCGCAGGAACGATCGCAGGGCCGCCGCAAAGTTCAATCCGATCTGTTCCTTCATCTGCACCTGGTTGACGCCGCCCAACTGGAACTCGACCGGATCTTCCGCCGTCATGATGTTCGTATCGGGCTGGTTCAGCCGCGAGATCGCCGAATACAAGGTGTTGGTCTTGCCCGATCCCGTCGGCCCGGTGACCAGCACCATGCCGTAAGGTTTGAGAATCGCCTTCTCGAATTTCGCCAGCGACTCAGCCTCGAAACCGAGCTTGGTCATATCGAGGCGCAGGTTTTCTTTGTCCAGCAGCCGGAGCACGATTTTTTCGCCCCACAACGTGGGCAGCGTGCTGACACGGAAATCGAGCTGCTTCTTGCGGCCGCCGAGCTGCATCTTCAGCATGATGCGGCCGTCCTGCGGCAGCCGCTTCTCGCTGATGTCAAGCTTGGCCATGATCTTCATGCGGGACGTGATCGCGTCTTTCAGCTTGACCGGCGGCGACATAATCGCCTGCAGCACGCCGTCAATACGGAACCGCACGCGGAACTCTTTTTCGTATGGCTCAATGTGAATGTCGCTGGCGCCCCGCTTCACCGCATCGGTCAACACCAGGTTCACCAGCTTGACCACCGGAGCTTCGTCGGCCGCCTTCTCCAGATCGGCCAGGCCGATTTGCTCTTCTTCCGCCTGCACTTCTACATCGGCATCGTCCGTCATCGACTGCATTACGGTTTCCAGGTCATCTCCCTGGGTAGTTCCGTAAGCCTTCTCGATGCCGGACTGAATCGAACTTTCCGACGCCACCACCGGCTCAATATTGAAGCCGGTCATGAACTTGATATCGTCCATCGCGAACACATTGGTGGGGTCGACCATGGCGATGGTCAACGACGCGCCCACGCGGCTCAGCGGCAGAATCTGGTAGCGTTTCGCGGTTTCGAACGGAATCAGCTTCACCACCGCGGGATCAATTTCAAAATACGAAAGATTGATGGCAGGAACGCCGTACTGACGGGAGAGAAAATTGGTGACGTCCTCGTCCGTCAGGAACCCGAGCTTCACCAGGGCAGACCCCAGGCGGCAGCTCTGCTCCTTCTGAACCTTATTCGCTTGTTCCAACTGCTCTGGGGTTATGATCTTCTCTTTGACGAGAAGGTCACCCAGCCGTTGAGACATACGGCGATCTCCTATCCAGGTAGTGAATCGACGCCTGACAATCTTGCAGGCTTTCACGCAAACCGCTGCCGTTCGCGGGGAGAGAAACGCAGCGCACTCGCGTTGACACAAATTGTCAACGCAACCGCGTTACCTTACCAGTAACTTTGGTACTTGGACCTCGCGAAGCACCGCGCCCACAACGGGTTGACATGCTGCACTCCACGCCAATTGATTGTTTTCAGTTGTGCCAGCGGTGCTGCCGGGCCGGAGTACATGCACTTCGGTAAGATCACCCTGAGTCTTCCGGCGCTCCAACCTGCCCGGGTCCGACTCGATTAGACTCGACAAATGAAAGTCGCGAAGCCGCGTCGCACCGTCGATCGAGCCGAAAATCGATCCTCGAATCGACTCAGGAGTGACGCACAAATTCGCGCCTTCTATCGCGCCCTTCTCGCCGCCTGGGGACCGCAGCACTGGTGGCCGGCCCGCACTCCCTTTGAAGTAATCGTGGGAGCATTCCTAACCCAGAACACAGCGTGGACGAATGTCGAACTTGCCCTGGCGAACCTGCGGGCTGCGAACCTTTTATCTATCGAAGGGATCCGGCACGTCCCAGTGCCCGAACTCGAACGCCTAATCCGTCCCTCGGGATATTTCCGCCAGAAAGCCCAGCGCCTCAAAGCCCTCGTTGCGTTCCTCGACAGTCGATATGCCGGCTCGTTGGACAATCTCTTTGCCCAACCTACGAATCGCCTTCGCGAGGAACTGCTAGCCCTGAACGGCATCGGCCCCGAGACCGCCGATTCGATTCTCCTCTACGCCGGGAATCATCCCGTCTTCGTCGTGGACGCCTACACCCGCCGCATCCTCGAGCGCCACGAAATTCTCCCGCAGAAAACTGACTACGAAGAGATTCGTCAACTGTTCGAGCGTTCCCTGGCAACAGTGGCGAAGAACAAAAAGAAGGCAGGAACGCGGCCAAAAGTGGAATCAGAAATTCCGAGCACCGCTCACCAACCGTCTCCCATGAGCACCGCCCAACGCAGCACCACTTCCCATGTCTACAACGAGATGCACGGTCTGATCGTTGGCGTGGGCAAGCATTACTGCAAAAAGTCCAAACCCGCGTGCGAAGCCTGCCCGCTGGAACCATTCCTCCCGCCGGCACCCCGCAGCTCGAACGTTCGTAATCGGGACGCATCCCGCAGTGGGCAGTAGTTCAACCTCTTTTGATTCTTTACCCGCCCTTCGCCCTGTCCTAGAATTCAGTCTTCCCCCTCAAGGAGCTCAACCATGAAAATCCAAGGTATTGAGGGTATGTCGCCCGATCAGCTTCGATTCGAAATTCAACGCGGCGCCAAGCTGGTTTGCTACAACTATTGCGTCTCAGTCATCGTGATGACCTTCCGCCGATCTTCGCCGGTGTATTTCATTCCAGTCGGGGAAAGCGCGCTCTCCAAGGGATTACCCTGGACCGCGCTCACGTTGGTCATGGGCTGGTGGGGATTTCCCTGGGGACCGATCTTCAGCATTCAGTCGCTAGTCGTGAACCTCAAAGGCGGCAAAGACGTAACCGCGGCAGTCGCTGCGTCGCTGCCACAGACCGCGCCACCCAAAGCCTTCGCGGCGAAAGCCTGAAGGCTTGAAACAGAAAGCCTGAAAATCAGCACCCGAAAGAAAAGCGGTGAAACAGAAGTGATGAAGTCCCCGAGCCGCCTCCGTTTCCTGCTGCTGGCTCCGGTGCTCGCCCTTCTTTCCCCGCCTCAGTCGCTGCGCCAGGCAGCCGACCGCGCAGGAATCTTAATCGGCACAGCCGTGCGCCCGTCATTGTTCTCGGAGACGAACTATGCCTCCACCCTGGCCCGCGAATTCAACATGGTCGAGCCCGAGGACGCTATGAAATGGTGGGTCATCCGCCGCGACCCCGACAGTTTCGATTTTCGGGAAGCTGACGAAGTCGTCGCCTTCGCCCTGGCACACAAAATGAAAGTCCGCGGCCACTGCCTGGTCTGGGATCACAATCACCCGGATTGGCTGGCCCACGGCCACTTCACCCCGCCACAATTGTCGCAACTGCTGCACGACCACATCGACCGCGTCATGAAGCGCTACGCCGGCCAGGTCTTCGCCTGGGACGTAGTCAACGAAGCGATGGACGAAAACGGCCGGATGCGCGACTCCATCTGGTACAACCAGCCCGGCATCGGTTTCGCCGACCGGGGAACCGCCTATTTAGAACAAGCCTTCCGCTGGGCCCGCGAAGCCGACCCCCACGCCCTGCTCTTCTACAACGAAGCCGAAGGCGAATTCCTCAATCACAAGTCCGACGCGATTTACGAAATGCTAAAAGATTTCAAGCATCGCGGCGTCCCCATCGACGGCGTCGGCCTGCAGTTGCATCTTCCCGGCCCTGACCTGGACTCCGCAGCCCTCGCCGCCAACATCGCCCGCCTAACCGCCCTCGGCCTGCAAGTCCACATCACCGAACTGGACGTCCCCCTTCCCGCTTCCGCCACCCCTCGACTCGACAGGACACCCGCTTCATGAGAACGACCCGAACGATAACGGCCTGCTTCGTCAAGCGCAGGTCTATCGCAGCGTGGTCCACGCCTGCCTGCAAAACCCCGGCTGCACCGCAATCCAAACCTGGGGATTCACTGACAAATACTCCTGGCTCGGCTCCCACTCCCACGGCACCAGCGGCCGAGCCCTATGGTTCGACCAAACCTACCAGCCCAAACCAGCCTACGACGCCGCCCTGCAGGAACTGCAGCCGGAGCGCAGGTAAACCAGCTTCTAACTCGTAGCTTCCAGCTCTTTGGCTAAGCTCTAGCCGTAGCAACCCAACCGACTTTGTCATTCCGAACGCCGCGCCTTTCTTCGGGGCGGAGGAATCTCAGTCTCCACCGCCGCCGAGCGCCAGCCACGTTCTGCAGCAAGAAACACCATCTATAATGACTTGCAACGCCCCTAACGACGCAATCCCGTGCCCCAACCAGCCCCAACCCGTGTTCCGAAAAAGTCCAGCCGCAAGCAAGCCATCATTCTGCTCGCAATCGCAGTCCTGCTCCTGCTCTCTATCCTGGTCTCGCAAAACGCATTCGACCCTAATTTCCTGCGCCCCGGCAACAACGAAGAAATCCTGGTTTTCTGGGCTCTCACTTTTCTCATCTCTCTATTGTTCGTCGCCCTGACCTTCGTCTTGTTCCGCAACCTGCTGAAGCTGTTTGCCGAACGCCGCATGGGAGTACTCGGCTCAAAGTTCCGCACTCGCATGGTCGCAGGCGCACTGCTGCTCTCCTTTGTCCCAGTCGTAGTGATGTACTGGTTCGCCTACGGCCTGATGAACCGTTCCATCGAACGCTGGTTCTCCACCCCCGCGGAAGAAGTCCGGTCAGACATTCATGCCATGGGCTCACTTCTGGCCAACTACGCAACCCAGAACGCCCGTTCCGAAGCCCAGGTCATGGCCTCGTCCGCTCAGGCGCAACGCGCTTTCGCCGACCGCGAGTTCTCCGAATTAGCCAAAGAGTTCCGCCTTCACGAACCCACGTTGCAAGGCGGATTCGCCCTCGCCGTGCAAGACGGAAACGAGACCGCCAGTTTCAACGCGCCCGGCCCATGGGCGCTGTTGCACTCAAAGCTTCCACTCGCCGACGCAGCCGCCGGCCACGTGTCACAATTCACCTGGAACAACACCGACTACACTCTCGGCACCGCGCCCGTCGGAAAATCCGGAATCATAATCATCGCCATTCCGCTCCCCGCCGAGCTTGCTCAAACCCTGAAGCAAGTCGAAGCCAGCCAGCAGCGTTATTACGATCTCGCCCGCGAACGCCGCCGCGTGCGCAGCGTCTACATGGGTTACCTGCTGCTGCTCACGATGATCGTGCTGTTTGTGACCACGTGGCTCGCGCTGTTCCTCTCGAAGCTAGTCACGCGTCCGCTCGCGGCCCTCGCCGAAGCCACGCAGGAAATTTCCCGCGGACGCCTCGACTACCGCGTAGAAATCAGCGGCGCCGACGAAATCGGAGATCTCGTCCGTTCCTTCAATCGCATGGCCGAAGAGCTCGAAGCCAGCCGCCGCCAGATCGAAGCCTCCAGCCGCGACGCCACCGAAGCCAATGCCGAACTCGACCGCCGCCGCCGTCAGATGGAAACCATCCTCGAAAGCATTCCCACCGGAGTGCTCTCGCTCGATGCCGCGCGCCGCGTCACCCACGCCAATCAGGCTCTGCTCCGCATGTTTCACCCCGAGACTCCCCACGACGCCGCCCCGCAAATTATTCTGGGCTCTCCCCTCGCCGATGTTTTCCCCGCCGAAGTGCTGGAAGATCTCGATGCCTTGCTGCGTCGCGCCGATCGCATGGGCATGGCCGCCGCCCAAATGGAAATGCCCGCCCAGCGTGCATCCCTGAACGTAGCCGTCACCGTAGCCACACTGCGCCATCAAGGCGAGAAATCCGGCTACGTAATCGTGTTCGAAGATTTATCCGACCTGCTCAAGGCGCAGAAGCAAGCCGCGTGGCGTGAAGTAGCCCGCCGCGTCGCGCATGAAATTAAAAATCCACTCACTCCCATCGCGCTCTCCGCGGAACGTATCCGCCGCCACCTGGAGCGCGCCACTCCCGCCGACCCCGCTTCGCTCGAAGTAGTTCGCTCTTGCGCCGAAACCATTGCCAGCGCCGCCGAAACTGTCCGTCGCCTGGTCGACGAGTTCTCCACCCTGGCGCGCTTTCCCGCGTCCAAGCCGCAGCCCGCCGATATCAACGAAGTCATCGAGAACGCGCTCTCCATGTTCAACGGCCGCCTCGACGGCATCAGTCTGCACAGATCTCTGACGCCGGATCTTCCCCGCGTCATGGCCGACGCCGAGTCCATCAAGCGCGCCGTCGCCAATCTCGTGGACAACGCCGCCGACGCCCTGCAGGATTCTCTGGTGCGCGAAATCGAAATCTCCACCGCGCTGGTCGCGAGCCGCGACGCCGTCGAAATTTCCGTGGCCGACACCGGTCACGGCGTCACTCACGAACTAAAAGAAAAACTTTTTCTCCCGTATTTTTCCACCAAGCGCCGCGGCACCGGACTGGGCCTGGCCATCGTAAGCCGCATCATCGAAGATCACCACGGCTCCATTCGCGTCGAAGAAAACCAACCGGTCGGGGCCCGCTTCGTGGTGGAGTTGCCCGTCGTCCCCGAATCTACCCCGGTGCCCGCCGCCATTCAGCATGCATAACATATTGATCGTTGACGATGAACGCGGCATTCGCGATTCCCTCTCCGGCGTCCTCGCCGATGAAGGCTACTCCGCTTCCGCTGCCGAGAGCGGCGAAGCCGGCCTCGACCTGATTCGAAAAGCCGCCTTCGATGTTGTCCTGCTCGATATCTGGATGCCCGGCATCGACGGCCTCGACACTCTGCAGAAAATTCGCGCCCTCGAGAATCCCCCGGAAGTCATCATGATCTCCGGCCACGGCACCATCGAGACCGCCGTCCGCGCCACCAAACTCGGCGCCTATGACTTCCTCGAAAAGCCGCTCTCCATCGAGCGCACGCTGCTCGTAGTCAAGAACGCCATCGAATCCAAGAAGCTGCGCCGCGAAAATCGTCGACCTGAAAAAACAGCTTCACTCCAAGAGCGTGATCGTCGGCGACAGCATTCCCATGAAGGCCCTGCGCCAGCAGATCGGCCTCATGGCGCCCACCAACGGCCGCGTTCTCATTTACGGCGAGTCCGGCACCGGCAAAGAACTGGTCGCCCACGCCATCCACGGCCAAAGCCTGCGCAAGGATGAAACTTTCGTCGAGGTCAACTGCGCCGCCATCCCCGAAGACCTCATCGAGAGCGAACTCTTCGGCCACCACAAAGGATCGTTCCCCGGCGCGGCCACCGACAAAGAAGGCAAATTCCAGAAGGCCAAGCGGCGGCACGCTCTTTCTCGACGAAGTCGGCGACATGAGCCTGAAGACGCAGTCCAAAGTTCTTCGCACGCTGGAAGAGCAGCGCTTCGCTCCGGTCGGCGGCGAAGAGACTGATCACCGTCGATGTCCGCGTAATCGCCTCCACTAACAAAGATCTCGAAGAAGAGATCTCCCGCGGAAATTTTCGCGAAGATCTTTTCTACCGCCTCAACGTGATTCCTTTTTTCGTCCCGCCCCTGCGCGAGCGCAAAGAAGATATCCCGCTCTTCGCCCGCCATTTTCTGAAGGAACTCGCCTCCACCTACGGCCGCAGGCCCCGCGAAATTACCGACGAAGCCATCGATGTGCTCATGCGCTATTCCTGGCCGGGCAACGTGCGCGAACTGCGCAACGTGATCGAGCGCATCGTCATCATGAATCCCACGACTACCCGCTTCGAGCGCAAACATCTGCCGCCGCTGGTCTATCGCGACGGCAACCGCCGCGCCCGCCAAGACCGAATTCTCCACGCTGCACCAGGCCCGCGACGCCTACGAGCGCGACTTCATCCTGAAAAAACTCGACGAAAACCACGGCAACGTAAGCCGCACCGCCGAAATCCTCGGCCTCGAGCGCAGCCATCTCTACCGCAAAATGAAATCCCTGGGAATCGCCGCAAAGGAGTAGGAACGAGGACTGAGGAATGTGGTCTGAGGTCGTAGACCTGAAGTTGAAGTCCGAGGCCGAGAGCCGTGCGGCGAACTCGTGCTTGCCTGAAACTCTGTGCATTGTCATCCCGAGCGGAGCCGTTCTTCAGGCGCAGCGAGGGATCTCAGTCTCGACCGCTGTGGAGCGTCAGCCAGAGACGCTGCGGAATATCAGCCAGCAACGGAACAAGACGCAGCCGAACGCCCCTACTTCTTCACCATGTGAATCTCCGCCCCATTCTTGCGGAACTCCACCTTATCCATCAACTGGTTAATCAGAAAAATTCCTCGCCCATGATTCGAGTAAACATTCTCTCCAACCGTGCAATTCGGAATCGCGCCCACATCGAACCCCGGCCCCGGATCGCGCACGATAATAATCAGCCCGCGATCTTCTTCGCAAGCCACAATGCACTCCACGGTTTTCATGGGATCTTCTTTCGCACCGTGGACCACCGCATTCGCCAGCGCCTCCTGCAAAGCCAACTCGATCGCGTCTTCCTTGCCATCCACACACTTCACCCGCCGGATGGTCTCCATCACTTCCGCAACCACCGGGTCCACCGACGCGCGATTAGCCGCCAGCGTGACCCTCACGCAAAGGCTAAGTTTTTCTGGATCAAAGTCACCCTGAAGAGAACTTTCCTCGCCCGACATCCCAGATTCCATGGTTGACTCTTAAGTCCTGTTCGCCGCAAGGCGCGGCGCTTTTAATTCTATCGTCAACCCAGCCCCGCAGCAAACCCGCTCCGCACGTGTGGAGCGGGCACTCATCCCCGCTAACCGTGTCCACGACCACAACCCCAGCCGCCCATCCACCTCGTGTGGAGGCGGGTGACTCGCCCGCGTACTGCGCCCTCCACCAGCCCTTTGTCATTCCGAACCGGCTTCAGCCGGTGAGGAATCTGCTTTCGCCTGCGGCTTGCCTGCTGCCGTCGGCAAAGCACAAGCCTGCGTCGCTCCCTTAAGCGCATCTTCCAACCGCGCGCCCAGAACCGCAAGCTCCTCCCCGCTCATCAACCCCTGCATCCGCTCAAAAAGCTGCCGCTCTTCTTTTCGTATGTGCCCGGAAAGCCCGTGAACAAACAACACCAATTCCGCATTCGACAAGCTTTCCGCTCGCGAAAACCATTCCCGCAGCCGAGCGTGTTCGGCAATCAATTCCTCCACTAGCGGAACCAATTCCGCAAACCCACGCGCCGCCGGAAAAACCACGCGCTCCTCCGCCGCAAAATGAATCCGAATCTCCTGCTCGAACTGCTGCGCAATCTCCGCTCGCCACGCCGGCAAGTCGGCTTCCGCAATCGGCGAAGCGCGCTCAATCCGCACACACAAAGCCAGCGGTAAAGCCGCTGGTGCACTGTACCAAGAGCAAGTGCATCGGCCCGTCGCCCTGCAGCTGCAAAGACAGCACGCCCTCGAACTTGATGGTGGCCGCCAGCAGCAGCGAGGCCACGACCGCTTCGCCCAGCGTCTCGCGGATCGGATCCGGATATTGGCGATGCTCGATCAATGCGCGCCAGGCGGCATCCAGGTGAACGAGATGTCCGCGGATCGGAAAGCGTTCGAACAGGAAGCGGTGCAGCGTATCGCGGTCATGCATTTCCGCCGCCGCCCAACTTGAGTTTAAGCAAATCGTTGAGCTGCGCAGGATTGGCCTTGCCGCCCGTTGCCTTCTGAACCTGACCGACGAAGAAGCCAAACAGCTTGTCCTTGCCCGACCGGTAATCCGCCAGTTGCTTCGGGTTCGCGGCAATGACCGCATCGATCACGCTTTCAATGGCGCCTGCATCGGTGATTTGCCGCAAGCCCTTGGCCTCGATGATGGCATCCGCCGGCTTGCCCTCGGTCCACATGGCCTCGAACACTTCCTTGGCGATCTTGCCGGAAATCGTGTTATCCACGATTCGATTCAAAAGCCCGGTCAATTGCGCCGGGTCGACCCGCGAATGTTCGATTTCGACGGCGTCGCGATTGAGTGCGCTCGACAGTTCGCCCATGACCCAGTTTGCCGCCAGCTTCGCGTGGCTTGCACCCTGTGCCCCAACCACCGCTTCGAAATAGGCGCCGAGTTCGCGGCTGGCGCTCAAGACGCCGGCATCGTAGGACGAGAGGCCGAAGTCGCGCGCGAAACGCGCGGCCTTCTGGTCGGGCAGCTCCGGCAGGGTCGCGCGCACCCGCTCGATGAAGGCTGCGTCGATCTCGACCGGCAACAGATCCGGGTCCGGGAAATACCGATAGTCGTTGGCCTCTTCCTTGGAGCGCATCGAGCGGGTCTCGTCCTTGTCGGAGTCGTACAGCCGGGTCTCCTGCACCACCTTGCCGCCGCTTTCGAGGAGTTCGACCTGACGCCCCACCTCGTACTGAATCGCCTTCTCGACGAAGCGAAAGGAGTTCAAGTTTTTGATTTCAGCGCGGGTGCCGAATTTTTCCTGGCCGCGGGGCCGCACCGACACATTGGCGTCGCAACGGAACGAGCCTTCCTGCATGTTGCCGTCGCAGATCTCCAGATAGCGCACCAGGGTGTGGATCTTCTTCATGTAGGCGACGGCCTCTTTGGCGGATCGCATGTCCGGTTCGGAGACGATCTCGAGCAGCGGCGTGCCGGCACGATTCAAGTCGATTCCAGACGCATTCGCCAGACCCTCGTGCAGCGACTTGCCGGCATCCTCTTCCAGGTGCGCCCGGGTGATGCCCACCGTCAATTCCTTGCCGTCGTCGAGCACGATCTTGAGCGAGCCGCGCGCGACCACCGGCAGCTCGTACTGGCTGATCTGGTAGCCCTTGGGCAAATCCGGATAAAAATAATTCTTGCGCGCGAACACGGAGCGCCGCGCGACCGTCGCATCGACCGCCAAGCCGAATTTCACCGCCATTTCCACGGCGCGGGCGTTCAGTACCGGCAGCACGCCGGGATACGCCAAGTCGACCAAATCCGCCTGGGTGTTCGGCGGCGCGCCATACGCGGTCGCGGACCCCGAGAAAATCTTCGATTGGGTCGCAAGCTGCGCGTGAATCTCCAAGCCGATGACGACCTCCCAATCGCTCATTGCTCGTACCCGCGCGGCGCGTGCCGGTGCCAATCGGTCGCCTGCTGATACTGATGCGCCGCGTTCAGCAGCTTCGCCTCCGCAAAATGCGGCCCGATGAGCTGCAAGCCCATGGGCAGGCCGTCGACCAAGCCGCAGGGCAGCGACACGCCGGGAAGGCCCGCGAGGTTCGCACCGATGGTATAGATGTCGTTCAGATACATGAGCACCGGATCATTCATCTTGGCGCCGATATCGAAGGCCGGGGTGGGCGTGGTCGGGCCGAGCACCAGATCCACCTTCTCGAAGGCCGAACGAAAATCATTCGTGATCAGGCGGCGCGCCTTTTGCGCTTTCAAATAGTATGCGTCGAAATAGCCGGCGGACAACACGTAGGTGCCGGTCATGATGCGCCGCTTGACCTCGGCGCCGAAGCCTTCGCCGCGCGAGCGCTTGTATAAATCCATGAGGTCTTTTGGATTCTCGCAGCGATAGCCGTAGCGCACCCCGTCGAAGCGCGACAGGTTCGAGGAACACTCCGCGGGCGCCACCACGTAGTAGGTCGGCACCGACAGCGGCAGATGCGGCAGGCTCACTTGCAGCGTTTCGGCGCCCAAGCCGGTGTAGATATTGAGTGCGTCCTCGATCAGAGCCGCATTGCGCGGCTCCAAGCCCTCGAAGAATTCGCGCAGCAGACCGATCTTCATACCCTTGAGAGGCTGATCCAGGGTTTTGGAATAGTCGGGTACCGGCACATCGACGCTGGTCGAGTCGCGCGGATCGAACCCTGCCATCACTTGCAATGCCGACGCCGCATCCGCTGCGCTGCGTGCGAATACGCCGGCCTGGTCGAGGCTGGAGGCGAAGGCCACCATGCCGTAGCGCGACACGCGCCCGTAGGTGGGTTTCAGCCCGGTGACGCCGGTGAGCGCCGCCGGCTGGCGGATCGAGCCGCCGGTGTCGGTGCCGGTGGCGAGCGGGGCCAGGCGGGCGGCGGTGGCGGCGGCCGAGCCCCCCGACGAGCCGCCGGGGACCTTGGCGGTATTCCAGGGATTCTTCACCGGCCCGTAGTAGCTGGTTTCGTTGGAGGAGCCCATGGCGAACTCGTCCATGTTGGACTTGCCCAACATGACCGTGCCCGCCGCCTTGAAGCGGGCGACCACGGTGGCGTCGTAGGGGGCGATGAAATTGTCCAGCATGCGCGACCCGCAGCTGGTCTTGACCCCCCTGGTGCAGAAAATATCTTTATGAATGAGGGGGATACCGAGCAGGGGACCGCGCTCGCCCGCCGCCAGCCGCACATCCGCGGCCGCCGCATCGGCGAGCGCCCGCTCGGCGGTCAGGGTGATCATGGCGTTGAGCGCGGGGTTCAGCCGCTCGATCCGGTCGATGAAGTGCCGGGTGAGCTCCGCGCTGGAAATCTGCCGCTGACTCAGGCGGTCGGCGAGTTCGCCGATAAAAAGGTTATGCAGCATCCGTCAAGAATAGCCGTTAATTTACTCGATCACCCGCGGCACCACGTACAAGCCGGCGGTTACGGCCGGTGCGTTCTGTTGGTATAGCTCGCGGTGGTCGCTCTCCACGGCCACGTCGGCTCGCATGCGTTGGTGTTGGCCATCGAGTGGATGGGCCATGGGCAACACGCCCTCGGTGTCGGTGCGCGACAACTCATCGACGAAGTTGACGATGCTCGACAAGCTGCTCACGTACACCGGCATCTCTTGCGCAGTGATGGAGAGGCGCGCAAGGTGCGCGATTTTTTCGACGTCTTGACGGGTTAGGCTCATAGGGTTGGTGCTCAAAATGCGCAGCAACTCACGCAATTTAAGCCTGGGGAATGATACACGTTGCCTTGTGATATGTCGTGTCGGTTGTTACATTAGCCGATCTTTTTTTAACCCCAAAAGTTTACGAAAAATACCCCATGTTCAAACGCCTTAGAGGTTATTTCTCCAATGACCTCTCAATCGATCTTGGCACTGCCAACACCCTCATTTACGTCCGCGAGCGCGGCATCGTTCTGAACGAACCCTCGGTGGTCGCGGTGCAGGATGAACCCACTCGGGGCGGCAAAATCATCGTCGCCGTCGGGGTCGAGGCCAAGAACATGCTGGGCCGCACCCCGGGCCATATCACGGCGGTTCGGCCGATGAAAGACGGGGTGATCGCGGATTTCACCTATACGGAAAAAATGCTGCAGTACTTCATCAAGAAGGTGCACGGCAACCGCTTTTTGAGCCCCAGCCCCCGCGTCCTGGTGTGCGTACCCTTTGGGTCCACCCAGGTCGAACGGCGGGCCATCAAGGAATCCGCCGAGGGCGCGGGTGCGCGCAGCGTGGACATCGTCCCCGAGCCGATGGCCGCGGCCGTGGGCGCCGGCCTGCCGGTGCAGGAAGCGCGCGGTTCCATGGTCCTGGACATCGGCGGCGGCACCTCCGAGGTCGCGGTCATCTCCCTGAACGGCATCGTCTACGCCGCCAGCGTGCGCATCGGCGGCGACAAGTTCGACGAAGCCATCACCAATTACGTACGCCGCAACTACGGCATCTTGATCGGCGAAGCGACCGCGGAGCGCATCAAGCTGGAGATCGGTTCGGCCTATCCCGGGCAAACGGTGCGCGAGATTTCGGTCAAGGGCCGCAATCTTTCGGAAGGCGTGCCGCGCAGCTTCACCCTGAATTCCAACGAAATTCTCGAAGCGCTGCAAGAACCGCTGCAAGGCATCGTCGGCGCGGTCAAGCAGGCGCTGGAACAAACACCGCCGGAACTCGGCGCCGACGTCGCGGAACGCGGCATCGTACTGACCGGCGGCGGGGCGTTGCTGCGCGACGTCGACAAATTGCTCATGGAAGAAACCGGCTTACCGGTGGTGATCGCGGACGACCCCCTCACCTGCGTGGCGCGCGGCGGCGGGCGTATCCTCGAGCTCACCGAGGAACACGGACCCGGCATTTTCGGACTGGAGTGATGCAAGCGACGAGGGATTCTTCCGCCCATGGTCGCCATTCGTAGTACCGATGCCTCCGGCCGAGTCACGGGACTTTTGTTCCGCTGCGTACTGTACTCCCTGCTTGCCCTGGCATTGATCATCGTCGACAAACGCTACGATCACCTGGGGAAAATCCGCCGGCTGCTCTCGGTGGTCGCCTATCCGGTGCAAATTGCGGTTGCCTCGCCTTTCGAGGGCTGGCACTGGTTTCGCGACAGTATTACGACCCGCGATGCGCTGCGGGCGGACAAGGCCAAGCTCGAAGCGGAGCTGCGCCTGGCCCAGTTCCGGCTGCAGCGCTACGAAGCGCTCGAAGCCGAGACGCAAAGATTGCGGGCGTTGCGCGAAAACACGGCCGGCGTCACCGATCGCTTCCTCGTCGGCGATATCATGAATGTGGACCTGGACGCGTTCCGCGAGCGGGTCTTGGTGGACAAAGGCGCGAGCGACGGCATTTATGTGGGACAGGCCGTGCTCGACTCAGGCGGCGTGTTCGGACAGGTTGCGCGGGTCGGGCAGCTCACCAGCGAGGTGATCCTGGTCAGCGATGCGGCGCACGCGATTCCCGTGCAGATCAACCGCAATGGGCTGCGCACCGTGGCGGTGGGAACCGGCGATACCAATCGGCTGAAGCTGCCCTACCTGCCCACGAGCGCGGATGTGGTGGCGGGCGATTTACTGGTGACCTCCGGCCTCGGCGGCGGATTTCCGGCCGGTTACCCGGTGGGCACGATCGCGGAGGTCAAGCGCGATCCGGCACAATCACTCGCCGACGTCGACGTCAAACCCGCGGCGGCGCTCGACCGGTCGAGGGAGCTGCTGTTCGTGTGGCTCAAACCCCAGGCCACCGAGACGCTGCCGCCGCTCAAAGCCGCGCCGGTGACCAAGAAATGATGCGCGAGGCGCGCATCCGGCGCATGCCCATGGCGCTGTCGGCGCTGGTTGCGCTCGCGCTCGCGGTGGTGCCGCTGCCGGCGGTGCTCGACGCCTTCCGTCCCGATTTTCTGGTGTTGGTGGTGTTTTATTGGTGCATAGAGTCGCCGCGCGCCGGCGGATTGTCGTTGGCCTTCTTCTCGGGATTGGCGCTCGATGTGATCAACGGCGTAGTCTTGGGACAGCATGCGCTCGCGCTCACGCTCATGGGCGCCTGGGCCACGCATCTGCGGCTGCGCATCCGGGTTTTTTCGATGCTGTCGCAATGTCTGGTGGTGTTTGCGCTGCTCACGGGCTATCAGTTCGTGCTCTTTTGGGTTGACGGCGCCACCGGCAATCCGGTGACCAGCTTCAGCCGCTGGCTCGCGCCCTTCATCGGTGCATTGCTCTGGCCGCTGCTCAGCAGTGTCATGGACAAAATTCATGAGCGTTGAAACTTGATCTACGATGAATTCTCGCCGTCGCGGACCCGGCGCACCCTCACCGCCGGCGGGCGCACCCTGCGCGCACTCGGGTTGGATGGACCCTTGACCGGCGTGCTGGCCATCATTGTGGTCATCGGCATCTTGGTGGTTTACAGCGCGTCGGGCCAGAATTGGAAAATGGTGCAGCACCACCTGGTGAATATCGGCATCGCGGTGGCGGCCATGCTGGCGCTCGCCAAGTTCGCGACGCCGCAATACCTGCGCATGTTCGCGCCCATCGCCTATGTACTCGGGGTGCTGTTGTTGATCGTGGTGGATGTCACCGGACACGTGGGCAAGGGCGCGCAGCGCTGGCTCGATGTCGGCTTCATGCGCTTCCAGCCGTCCGAGATCATGAAGCTCGCGGTACCGATGGCATGCGCTTGGTACATGCACGAACGGCCGCTGCCGCCGACCTTTTTGGACTTGATCGTGATGGGAGTCCTGATCGCCGTGCCGACGGCGATGATCGTGACCCAGCCGGATCTGGGCACCGCTTTGCTGATTGCGGCGTCCGGCCTCATCGTGATGCTGCTGGCGGGATTGCAGATTCGGCTGATCCTCATCGCCATACCGCTGCTGGGCGCCGCCGCTTGGGGCGCTTGGCATTTCATCCATGACTATCAGCGCCAGCGCATCTTGACCTTTCTCAATCCGGAGAACGATCGTCTCGGCGCCGGCTATCACATCATTCAGTCGCAAATTGCCATCGGCTCCGGCGGCCTGTTCGGCAAGGGCTACATGAACGGCAGCCAGGCACAGCTCGAGTTTCTGCCCGAACGCTCCACCGACTTCATCTTTGCGGTCATCGGCGAGGAATTCGGCCTGCTGGGACAGCTGCTGATTCTGTCGTTGTACGCCGTGGTGATCGGCCGCGCCCTGTATCTTGCCATGCAGGCGCAAGGAACCTTTGCGCGCCTCACCGGCGGCGCGGTCGCCTTGAGCTTCTTCGTGTACGTATTCGTCAATTCAGGCATGGTCAGCGGCATCTTGCCGGTGGTCGGCGTCCCGCTGCCTTTGATCAGCTACGGCGGCACCTCGATGGTCACGCTGCTGGCCGGCTTCGGAATCTTGATGTCGCTGCATTCGCACCGCAAGCTGATAGGGTCCTGATCGATGCGAACTTTATTTACAGCGGGCCTGGGTATATGCGCCGCGCTTCTGCTGCTCTCGGCGCAGAGCGCCTCGGCGCTGGACGTCAAGCGCGCCGAGGTCAAGGATTTCATTGCGCACATGTCCGAGGCCTATCACTTCAAGAAACGGGCACTGCGCAAATTGCTGAAATCGGCCGACAGCCAACCGGCCATCATCGACGCCATGTCCAAGCCGGCGGAAAAAGCCAAGCTCTGGTACGAGTATCGTCCGATTTTTCTCACGGAGCGGCGCATCCGCGAAGGCACGGAATTTTGGATTGCGCATCGCCAGGCGCTCGATGAGGCCAGCATCAAGAGCGGCGTCGCACCGCAATATCTCGCGGCCATTCTCGGCGTCGAGACCTACTATGGCCGCCTGACCGGAACCTACCGGGTGCTCGACGCCCTGGCGACGCTGTCTTTCGATTATCCGCCGCGCGAGAAATTCTTTCGCGACGAGCTCGAGCAATTTCTGCTGCTGACCCGCGATGCGCACCTCGATCCGAAGAGCGTGAAAGGATCGTACGCCGGCGCCATGGGCGCCCCGCAGTTCATGCCTTCGAATTACCGGCGCTACGCGGTGGACGCGAGTGCCAACGGCCGCATCGACCTGTGGAACGATTGGCCGGATGTCTGTGCCAGCGTCGGCAACTATTTGAAGGAACACGGCTGGAACGCCGGAGAACCCGTCTTGGAAGAAGCGACCGTCCTTCCGGAGAAGGCCGGCGATTTGGATGGCCGCAAATTGGCCCTGTCGGAAACCGTCGGGTCGCTCGAGGCGAAAGGCGTCAGCTTCGAAACGCCGCTGCCGCCCGAAGCGCCTGCGATTTTGATCGCCGCGGACGAACCGGACGGCGTTCACTGGCGCGTCGGCTACAACAACTTCTTCGTGATCACCCGCTACAACCACAGCGCGCTGTATGCCATGGCCGTCTATGAACTGGCGGCGGCCGTGAAGCAGCGCATGCTGGAGAACGACGCCGCGTCGCTGGCCGGACCCGTGGCCGCACCGCTGGCGCGTCCCGCCGCACGGTCGCGCCCTTGGCCACAAGCGCGACGCCGCCGTGAGATTGTCGCGCGCACTGGTGCTGCCGCTGTGCCTCGCGATCGCGGCCGGAATGGCCGGTTGCTTCAGCGCGGCGCGGCGCGGCGAGAGTCCCGCCAACCCGCCGCTGACCCCGGCGCCGGCGCAGCGGCCGCCATCGCCTGAATCCGTACCCGACATGGTGCCGCGCTACGAGCCGCGCTCCCGAAACGGCAATCCGCCGTTTTACGATGTGATGGGCAAGCGCTACTTCGTGCTCTCCTCGAGCGTGGGCTACGTGGAACGCGGCGTCGCGTCTTGGTATGGGCCTGGTTTCCACAGGGTCCGCACCTCCACCGGCGAACCCTACGACATGTACGCCATGACCGCTGCCCACAAGACGCTGCCCATACCCGCCTATGTGCGCGTGACCAATCTGCAGAACGGGCGCAGCATCGTGGTGCGCGTCAACGATCGCGGGCCGTTCGTGGGCAATCGCATCATCGATCTCTCCTACACCGCGGCATACAAGCTCGACATGCTGCGCAACGGCACGGCCATGGTGGAGGTACGCAGCCTCGAGCCGGCCGCGAACGCACCGCTGCTGGCGCAGGCAACCGCGCCCACTCGGGCGGCCGACGCCGCACCCCTTGCGGCGCCGCTCACGGCAACGCCGCTCACCGCAACACCGCTCGCCGCCGAAGCGGCGCCCGCGGCCAATCCGCCGCCATCCGCGAACGCCGACGCAAGCGGCGGCGCGGTCTCGACCGTTCCCGTGCCCCGCGCGCTCTTCATTCAGGCGGGCGCCTTCAGCGATCCGAACAACGCCGGCCGGCTGCTGGAAAAATTGCGCGGCGGCGGCTACGGCAAAGTATTCGTGCGCGACAATGAAATAGCGGGCCGCAGAATGTATCGGGTGCGCATCGGTCCCGTTCCGGACGTCGCCGAGTACGATCGCATCGTCGCGGCGCTCGAGCGCGCCGGCATCAACGATGCGCATCTGGCACTCGACTGATCGCAATTGCCGGCGGCGATCCCGTAATATAGCCGGCCTTTATTGGGGTATTCATCAACCATGGTTCGTTCCGTTCTCGTCAGCTTGAGCTTTGCCGCGCTCTTCAGCGCAACCTGCTGGGCCGCGAAGCCCCACCATAAACATGCTGCAGCCGCACCGGCCGCGGCGCCCGCCGCGGCGGCCGCGGCCACGCCCGCCGTGTCTGTACCGCTGGTGGCGGGCATGGCCATTCCGAATCCCCCGCAGGTCGATGCGCGCGCCTACATTCTCGCCGACTATCAGACCGGCAAGGTTCTGGCGGCGAGCAATGCGACCGAACGCATGGAGCCGGCCAGTCTTACCAAGCTGATGACGGCGTACATCGTGTTTCGCGAACTCAAGCTCGGCAAGCTCAAGCTCGAGGACATGGTGACGGTCAGCGAGCATGCGTGGCGCTCCGAGGGTTCGCGCACCTTCATCGAGCTGGGGAAACCGGTGTCCGTGAACGACCTGATCCTCGGCATGATCGTGCAGTCGGGCAACGATGCGACCATCGCCTTGGCCGAACGCGTCGCCGGAACCGAGGACACTTTCGCGCAGCTCATGAATTCGACCGCCAAAAGCTTGAACATGGTCGGCTCGCATTTCGAAAACAGCTCGGGACTTCCCTCGCCGCAGCACTACACCACCGCGCGCGACATGTCGTTGCTGGCGATCGCCATGATTCGCGATTATCCGCAGTACTATAAATATTATTCGGTGCGCGAATTCGAGCACAACGGCATCAAGCAGCAGAATCGCAATGGGCTGCTCGAGAAGGATCCGAGCGTCGACGGATTGAAGACCGGACACACCGATTCCGCCGGCTTCTGTCTCGTCACCTCGGCGCACCGCGAAGGCATGCGCTTGGTCTCGGTGGTGCTGGGTTCCAGCAGCATGAAGGCGCGCGAGAACGCCAGCGCCGCGCTCTTGAGCTACGGCTTCACTTTTTACGACACCAAGCTGATCGTCAAGGGAGGCACGGCGTTGGCCACCGCGCATGTATGGAAGGCGGCCAATCCCACCGCGGAATTGGGCATCAAGGATGATTTGTACATGACGCTGGCGCGCGGCCAGTCCGACGTGAAGACGAGCGTCGATGTCGCCCCCAGGCTGATTGCGCCGCTCGGACCGGACGCGAATGCGGGCACTGTCCATGTATTCAACGGCAAGGATACGCTGACCAATGTGGCGTTGCGGCCGCTCAAACCGGTGGCGGCCGGCGGCTGGTGGCGGCGCCTCATCGACACCATCAGGCTGTGGTTCGTATGAGCGGTCCGCTGCCCCTCTGCTACTTGAACGGCGCCTACCTGCCGCTGCAGGAGGCCAAGGTGTCGCCCTTCGATCGCGCCTTTCTTTTTGGCGACGCGGTGTACGAAGTGGTGCCGGTCTACGGCTCGCGGCCGTTTCGGCTGCGCCAGCATTTGGACCGCTTGAATCGCAGCTTGTCCGGGATCCGCATGCCGCCCGCGATGCCGCACGGCGACTGGGCGCACGTCTGCCAGGAACTGATTTCGCGAAACTCGGCGGATGACGGCCATCTTTATATGCAGGTGAGCCGCGGCGCCGAGTTCGGCCGCAATCATGCCTGGCCCGAAGGGCTCAAACCGACCGTGTTCGCCTACTGCACCGCGCTGGATGCACTGCCGGATGCGCTGCTCGAGAAGGGCGTGGCCGCCATCACCGCCGCCGAGACCCGCTGGGCGCGCCGCGACATCAAGTCGACCGCGCTGCTCGCCAACATCCTGCTGAAGAAGCTCGCGGCCGATGCCGGCGCATTTGAAACCATCATGTTGGAAAACGGCGAACTCACGGAAGGATCCTCGACGACCGTGCATGTCGTGAAGAACGGCATGATTCGAACGCCGCCGAACAGCCACCACATCCTCCCCGGGACCACGCGCGATGTGGTCACGGAGCTCGCGGATCTCTTGTCGATCCGCAACGCGAGCGGCGCCATTTCCGAGGCCGCGCTGCGCGGCGCCGACGAGGTCTGGCTGGCATTCTCGACCCGCGGCGTATTGCCGGTGACCAAGCTCGATGGCGCGCCGGTGGGCACGGGGGTCCCGGGACCTCTGTTCAAACGCCTTCACCTCGCCTTCGCCAACTACATCCGCGAATTGGCCAAGACGCCGGCGCTATGAGCGGCACGGCCCAACAATTCCCCAGTGATTTTCCCATCAAGGTGATGGGCCGCCACGACAGCGATCTGCGCGCCCTCACCCAGGCCATCGTCGAGCGCCACGCCGGGCCCATGCCCGAAACGCGCGTGAAGACCCGCACCAGCGCCGACGGCAATTTTCTGGCTTTGACCTACACGGTGCACGCCACCAGTAAAGAGCAGCTCGACAAGATTTATCGGGAATTGACCGCCTGCAAGTCGGTGCTGATGGCGTTGTAGGGCGCGAGGCGCGGCGGCTCTGCATAACCCAACTGCCGCAGCAGATGCGGCAGCAGGTCCTGCGCCACGGATTCCACGCTCAGCGCAACCCCGAGATCCGCGAGCCGCGTGACACGCAGATCCTTGTAGCCGCACACATTGATGCGTTCGAAGGGCGCAAGGTCGAGGGACACGTTCAGCGCCATGCCGTGATAACAGGCGCCGCGGCGAATGCGCAGCCCGACGCTGGCAAGCTTTGCGCCATCCACGTAGACCCCGGGCGCTTTTCTCGATCCCGAGGCCGCGATGCCCAAACCCGCCGCAAAGGCGATCACCGCGTTCTCGAGCGCAACCACCAAATCGCGCACCCCGAGCTTGAGCCTTCTTAGATTCAACAGCGGATAAATCATCAGCTGGCCGGGCCCGTGATAAGTCACCTGCCCGCCGCGGTCGATTTGCACCACGGGGATGTCGCCCGGCGCGAGCAGATGTTCGCGGCCGGCGTTCAGGCCCAGGGTGAAAACCGGCGGATGTTCGGCGAACCAGATCTCGTCGCGCGTCGCCTCCTGCCGCTGGTCGGTGAACTTCTGCATCGCCCGCCACACCGGTTCGTACGGCGCCGCTCCGAGGCGGCGAATCAACGGCGAGTCGTTCATGAGCCTTCAGGCACCGGAGACCTTTGCCGCAAGCTTCGCATTGTCGAGGCCCGCATTGTTGCGCGCCAATGCCTGCTCCGCCCGGTAGCTCGAGCGCACCAAGGGACCCGAGACGCATTCCAGAAAGCCCAGCTCGAGCGCCCATTGCCGGTAGTCGTCGAATTGCTGCGGGGTCACGAATCGCTCCACGTTCAAATGATTCGGCGTGGGGCGCAGATACTGGCCCAGGGTCAGCACATCGACCTGCGCCGCGCGCAGATCCACCAGCGTCTCGCGGATTTCCGCATCCGTCTCGCCCAAGCCGAGCATCAAGCTGGTTTTCGTGAGCACATCGGGCTTGTAGGCCTTTGCCGCGCGCAGCACCTCGATGCTCTGTTCGTATCCCGCGCGCGGATCGCGCACCGGATGCGTCAAGCGCCGCACCGTTTCCACATTCTGCGCGAACACGTCCAATCCCGAGTCGAGCACGGTATGTACATCGGCGATGATGCCCTGGAAATCCGGCGTCAGCGCCTCGACCGCAGTGGCGGGATTCAGACTCTTGATGGCGCGAATCGCCGCCGCGTAGTGCGCCGCGCCGCCATCCGGCAGGTCGTCGCGGTCCACCGAGGTCAGCACCACGTATTTGAGGCGCATGAGCTGCACCGACTTCGCCACGTTTTGCGGCTCCTGCTCATCCAGCCAGCCGCGCGGATTGCCGGTATCGACGGCGCAAAAACGGCAGGCACGGGTGCAGACGGCGCCCATCAACATGATCGTCGCCGTGCCCGCGTTCCAGCACTCGCCGATATTCGGACACTTGGCCTCTTCGCAAACCGTGCTCAGCCGATGTTCGCGGACGATTTGCTTGACCGCGCCAAACGCGGCGCCCGTGGCCAAGGGTGCACGCAGCCATGCGGGCTTACGTGGATTCGAGGCGGCGGCATGCGTCTGCTTGATGCCGTCCTTGATGGCGGTGAAGCCTTGCGGCGTCGTGTACTTCTGGCCGCTGCGCGTCGGGCGTTGCTCGGACATGCGCTAATTGTACTCTAGGGCGCCGCGTTGAGAGCGGCCAGCCGTTGCGGCGTCCCGACGTCCTCCCACGATCCGGCATAGAGCTGCGCGGAACACCGTCCGGCCGCCATGGACCGCAGCCACAGCGGTTTGATGGGAAATACGCCGTCCTGGGCAGCGGCGAAGAAGGCCGGACGGTAAACGGCAATGCAGCCAAAGGTAAAGCGCTCGGCGGCATCGGCCAGCGCCTTGCCGTCCCGCAGGCCGAAGTCGCCGCGCAGGTAGCTGGGGTTCGGCACCAGCACGAGGTGCGAATCGTACGGCGCATCGAGCGCCAGCGTCTCGAAGGGAAAGTCGGTGTAGATATCGCCGTTGATCACCGCGAAGGGTCCGGGCGCCAGGTGCGGCAGCGCGCGAAACACTCCGCCGCCGGTATCGAGCGCGCGCGGCGCTTCCTCGCTATACGCGATGGCGGCGCCGTAGCGAGCGCCGTTTCCCAGATAGTCGCGGATCTGTCCGCCGAGCCACGCCAGATTGATGACGATGCGCTCGATGCCGGCGCGCGCCAACCGCTGCACGTGCCGTTCGATCAAGGGCTGTCCATGCACCGCGAGCAGCGGCTTCGGCGTCGCGTCGGTCAAGGGCCGCATGCGCTCGCCGCGGCCCGCCGCCAGAATCATCGCCGCCCGCGGACGCTCGCTCGCCATGCTGGCAGTCTCCCTCTTAGGCTCGCGCGCGCTGCTGCGCGGCCTGGAAGCCGCCATCGACGCGGCTCACGATGAATTCGGCGAAGGCAGCGGTCTCGGGATACATGAGCGCCGCATCGCGCACATAGGCGAGCACGCGCGGCAAATCTTGAAGGTATTGCGGCTTGCCGTCCCGATAGAACAGGCGCGCGAAAATGCCGAGCACCTTGATATGCCGTTGCAATCCGATCAGATCGAACCATCGCATGAACTGCGCCGCGCCGCCGTTCAATCTGAAGCCCGCTGCCAGCAGGCTCTCGCGATAATCGAGCACCCACTGCCGCACGCGCGCCGGCGGCCACGCGATGTAGCAGTCCTTCAGCAGCGATGCCAAATCATAGGTCACAGGACCCCATACGGCATCTTGAAAATCCAATATGCCCGGGTTGTTCTCCGGCGGTGACCAGAAGATTGCGCGAATGATAATCGCGATGCACGAAACAGGCAGGCTGCGCAAGCGCGGCTGCCGCCAGGATCTCGAACAAGCCCTCGAGCATCGCGCGCTCGCGCGCCTCGAGCGTCAGACCCAGGTGGCGCGCGAGGAACCATTCCGGCAAAAGCTCCATTTCGCGCAACAGCAGCGCGCGATCATAGCGGGGCAAAGCTGCGCGAGCAGCCGGCATCGGCGGTTTGCATGATCCGAGGCTCTTGAGCGCATCGGCGTACAGCGCATCGGCGGCGCCGTCCGCCTCAAGGCGTCGAGATATTGGCGGGAGCCCAAGTCCGACAGCAGCAAAAATCCGCGCTCCAGGTCCCGCGCCAGGATGAGCGGCACATTGAGATCGAGGCTGCCCAGGATTCTTGCGACTTTGACGAACGGGCCCGAATCTTCCTTGTCGGGCGGCGCATCCATCACGATGTAGGAATCGGCATCGCGCGTCACGCGAAAATAGCGGCGAAAGCTCGCATCAACGGACGCCGGCGCAATCGCGCCGCCGGCGAAACCCAGATCCTCGATCACCCATTGCGTCAAGTTCGCCAGGCGGGAATCGCTTGCATCCGATACATCCATGCTTGACCATTCGCAGACCGCAAATGCGGCGATTTAAGTATACCGACTAAGGCGACGCATTTTGTCCAGCGCTTCTCAGTTCCAAGCCGCATGGGTTTTCTTCTGCCTCGCCAGCGCCGCGGGCTACGCCGATCAGGTCTGCCCCGCCCCGCCGAAATTTACGTACACGCCGGCCCGGGCGAGTGGCCACCGACGATCATCGCATTCACATCGACAGCGACAATGCCATGCTCGGCGCCGATCGGCAATGCCGTGCTCACCGGCCGCGTCACCGTGACCCAGGACCAACGCAGCATCTCGGCGGATTCGGTCACCTACGACTACAACGCCGATAAATTGAACGTCAAAGGCAAGGTCGATTTCCTGGATCCGAGACTGCGCGTGCGCAGCGACTCCGGCAGCTACGACGCCGACGGCGGCGGGAATTTCAACCAGGCCTATTTTCAGCTCATGGACCGCAACGGCCGCGGCTTCGCCAAGGACATCGAGGTGCAGCCCGACGGCAAGGTGGCGCTGGATCACGTCCATTACACCAGCTGCCCGGTCGGAAACGAGGATTGGAGCTGAACGCCGCCAAGATCGATCTTGATACCAAGCTGCAGGAGGGCGTCGCGCGCCATGTCGCCATGCGCTTCAAGGACGTGCCGGTTTTCTACACGCCCTATATCTCGTTTCCGCTGGGCGACGAACGCAAGAGCGGCGTGCTGTTTCCGAGCTTGGGCCACTCCGGCAGCAACGGCTTCGAGCTGGAGGTGCCCTACTACTTCAATCTCGCGCCCAACTATGACCTGACCTTCACGCCCGGCGTACTGACCGCGCGCGGCGTGCAATTGGCGGAGGATTTTCGTTATCTGACCGCGAGCTCGCATGGCCAGCTCGACGCGACATTCCTGCCGAGCGACAAGCAGCAGGACCACCAGGATCGCAGCTACGTGCGCTACACCGACATCACCGACATCCAGCATGGCCTGCGTTTCGATGCCGACATCGCAAGCGTCAGCGACAGCAACTACTTCGAAAGTTTCGCGGTCGGAACCGAACAGACCAGCGTGACCTACCTGGAGCGCCGCGCGGATTTGCTTTATTACGACGATGCCTGGCGCATCCGCGGGCAGCTGCAAAACTTTCAGACCATCGACATATCGGTTTCTGATTCGGAGCGGCCGTATTCGCGCGTGCCGCGCGTGCAGGCAAGCGCGCTATATCCGATCGACAGCAGCAATTTTGAATTCGCGTTCGACAGCGAAGCGGTCAATTTCCTGCGCGAGCGTCGGACCCAACCGGCCTGCAGATTGAACCTGTCGCCGGAAATACGCTGGTCGAGCCGCGGCCCGGGTTATTTTTTCGAACCCGCGGTCGGCTACGACTTCACCCAGTACGATTTGCAGGATGCCGGTCTCGGCCTCCGAGCACGCCGACGCGATCGCTGCCTTATGCGCGCTTGGACACGGGCCTGGTGTTCGAGCGCGATGCGGGCGCGCAGGGGCAGCGCACGCAAACCTTCGAACCGCGGCTGGTTTACAGCTACGTGCCGTACCGCAATCAGGACGAATTGCCGATTTTCGACAGCGGCCTGCCCGATCTTAATCTGACCGAATTGTTTCGCACCAATCGCTATGTCGGGTCGGATCGGATCGGAGATGCCAATCAGCTGGCGCTGGCGGTTGACCACGCGGCTGTTCGATACCGTCTCCGGTACCCAGTACTTGTCGGCGACGATCGGCCAGATCCGCTATTTCTCGATCCCACGCGTCGGGCTTCCGGCGGATACCCTGACCCCGCCGGCGGCGGGTCATCCCGAGCGTGCCGATCGTGAACCCCTTGGAATTGCCGGGCGATGCGCTGCTGATGGCGCGCGGTCAGCCTTTCGCCGTATTACCCGGGCCAGTATGCCTACAGCATGAATCGCAACGGCCTCCTCAGCCCCAGCAATTGAATCGCAGTATCCCGGCGCCTTCCCCGCCTCCGACATCGTCGCCGAAGTGGATCTGACCGGCTACAAGCACCTCGGCGTCAATCTGGACTACCAATGGAACCCCTACACCTCGCAAACCGAGAAATCGGAGATTTCCGTGCAATACCGGCCCGATCCCAGCCGGGTGATCAACATCGGCTACCGCTTTCCAGCAGGGGATCCTCAAGCAATGGGACGGCTCGTTTGCCTGGCCGATCGCGGAACACTGGAACACGGTGGGGCGCTGGGTGTATTCGCTTCAGGACCGTCAAACCATCGAGCAAGTGGCGGGTTTTGAGTATAAAAGCTGCTGCTACAAGATCCAGCTGGTGCAGCGCCGCTACTTGAGCATCCGCCCCGGCAGCACCACGTCGGGGGCACACTGGACACCTCGATTGCATTACAATTGGAACTGACGGGCTTAAGTTCGGTCGGAAAGCGTGAGGATTCCTTCCTAGAACAGTCGATCCGCGGGTACTCGACCCGCGACCCGAGCACCCATTAACCGCAGGCTGGGATTTAGGATTTTGACCTATGCGTAAAGTTTTCCAATTCTGCGCCATCGTCGCCGCGCAGATGCTGCTGCTGTCGCCGTCCTTTGCGCAGACCCGCGACATCAGCGTTCACGGCGAACTGCTCGACCGGATCGCGGCCATCGTCAATGACGGCCTGGTTCTCAAAAGCGAGCTGGACGAGCAAATGGCCTCGGTCGAGAAGCGGCTTCAGGAACAGAAAGTCGAGCTGCCCTCGCAGAGCGTGCTGCAGCAGCAAGTGCTGGATCGCCTGGTGCTGCAGGAAATTCAAATGCAGCGCGCCAAGCACGTCGGGCTGACGATTACGGATGAGCAATTGAACAGCGCGCTGCAGGAAATCGCGGCGCGCAACAAGATCCCCTTCGATCAACTGCCCACGGCCCTGGCGGCGCAGGGGGTCGATTACAAACAGTACCGCGAGTCCATGCGCAAAGAGCTGACGCTGAGCACGTTGCGGGCACGCGACGTGATTGCCCACATCAATGTCTCGCCGCATGAACTCGAGCAGTATCTGGCGCGCGAGCAGAACCAGGCCGCCAACGACGAATTCAATGTCTCGCACATCCTGTTGTCGCTGCCCGCCGCCGCCACGCCGCAGCAGCTCGAGGACATTTCCCGCAAGGCGCAGGATGTGGCCGCGCGCGCCGGCAAAGGCGAGGATTTCGGCCAGCTGGCCATCGCGAACTCCAACAGCCAGACGGCGTTGGAAGGCGGCCAATTGGGATGGCGCAAGGGCTCGCAGCTCCCGCAATTCATTCTCGACCTGGTGGTCAAGATGAAGCCCGGGGAGGTGAGCGCGCCGGTTCGCACGCCGAGCGGCTATCACATCGTGAAGCTGAACGAGCGCCGCAGCGGCGAGGCGCCGGTCATCATCAATCAGATCCACGTGCGGCACATCCTGATGAAGCCGAACGAATTGGATGACGATGCGACGGTGCGCGAGAAGCTCGCCAAGCTGCGCGAGCGGATCCTCAAAGGCGAGGATTTTGCCGGCATCGCCTCGACCTCGTCCGAGGATCCCGGCTCCGCGCCCGATGGCGGAGATTTGGGCTGGAGCGGTCCGGGAACATTCGTGCCCGAGTTCGACAAGGCGATCGCCGACCTCAAGATCAATGAAATCAGCCAGCCGTTCAAGACCCGCTATGGCTGGCACATCGTGCAGATGTTGGGCACCCGGACTTATGACAGCACCGACGATGTGCGGCGGCAAAAGGCGTTTGCCGCAATCCGCGAAAGCAAAGCGGACGAAGAAACGGAGTTGTGGTTGCGCCGCTTGCGCGACGATGCCTTCGTCGAAACCAAGATGTAGGCGCGCGCAGCGGTGTATATACCGCGCATCATCGTCACGTCCGGAGAACCCGCCGGTGTGGGTCCGGATGCCTGCGTGAGTCTGGCGCAAAGAGACTGGGAAGCCGACCTCGTGGTCGCCGGCGACGCGGACCTGCTGGCGGCCACGGCCGCGGCGCTGGGGCTGCCCCTGACCCTCGAACGCTACGACGCCACGCGGCCCTTGAAGCCGCATCGCAGCGGAATTCTCCAGGTGCTGCATGTCGCGGCGCGCTGCCGCGTGGTGCCCGGCCATCCGGATGTGCGCAACGCTCCCTATGTGATTGAAATGCTCGATCGCGCCTGCGACGGCTGCAGCAACGGCGAGTTTGCGGCCATGGTGACCGCGCCCGTGCAGAAAAGCATCCTCATGGATGCCGGCTTTCGCTTCAGCGGCCACACCGAATATCTCGCGGAACGAACCCGCGCGGCGCTGCCGGTGATGCTGTTGATCAACGATTCGTTGCGGGTGGCGCTGGTCACCACCCACCTGGCCTTGAGCGACGTGCCGCGCGCCATCACACGTGAACGGCTGCGCTCGACCTTGCGCATCGTGAACATGGACTTGGAACGGCATTTCTCCTTGCAAGCGCCGCGGATCGCTGTTTTGGGATTGAATCCGCACGCCGGCGAAGGCGGCCATCTGGGGCGCGAGGAATTGGACATAATCGAACCGGTGATCGCCGAGCTTCGTGCCGAAGGTATGAACTTGCAGGGACCGATCCCCGCCGACACCGCCTTCACGACGCGCTTCCTGAAGGACGTCGATGTCGTTCTCGCCATGTACCACGACCAAGGATTGCCGGTCTTGAAGCATGCCGGCTTCGGGAATGCGGTGAACATGACCTTGGGATTGCCGATTCTGCGCACCAGCGTGGATCACGGCACGGCGCTCGCGCTGGCGCGCTCCGGAAAAGCCGACACCGGAAGTTTGAGCGCCGCGGTCGCGCTTGCCATCGACCTGGCGGCTCATGCCGGTTCGTAAGCGCTTCGGTCAACACTTTCTGCACGATCCCGGCGTCATCAGACGCATCCTCGACGCCATTTCACCCGCGGCGGAAGACCGGGTGGTGGAAATAGGCCCGGGATCGGGTGCCCTGACCTGGGGCCTTCTGCAGCGCGTGCGCAGCCTGGATGTCATCGAAATCGACCGCGACCTGGCCGCCGCGCTGCGGGACGATGCGCGCGCCGCCCGCGGTCTGCGCGTGCACGTCGAAGATGCGCTGCACACCGACTTTGAGCGCTTGCGCGGCGATGGCGCACCGCTGCGCATCGTCGGCAACCTTCCCTACAACATTTCCACGCCGCTGCTGTTTCGGCTGTTGTCGCAGCGGGCCGCGATCGGCGACATGCATTTCATGCTGCAAAGGGAAGTCGTGGACCGCATGATCGCGCAGCCCTCGAACAAGACCTATGGTCGCCTGACGGTGATGTTGGCGGCCGTGGCGGAAGTCGAAAAGCTGTTCGATGTCGGACCCGGCGCGTTCAAGCCGCGGCCCAAAGTATGGTCGGCGGTCGTGCGCCTGCGGCCGGCGCTTCAGCCCCGCTTCGACATCGGCGCGGACGGGGTGCTGCGCATGCTGGTCACGGCCGCATTCTCGCATCGACGCAAGATTTTGAGCAACGGCCTGAAAGGCTTGCTCACGCCGGAGGAAATCGAATTCTGCGGGATCGACTCGCAGCTTCGGCCGGAGGCGCTGACGCCCGCGCAATTCGGCCTGCTTGCCGCCCACCGCTCTCGGTTATACTCGAAAGCGCATGGCGGACTACAAGAAGATACTGGTACTGTTGGATCTGACTGACGCGAGCGAACAGATCGCGGCCGCCGGCGCGCCGCATGGCCGCGCACAGCGATGCTGCAATGGTGATTCTGCATGTGGTCGAATTCATTCCCGCCGAGCCCATGGGTGAGACGCTGATGCCGACGATGCAAATCGAAGAGAATCTGGAACAGCGTGCGAAACTCAAGCTGAACGAACTCTCGGCCGGACTGGGGCTGGCGCACGCGAGCATCCGGGTTGAAGCCGGCAACAGGAAAACCGAGATCTTGCGCGTCGCGAAGGAAGAAGCGGTCGATTTGATCGTCCTCGGCAGCCGTGAGCGCCACGGCTTGGGCATCCTGGTCAATTTCACCGAAGACACGGTCCTGCATGCCGCGCATTGCGACGTGCTGGCAGTCCGCATACGCAAATGAGCATCCGGGTCGAGGTGGAGACTTCCTACATCGAAGAACAATCCGATCCGCGCGACAAGCGTTTTGTGTTTTCCTGCACCATTACGATTCGCAACGAAGGTCCGCTGCCGGCGCGCCTGCTCACGCGCCACTGGATCATCACGGATGCGAACGGCAATGTGAAGGAAACGCGCGGCGATGGGGTGGTCGGGGAGCAGCCGTACTTGAAGCCGGGCCAGGGATTCCGTTATTCGACCGGCGCCGTCATCGAAACCCCGGTCGGCACGATGCAAGGCAGCTATCAAATGATGGCCGATAACGGCGAGCAGTTCGACGCGCCCATCGCGCCGTTTCGTCTCGCCATGCCCGGCGTACTGCACTGAAGCTGATGGCGCTGTACGCGATCGGCGATGTGCAAGGTTGCGACGCTGAGCTCGGTGCCCTGCTCGATACCTTGAGATTTTCGCCGGATCGGGATTCGCTGTGGTTCGTCGGCGACCTGGTGAATCGCGGACCTGATTCGCTCAAAGTGCTGCGCCGGATCCGCGCTTTGGGCGATGCCGCCACGGTCACGCTCGGCAATCACGATCTGCACCTTCTGGCGGTGGCCTATGGCGGCGCGCGGCTGCGCGGCGATGACACGCTCGATGACATCTTGGCGGCGCCGGATCGCGCCATGCTGCTCGAATGGCTGCAGGAGCGGCCGCTGCTGCACGAAGATGCGGGCTTGAACGCGTGCATGGTGCACGCCGGGCTGGCGCCGCAGTGGGACTTGAATCAGGCGCGCGACTGCGCCCACGAACTCGAGAAGGCGCTGCGGCGCAATCCCGAAAAACTCTTCGCCGGCATGTACGGAGATCAGCCCGATCGCTGGGAAGACTCGCTCCAGGGCGAAGAGCGCCTGCGCTTCATCGCGAACTGTCTGACCCGCCTGCGCTACGTCGATTTGGAGGGCCGCTTGGCGCTTCGCGCCAAGGGATCGCCGAAAAAAGCCCAGACCAAATCGCTCGTCCCATGGTTCGAGGCCCGGGGGGCGCGCTGGCGCGGTCCGCGAGTCATCTTCGGACACTGGTCGACCCTGGGCTTCTTCAGAAACGCCGATGTCACGGGGCTGGATAGCGGTTGCGTGTGGGGAGAGCGCCTCACCGCCCTGCGGCTCGATGTGCCGGGCGCCGATCCTGTGCAGGTGCGCTGCGCGGCGGCGCAGGCGCCGACCGAGGAATCCTAATTGCCGGTGAGGCTGCGCACCGCACGCAAGATCTCGCCGCGAACCAAGAAACGGCTGCCGACCGCCTGATACGGCACGCAGGTGATGTCCTGCCTTATGTTTCTCGCGCTGAAGTGCGGCAGGATTTCGCGCGCGAACTCCTCGACCAGTTCGCAGTCGCCAACGCCGTAGTTTCGAAACGCATCGCTCGTCAGGGTGAACGGTTCAAAGCGCGCATCCACGGCCGCGAGGTCGCCCGCGCGCAGCGGTTGGCCGGATGCGTCCGGCAATGCGGGCGCGGAAAATGTCAGGCTCAAGCGCGGCCCCAGGTAGCCGCGGCCCAAGGGCGCCGACTCATTGCAGGCGAGCAGCGCAACCTGCAGATCCCGGCGCGCGCCCATGTCCAAGAGCAGCGAACGCATCTTGTCGCGCAAGCCCTGGCAGGAATAGCGCGCCGTGCGGCCCAGGTAGGAGAACTCAAGATGATGTTCCTTCCATACCGCGGGGAACGGACTGCCGAGCAGCGGCTGAGCCGCCCGCACCGGCAGCGCCAACGCCAACGCCAACCCGGCGCCCACAATGATCCAAAACGCCCGCATACCGCCTCCAAGCCGGTTTGACCGTAATGAACGCAACGAAGTTCAGCGCCGCTATAATGGTCCGATGGCCGCCATTCCGCCCTTCAATTTACAGCGATGGATCGAGCAAAACCGCGCGCTGCTCATGCCGCCGGTGGGCAACAAGCTGCTTTTTGCAGACAGCGGCTTCATCATCATGGCGGTCGGCGGTCCAAATTCGCGCAAGGACTATCACCACGATCCCAGCGAGGAGTTTTTCTTCCAGATCGAAGGGAACATGCTGCTGAAGACGGTGCAGGATGGCCGCTTGGTGGATGTGCCGATCCGCGAGGGCGAGATGTACCTCCTGCCCGCGCAAGTGCCGCACTCGCCGCAACGCCCGGCCGGCAGCGTGGGGCTGGTCGTCGAACGGCGGCGTGGGCCTGAAGAACTCGACGGCTTTTCCTGGTACTGCGAAAACTGCGGACACCGGCTGTATCTGGAGCAGGTTGCGGTCGCCAACATCGAAACGCAGCTGCCGGAAATTTTTGCGCGCTTTTATTCCAGCCTGGCGCGCCGCACGTGCAGCGTCTGCGGCACAGTCATGCAGGCGCCCGCCTGAGCGCGCAAGACTCTCAGCGCGCGCAGGCCGAGGCGGAGGCACAGGATGCGGCGGACCCGCTCGCCGGCTTTGCGCAGGAGTTTCATCATCCGCACGACGCTCAAGGCCGCAAGCTGCGGTACTTCGGCGGCCATTCCCTGGGGCTGCAGCCCAAGTCCGCTGCCGCGATGGTCGAACAGGAGCTCGGCGATTGGCGGCGCTTGGGGGTGCTCGGCCACACCGCCGCCGCGCGTCCGTGGATTCCCTATCACGAGCGCGCCGCGCCGGCGCTCGCCGAACTGGCGGGCGCGATGCCTGACGAAGTCGTTGCCATGAACTCCCTCACGGTGAATCTGCACCTGATGATGGTCAGTTTCTTCCGGCCCGACGCGACGCGCAATACCGTGTTGATCGAGAGTTCGGCGTTTCCGTCGGACCGCTACGCCGTCGTTTCGCAGCTCGAATTTCACGGCCTCGAGCCTGAGCGGCATTTGATCGAAGTTCAGCCGCGGCCCGGCGAGCGTACATTGCGAACCGAGGATATGATCGAGCGCATCGAGCGGGAAGGCAGCCGCTTGAGCCTGGTGCTTTTGCCCGGTGTGCAATATCTCACCGGGCAGCTGCTGGACCTGCCGGCGCTGATCGCGGCTGCGCGCCGCGCCGGCGCCGCAGTGGGCCTGGACCTCGCGCACGCGATCGGCAATACGCCACTGCAACTGCACGACTGGAATGCCGACTTCGCCGTCTGGTGCAGCTATAAGTATCTCAACGCCGGCCCCGGCGCCGTCGGCGGTTGCTTCGTGCATGAACGGCATGCGCGCAACTTCGACGGCTGCCCCGCTTCGCCGGCTGGTGGGGACACAACAAGGCGCAGCGGTTTCTCTACGATCCCAAATTCGATCCGATCGCGGGCGCTCAAGGCTGGCAAATCAGCAATCCGCCGATCCTGTCCACGGCGCCGCTGCTGGCTTCGTTGGAGATTTTTCAGCGGGCCGGCATGCGCGCCTTGCGCGACAAGTCCATCGCGCTCACCGGCTTCATGCAGAAGCTCATCGAGGAGCGTCTGCAGAAGCAGGTCGAGATCATCACGCCCAGCGCGCCGCAGCAGCGCGGCTGCCAATTGAGCTTGCGCCTGGCGCGGCCGGCCGCGGAAGCGCGACGCTGCCACGATGCCCTGACGGCGGCCGGCGTGATCGGCGATTGGCGCGAGCCCGATGTGCTGCGCCTCGCGCCGATCCCGCTCTACAATTCTTTCGCCGATGTGTTCGCCGCCGTCGACATTCTGGCGCAGGCTTTGCGCGGCATCCCGTGATCGGCATTATCGGCGCGGGACCGACCGGCGCGCTGCTCGCCATACTCTTGGCGAGGCGCGGACGCGAGATCGAATTGTACGAAGCGCGGCCGGACTTGAGGCAGCTTGCGGCCGGCGCCGGCCGCTCCATCAATCTGGCGCTGGCCGATCGCGGAATCCACGCGCTCAAAGCGGCGGGCGTATTCGACGCTGTGGGTCGGCGCTGCTGCCCATGCGCGGCCGGCTGATTCACTACGAGAATCGCGAGACCGCGTTTCAACCCTACGGGCAGCGGCCCAATGAAGTGATTTATTCGGTTTCTCGTCATCGTCTCAACCAGGCGTTGATCGAAGCGGCGGCCGCTCCAGCCGGGCGTGCAGCTGCATTTCCAACATCGCCTCGAGGGCGCGGATTTCGCCGCGAATACCGCGCGGATTCGCGACCTCGAGAACGACCGGATTCTCGAGATGCCGATGCAGCCGCTGCTCGCCGCCGACGGCGCCGGATCCGCCATGCGCCGCGAGATGTCGGCGCGCCAGCTGATTGAGGCGCGGGAAATCGACCTTGAACATGGCTACAAGGAATTGTCGATTCCCGCGGGGCCGCACGGCGGCTTTCGCATGGCCAGCGATGCGCTGCACATTTGGCCGCGCGGCAATTTCATGCTGATCGCGCTGCCGAACGCGGACGGCAGCTTCACCGCAACGTTGTTTCTGCCGAAACGCGGGCGCGTGAGCTTCGCCTCGCTGCGCGACAACGGCGGCGTCGATGAGTTTCTGACGCGCAATTTTCCCGATGCGCGCGAACTCATGCCGGACTGCACTCGCGGAATTCAGCGCCCATCCGGTGGGATTTTTGGGAACCGTCGCCGCGCATCCGTGGCATGCCGGGGCGCAGGCGACGCTGATCGGCGATGCGGCGCACGCCATGGTTCCGTTTCACGGCCAGGGCATGAATTGCTGCTTCGAGGACTGCATCGAATTCGACGCCTGCGCCGCCCGGCATGCGTCCTGGGAAGCGGTGTTCGCGGAGTTCGGCGCCGCCCGCAAGCCCAATACCGATGCCATCGCCGCAATGGCGCTGGAAAATTACATGGAAATGCGCGAAAGCGTCGCGGAACCCGAAATTTCAGCTGCAGCAGGCGCTGTCGCTGGAACTCGAACGGCGCTTCCCGCGGCGCTTCATTCCGCGCTACTCCATGGTGATGTTCCATCATGAAATTCCCTATCTCACCGCGCAGCGGCGCGGCGCGATACAGGCTGAAATCCTGGCCGAACTGACGGGCGCCGCGGTTCATACGCTGGCGGAGGTCGATTTCGGGCGCGCGGAGCATGAGATCGACGGCCGCCTGAGCCCGCTGCAGAGTGCGGCAAGCGCGCGCTGAGCCGGGACGCCAGCTACGCCGCCGCGCTGCGCCGCGCGCGATCGAGGGTCAGAAAACTGTAGGCGTAGGCATTCTTGTCGTCGGCTTCGTGACGTTCGCGGCCGGACTCGGTCCATTCCGGTTCGCGCCAGGCGCTGAAAAACGTGTCGCCGCCGCCGATGCTGGTGTGCACCAGCGTGAGGTGAATGCGCGCCGCGTGCGGCAGGCACAGGCGATAGATTTCGGCGCCGCCGATCACCATGAGAGGCGCCCCGCCGCCTGCGCCGAATGGGATTTCCTGCAACGTGCGCACCACTTTACAGTCCGGCGGCGCGAAATCGTTCGAGCGGCTCAACACCCAATTGGTCCGGCCCGGCAACGCCTTGCCGATCGATTGGTACGTCTTGCGGCCCATCAGAATGGGATGTCCCATCGTCAGATTTTTGAAATGCTTGAGATCCGCGGGCAAACGCCACGGGAGTTGGTTGGCGCGCCCGATCACATCGTTTTCGGAAACCGCCACCACCAATTCAACCGCTGCCTGCGTCATCCGCCCCCTCGAAACGCGAAAGCGGATTTATACGCCGGCCGGCGGCATCGCGCCAGGCCGGTACCGCTCAGCGCGCGGCGAATATTGCCAGCGGGCCGCCCGGCGTCAACGGCGGCGCGCTGAACGCAACCTGAGTGCCGCGCATATCGGTGGTGCACGTTGCGCTGGAGAGGATCGCGCCCGTCTTCAAATCGCGAGCCTGCAACTCAAAAGTGTAATTGTGTTCATTGTAGTATTCATCGATCGCGCTTCCCGGCTGATCGATATACACCAGTTTGAAAACGGGCACCGCTGCCGTCGCCGACATCCTCGCGGCGAAAGCTCGCGTGCAGGCGCTGAGTGCCTGATCGTGGCTGGAAGCCTGGGAAACGGCGGGTGAAAATGCCGCGATCGATGCTGCGCCAAGAAAAAGCGTCCGGAAGTTCATGGTGGTATTCCTCGTCTGATACCGATTCCCCACCTCCCTTATGGCAACGTTAGCGCGCGCATGGACGCTGAACAAATGACAAATTGTTCACCGAGCGGGACATTCGGCTCAAGTCATCGAATCATGCGACCCGGCATTCGCTCAAGATCCAGCGCGTCAATTCCTGCAGATCCTCGCGCGCGCGATCTTCCGGCCGATGCAGGAGATAGTAACTCTCATTGGTGGTCAGCTCGGCTGGGAATAATTTTATCAGGCCGCCGGCATTGAAGCGATCCGCGCTCAATCTCGAGGGCACCAAAGCCACTCCCACGCCTTGCTCTGCAGCACGCACCACCGCCGACATGGTGTCGAGGCGCACCAGCCGATTGGGCTTGATGGGTTCGATCCCGAGTCCGGCCGCCCATTTCTCCCAGGCTTCGCGGCGCTCCTCATGCAGCAGCAGCGTCTTGCCGTTGAGGTCCGCGTAGCTGTCGATGGGATTGTCCGACAAAAACGCCGGAGAGCAGGCCGCGATGAAATTTTGCGCGAACAATTCGTGCACCACCAGGCCGTCCCAGGGACCGGCGCCCACCACGATGGACAGATCCGCTTCCGGCGGATGCGTCTTCGGCGCCGAAAAGTGCGTTTCGATGCGGATGTCGGTCTCTTCGCGCGCCTGGGTAAACGATGCAAGCCGCGGCAGCAACAACTCGTTGGCGAAAAAGGAAGGGACGTTCAGGCGGATGATGGTGCGGCCATAGCGCACTTGCAGCTGTTCCGTGACCGATTCGAGCTTGGAGAAGATGTCGTTGATGTGCTCGAGATAATTTCTGCCGGCATCGGTCAATGTCAGCGTACGTACGCCGCGTTGAAACAAGCTCACGCCGAGCTGCTCCTCCAGCGCCTTGATTTGATGGCTGATGGCGGATGGGGTGACGAACAATTCTTCGGCCGCGGCCTTGAAGCTCTGCAGCCGCGCGGCGACCTGGAATGTCTTCAAAAATTTGAGCGACGGTAAACGCATATCCGAGGTTTATGATACACGATCAATCCTCAGCAACATTCGTGCCAGCACCGCCATACGCTTGCGCGGCCGGAAATCAGCTGAACGCCGCGCCATTGCCGCCTTGTTCGCGAGCACGAAACCAACCGCTGATGCTCATGCGCTCGCGCCGTGCCTGCAGCACTTCGTGCTCGCGCCCCGAAGTCAGAAAACACACCAATCGGCCGGCGAGCGGTTCGACGTCGACATGGGCGCCATTCGCGTCGTGGATTCTCAAGACCCCGCCGTCCGCCGGCTGCCACCCTGAATTCAAGTACAGCACCACGGAGAGCTTGCGTTGAGTACCGCCCAGCGGCTGATCCACATGACGGCTATAAGCCGCGCCGGCCGGATACCTCGCATAGTGCAGCTCCAGCTCGAATAAGCCCAGGAACGCGTCGCGGTTCAACTGTGCGCGCAGTTTTTCCATGCGCTCCAGGAGCGAGCGTTCCGGCGGCAACAGCGGTTCGCGCAGCCAACAGGTGAAATCGCCGCGGATTTGGTCGCGCCGCAGCTCTCTGCCCTGTCCGCCGACGCGCGCGGCCGCGAATTCTCCGCGCGCCTCGCGCGCCCGCGCGCACTCGAGCAACGCGGACACTGCGGGGGCGGAGACAAACCGATCCCGAATCGAAATCCCGCTGGCGCAAAGATCCGCGCTCGCGCTCATCGCGGCCGTTTGCTCCGCTGCCGCCGCTTCGCGGGTTGCCGGCGCGCGATATTGCGCGCGATTCTTCGCGCGCCTCCGCGGCGGCGCCACCAGCATGCTGCCGCGGCAATTCGGCGCGCCGCACAGGCAGCGAAACACATTGTCGATATCGGCGGGATCGTCCGCATCGCGCTGAATTCGATAATCGTAGGCGAGCTCCTCGCCGGGCCGGATGGTGCGAAGCGCTTCGATGAAAATTCGCTTGCCCACCTGGACGGTCTGGCAATTGGGATCGCAGCCATGATTGATGAAGCGCGCTTCATTGCCGTCGACTCCGGCATCGATCACGGTTTTGCGATCCACGGTGAACAGGAACGTGTGGCCATCCGTCGGCGCCTTGCCCGCATAGCGGGCATCGGCAAGCTCGGGACTGATGCGCTCGCCCAGATATTCGACGATGTTGGTGCCTTTGCGGATTCGGCGCAGCGCAAACACGCCGTAGCCGTGAACGCGCGAGTGGCGAACCTCAAAAAGAGGCGTCGGCGGGCGCCGCGCGGCTTTCTTCATACGGCGATCGGCGCTTTGATCGCAGCATGATGGCGATAGTCGATGATTTCGAAATCTTCATAAGCGTAGTCGAACAGGCTGGCGGGCTTGCGCTTGAGCACCAGCCGCGGCAAGGGGTACGGCGTGCGCGAAAGCTGCAGATCGGCCTGCTCCAGGTGATTCAAATACAAATGACAGTCTCCGCCCGTCCACACCAAATCGCCCGTCCCCAGGCCTGCACTGCTGCGCAATCATGTGCGTGAGCAGCGCATAACTGGCGATGTTGAAGGGCACCCCGAGCAGGGCATCGGCGCTGCGCTGGTACAGCTGGCAGGATAAGCGGCCGTCAGCCACGTAGAATTGGAACAAGGCGTGGCACGGCAGCAACGCCATGCGATCCAATTCTCCCACGTTCCAGGCGCTGACCAGGATGCGGCGCGAGTTCGGGTTGGCTTTGAGCTGCTCGAGCACCAAGCGAAAGCTGATCGATATGCCGGCCGTCCGCCGTCGGCCAGCTGCGCCACTGCTTGCCGTAGACCGGACCCAAGTCGCCGTTCCCGTCGGCCCACTCATCCCAAATGCTGACGCCGTGTTCCTGCAGGTATTTGACGTTCGTGTCGCCGCGCAAGAACCACAGAAGCTCATAGATGATGGAGCGCAGATGCAGCTTTTTGGTGGTCACCAGCGGGAAACCGGCATTGAGATCGAAGCGCATTTGATAGCCAAAGACGCTCAAGGTGCCGGTGCCGGTGCGGTCGCCTTTTGCGGCGCCGCGCTCGCGGATGTGGCGCAGGAAATCGAGGTACTGCCGCATTACGCCTTCACGGCAACCAAATTGCCGGACGGCGCGTTGCGCCGGTAGGCATAAATCATGATCGCGGCGCCGACCACGATCATGGGCATGGTCAGCAGCATGCCCATGGTCAGCCAATCGCCCACCAGATAGCCGATATTGGCGTCCGGCAGCCGCACCCATTCCACCGTGAAACGCGCGCAGCCATACAACAGCAGGAACAAACCGGTGGGCGCCAATCGCGGCCGGGGCGTGCTGGTGTACCAGAGAAGAATCAGCAAACAGCACCAGACCTTCGAGCGTCGCCTCGTAGAGCTGCGAGGGATGCCGGGAGATCATGACACCCTGCGCATTCGGCACGCCGAATCCCCAGGGCAAATTGGTCGGTTTGCCCCAGAGTTCGCCGTTGATGAAATTTCCCAGTCTGCCCGAAAAACAGACCGATGCCGGGCAGCGGCGCGACGAAATCCAATACATCGGCGATTCTCTTGTGCTTGACGCGCGCAAACACGATGCCGGCGACCAGCACGCCGGTCATGCCGCCGTGAAAGGACATGCCGCCGTCCCAGATGTGAAAGACATTCAGCCAATTTTCGGCGATCACATCATGGCCGTAAAAAATGCACCAGCCCAGGCGGCCGCCCACAATGACGCCGATCGCGCAGTAGAAAATGAGGTCATCGATTTCGAGCGCCACCCAGGTCGAGCCCGGGCGGCGCGCGCGATATCGCGCCAGCCACCAAGCGCCGATGAATCCGATCAAGTACATGATTCCGTACCAGTGCACCTGCAAGGGTCCCAAGCCAAAGATGGGGCCGATGGACACGGCAATCGGGATTGATGTGCGGATAGGTAAGCATGGCTGCTACTTTAAACTCTCGTTGATGCGACAGAAATAGGCTTTGAGATATCGGGTCTCGGCAATGGCCGGATGCACCGGATGATCCGGCGCCTGGCCGCCCATTTCCAGGATTTGCACATGCTTGCCGGCAGCCGCGCGCGGCTTTGGCGATGGCATCCTGCAGTTCCTCCGCGCTCACGTGGAAAGAGCAGGAACAGGATACCAGGATGCCGTCCGGCCGCGGTCGCTTGCAATGGCGAGCTGGTTCAGCCGCTTGTATGCGGCCAGCGCCTTCGGCAGATCCTTCTTGCGTTTGGCAAACGCCGGCGGATCGACGATGACGACATCGAAGCGCGCGCCCTGCCGCGCGAATTCTTCGAGCACATCGAAGGCATCGCCTTTGCGCGTCAGCAGCTTCGACGCCATTGCGCTGTGCGTTCGCCGCCGCCAAATCGAGCGCGGCCGCGGAACTGTCGACGCAGGTGACCTCGCGCGCGCCGAGGTGCGCCGCGCGCACTCCCCAGGCGCCCACATAGCTGAAGACATCCAAGACGCGGCCGCCCGGCGGCACGTACTTGCGACAAAGCGCGGCGATTGTCGGCCTGATCGAAGAACCAGCCGGTCTTTTGTCCCGCCGTCAAGGGCGCCTGGAATTCGAGGCCGTCTTCGATCACCGCCGCGGGCGCATCGAAGCTGCCCTTCGCGGCCTCCACATAGCTCGGCAAGCCCTCCATTTCCCGCGCGGCGCTGTCGTTCTTGAAGAGCAACGCTTCGCATCTCAAGACCTGGCCCAGCGCTTCCTGAATCTGAGGCTTCAGCGCCTCCATGCCGGCGGTGCCGATCTGCGCGACGCAGCGTGCTGCCATAGCGATCAATGACCAGTCCCGGCAAGCCGTCGGATTCTCCGTACACCAGCCGATAGTAGGGCTGCGGGTACAGGCGGTCGCGCAAGCGCCATCGCGGCGCGAATGCGCGCGGCCAACCAGGCGGTGTCGGGGATCTTCCAGGTCTCGAGCAGGCGCGCCGCAATCAGCGAATGGGGATTGACGTAGGCCAATCCCAATGCCCGATCGTTGTGCGCCATCACCCGCACCAACTCGCCGGCCTTGAACTTGGGCAGCGGCGTCTGGCTGGTATCGACCTCGTTGCTGAAGATCCATAGATGCCCGGCATGCAGGCGGCGATCTTCGTTGCGTTTCAGGCGCAGGACGGGCAGCTGCGCCGCTTCACGGGAGTCAGTCATGGAACATACTTCGGCTATAGTAAACGGCATTCTAACCGACTGAGGAGCTTGGGCCGTGAAGATGCTGCGCAATCATCTCGCCGAGGAGACCAGCCCGTACTTGCTGCAGCACGCGGACAATCCGGTCGAGTGGTATCCCTGGGGCGAGGCGGCGCTGGCGCGAGCCCAGCGCGAAAACAAACCCATTCTCCTGTCGATCGGCTATTCGGCCTGTCATTGGTGCCATGTCATGGCGCACGAGTCCTTCGAAGATGACAGCACGGCCGCGCTGATGAATGAATTGTTCGTCAACATCAAGGTCGATCGCGAAGAGCGGCCCGACCTGGACAAGATCTATCAGGTCGCGCAGCAGATGATGACGCAGGGCTCCGGCGGTTGGCCGCTGACCATGTTCCTGACGCCGCAGGATCAGCAGCCCTTTTTCGGCGGCACTTACTTTCCCAAGGAGCCCCGCCATGGCATGCCGGCATTTCGCGAGATCTGCTCAAGCGCGTGGCCGAGTATTACCGCGACCACGGCGCGGAAATCGCGGCGCAGAGCACGCAGCTTCAGGCCGCGTTCGCCGCGCTCGTGCCGCAGCCGGATTCGCCCGGCGGCTGCTCGATGCATCGCCGCTGGCTGCAGGCGCGCGCGGCGCTTGAGAAGTCGTTCGATGCCGACCTTCGGCGGCTTTATCCGGCGCGCCGAAATTTCCGCATCCGAGCAGCATCGAGCGCTGTCTGCGTCAGTGGACGCGAACCGCGGCCGGCGCCCAGCCCGACCTTGAGGCGCTGTACATGGCGAGCTCTGACGCTGACGCGCATGGCGCAGGGCGGAATCTACGACCAATTGGGCGGCGGATTCGCGCGCTATTCGGTTGACGGCGCCTGGATGATCCCGCATTTCGAAAAAATGCTGTACGACAATGCGCAACTGCTGTGCGAATACTCGCGCGCCCGCCTGGCCACCGGCGAGGCGTTGTTTGCGAAGGTCGCGCATGAAACGGCCGACTGGGTGCTGCGCGACATGCGCTCGCCCGAAGGCGGCTTTTACTCCAGCCTCGACGCGGACTCCGAAGGTCACGAGGGCAAGTTCTATGTCTGGACAACGCGGCGAGGTGCAGTCGCTGCTGACGCCGCGCGAAGATACGCCGCGTTTTCCGCCCGCTTCGGCTTGGACCGCGCCGCGAATTTCGAGGGCGAATGGCATTTGCACGGCTTGCGCCGCTCGAGCAGATTGCCGCCGCGCTCGATGAGATCCCGCGCGGTGGCCGGCCTGATCGAAACCGCGCGCGTCCAAGCTGCTGAGGCACCGCAATTTGCGCGTCTGGCCGGCGCGCGACGAGAAGATTCTCTGCCTCCTGGAATGCGCTCATGATCAAGGGGCTGGCGATCGCGGCGCGCGTGCTCGACGCGGCCCGACTCTGGCCGATGCGGCGGGCGCCGCCGTGGATTTCGTGCGCCGCCATCTGTGGCGCGACGGCCGACTTGCTGGCGACCTACAAGGACGGCCGCGCGCATCTGCCGGCCTATCTCGATGACTACGCGTTTCTCGCCGATGCCTTGCTCGAGCTGCTGCAGACCCGCTGGCGCAGCAGCGATCTGGAGTTCGCGCGCCAACTGGCCGAGGTGCTGCTGGCGCAATTCGAGGATCCGCAAGCGGGCGGATTTTTTTTCACGGCTGTGGATCACGAGCAGCTGATTCATCGCAGCAAGAGCTTCAGCGACGACTCGGTGCCGTCGGGCAACAGCGTGGCCGTCTCGGTGCTGTGCCGGCTTGGGGTACATGCTCGGCGAACTGCGTTACGTGGACGCCGCGGAACGCGCGCTCGAGGCCGCGTGGAACGGAGTTCGAGATTATCCCCAGGCGCACATGAGCCTGGTGAACGCGCTGGAGGATTTCTCTGGCGCCGATGCAGATCTTGGTGGTTCGCGGCGAGGCGACGAGCGCGCGCGCTTGGGCACGACGAGTACGGCGCCGTGTACGCGCCGACGCGCATGATTTTCGCCATCCCCAGCGACGCCGCGGGCTGCCGCCCGCGCTTGCGGCGAAACGCGCTGGACGGCACGCCGTCGCGTATCTGTGCACCGGCATGACCTGCTCGGCGCCGCTGCAGGACGCGAGGCAAATTGCCGCGCGCGTCTCGGCGCGAACGTCACTTCAGCGGCGTGCCTGACCGCAGTTCCATGCCGACGCGCCGTTTGAAATCGCCGATGCAGCGCATCGGAGTACAGTCGGCGCGGCGTTCCAATCGAGCGCCCACGGCTGCGGCGGTGCGTATCTCGGCCGGCTCGGCGCTGTCGCGCGGAAAGATATGCGCATGCAACGCCGGGTCCACATTGCCGAAGATCGCGTAGTTGATGCGCGCGCGCGGCGGTGATGGCCAGCAAGCACATCGCCGATCAGCCGCCATGTCGAACAAGAACTGCGTGCGGGCGTCGGCGTCGAGCGCGTTCAAATGCGGCACGACCGGATCCGGCAGCAACAAACAATATCCGGGCAAGCACCTGGCGCTCACCCATGATCAGCCCAGCCCGAAGGCAGTTTGGCGATGGCGGCCGGCAGCTGGGCGGCACGGCAACGGTCGACCAGTGCATGAATGGTGGTTACGGGCACTTGGCCTCACAGACATTTATTTTTCGCGCGCCTTCGCAATCATCGCAGCATCGACCGGCGGGCGCTGAATTCCCAAAATGTGAACGAACATAGGTCAGCACCGCCGCCGCGATCCGCATCTGTTCATCCAGCCGAACAGTAGCATCTGAGTCGGATAGCGGCCCGCGGGAATGCTCGTCCGGCCGCTTCTGGCTCAACACCCAGCTGCGCGAGCTCGACGGGATCGCCCAGCACGGCCGGCGAACCGGCCAAGCTTGGGAACACCTTGGGCACGCCCTCGCCGTTATCGCGGTGGCAGGGCACGCAATTTTGCAGCGTACAGCGCCGCGCCGCGATCGGCGCCGCCGTTTGCCGCGGCACGGCTTGGGGTTCGGGCTCGGACGGCTGACAGGCCGCAAGCCACAGTACAAACCCCCAGCGGCAGGACGCCGCGGTAGCATGGCTAGCCGCGCCAGGTGCGGAACGCGCCGGTGTCCAAATGCACGAAATTCGAGGCGCGGTAGTAGCCGACGCCGCCCCGCTGCAAGGACGCGGCACACGCCGCCAGATCCCGTGCAATCGACGCCGCTCATGCGCACATCGATCGCGCGGCCTTGCATGTGCAGACTGCGCCGCGGCAACGCCGCCGCTGCGCTCGTGCCAGCGCTCGTTGGTCTGCGGCGAGCGGTAGCCCGAGACACGCTGTATCGGCCGGCACCCCGAGGCGGATCGGCGACATCGACCAGGTAATCCAGAAGCTCGGATCGATCGCATGCTGCTCGCCAGTGCGAAAATCCCGCAGCAGCATTTCGATCGCGGCGAGCGCGTCGGGCACATAGGCGACCGCCGCGAAAGTATTCGATCTCCAGCCGCTCCCCGGTCTGCACATTGTCCAGCGCAATACGTTGCGCCTGACGTCCTCGGCCGCCGCGCGCGGCGCTTGCGGCCAGGGAACGCGGCGCCGCTCACGGCGCTGCTGCAGAACGCCGCCGCGGCGGCCAGCATGCGGCGGCGGCTGATCATGCGCTCATCCTCGTAGCAGGCGCCCGTGATCGAGCGCCAGCACCGTGGCCTTGGGAAAGAAATTGAATTCGGAGGCCGAGGCCCAGGTGTAGGCGCCCATCATGCGCCCGACGACCAAGTCGCCGATGTTGAGCTTGGGCAGGTCGAGTTTCTCGCGGATGACATCGATGCTGTCGCACGTCGGTCCGGCCAGCACCGAAGGGAAGGTCTGCGGCACCCGGCAACAGCGCTTCGACCGGAAATATCGAGTGATCATACATCTGACCGCTGTAGCTGCCGTAGAGACCGTCGTCGAGGTAGTACCACCAGCGGCCGTCGCGCAGCGCGCGGCCCATGACCGAGGCGACCGCGATCGCCGCGGGCGCCGCGATGTAGCGGCCCGGCTCGGCGATCACGCGCACATCGGGCGGCAATTTTTTGAGCGAGGCGTTGATCGGGCGCGCAGAATTCTTCGATGGACGGCGCCGGCTTCAGATACTGCACCGGGAATCCGCCGCCGATATCGAGCATGTGCACCGGATGACCCGCCGCCGCCGCATTTTGCAGCAGCCCATGGCACACCCCGATGGCCCTGACCATCATCGCAGAGTCGGCATTCTGCGAGCCGGTGTGAAATGACAGCCCGTCGATCTTGATGCGCAATTCTCCCGCGAGTCGGAACAGATCTTCGACCGCTTCCGGATCGCAGCCGAATTTGCGCGACAGATCCACCTGCGCGTCGGGACTGCGAAAGGAAACCCGAATCAAGAGCGAGCTTCTGCTGCGAAACTGCACGAACTTGCGCAACTCGTCCGGATTGTCGATGACGAAACGCGCGACGCCAAAGCTCAACGCCGTGCGAATGTCGCTGTCGCGCTTGATCGGGTGCGTGTGGATGCAGCGCTTTGGATCGACTCCCAAGCGGCGCACCAATTCGACTTCGCCGTTGGTCGCCAGGTCGAAATAACGCGCCCTCCGCCATGAGGGTGGTGATCAGCGCCGCGTGCGGCAACGGCTTCAAGGCGTAGTGCAGATCAACGCCGGGCAACGCTGCGCCAAGCCGGCGATATTGTTGACGCACCCGTTCGGCATCGATCACCAGCAGCGGCGAGCCGTAGCGTGCCGCCAAATGTTGGATCGCCTCTCGCGAGAAAGGATCGAGCTTGGGATCGAGTTCCATCGGGTAGGGAGTTCAGCTGACGCTCAGCTCCAAGGAATCATCGCCCATGCCGCTGGCGCGCTGCAAGCGGTCGAGGATCGCCGCCCAGCGCTCATCCTGCGGCAAGCTCTGCACGAATATCTTCACGCAGCCCACCCGATCCAGAGTGCGCAAATGGTTGTACAGATTGTGCGCGTAGGTATCGGGCTTCTTGCCGGCATTGATCCAGGTCATATGCCGCTGGGTGTGCAACGGCGGGCGCATTGCCAACACCGCCACCTTCTCGTCGCGCGCCACGATCTCGCCGGCCCGCACCTCCAGGTCGTCCGAGTCCACGATCTCGAGCGGCGTCGAGGGTGCATAGTGCAAGGCGCGGTCGCCGGGCGCCCGGGGCACCGCGCCGCCGACGGCCAACGGGCCGACCACCTGTTCGAGCTGCGAGCGGGTGATGAATCCAGGGCGCAGCAAGCGGGCTTGATCGTCGAGGCAGGATACGATGGTGGACTCGAGTCCAATGGGCGAATCGCCGCCATCGAGAATGACCCTGACCGAATCGCCGAACTCATCGCGCACATGTTCCGGCTTGGTGGGGCTCAAGCGGCCGTAACGATTGGCCGACGGCGCGGCAATGCCGCCGCCGAAGGCATTCAACAGCTGCTGCGCCATGGGATGCGAGGGGATTCGAATGCCGATGCTGTCCTGGCCGCCGGTGACGATGTCATTGACGTTGTCGGCTTTCGGCAAGATCAGCGTCAGGGGCCCGGGCCAGAATTTGTTCGCCAAAGTTTCCGCAACCGCCGGCATTTGGGCCACCCAGCGGTGCAGGTAGCGCGGATCGTCGAGATGAACGATCACCGGATGATCGGGCGGGCGGCCCTTGACTTCGAAGATCTTGCGCACGGCGGAAGGGTCGGCCGCATTCGCGCCCACCCCATAGACGGTTTCGGTCGGAAACACCACCAACTCGCCGGCCCGCAATGCTTCGACGGCGGTTTCAATCTCAGTCTGTGTAGCTCTTACCACGCGCTCATGATATCAAGACTGCGCTGCGAGCAAGCGCCGCTTGCTGCTCAGGCCGGCGGTTTTACAGTAGCCGAGTGCTTTGTAGCAGGAAGGCGACACTCCAGGAACACCAAGTCGAGCCAGCGGCCGAATTTGAATCCAACCTCATGAAAGTGGGCCACCTTGATGAATCCCAGGCTTTCATGCAGTTTGATGGAGACTTGGTTGTCGGCGTCGACGCCGGCGATCATGACATGCTTCTGCATGGCGGCCGCCAGACTCATGAGTTCGACCACCAAGCGCCGCCCGATGCCCTGACCGCGGCGGTCGGCGCGAACGTGCACGCTGTGCTCCACGCTGTTCCGATAGCAGGGCGGGAGGCGAAAATTGCCAAAAGTCCCGAATCCCGCAACGCCGGATGCATCCTTGGCGACGATGAAAGGAAAGCCGCTGCCGCACTTGGCGTCGAACCAGGCGGCGCCGCGCTCCGCGTCGAATTCGACCTCCATGTACACGGCGGTCGAGGTGCGAATCACCTCGTTGTAAATCTCTAAGATTCCCGGAAGATCTTGGCGCGAGGCCGGGAGCGAGCATTCCGCTCAATCGAGATACCCCGGAGGCTTGGGCAGGGCCTGAAAGTCCTTGGGATCGTGCTGCACGATCAAGCGCCCGTGGGTGTTCTTGAGGATGGTTTCGATGCGGCTCATCGAGGCCAAGGTATCGGCGCGATCCGTGTTGTACAGCGGGACGCGCTTGAACAGCCGGTTGGCTCGCAAATGATACAGATCGCCGGAAAGAATGACGGTGCCGCTCTTTTGCAATCTGAGTTTCAAGACTTGGTGCCCGGGCGTATGTCCCGGAGCTCGCAAAATCATCACCCGGCCATCGCCGAACACATCATAGTCCGTCTCGATGGACTCGTTCTTGGCGCTTTTATAGGCGCTCCAGGTTTCCGGCAGCACGCCGCCCGGCGGCGGGGAAACCTGCGCCCACGCCAGCTCCGCCTTGTTCATGATCCAGATCGAATCGGGAAACTCGTTGGCGTTTCCCGTGTGATCCCAATGCAGATGCGAAAAGGCCATGTAGGTGATATCCTTTGGGCGCCACCTTCAGCGATTGCAATTGCGCCAGCAGCGTGACAGGAACCGTGACGTGCACGCCCGGCGCCGCATCGCTGCCCTCTTTGGGATAGTTGTAGTGATCTCCCAAGCCGGCATCCCACAGAAGATTGCCCTTGGGATGGCGTATCAGGAAGCACGGCACGGCGATTTCGCCCGGTTTGCCGTCGTATTCACCGGTATCGGAGAATCCCCCCATATCCTTGAAGGTGGCATGTCCGCAATCGAGGACGTACAGCCTCAGATCGGCGCCGCGAGCCGGACACACTGCTGCAATGCCAAAGCACAAAAGCATCAGTGCCATGGCCGGGAGCGTAGATTTAAGATACGCATCATTCATGAGACTGGCCCTCCTCGAGGCTCCTATACTAGTCCAACCATGAGCGAACACGAACATCACCATCATGAGCACGCGCAGCGCCCGCCCAGCGCGCTGGAATTGCGAGTGCGCGCGTTGGAGGAGCTGCTGACCAAAAAGGGTTACATCGATCCGGCCGCGCTCGACGTTCTGATCGATGCCTACCAGACGAAGATCGGGCCCCGCAATGGTGCACGCGTCGTGGCGCGCGCCTGGTGGATTCCGAGTTTCGCCGTTGGTTGCTGCAGGATGCGACCGCCGCGATCGCCTCCCTGGGGTTTACCGGGCGCCAGGGCGAGCACATGGTCGCGGTCGAGAATACGCCGCAGCTGCACAACATGGTGGTCTGCACGCTGTGCAGTTGCTATCCCTGGGCGGTGCTCGGGCTGCCGCCGACCTGGTACAAGAGCGCGCCGTATCGCGCCCGCGCCGTCAAGGATCCGCGCGGCGTGCTCGCGGAATTCGGCGTTGAATTGCCGCAATCGACGCAAATCCGCATCTGGGATTCGACCGCCGAAGTTCGCTACCTGGTCGTGCCCATGAGGCCTGCGGCTGCGGAACACTTGAGCGAGAGCGAACTGGCGGAACTCGTCACGCGCGACTCCATGATCGGCACCGGCTTGCCGAAATCGGCGGCATGACGTACCGCTCCCACGCCGACTTGGGCGGCCAGGATGTGCCGGGCGCCATCGTTCAGGAACCCGAAGGCGATTATTTTCACGCGGCATGGGAGCCGCGCGTCATGGCGCTGGTGGTCGCCATGGGGCCTACGGGCATGTCGAACATCGACATGAACCGCGCGGCGCGCGAAACGCTGCCGAACTACCGCGACTTGAGCTATTACGAGATCTGGCTGGCGGCACTGGAAAAACTGGCGCGGCAGAGGGGCGTGCTCGACGCTGCGGCGCCGCCGCCTAATCACGTTGTTCGCGCCGAGACGGTCCTTGCGGTCATCAAAAAGGGCTTTCCGGTGTCGCGGCCCGCGACGCACCCCGCGCGTTTCAAAGTTGCAGAAAGGGTGCGCACGCGCGCCCTGCCAGTTGATCATCACACCCGGCTGCCGGCGTATGCGCGCGGCAAGCTGGGCGTGATCGAGCGCATCCATGGCGCGCACGTGTTCCCGGACACGAATGCTCGAGGCTTGGGCGAATCGCCGCAATGGCTCTATACCGTCGCGTTCGATGCGCGGGAACTGTGGGGCGAGAATGCGCCGGCGCCGCACTCCGTCATTTCGGTGGACGCGTTCGAACCCTACCTGGAACCGGCATGAGGCACGCGCTTCAGGATCTGCCGGGAATTCCGCTGGACGGCGAAAGCCCCGTGTTCAACGAGCCCTGGGAAGCGCGGGCGTTCGCGATGACCCTGGCGCTGCACGAGCGCGGCGCATTCACCTGGCCGCAGTGGGCTGAGGCACTGTCGCGGCAGATCGAGGCGGCCCGCGCCGCGGGCGAGGCCGATCTTGGCGACACTTACTACCAGCATTGGCTGCGGGCGCTCGAGTCGCTGGTCTCGGCACTGTGATATTGACCGGCGCGAGCACGGACCCTACCGGTCAAAATCACCGGGACGAGCTAGGGCCGTAGCGCGGCCGTCACGTCCGGCGGATCGAGCGAGGTTCTCACCCAGCTGCCGTCCTCTTGCCGATTGAGTTCGTAGGCGGGCCAGTAATGCTTGTCGAGCTTCAAGGTAATCACGTCGGTCTGACCGTTCCAACTGATGGTCTTCAGCCGCAATGAGGCGCGATCGGGCTTGCCGCTGACAGCCCTGATGAAGGCATCGAGATCGGGCGTCGCCTGACCATCGACCTCGGTGATGCGCCGGCCGGCATACAGTCCGTAATGCGTCGAGGGCGAGCCGTAAAAGAAAAATGAGACGAATACGCCATAGGGGGCGATGCCGCGTTGCGCCGCCATCGCACGGTGCGGCGCTTGCAGCGTCGCGCCGGCCCAAATGAGCACCCGATCGATGTCGCGGCCATTCAACGCCACGGTTTTCAGCTGCAGGGTTTTTTCGGCGCCATCGCGCCACACCGTGACGGATACCGTTGGGCTCTGCACCGCGCGCTCCACCTCGCGAAAGCGATTCACCACCTTGCCGTCGATCGCCAGCAAGAGGTCGCCCGGTTCGAGCAGCGCCGCCGCGGGCGAACCCGCCACCAGCCGATTGATGCCAAGCACCTGCCGCTGCTGCGGATTGTGCTCCTCGAAGCGCCGCACCCAATCATCGGGCAGGCCCAATTCGCGCGCGCCGGCCAGGGATTGCACGTCGAATTCCGCTTCGAAGGAATACAGCGGCCGCCCATCGGCCACCACGCCGATCATTTCGCTGACCAAATCGGCAGGAATGCCGCGGTTGATCTGTTCCAGTTCGCGCTGCGACTCGAACGCGAAACTCGACCACATGGCGAGCACATCGCCCTTCTCATCCGTAAGCACCCCGTCGTAGTCGGTGGGCGGATTGATGAGGTTGATCACTTCCAGATTGCTGTCGCGGAACCTCAGCGTGCGCGATAGCGGAAATGAAACCACATCCACGCTCGAGATTTGCGTTTTTTGCGAATGGATCTTCGCGTCGGCGCGCTGGCCCACCACCCACACATCGTCGCCCGGACTCAAGGGGCGCGTCACCAAGGTCGCCGCGCGTACCGGCGTGTTGCCGATCGACTTCGGGTCGTAGGAAATGACGGCGAGATTGTGCAAAGGATGAATGAACACGACCTTGCCCGGCACCTCGACCGTGCCCGCGAAGGTAATGCGCACATCGCCCATGGCCACCGGCACGGTGTTGCGGTCGATCGCCACCAGGCCGCGCTGCGCGTCCACGATCACGCCCGTGCCGTGATAATTTTTCTCGGTCACGCCGGAAACCGAATACGGCATGTCGAATTTGACCATCACCAAGGAAGGCGCCATGCGATCGATGCGCGGGTCGCCGGTCTTGGCGAACTGGGTCGAGGCCGGTTTGGCGGGCGAGGCGGCGGGTCCCGGCGCGATGCTGATGCATGGCCAGGTTCCGAGCGTGTCGTCGCGCTTGCATTCGCGCGCAGGAAACCAGCGCCGATCCATGCGAATCACCTTGAGCTGCGCCGCGCGCGGATCCTCGATGGTGACGTAGCGCACCGGGGCTCTCGCTCCGTCGGCGAGCTCGGAGAGCGCAGCGGCGAAATCCGCGAGGTTGTCGACTTTCTTGCCGTTGAACGAGGAGATCAGCGCGGCGCGCGGGATACCGGCGGCGCCGAACACATAGCCGGGATTGGCGACGTACACGCCTTTGATCGGCACATTGAAGTGCCGCGCCTGCTGGTAGGAAAGGGTGTGCACCACAGCCTCGCCGAATTCGATGAATTCGTCCGGCGTAATGGCGCTTAAGGATTGCACCTCCAGATCGTGCTGCAGCGTTTGGCTGCCGCGCTGCACCTCGACTTTGACGCGCCGGCCGACGTGATTGTCCAGCACCTCCTCGAGCGAGAAAAACTCCGGAATGGGCTTGCCGTCGACCGCGACCAGGATGTCGCCCGGCGCCAAAACTCCATCGGCGCCCGACCCGGGCTGCACGTCGTCGACCACGAGCATTCCGGTCAGCTTAGGATAGCTCTTGCGCATGCTGGCTTCGGTGGCGGCATCAAGCCCAGGCGCTTCAGCTCATCGTAAGGGGTGTACTTGAAAACGGTTTCCAGCGTGCCGCGCGGCACGGGCTTGCCGACCTCGAGAAATTTCAGCGCGCGCACCACCGCCGTGAGCGGCAGATAGAAACTCGAGGCGGCGCCGGTGGCGCCGCCGGCGTTGAGCGCCACGACGCGGCCGTCGATATCGATCACCGGCGAACCGGACGAGCCGCCCGAAGTACCGGAAGCCGCTTGATAATAAAAGGTATTGAAGTCGTTGTACTTGCCGTAGCCGTATTCCGGCGCCTCGCGATCCAGGCGCGCGAGAGTCCCCGCGAGAATCGACAATTGTTCGCCGGCATCGTTGCCCACCACGCGGATCTCGCGGCCGATGACCGCTCCTTGCGGATACAGCGGCAGCTCCGCCGGCTGGATGAAATGCAGTTTCGCCGGATCGTAGCGATAGATGCCGAAGTCATGAATCGGGTCGCGATAGATCGGATACAACTGCACTTCTTCACGGTTCAGAAAAATTGCCTGTGCCGTGACAGGTCCGGGCGTCACCACATGCCGGTTCGTCAGGATCAAGCCTCGTTTCGCATCGATGACGAAGCCGGTCGCCTGTGCGGTGGTGTTCCATTCGGTATCGAAGGCGCGGGTGCTGTCGATTTGAATGGTGACGACGCCGGTGGCGATCCGCTCCAGCGTCTGCGCCCAGTTGGCGGGCGCATTGGGAATTCCTGGAGCTTTGGTCGGGGCGGGCGGAACGGTCGGAGCGGTGAACGCGGGAGCAGCCAAAAATGCGAGCAGCGACAAAAACAGCGAAATACGGGTCATGCCGATCCTGGGAGCCGGGCTCCGGGGTTGTTTACTCTTCAAGTGCCTTCGGATCGGACATCGTCAAGCGCTGCGCAGTTCCTCGGGCTGCCCTTGCCATTTCAAGTCGAGCTGCTTCGCCGCGCGCACATCATCCAATCGCCGCACCGGCATTGTATGCGGCGCTGCGCTCAGTTTCTCAGGATCGTGCTGCATTTCCTCGCGGATCGCCGCCAGCGCGTCGCAAAACCGGTCCAGATCCTCTTTGGCCTCTGTCTCAGTCGGTTCGATCAGCAGGCATTCGGGCACCAGCAGCGGGAAATAGGTCGTGGGCGCGTGAAATCCATAGTCGAGCAGACGCTTCGCAACGTCCATCGCCGAAACGTGGTAGGCCTTCTGTTCCTGCTTCAAGGTGATGATGAACTCGTGGCTGGCACGGCGTTTCGGGTATGCCGCCTCGAAGCCCAGCGCTTGCAGCCGCTTCATCAAATAGTTGGCGTTGAGCGCGGCGAATTCCGCCACCCGCACCATGCCTTCGCGGCCCAACAGGCGCATATAGATATAGGCGCGCAAGTTCACGCCGGCATTGCCCATGAAACCGGACAATCGTCCTATGGATTGCGGCAGGTCGCGCTCCGTCAGCCAGCGATAACGCGCGCCGTCCTTGCCGACGATGGGCAGCGGCAGGAAGGACTTGAGGCGCGCGCTCACCCCCACCGCGCCCGATCCCGGGCCGCCGCCGCCGTGCGGCGTCGAGAAAGTCTTGTGCAGGTTCATGTGGATCACGTCGAATCCCATGTCGCCGGGGCGCACCTTGCCCAGGATGGCGTTCAAGTTCGCGCCGTCGTAGTACAGGAGGCCGCCGGCATCGTGCACGATGTGCGCGATCTCGACGATCTTGCGTTCGAACACGCCGAGCGTGGACGGATTCGTCAGCATGATGCCCGCGGTTGCCGGGCCCACCGCCGCCTTCAGCGCCTCGATATCCACATCGCCGTTGGCATCGCAGGGGATTTCCTTGACGATGAATCCGCACATGGTCGCGGTTGCCGGGTTGGTGCCGTGCGCCGCCTGCGGCACGATGATTTCGGTGCGCGCCGTATCATTGCGCGCCCGATGATAGGCGCGGATCATCGCGACGCCGGCGAACTCGCCCTGCGCGCCGGCCATCGGCGTGAGACTGACGGCCTGCATTCCGGTGATTTCCTGCAGCATTTCCTGCAGCTCGTACATGCACGCCATGAATCCCTGCGGCTCCGGACCCGAGAGGATGCCTTCCCAGGAATTCCGGCAGCATCGCGTAGCTGTTGCAGGCCTTCGGGTTGTACTTCATGGTGCACGAACCCAAGGGATAGAAATGCGTGTCGATCGAGAAGTTCATTTGCGACAAGCGCGTGAAATGCCGCACCGCCTGCAACTCCGAGACTTCCGGCAACGCCGGCCGTTTGGCGCGGCGCAAATTCGCCGGCACTTGTGCCGCGCCCGCCGACCTGCGGCGGGAATTGCGTGACGGCTGCCCGCCCGGGCTTGCTCAATTCGAATATCAAAGGTTCACGCGGTTTGAGTTGCATGGGATCTCCTAGGCCGCGGCGCGCGAGGCGCTCATCACGTCGGCCAACGCCGACGAGTACGCCTTGATATCGGCGTCGAGTTTGGTTTCGGTGGCGCACACCAGCATCGCATGGCCCAATTCCGGATAGCGCTCGCTCAAGATCCAGCCCCCCGAGAATCCCACGCCGCGACAACGCCGCCAGAATCGCCGCGGGCGGGCGATCCAGCAGCAGTACTGCCTCATGAAAATGCGGCGCGCTGAACGCACGCTTGACACCGGGCACTTGGCTCAAGTGGGCCACCAGATCGTAGGTTCTCTGCATGCTGGCCTGCGCAACCGCTTCCAAGCCGCGCGGCCCTAAAAGGCTCATATAGATGGTCGCCGCCGTCACCATCAAACCTTGATTGGTGCAAATGTTGGACGTGGCCTTGCTGCGGCGTATGTGCTGCTCGCGCGCCTGCAGCGTCAGGGTGAACCCCGGCCGGCCCTCCAAATCCACGGTGCCGCCGACGATTCGCCCCGGCATCTGACGCACGTACTGCATGCGGGTCGCCATGAAGCCGAAATAAGGTCCGCCCGAGGACAGCGGCACGCCGAGCGCCTGACCCTCCCCGCATACGATGTCGGCGCCGCGGTCCGCAACCCCGCCCCATTCGCCCGGCGGTTTGAGCAGCGCAAGCGAGGTCGGATTCACCACGGCGATCAGCACGATCTTGTTGGCGTGCGCCCAATCGGTGAGCGCATCCACCTCTTCCAGGCTGCCGAAGAAATTCGGCTGCTGCAGCACCAACGCGGTGAAATCCTGCCCGCTGAAGGGCTCGAGGGCTTGCAGCAGCGTGCGGCCGCTCGACCGGTCGAAATCCACCGGCACGAAGCTGATGTCTTGATTGCCGGCAATGGCGCGTGCGACTTGCGCATAAGTGGGATTGACGGCGCGCGGCATCAATATGCGCCGCGAGCTCGAGGCGCGATTGGAGCGCACCGCCATCAGGCAGGCTTCCGCCAGCGCCGAGGCGCCGTCATACATCGAGGCATTCGATACTTCCATGCCCGTGAGCGCGCACATCATCGATTGATATTCATAAATGAGTTGCAGCGTTCCCTGGCTCGCCTCCGCCTGATAAGGCGTGTAGGCGGAATAAAATTCGCCGCGCGTCGCGATGGCCCATACCGGCGCGGGAATGTGATGCTCATAGGCGCCGGCGCCGATGAAATTCAAAGGCCGTCCATCGATGGCGGCACGCTCGGTCATCAACCGCGCAATTTCCATCTCGGAGAGCGGCGCGGGTACATTGAGTACGCCGGCGCGAAGCTCCTTGGGGATTTCGTCGAACAAATCGTCGATGGAGCGCGCGCCGACGACCTCCAGCATGCGGGCGATATCGTCGGGCGTGTGAGGTATGAATGCCATGTGGCTCCCCTACTTGGATTCTTCCGCCAAAAAGCTCTCATAGGCGCTTGCGCTCATGAGCGACGCGGCATTCACCGGGCTCGAGGCTTCGAGGCGAAACAGCCATCCGGCGCCGTAGGGATCCTCGTTGAGCAGTTCGGGTTTGCTGGACAGCGCGCCGTTATTGGCAATGACCTTGCCCGCCAACGGGCTGTAGACATCCGATGCCGCCTTGACCGACTCGACGACCGCGCACGCTTCACCCGCTTGCAAGGCACGGCCGACGTCGGGAACCTCGACGAAAACCAAATCCCCGAGCGCGCTTTGCGCATGATCGGTGATGCCGATTTCCCAGCTGCCGTTGGGCGCCGCCTGCCGCACCCATTCGTGGCTCTTGGTGTACTTCAGATCGCCCGGTATGTTGTTGCTCACGTTGAACCCCCTGACTCTATGTCGATCATTGCCTTGCCATGACGCACGAATGGCGGCTTGACGATGCGCGCCGCATGCAATTTGCCGCGAATCTCCACCTGCACGCGCGGCGCCGCTGTCTTGGGAACGCGCGCGAGCGCAATGGAACGATTCAAAGTGGGCGAAAAAGTTCCACTGGTCACTTCGCCCGAGATGCCGGCGGTCGTGGCGCCGCCGACCAGAACTTTCTGATGGCTGCGCAGCACGCCGCGATCCTCGAGCAGCAAGCCCACCAGCTCGCGGCCGCCCTCGCGCTGCGCGCGCTCGAGCGCCTCGCGGCCCAAGAATTCGCGCCCCTGGGGCTCGAAGGCGACCGTCCAGGCGAGGCCGGACTCCAGCGGATGGAAATTCTCATCCATGTCGTTGCCGTACAAGTTCATGCCCGCTTCCAGTCGCAGCGTGTCGCGCGCGCCGAGACCCGCCGGCGCCACCCCTTGTTCTCGCAACCGGTTCCAGGCGTCCGCGGCATCCGCCGCCGGGATCATGATCTCGAAGCCGTCCTCTCCGGTATAGCCGGTGCGCGCCACGAACCAGGAGCCGAACGGCGCGCCGAAGAAAGGCTTCAATTCGAGCACGGCCGCTTGCTGTTCCGGCTGCAGCAGCGCCGCCGCCTTGCGCCGGGCATTGGGACCTTGCACGGCGATCATCGCCAATTCCTTGCGCTCGACCACCGTGACGTCGAAGTCCGCCGCGTGCCGGCGGATCCACGCCAAATCCTTGTCGCGGGTGCCGGCATTGACCACCATGCGATACCAGGTTTCCGACATGTAGTAGACGATCAGATCGTCGATGACGCCGCCGTTCGGCAGCAGCATGCAGGAATAAAGCGCCTTGCCGGAAGCTTTCAGGCGATCCACGTCATTCGCCAGAAGCATTCGCAAGAATTCGCGCACGCGCCCGCCCGTCAGGTCGACGATGCACATGTGCGAGACATCGAACATGCCCGCATCGCGGCGCACCGCGTGATGCTCCTCGATTTGCGAGCCGTAGTGCAGCGGCATATCCCAGCCGCCGAAGTCGACGATTTTGGCGCCTTGCTGGACGTGGGTGTCGTATAGAGGAGTCTTAAGGCCCATCGCAACCTCGCTGCGAACGAATACAGAGATGCCAAGCACCTACGTGCTTCGCCCCTCTGTCCTTAAGACCTGAGAGATTGCGCGCCTGGAACCCGGCGCTGCTCCCCTTCGGTGGGCCGCCAGATGCGACCGCTCTCCAGAGATCGCGAGAGTCTGCCGTTCGTGTGCCTGAGCGTTTCCGGGCGGTTGCGCCTTCGGCGGCCCTAGTAAAAGGACTCTCTCCAGACAGCTCTTATCGCGAGTGGGGCGGGATCATACAGAAGAGCCTTGGGGGATTGAAGCCGACCGGCCTCATATATCTCGGCGGCCGCTGCCCCGTAGCGCCGTAACCCGTAGCGCCGTAGCGCCGTAGCGCCGCGGTATGGCGCGCTGGTTAGCCGCCCGACCGCTTGGCCTGCCATCCCATCTTGATCAGCTCCGCGACGATCGAGTCGCGGTGATCGCCCTGAATCTCGATCACGCCGCCGCGCACCGTACCGCCCGAACCGCAGCGCTTTTTGAGTTGGGTGGCCAAGGCTTCGATATCTGCGGGGGACAAAGGCAGCCCGGTGATGGTCGTGACCCCCTTGCCCGCCCTGCCCTGGGTTTCGCGAGCGACGCGCACTGCGGCCGGCTTGGCAGCGCCGGGAGCGCCTTTGGGGCAGACGCACTCGCGCACTGCCCGGCGGCAGTTGGGGCACAGACTGCCGATGCCGGTGGAGTAGACGACGCGTGAGTTCATGAGTTCTATCCCGCGGAAAAGAGACTTTCGTTGCTGGAGGGCTTGATGCCCGCGCGCAGTTGAAACACGAGGATGAAATAACCCGAGAGACACAGCGCGGCAGCCGCCGCGATCAGCCCCCAACGAAACCACCACAAAACCTGGAACGCGCCCGTCGAGCTTGCGGTCATGAGCGCCACATACGCGGGCCAGAAGATGCGCTGCAGCAGCGCAAACCACCGCATGAGAAAGGTCGCTCCAGTCCGCGCGTTCTCTTGACGCAGGGGCAGTCCCAGAGAAAACTCCAGGCCGAAGGATTTCTGCACGTCTTGAAATTCGATCGCGGATGCACTCATGCGGCACTCCCTCGGTTGGGTTCGGCGGGTAAATCGGCCGCGCCCGGCTTCATTTCGTCTCGCAGCATTTGCAGCAACTCGCGGTCGGCGATGCCGGCCTCGCGGCCGGCGTGAATCGCCGATCGCATCGCCTCGCGCGCCATCGCGCGCCGGTCGGCGCGAGTCCGATCGTTGCCGCGCGCCGCCACGAAAGTTCCCAGCCCCTGCCGGCTGAAGGTGATGCCTTCCCGCTCGAGTTCTTCATAGGCTCTCTTGACCGTGATGAGGCTGACCAAGAGCCGTTCGGCCAGCACTCTATAAGAAGGCAACGCGCTGCCCGCGGTAAGCCGATTGGCCAGGACCTCGCGCTTGATGCCATCGACGATCTGCTGGTAAAGCGGACCGGAGGCGGCCGCCGAGATGGGCCCGATGCGCAGAACCGCGCTGGAATCAGTCATGCGCACTGTATATATTAGATATGCACAGTAAGCAAGGGTCGCGGGCCGCGATGAAATCCGGTGACACAGCCAAGGTATAATGGCGGGATGAGATCGCGTCGACATTCCCTGACCGTCAAGGTTGGCTCGGTAGCCATCGGCGGTGCATCGCCCATTGTGGTGCAATCGATGACCAACACCGATACGGCCGATATCGACGGCACGGTCGCGCAGGTCAAAGCACTGGCCCGCGCCGGATCCGAATTGGTCCGCGTAACGGTCAACAACGACGAGTCGGCCGCGGCGGTGCCGCACATCCGCGAGCGCCTCGATGCGCAAGGCATCGGCACGCCCCTGGTGGGCGATTTTCACTTCAATGGCCATAAGCTGCTCAAAGCCCATCCGGCTTGCGCCGAGGCGCTGGGCAAGCTGCGCATCAATCCGGGCAATGTCGGACGAGGCAGCAAACGCGATCCGCAATTCGCGGAAATGATCGAGACCGCCGCCAGATTCGCCAAGCCGGTGCGCATCGGGGTGAATTGGGGCAGCCTCGATCAGGATCTGCTGACCCGCATGATGGATGAGAATTCAAAGCTGACGGAACCTAAGGCCGCGATCGACGTGATGCGCGAAGCCATCGTCGTTTCGGCGTTGGACAGTGCGAAGCGCGCGGAAACCTTGGGACTCGGGTCCGACAGGATCGTCATCAGCGCCAAAGTGAGCGGCGTACAGGATTTAATCGCCGTATACCGCAATCTGGCGGCCCGTTGCGCCTACCCCTTGCACCTGGGGCTCACCGAGGCCGGCATGGGCAGCAAGGGCATTGTGGCCTCTACCGCGGCCATGAGCGTGCTGTTGCAAGAGGGCATCGGCGATACCATCCGCGTCTCGCTGACTCCCGAACCCAACGGCGATCGCACCCAGGAAGTCATCGTCGCTCAAGAAATACTTCAGACCATGGGCTTGCGGGCATTCACTCCCATGGTGATCGCCTGTCCCGGGTGCGGCCGTACCACGAGCACCTATTTCCAGGAACTGGCGCAAAAGATCCAAAGCCATATTCGGCATCGCATGCCGGAGTGGCGCAAGCAGCGCGCGGGCGTGGCCGACATGACGGTGGCGGTCATGGGCTGCGTCGTCAACGGTCCCGGCGAGAGCAAGCATGCCAATATCGGCATCAGCCTTCCCGGCACGGGCGAGCACCCGGTGGCGCCGGTGTACGAGGATGGCGCGAAGACCGTGACGCTCAAGGGCGAGCGAATCGCCGAAGAATTTCAGGATCTGGTGGAGCGCTATATCGAGCGCACCTACGCCAGAATTCAGACATGAAGCTCTTGTCGGAAAAGAAATGCGCGCCCTGCGAGGGCGGCGTAAAACCCCTGACGCGCGCCAAAGTCAAACTGCTGGCCAAGCAGCTGCACAAGGACTGGAAGATCGCGCCGGACTCCAAGAGCCTGAAGCGAGCGCTGAAATTCAAGGACTTTTACCGGACGATGAGCTTCGTCAATGCGCTGGCGTATATCGCCAACAGCGAAGACCATCACCCCGACTTGGAGGTGGGCTATGACTACTGCCATGTCACTTACTCCACGCACTCGATCGGCGGCTTGTCGGTGAACGACTTCATTTGCGCCGCAAAGCTAGACCGTCTTTAGAAACTCCGGCACATCCCCCGCCACTCCCAAGGCGCGCCGGGCAAACGCGCGTTTGACGAATGGCATCCGGGCCACGGCGCTCAAACCCGCGCTGCGCATCCCTGCCTTGAGCGCATCGGAATTGGAAAACAACCGTTCCAATCCATCCAGCGCGCTCGCTGCAACAACGTTCTCGCTGCGCCGCCACCGCTCATAACGGCGCAGCTGCCGGTAGTCGCCGTAATTCTGAGCCGCGCCGGCTTCGCTCAAGACCTGCGCGAGCGCCGCGCAATCCAGCAATCCCAAGTTCAGTCCCTGGCCGGCCAGCGGGTGCACCACGTGCGCGGCATCGCCGAGCAGCACGGCCCGCGGCCGCACATAGTCCACGGCGTATTGCAGCTTCAGCGGAAAGGAAGCGAGTTCCGTCGTGAGCAGGCAGCGGCCGAGCGCTGCGCCGCTGGCCTCGGTGAGTGCCGCGCCGAAGGCCGCCGGATCCATGGCTCTCAGGAGATCGGCCTTGGGCCGCGCCACGCTCCACACGATGGAGCAGCGCCCGTCGTTGAGCGGCAGAAAGGCAACAGGTCCGGTATTCAAGAACCGTTGCCAGGCGGTGTTGGCGTGGACACGTTCGGTTTGCACGTGCGCCACCAAGGCATCCTGGTGATAGGCGTGGCCGGCGGTGTCGATGCCGAGCAATTCACGTGTCTTGGAATCGGTTCCATCGGCCGCCGCCAGCAGCGTGCCGCGCAATTCGCGGCCGTCGCGCAGCTTGAGGGTCGCATCGCCCTCGCCCACCGCGATCGACTCGGCCGAACCCTCGACGAACACGGCGCCCGCGGCTCGGGCCGATTGCAGGCACTGCCATTGCAACGCCTTGCCGTCCACGATGTACCCCAGATTGGGTTCGCCGAGTTCCGCGCAATCGAAGGTCAAGGAGCCGGGTCCCGCCGGGGTGCCGCCTGCATCGAACACACACATGCGCTCATAGGGGAACACCCGGCTTGCGGGCAGCGCATTCCACACGCCGCATAATTTGAGCAGCCGTTCCGAGGCGCGGCTCAGTGCGAAAACACGCAAGTCCCAGTCGGCGCCGCTGGCCGGCGCGGCCGCGAACCGATCGGCCACCACCGCCACCCTGCCCGGCGCGCTCAATTTGCGCGCCAACAGCAGGCTTGCCAGCACCGCACCGGTCACGCCCGCGCCGACGATGATCACATCGAATTCCGGTGCAGCGCGCTTCACGTCAGTGCCACGCCGCGGGCGAGTTTGGGAACACGTCCACCGCCGCCGGTGCTGAGGCGCGACAGCGCGGATTTTGCGGGTGGCAGCAGATCGAAGGCGAGCAGTCCCAAGTTGCGCACACGGCGCACCGAGCTCAAGGGATTCGAAAACAGACGCACCAATCCGTCGGTGAATGCGATGACGCCGCCGCGGTCCGCGCGTCGCCAGGCATCGTACTCGCGCAGCAGCTTGGGCTGGCCCGGATCGGCATCGCCGCGGGCATCATCGGCAATGAGTTCGGCGAGGCTGGCCACATCGCGCAATCCCAAATTGAATCCCATGCCCGCCACCGGGTGCAGGCCCTGTGCCGCATTGCCGATGATGACGCAGCGCGGCGCGCTGGTGCGGTCCGATTGAGTCAAGGCGAGCGGATAAGGCACGCGGCGTCCAACTTTGAGGAATCGGCCCAGACGAAACCCAAAGCGGCGTTGTACCTCGGCGAGGAATTCTTGGTCCGACCACGCCAACGCGGATTGCACTGCGTTCCTGCTGAGGGTCAGAACCAGCGTGCAGCGGCCCCCATCCAACGGCAACAGCGCCAGCGGACCTTCGGGAGTGAAGCGCTCATAGGCGACGTTGTCGTGGAAGCGCTGCGGCAGCACGGTGGTGATCACGGCCGTTTGGCCGTAGTCGCGCACCTGCGCGGCAACGCCGAAAGCGGCGCGCACGGCGGACTCCGCGCCATCCGCCGCCACGATGAGCTTGGCTTCGATTGCGCTCTTGGCGCCCGCTTCGTCGATCTCGATGTCGACCCGCTCGCCGCGCAGGGCAATTCGAGAAACCGTGGCGGGACAAAATATCTTCAATCCCGGGCTCGAAAGGCGCGGCCAAAGGGCGCCGCCGAGCGCCCGGTTGGGTACCACGTACCCCATCGCGGCGAGGCGCTGTTCCCGTGCGTCGATTCGCGCAAAACCGAACCGCCCCTGGTCCGAGACGTGAATTTTGACGATCGGCGTCGCCAGTGCATCGAGCGCCGGCCACACGCCGATGGTCTCCAAAATTCTGCGGCTGCCGTTCGAGAGCGCCGTGGTGCGTTCGTCAAAGCTCGGCTGTGCCGAAGCATTATGTGGAATCGCCTCGATGAGGGCCACGCGCAGCTTCAAGGGAGCGAGAGCGGCGCCCAGGCTGGCGCCGACCATGCCCCCACCGACGATCGCGACGTCAAAAGTCACGCAGCGCCTCGATGGCATCCGGAGTTTTCTCGAGCGCGCCGGTCAGCACTTCCGGCGCACCTTGGGTCACCAGCACTTCATCTTCGATGCGGATTCCGATGTTCCAAAACTCCTTCGGGACTTTGGGCGAGGGCCTGATGTAGATTCCCGGTTCGACCGTGAGCGCCATCCCCGGTTCCAGCACGCGCCACTCGCCGCCGACTTTGTAGTCGCCGACATCGTGCACGTCCAAGCCCAGCCAATGGCCGGTGCGATGATTGAAAAACGGCAGATAGGCTTGCTCCTTGATCAATCTGGGCAGCGATCCCTTGAGCAATCCGAGCTTGGCCAGGCCGTGGGTGACGGCGCGCACCGCGGCTTCATGCGGTTCATTCCAATGGTTGCCCGAACGCACCTTGTCGATGGCCGCCAATTGCGCTTCCAGCACCACCTCGTAGACCGCGCGTTGCACCGCGGTGAATTTCCCGCCCACGGGAAAGGTGCGCGTGATATCCGACGCGTAGTAGTCGTGTTCACAGCCGGCATCGAGCAGCAAAAGATCGCCGTCGCGCAATGCTTGATCGTTGTCGCGATAATGCATGACGCAGGCATTGGCGCCTCCCCCGACAATGGGCGGGTAGGACATGTCGGCGTTGTGCGAGCGGAATTCGTGCAGCACCTCGGCCATCACCTCGTACTCCATGCGCCCCGGACGGGCAAAACGCATCGCCCGGCGATGCGCGCCGACCGCGATATGCGCCGCGCGCCGCAGGCTGGCCTGCTCCGGCCGGCTCTTGTACAAACGCATGTCGTCGAGCACATGATTGAGCGCGACGAACTCCTGCAAGCCGCCCGCGCCCTGGCGGGACTGCACCTTGAGTCCATTGACCCAGCTCAAAATGCGTGGATCGAAATCCAAATGCGTCCCCATGGAATAGAAGATCTGCGAGCGCTGCTCCAGGAGCCCCGGCAGAATTTCATCGATGTCCTCGATCGGAAAGGCATCGTCCGCGCCGAAGCGCCCGACTGCCCCTTCGGTTCCGGCGCGCGCGCCGTCCCACGACTCGCGCAAGGCATCGTGTTCGCGCACGAACAGCAGATATTCCGCTTGCGGACGGCCCGGCACCAGCACCGCGACCGCATCCGGCTCGGGAAAGCCGCTCAAATAGTAAAAATGGCTGTCCTGGCGATAGGCATACTCGATATCGCCGTTGCGGTGGCGCACCGGGGCCGCCGGCAGAATCGCGATCGCATCCTTCCCGATCATGCGCATGAACTGGCGCCGCCGGCGTGCGAACTCCTTGCGGTCCATGCGAAGCCTCAGTGCAGCCGCTGTTGCGCCGGGTAGACCTGCCTGCGCAGCGGAAGAAGTTCTTCGAACACGACCTGCGCGGCAACCCGGATGAACTCGACCAGTTCCGCATAGGCTTGCTCGTTGGATTCGTCCCCTTCCGCGTCATCGCCGGTGGCGCGGGAGATTTCGGTGAAGTCCCGGACGATTTCCCCGACATCGCCGCCCAAGGCCTCCAGATCGGAGATGGATCCGGTACCCAGCCCATAGAGAAATCCGGTGCACCATAATGCAAGTGCGTTGGCGCGCCCATTGAGCGGCTGCTCGTCGTCGGGCAGCAGCGGCTCGAACTCCATTCCCTGCTCTCCGAACGATGTCGCCGTGGCGGTGAAGACCCTTTCGAGCACCGCGGAGGACTCGTCGCTGAGCGCGGCGCCGTCCGGAAGGATCTCGTTGATCCAGTCCTGCATTCTGTAAGGAGCGACCGAGCACAGGGCGCCGCACAGCGACCCGTGCGCCTCGGCGGCATCCGCCAGGCCGCCGGCGCCGGCCAATACATCCTCGAAATCCTGAAACCGAATATCGGACATCATGGTTAAGTGAATGATAGCGCAGTGGGGGCGGCAACCGCCCTTTGCATTGCGCTTTTGTCCGCTCTATATTGGCAGTCTATGAACGAAGCCAATTCGAAGTCAGCGGTCGAACTCGAGCTGAAGCGCTTGGAAAAGCGTCTTGAAGATCTCATCGTAACCGTCAGCCACATCAAGGAAGAGAATCGGGCGTTGCGGCAACGCCAGGATACCTTGACGTCCGAGCGCGCCACGCTGCTGCAAAAAAATGAACAAGTGCGGGCGCGCGTCGAGGCGATGATCGGCCGCCTCAAGTCCATGGAACAAGCGTGAGCGACAATCAAGCGCGCGTCAGCGTGCGAATACTCGAAAAGGAGTATCACATCGCCTGCCCGATCGAAGAGCGCTCGGATCTGCTCGATTCCGCCGAGTTCTTGAACATGAAAATGCGCGAAATCCGCGATAGCGGCAAGGTCGTCGGTTTGGATCGTATCGCCGTAATCGCGGCGCTCAACATGGCAAATGAACTGATTCGATTCCGCAATCGTGACACCAATCTCGATTCCGACGTCGGCGGACGCTTGCGTATCCTGCGCGAGCGCGTAGAGTCGGCCTTGGAGAAAGGCCAACAGCTCGAACTCTGAGCGGCCTTTCTCGACATTTAAATTTGGCGCTGCCTGCGGTGTTCGATGCGGATCGGGTTACCTCCTGACCCTAATTTTGTAAACCCCAGGGGCCAATGCTTGCTGGCAACATTGTGCAAGTCCGCCCTGAGCGGAAAGCCTTAAGTGCCGCAGTCGGTCCCACCTGTTGCTCAGGTCGGGAGCAACGGTCCAAAACGGCATCTGCGGGTAGCGCCATCCCATTTCAATGAAGGCAACCCTCCGTAAACAATTGCGCGCCGAGCGCCGCGCACTCCGCCCGCGGGAGCATTGGCGCCGCTCTCTCGCCGCCGCCAAGGCGGTTGCCCGCCTGCCCTCCTTCCGCGCGGGTCGCCGCGTTGCGCTGTACCTGCCTTTCGATCGCGAGTCGGATACCGCCGCATTGATCGCGGCCGCGAGGCGCCGCGGCGTGCAAGTTTTCGTGCCTATCGTCAGCGATCGGCGTCATTGCCGCCTGCGCTTCTACCCGCTCAGCGGCGCCACGGAACCCGGCGAGTTCGGGATTTCCGTGCCGCGCCTGCGCTCGACCCCCATTTCACCGCAATGGCTCGATCTGATCGTCATCCCCTTGGTCGGCGTCGACGCCGAGGGACGGCGGCTGGGCATGGGGGGCGGGTACTATGATCGTGCCCTGGCCTTCCGGCGGCGGCGCCGCTGCTGGAAGGGTCCGCGCCTGGTTGGGCTCGCTTTCGACTGCCAGCGCACCAAGGTGCGGTTCGCGGATCCATGGGATCTTCGCTTGGATTCATTGGCAACGGAATCGGGAATGGAGCATTTCCTATGAACTATTGGCTGTTCAAGTCGGAACCCGCCACCTTCAGCATCGACGATCTGCGCAAGGCGCCCAAACAAACCACGGCGTGGGACGGGGTGCGCAATTATCAGGCGCGCAACATGCTGCGCGACTCCATAAAAAAGGGTGATTTAGCTTTTTTCTACTATTCCAGTTGCGAAGTTCCGGGCATCGCCGGCATCGTCAGCATCGCCCGCGAAGGTCATCCGGACCTCAGCGCCTTCGATCCGAAGAACCACCACTACGATCCCGATTCCAAAAAGGACGCGCCCTCTTGGTATGCCGTCGACGTGAAGTTCGCGCGTAAGTTCGAGCGCATCATCACGCTCGACGAGTTGCGAACGCACGCCGCGGGGAAGCTGAAGGATTTGGTTTTGCTGCGCCGTGGGAGTCGTCTGTCGGTGATGCCGGTGACGAAGAAGGATTGGGATTTCATCCTCGCCCTTGAGTGACGCCGCTCACATCGCTACCACATTGTGGTGCACGCGCGCGAGCTATTGCTTGTAAATTAATTATTCGTGTATATACTCGGACCCCGGACTAACCCGATAACGGAGTTTCTATCATGGCAGCGAAAGCAAAGAAGGCGAAGAAGAAGGTAGCTAAGAAAAAGGCCGCTAAGAAAAAGTAAGCCTTCGAAAGTAATCAACTGTGCCCGCGTAAGCGGGCACAGTTGTTTCTGCAGGCAGCAAATCGCGCGTGTCTCTGGATTCCTCAACGCAAAAAAAACGCCGCGCCGCGGAGGCTGCGGTCCGCTACATCGAAAGCGGCATGGTGCTCGGCATAGGCACCGGATCGACCGTCAATCAACTCATCGAAGTGCTGAAAGAGCGCAAAATCCAGCTCTCCGGCGCAGTGTCGAGCTCGCGCCAGACATCCGAGAAATTGCGCGCCGCGGGCATCGAGGAGCTTCAATTGAATGCCTCCGGCGATCTGAACCTCTATATCGACGGCGCCGATGAAGCCACCGCCGATGGCGCGCTCATCAAGGGCGGCGGTGCCGCGCTGACGCGCGAAAAGGTGATCGCCGCCGCCTCGAAGCGCTTCGTCTGCATCATCGACGACTCCAAGCTGGTGCCGATGCTGGGCGCCTTTCCGCTCCCCGTCGAAGTCATTCCCATGGCTCGCTCCTACGTCGCGCGGCAGCTGGTGAAGCTCGGCGGTCAGCCGGTATGGCGCGAGGGGATCGTCACCGACAACGGCAATCCGATCTTGGATGTGCACAATCTCAAGATCGCCGACCCCAAAAGCCTGGAATCCGCCATGAATCAAATTGCGGGCGTGGTGACCGTGGGTCTGTTCGCCCGCCGCCGCGCCGACCTGCTCATCATCGCCGGGGACGCCGGCGTCCGATGCTTGGAGCTGACCTAAATCTCCAGGCGGGTGCCGATCTCTACGACGCGGTTGTGCGGCAAACCGTAGTAGTCGCCGATGACTTGGGCGTTGCGCGCCATCTGCATGAATGCGCGGCGGCGCAGCGGCGGCAGATCGGAACGGCGGCCCGGAAGCAATTCCTCCCGGCTCAGGAAATAAGTGGTCGCTTCCGGATCGTAAGGCACGCCGTAGCTCTCCGCTTCGCGCAAGATTGCCGTGATGTTCGGCTTCTCCATGAAGCCCACCTGGGCCACGACCCGGACAATGCCCTCGCAGACGGGGGTGACGGTCAAGCGCTTCGCCGCGGAGACGCGCGGCACTTCGCGGGTCACGACGGTCAAGAGCACGACCCGCTCGTGCATGACGCGGTTGAATTTGATGTTGTTGAGCAGCGCGCGCGGAATTCCCGACGCCTTCTGATCGAGGAAAATCGACGTGCCCGCCACGCGCACCGGCGGGTCCAACTTCAAGTCCTCGATGAAATCGCGCACCGGCTTCTGCTCCCGCAGCAACCGGGCCATGAGCGAGGCGCGGCCGCTCTGCCAGGTTTGCATCAGCCAGAAAATCGTCAAGCCGGACACCAGGGGAACCCAGCCGCCCTCCTCGAGCTTGGTCAGATTGGCGAGCAGGAAAGCGATATCGACGATGAACAGCAGCGACAAACCAGTGCGCAGCAGACGGCTGTCCCTGCCGGTCCGGGACTTGATGAGACTCAAGGTCAGAGGCGTCACGATGGTCATGGCACCCGATACGGCCAGGCCGTACGCTCCGCCCAGCGCCGCGGAACTGCCGAAGCCCACGACCAATGCCAGCGAGGCCACCATGAGAATCCAGTTCATGGTCGGCACATAAATCTGCCCGACGACGGATGCCGAGGAATGCTCGACGCGCAGCCGCGGCAGAAGCCCCAAGCTCACCGCTTGCGTGGTCACTGAAAAGACCCCGGAGATGACCGCTTGGGAGGCGATGACGGTGGCTGCCGTTGCCAAAATCACCAGCGGCCACAAGGACCACGCCGGCGCCATCAAATAAAACGGGTTGCTGATGGCCGCCGGATTTTCGATCAGCATCGCGCCCTGGCCGAAGTAGTTGCAGACCAGGGCCGGCATGACGATGCACATCCAGCCCAAGCGAATCGGGGCTTTGCCGAAATGGCCCATGTCGGCGTACAGCGCTTCGCCGCCCGTCACGCACAGGAATACCCCGGCGAGCACGGCGAGCGAGGCGACCTGGTGCTGGGCCAGCAGACCGATCGCGCGCGAGGGATCGATCGCCATCAAGACGCCGGGTTCGCGCACGATCCAAGAAACGCCGAGCACCGCCAGCACCGCAAACCAAAAGAGCATCACCGGGCCGAATACTTTTCCCACCGAGCCGGTGCCGTGCCGTTGAATGACGAACAGCACGACCAACACCAACAGCGTGATCGGCAGCACGGGAAACTGCGCGTCGGGCGCCGCCACGTGCAACCCTTCGACGGCGCTCAATACCGATATCGCGGGGGTGATTGCGCCGTCGGCGAAGAACAACGAAGCGCCCAGAATACCCAAGGTCCCGTAAAGCTTGCGTCGCGGACTCTGCCGGACCGTGTTGACCACCAGCGCGGTCAGCGCCAGCACGCCGCCTTCGCCTTTGTTATCGGCGTTGAGCACCACCATCACGTACTTGAGCAGAATGACGAGGACCAACGACCAAAAGATCAGCGACAGCACGCCCAGGACATGATCCGGGGTCACGGCAATTCCGGGCCCGACGAAGCAGGCCGACACCGCATACAAGGGGCTGGTGCCGATATCGCCAAACACAACGCCGAGCGCCGCAAGCGCCATGGGCGCAAGCCGTTGACCCGAATTGTGCTCGCCCGACATCTGATTCCTCAGGACCGCTCGAAGCCTTGGCACCTTAAGAAAAGGGCCCACGCGGTGGGCCCTGTTTGGCTGGGGGACTAGGATTCGAACCTAGGTAAACGGTGTCAGAGACCGTTGTCCTACCACTAGACGATCCCCCAAATCCGATCGATCGTTTAGCGAGGCGAATGCGCTCTCGTGATTATCGTTTGGAGAACTGCGTGCCGCGACGTGCCTTGCGGCGGCCAACTTTCTTGCGCTCCACTTCGCGCGCATCGCGGGTAACGAAGCCGGCTTTACGCAATGGCGAACGCAGAGTCTCATCATAGGCCATGAGCGCGCGTGTAATCCCGTGACGAATCGCACCGGCTTGGCCCGTGATTCCGCCGCCTTCGACATGCGCTTCGACGTCGAATTTGCCGTCGAGCTGAACCGCGCCAAATGGCTGTTGCACGATCATGCGGCCGGTTTCGCGGCCGAAGAATTCATCCAGGGTTCGGCCGTTGATCGAAACCTTGCCGCTGCCTTGACGCAGGTAAACCCGCGCGCTGGAGGTTTTGCGGCGGCCGGTGCCGTAGTAGTTGGCGACTGTATTTGCCATTGATTGTCCTAGAAATTAAATTTCCAGCGCCTTGGGCTGCTGTGCTTGATGGGGATGATCTTTGCCGCCGAATACATGCAGCTTCTTGTACATGCGGCGGCCCAGCGGGCCCTTCGGCAACATGCCTTTGACGGCGAACTGAATCGCGCGCTCCGGGTGCTCTTGCAGAAGCTTGCCCAACGATATGCTCTTCAAGTTCCCCACGTAGCCGGTGTGCTGGTGATAGAACTTGTCGGTCAGTTTCGCGCCCGTGACGCGTACCGCGCCGGCGTTGACCACGACGATGTGATCGCCAAGGTCTTGATGCGGCGCATAATTCGGCTTGTGCTTGCCTTTCAAGCGATGCGCGATTTCAGAGGCCAGACGGCCCAGCGTTTTGCCTGCGGCGTCGACCAGAAACCAGTCGCCGCGCGACTCTTCGGGCTTTGAAAATACGGTATACATGGAGTGCTCAATAAATAGGGACTTGACGAAAGGCGCGAAAGTGTACAGAACAGCGCGGGTAGATGCCAGCCTTAGAGTCCGCAGCCTGACGCACCTATAATATAATGTATCGATGGATACACGAAGGCTTCGGATCGAAGACCGCGTAATAGGCGAATTAGACAAGATAATCAAGGCCTTAACCCTGCCGCCACGAGCCTCTCGAAGCGTTCCGCATGCCGTTCCGGAAGAGCCGCTGCCGGAAGCGGAACGTGCCCGATCGGTACGTTTGATGCGGGTAAACCACGCCGGCGAGGTGGCCGCCCAGGCCCTGTACCAGGGCCAATCGCTCACCGCGCGGGACCGCCTGGTCAAATCGGCCATGCAGGAGGCTGCCGCCGAGGAAATCGATCATTTGGCGTGGTGCGAGCAGCGCCTCGAGGAATTGAACGGCCGGCCCAGTGTCTTGAACCCGCTTTGGTACGTGGGATCCCTGGCGCTCGGCGCCCTGGCGGGCGCGCTCGGCGATCGCGCGAGCCTGGGGTTCATCGCCGAGACTGAAAAACAGGTCGAATCGCATTTGCGCGATCACTTGGAGCGCCTGAGCCCTCGGGACGTACGCAGCCGCGCCATCCTCGACGCAGATGACCCACGATGAGATGAAGCATGGTGCAAAAGCCGCCTCGATGGGAGGCAAACCGCTGCCTTTTCCCATAACATTGGCGATGCGCGCGACATCGAAGCTGATGACCCGCGGCTCGTATTGGATCTAGTGAAGGCGCTTTAGTGCTTGCGATTCCAGGACTTATGTAATAAAACGTGCGCCAGCATCGGCGTTTAACCGACGAAAAAACCAGTGGGAGCGAATATGGAAGAAGGGGCAAAAGCCTTAAGCGATATCCCAGCGATCAATCGTTTCTTGAGCTACTGCCGCATCCGGACAGTCCCTTCAAAGACCGTGATCATCCACGCCGGCGATCTGCCGGACATTCTGTACTACATCATCTCCGGTTCCGTCGAAGTCATGATCGAAGACGAAGACGGCAATGAAATGGTTCTTGCCTATTTGAACAAGGGCCAGTTCTTCGGCGAGATGGGCCTGTTCTACGAGCAACCGACGCGCAGCGCGTGGGTGCGGACCCGCCAGCAATCCGAACTTGCCGAAATGACCTATCCGCGCTTCCGCCAGATAGCCGCGGAAAGTCCCGGATTGATATTCGAGTTGGCGACGCAGTTGGCAACGCGCCTGGATCGCACCAACCGCAAGCTCGGAGATCTTGCCTTCGTCGATGTCACCGGCCGCGTGGCGCACGCCATCATGGATTTGTGCGGCGAACCGGATGCGATGACGCATCCCGAAGGCATGCAAATCAAGGTCAGCCGGCAGGAGCTGTCACGCCTGGTGGGTTGTTCCCGCGAGATGGCCGGACGCGTACTCAAGGTTTTGGAAGAACAGGGGCTGCTGCGCGCCACCGGGAAAACCATCGTGGTGTTCAACGCCCGGCCCAAGGTCAAAACGCGTCCCTTGATCGTTCCGGTGAAGGCCGGCGCGAACGCTGTCGGCGCCAAGAGCCCGCGTGCCGAGCAGCCCGATGATGAAGACGATGAGGATGACGAGGACGACGACGAATAGCCGTCCGGATTTTCAAGTCACTTTCCGCCTGATTCGATCTGTGCGCGCATGGCCTTGATGGTGCGCGCGTAATCCGCGCTGCCAAAGATCGCCGAGCCCGCGACGAAAGTATCGGCGCCGGCCTTGGCGATGCTCGCGGCATTCTCGACTTTCACGCCGCCGTCTATTTCCAAGCGGATATCGCGCCGCGCAGCGGTAATTCGCGCGCGTGCCTCGCGCAGCTTTGGCAGCACTTCCGGGATGAATTCCTGGCCGCCGAATCCAGGGTTCACCGACATCAATAAAATCACATCGATTTTGTCGATCACGTAATCCAGCCAACTCAACGAGGTCGCCGGATTGAACACCAGGCCCGGCTTGCAGCCCGAATGGCGGATGAGCTGGATGGTGCGATCGACGTGCTGCGTGGCCTCCGGATGAAAACTGATGTTGGTCGCGCCGGCCTTCGCGAAGTCCTCGACCAGTGGATCTACGGGGGTGACCATGAGATGCACATCGATGGGCGCCTTCACCCCGGCTTTGCGCAACGCCCGGCAGACGATGGGTCCGACGGTCAGGTTCGGCACATAGTGATTGTCCATCACGTCGAAATGGATCCAATCAGCCCCCGCGGCCAGCACCGCATTGACCTCTTCGCCGAGACGCGCGAAGTCCGCGGACAGAATCGACGGTGCGATGATGACGCCCATGGCCTAGCGCATGCCTCGCGCGGCGCGAATGCCTTCGTAGGCTTCCTGGATCCTTTGAGTTTTTTCTTTCGCCATTTGCGCCATTGACTCCGGCAGGCCGTTGGCCACGAGCTTATCAGGATGATGCCGGCTCATCTGGCGCCGATACGCCTTGACGAGATCCGCATCGCTGACGCCGGCGTCGACCTCGAGCTCTGCATAGCATTGTGCCAAGTTATTGGCCTGCGCGCGCGGACCATTGTGCCGCGCGCGCAGCGATGCCTCCATATTTGCAAACTCCAGGTCCGACAGCCCAAGCCGCTGGGCGATGCCCTGAAGTATCCTGCGCGCCGGCGGCGACATGCCGTTGCCGGCCAGCGCCGCGCGCAGCTGCAGATCGACGAATGCGCGCAGCAGATCGTAGCGCAAGCCGCAGGCCTCGCGCAGCCGCTCGATGCTGAATTCGGCATCGTAGCCGGCCGACTTGCCGGTTCGGAAGCTGCCGATCGCGGCGGCGACGTCGGCCGGCCCCAAATTCATTTCCTGCATCACCCGCCGTGCCGCGTCGATTTCCGCCTCCGATACGCGGCCATCCGATTTGGCAACATGGCCCATGATCTCGAAGGTGGTGCGAAAGAATTCGCTCGAGATCGAAGCCGCTCCGTTCGGGGTTGCAACCCGAACTCCCCCCTTGGGATCGAGCATGTAGCCGATGATGGCGCCGGCCACCGCTCCCCAGGCGCTCCGGGTGAGCAGAAAACCAATCAGGGCGCCGAATAAAATGCCATTCCAACTCATTCGCGTTGACCTGCAAGCCGTGTCCCGCCACAATCGCCGACCTTCAATGGTAGCAGTCGCGAGCGCTTGCACATGGAACAGTATTCGCATTCGGCACCGCTTTTCGAGACGCATTTGCGCAGTCTCAAAAAAATTCACCAGGGAAAGGTGCGTGACATCTACGATGTCGACGATCGGCACTTGCTCATCGTCGCGACGGATCGATTGTCGGCGTTCGACGTGGTGCTGCCCGATCCGATTCCCTTCAAGGGCCAGGTACTGACGCAGATTTCGCTGTTCTGGTTCGGCAAGACGGCGCATATCGCGCCCAATCATCTCTCGGAGCTGCGCGTCGAGGATGTGATCGGCGACGCGCAAGAGCGCGCGCAGCTCGCGGGCCGCGCCATGGTGGTGAAGAAGCTCAAGGCCCTGCCGCTCGAAGCGGTGGTGCGAGGCTACCTCATCGGCTCAGGATTCAAGGACTATCAGTTGCACGGTTCGATCTGCGGCATTCCCCTGCCGCCCGGGCTGCCCATGGCGGCGCGCTTGCCCGAACCGCTGTTCACTCCGGCTTCCAAAGCGCCGGCAGGTTCCCACGACGAGAACATCGACTACGATGCCATCGTCAAGTTGGTGGGCGCGGAATGCGCCAAAGAAATCCGGCGCATCTCGCTGGAGGTATATCGATTCGCCGCCGAACACGCGCGCGCCCGCAACATCATCATCGCCGACACGAAATTCGAATTCGGCGTCGACCAGGCCGGCAGGCTGTTTCTCATCGATGAGGCGCTGACGCCGGATTCTTCGCGCTTCTGGCCGATGGCCTCCTACAAGCCGGGCATCAGTCCGCCGAGCTTCGACAAGCAATTCGTGCGCGATTATCTGGAGTCGCTGCATTGGAACAAGAAGCCGCCCGCGCCGCATCTGCCGCGCGGAAATTTTGGCGCGCACCAGCGACAATTACCGCGAGGCGCTCAAGCTCCTGACGGCGTGAGCGCCGCTGCAATCTTGCCTTGCCGCTTGCGTCGTGTAAGGTTCGCACATGCTCAAATGGTACGAGACCATCGAGAATGGCCTGTTCACCGGCTCGCGCGGCATGCCTGCGCCCTGGGGTCCGGTGCTGCGGGTGGCGCGCTATCCGGCTGCGCTGCTGCGCGACTGGCTGCGCGGCGAGATTACCGTGCGCGCCATGAGCCTCGCCTACACCACGCTGCTCTCGATCGTGCCCCTGCTCGTCTTCAGCTTCGCCATCTTGAAAAGCCTGGGCGCGCGCGGCGATTTGCACTTCATTCTTTCGCAGTTTTTCGCGCCGCTGGGCGGCGCGGCGGATGAGTTGACGGAGAGCGTATTGCAGTTCGTCCGCAATATGCGCGGCGATCTGTTGGGGTCGATCGGGCTTCTGTTCCTGGTTTATACCGTCGTCACCACGATTCAGAAGGTGGAAGCGAGCTTCAATTTCTTGTGGCGCGTGGACCGGCCGCGCAGTTTTTTGCGGCGCTTCACCGAATATCTGGCGGTGATGATACTCGGCCCGGTCCTGCTCGCCGTCGCGCTGGGACTGTTGGCGGGCGCCAAACGCAGTCCTTTTGCCCTGTGGGTCGACGGCATCGCGCCGTTGGCCTGGACCCTGAGCGCCGTCGGCAAAGTTCTGCCCTACGTGATCGTCACCATCATATTTACCTTCATGTACGTCTTCATCCCCAACACCAAGGTGCAAATACGCGCCGCGCTGATCGGCGGCATCACTGCGGGTGTGGGCTGGGCGCTGGTCGGCAAGGCGTTCACGGCATTCATCGTCTACTCGTCTTCATTGGTGGCGATCTACACCGGATTCGCGATCGTGCTCACCACGCTCATCTGGGTTTACCTGAGTTGGCTGATCTTGCTGATCGGCGCGCAGCTCGCATTCTACGTGCAGTTCCCGCAATACCTGCGCCACGGCCAGGATTCCTTCGAGCTCACCGGCCGCGACCGCGAGCAGGTGGCGCTGTCGATCATGTACCTCGTCGGCCGCGATTACTCGGCCGGCAAGACTTCGTGGTCGGCGCATGCGCTGGCCGCGGAACTCGATATTCCCAGCATCGCTCTCGCGCCCGTGCTGCATTGCCTGGAACAGAATGGCTTGCTGTTGGCGACCGAGCGCGAGCAATTCGTGCCCGGCCGCGACATCGCGGCGATTCGCCTGAGCGAAATCTTTGAAGTCGTGCGCGCCCTGCACAGCGGCCGCCTGGCAATTGCCATTCATAGCGTGAGTCCCGCGGTCGCGCTGCTGAACGAGGTGGAGGGTTCGATGCAGGAACCTTTGCAGGGCCGCACGCTGAAGGACTTCATCGAGACCAAGTTCTAGGCGCCCGTTTGCCGCCCTTGGGCGCCGGCTGCCGCCCTCGCTCACTCTCCCGCGATGGTCATTTCCTGCAGCAAAATCGAGCCGACCCGCACGCCGCCGCGGGCATCGATGTCGTCGCCCGCCGCCTCGATCCCTTCGAACATCGATCTTAGGTTTCCCGCAATGGTGATTTCCGCCACGGGGTATTGAATCATGCCGTTCTCGACCCAGAAGCCGGCGGCGCCGCGCGAGTAATCGCCGGTCACGGTATTGACGCCCTGTCCCATCAATTCGTTCAGCAGCAGCCCGGTGCCGAGGCGTGCCAGCAATGCGGGAATGCCGCCGGCAAGGGTCGGCGCCACCAGCAGATTATGCGAGCCGCCCGCGTTGCCGGTGGTCTGCAATCCCAATTTGCGCGCCGAATAGCTCGACAAAATGTAGCCGGTCAAGACTCCGTCGGCGATCAGTTCGCGATCGCGGGTCGCCACGCCCTCATCGTCGAACGGCGCGCTGCCCATCGCTTTGGGTATGTGCGGCCGCTCCGCGATGGAGAATCCCGCGGGGAATATCTGTCTGTCCCACGGAGTTGAGCAGGAACGACGCCTGCCGGTATTGGCTGCTGCCGCGGATAGCCGCGACGAAATGCCCGATGAGGCCGCGTGCCAGTTCCGGCACGAACAGCACGGGCGCGCGGCGGGTGCTGATTTTCCGCGGTCCAAGCCGGGCGATGGTGCGCCGCGCGCTTTCCCGGCCGACCGCTTCGGCGTCCTGCAGCTCGCGCCAATCGCGCGAACTGGTGTACCAGTAGTCGCGTTGCATGTCCTCGCCGCTTCCGGCCAGCACCACGCAGCTCACGGTGTGCGATGTCGTGGGATAACCGCCGACGAAGCCATGGGTGTTCCCATAGACATGCAGACCTTGGTGGGTGCCGACCGATGCACCTTCGGAGTTATTGATGCGCGAGTCGAACCCCAAAGCCGCGGCCTCGCAGGATTTTGCGATTTCGATGGCGCGATCGGCGCTGACATTCCAGGGATGCGATAGATCCAGGTTCTGCGGCGAGCGCGCCATGAGGGCGGCATCCGCCAGCCCGGCGCTCTCATCCTCGGCGGTAAAGCGGGCGATGCTGCAGGCCTTGGCGACCGTCGCGCGCACCGCCTCCATGGAGAAATCCGCGGTGCTGGCCGAACCCTTGCGCTGCCCAAAATACACCGTTATCCCCATGCTGCGATCGCGCTGGTGTTCCAGGGTCTCCACCTCGCCCAGGCGCACGCTGACCGACAGGCCCGTATCCTGGCTGACGGCCGCTTCCGCCTGAGAGGCTCCGCGCGCCCGGGCTTCCTCGAGCGCCCGTTCGATAATTGACTCCAAGTCCGTTTGGGTGAGCCGTGCAGGGGTATGGGTTGCGGTCATACGGTGATTCTACCGGCCCGAGTGATAGCATGGGGAATATGAGCAGCGAGCATGAAGAGCAGGATTCCGGGGAATCCGAGGAGCAGCGGTCGAGCAAGAGCGCCCGCAAGCGCGAAGCGGCGTCTTTGCAGGAACTGGGCGTGAAACTGGCCGCGCTGCCCGATCAGGAGATCAAAGCCTTGGACCTGCCCGATAATCTGTTTGTCGCCTTGCGCGACCTGCGCCGCCTGCCCTCGCACGGTGCGCAGGTCCGCCAGCGGCAGTACATCGGCAAATTGATGCGCAACATCGACCCGGAGCCGGTGCTTGCCAAGATGGCCGAACGCAAGCAGCGCCATGATTTGGAAATTCGCCATTTCCAGGAGATCGAGCGATGGCGGGACCGGCTGCTGACCGAACCCGCGGTCGCCCTGGGCGAGTTGCTCGAGGAATATCCGCAAGCCGACCGCGCCGCCTTGACCAGACTGCTCGAGAAGGCTGAAAAGGAGCGCGCCGAACAGCGTTCGCCGGTGGGTGCGCGGGAACTTTTCGCGTTTCTACGCCAGTTGCTCGGATAGCTTGGTAAACTCAGGCTGATGAAAGCCGTGGTCGGAGTCATTATGGGGTCGTCTTCCGACTGGGAAACGATGCAGGCCGCGGCCGACATATTGACCCGCTTGAGCATCGCGCACGAGGTTCGCGTCATCTCGGCGCATCGCACGCCCGATCTTTTGTTCGAGTATGCCGCCGCTGCGCGTGAGCGGGGCCTCAAGGCCATCATTGCCGGTGCCGGCGGCGCTGCGCATCTGCCGGGAATGACCGCCGCCAAGACTTCGGTTCCCGTCCTCGGCGTTCCGATTCAATCCAAAGCATTGAACGGCATCGACTCCATTCTGTCGATCGCGCAAATGCCGAGCGGCATTCCGGTCGCAACGTTCGCCATCGGGGTCGCCGGTGCATCGAACGCGGCACTCTTCGCAGCCGCCATGCTCGCCAACGAAGACGCCGCCGTCCGCGCCGCCTTGGATGCATTTCGCCAGGCGCAGACCGCGGCCGTTATCGCCAAGCCGGATCCGCGCCGCTCTTGAAATTGATGCACGTCGGTATCGTCGGAGCCGGCCAACTGGGCCGCATGCTGGCGCTGTCGGGATACCCCATCGGCGTGCGCTGCCTGTTTCTCGATCGCAGCGCCGACACGCCCGGCGCGCAAGTCGCGCCGAGCCTCATCGGGGATCTCGAGAACGCCGCGCTCCTCGCGGAATTGGCCTCGCGCAGCGACGTGGTCACGTTCGATTGGGAGAACATCCCGGGCAGCGCCCTCGCGCCCCTGGAGAAGATCACGCGGGTCCGGCCGCCCCGCCCGGCGCTCGAGGTTTCGCAAGACAGGCTCGCGGAAAAGGCGTTGTTCACCCGTCTCAAAATTCCGGTTGCCGCGCATTGCGCGGTCGACAACCGCGAGGATCTCAGCGCGGCTGCCCGGAAAATCGGGCTCCCCGGGGTTTTGAAAACGCGGCGCCTGGGTTATGACGGCAAGGGACAATTCGTGCTGCGCGCGCCGCGCGACATCGATCAGGCCTGGGCCGCCATCGGCGCCGCGGGCCTGATCTACGAGAAATTCCAGAATTTTTCCCGCGAGCTATCGCTGGTGGGCGCGCGCTCGGCCGGCGGCCAGGTGGTGTTTTATCCCCTCTCGTGCAACACCCATGGCGGCGGCATCTTACGGCACAGCATTGCACCGTATATGGATGCGCGCCTGGAGAAGAGCGCGCGGCTGTACATGAAACGCGTCATGGCGGCCCTCGACTACATCGGCGTGCTGACCATCGAGTTCTTCGTGGTGCACGGGGCTCTGATCGCCAATGAGATGGCGCCGCGGGTGCATAACTCGGGTCACTGGACCATCGAGGGCTGCGTGACCAGTCAATTCGAGAATCACCTGCGAGCCGTCTGCGGCATGCCCCTCGGCAGCACCCGCGCCCTGGGGCATGCCGCCATGATCAATTTTCTAGGTCGGATGCCGGATCGCGAACGCTTGCTGGCGATTGAGGGCTTGGCGTATCACGACTACGGCAAAAGTGCGCGCCCGGGCCGAAAATTGGGCCATTGCACCATCCTCAGGCGCCTGGCAAAGGAGCGCAGTACCGCCCTTGCGGATGCACTAAAATTGATCGAATGGGCCTAAACTGCCCGAGTTGGGGGCGTAATCCGCGCATCGGTTCGACGCAAGCATGTATTTAGAACTATTCAAACTGCATGAATTGCCGTTCCGTCTGAGCCCGGATCCGCAGTTTTTGTATTTGAGCAAGCAACATGCGCGCGCCAAGGCGTACATGGAGTCGACCATCTGGTTCACCGACGGTTTCGTCGTGATCACCGGCGAGATCGGCGCGGGCAAGACCACCTTGATCGAGACCTTTTTGCGTGAGCTGCAAAGCGATGCGGTCGTCGCGCAGATCAACCAAACGCAATTGTCGCCCACCGCGTTTCTGCAAAGCGTGCTGGTGCAGTTTGGCTTCTCGCCTTTCAACATGAAGAAGCCGGAGGTGCTGGCGACGTTGAATCAATTCTTGACGGAACAGTACAGCAACGGACGCAAGGTGCTGCTCATCATCGACGAGGCGCAGAACTTGAGCAATCGCGTGCTCGAGGAAGTCCGCATGTTGTCGGGCGTGGAGACCACCAAGGAAAAGGTGCTGCGCATAATTCTCGCCGGACAGCCGGAGTTGAACGACAAACTGAACTCGCCGGAACTGATGCAGCTCACGCAACGCGTGCGCCTGCGTTTTCATCTGACGGCCCTGACCAAGGCGGAGACCACCGCCTACATCGACCACCGTCTCGAGGTGGCAGGCTCGCAAGGGCGGCGCATATTCGCGGAGGATACCTACGCGGCCATCTACAAATATACGGGCGGCGTGCCGCGCCTGATCAATACGCTGTGCGACACCTGCCTCATGGCGGCGTTCGGCAAGGACCAAGACACCGTCGGCATGCAGGAGTTGGACGCCGCGATCGCCGAATTGCAATGGGTCGAGTTCGGCTCCGGCACCAATCGGATGAGGGCGCTCAACATGGAGCATACGATGCCGCCGCACTCCGATTCCGCCCACGTGGTCGGCCGCATCCTGTTGGCCAGCGAAGGCAAGACCGTCGGCGAGCGCGACCTGAAACCGGGACGGCTGGTGATCGGCCGCACGCCGGACAATGATTTGCAGATCGACAGCAAATTCATCAGCCGGCACCACTGCCAGATCGTGACGCAGCAGGACTCGTGTCTGATCGAGGATCTCAACAGCACCAACGGCATCTTCGTGCAGTCGAAGCGCGTGCGGCGCCATAACTTGAATGACGGCGACGTCGTGCAGGTCGGCCAGCACGAGATCATGTACATCGATGAACGCACGCCGCGGGTGAAAAGCGCCGTGGATGCCGCGGACACCGCCGCGACCACAGGCGTCACTGAAAATCCCAAGCTCGGCCAATTGCCGCGGGCGGACTAGCTTTTGAGGTTGGACGGCAGGTCGATGGTCTCGCCGTTGTATTCGCGGCTCAACTCGCGGCAATCCTGGCGGCGCAGAAACAGCGTGAGCGCGGCGGTCTCGGCGAATACGCCGATAAGAAAGGCCGCTTTTCCGGCAAACCCCAGCGGATTGACGTAGAACAAAAAGATCGCTGCCGCGCCGATCAGCATGTAAACGAGCGGCAAGCTTTCATAGACAGGACGAGCAAGGCGCATGGGTTTTCCCTCCCCTGGCGCGATGATAATGCCAGCGGCCGAAGCCGGTCCGTCTATTTGACTTAAGACAGCGCTTTCAGTCCGGGGCCTACTCCGAAGGGTAAGCTCATCCTACGCGGTGTTCTAGTCGTGTCCGACTAGCTTTTCCACCAGGCGCGACAACCACGAATTGCGCCAGCCCTCGACATGCAATCGATCGTTCTTCGGCTTGCTGCGCTTTGCTTCGGACAGCAGATCCTGGGGGATCTTGAAGGTGCCCGTCATTGAATGGTCGGCCATGGAAACTCCGTCGTGTGATGACGGAGTGCAGACTACCGAGTCCGGCGCCGTGGCCGATGAGACGTGGCGCACGCTCCGCTGGATTCGCACGCCGGCGCGCGGCGCCGCGTCGCGGGGAAGAGACGCATTCGCCGCTCGCCAGCTTATGACAGTACGTTATGTCAGCGCGACGATGCCGCGGCTTCGCGACGCCGCGGCGCTGCCCTCGGCACTGGACCACAGTCCTGCGCACAAACCGAAAATCAACGCCGCCGCCCGATAAAGTCTCATCGCTTCCGCTCCTCGCGCCAAGTGCCGATCATGTCATGGCCTCCAATGGGCCACCCGTATTGCTATATTGCCGCCCGGCCGAATTGCAAATCAGTACGCCCGCCGGGAAAACCAGATGTCCTTACCCGAGATCCACGCGGCTCTTCACCGCGCTCCCGCCGTCGTTTCGGCGGACGTTTCGCTCAGCTGGGCGCGGCTCGACGGCGTGGACATCCTCCGGGGTCTCGCGATCTTCTTCGTGCTGATGAATCACGTCAACATGCGCCTGTTTCTCGCCAAGATCCCCTACACCCAAGGCCTTCCCCCCCAACTGGTGTCCTCATTGGTGTGGAATGGACAACATGGCGTGCAGATGTTCTTCGCCGTATCTGGCTTTCTCATCACCTCAACCTCGATTCGGCGCTGGGGATCGCTGTCGAGGGTCAAGCGTGCGCGACTTCTATGCGTTGCGCTTTGCCCGAATTGCGCCGCTGCTTCTGCTGTTGCTTGCCGTTCTTTGCGCCTTGCACGCCGCCGGCCTCAAGGATTTCGTCGTTTCGGATAAAACCGGCGGACTGGGTCGGGCACTCGCCGCCGCTCTGACTTTTCACGTCAATGTCCTGCGAGGCGCATCGCGGATACCTTCCCGGCGAATTGGGATATCCTTTGGTCGCTATCGGTGGAGGAAATGTTTTATCTTGTTCTTTCCGCCCCTCTGCTGGCTGCTGGGGCGCGGCAAGTGGCTCGCCGGCCTTTCTCCTGATTTTCGTCGTGCTCGGGCCGTTTGGCCGCACCACGCTCAGCCATGGAAACGAGGTCTGGCAGGAATATTCCTACCTCGGTGGCATGGATGCCATCGCTCTCGGCTGCCTGACCGCCATTGCGAGTTCACGCCACGATTCCGCGCAGAGTGATCTGGGTGCTCGGCGGTCTCGGGACGGCGCTGGTTCTATTCATCTTGGGTTTCTCGAACCAGGCGAAGGCGTGGGGTCTTGAGCGCAGTGGCCTGGACATGACGATTTTGGCGATCGGCAGCTGCATGGTCATCTGCGGCCGCCGCCCAATCTCGCTGGAAAAGTCCGCGCGTCATCCTTCCGCTCATAACGCTGGGCCGGCGCAGCTACGAAGTGTATCTGACTCACATGTTCGTGGTGTTCGCGACTGTTTGGTCTATTCAAGTCGGCCGGACTCTCGCTCGGCGCCGTGCCGGCTCTTGTTCATCAGTGTCATTCTCATCTCCGGCCTATTGGGCGAGTTGGTCGCGCGCTTCTATTCCGAACCGATGAATCGGCGGATTCGTCAACGTTTCGGGGATGGGCCCGACAGGCTCGGTTCCGCGGTACCGTCCTAGCGCCGCGGCACTGTGAAATCAACGGCTCGAACCGTCGTCAGCCGGTGCCGCCGACCGTGAGCGCATCGATGCGCAGCGTCGGCTGGCCGACGCCGACGGGAACCGATTGCCCTTCCTTGCCGCAGGTGCCGACTCCGCCGTCGAGCTTCAGATCATTGCCGACCATGCTGACGCGCGTCAGCACGTCGGGCCCATTGCCGATCAGGGTGGCGCCCTTGACCGGCGCCCCGATCTTGCCGTTCTCGATCAAGTAAGCCTCGCTCGCGGAGAACACGAATTTGCCCGAGGTGATATCGACCTGGCCGCCGCCGAAATTGACCGCATACAGGCCCTTGTCCACCGACGCGATGATCTCTTCGGGCGCACGCGTGCCGGCGCGCATGTAGGTATTGGTCATGCGCGGCAAGGTCATGTGCGCGAAGGACTCGCGCCGGCCGTTGCCGGTAGGCGCCATGCCCATGAGCTTGGCGTTCATTTTGTCTTGAATATAGCCGCGCAAGATGCCGTTCTCGATGAGCGTCGTGCATTGCGTCGGCGTGCCTTCGTCGTCGACATTCAAGGAGCCGCGGCGCCGATCGAGAGTGCCGTCATCGACCACCGTGACATCGTCGGCGCCGACTTTCTGGCCGATGCGATTCGAGAATGCCGAGGTACCCTTGCGGTTGAAGTCGCCCTCCAACCCATGGCCAATCGCCTCGTGCAGCAAAATTCCCGGCCAGCCCGGACCCAGCACGACCGTCATGGAACCGGCGGGCGCGGCCACGGCGTCGAGATTGACCAGCGCCTGGCGCACCGCTTCGCGTCCATGTTCGAACGGAGCCGTCGCCTTGCAGCAGCTCATCGAATCCGAAGCGGCCGCCGCCGCCGCTATAGCCCTGCTCGCGCCGGCCGTTGCGTTCCACGATGACCGAGACATTGAGGCGCACCAAGGGACGCACATCCGCCGTGAGCGTGCCGTCGCTCGAGGCGATCAGCACGATCTCATGCACCGCCGCCAGCGAGGCCATCACTTGCTTGACGCGCGGATCGAGGCGGCGCGTATCGGCATCGATGCGCATCAACCAGGCCACCTTGTCCTCGTCTTTGATGGCGTCGAGCGGATCGATGGGCAGATACAGGCGATGCGTCAAGGGACGCTGCCAGGCTTTGACGCCGTTCTTTCCGCCGCTGCGTGCAATCGCGCGCGCCGCGTCGGAGGCCTCGAGCAACGCCGGCAACAAGCACTTCGTCGGTGTACGCAAAGCCGGTTTTCTCGCCGCTGATGGCGCGCACGCCGACGCCTTGTTCGATGCTGTGCGCGCCCTCCTTGACGATGCCATCCTCGAGCGACCAGGACTCCTCGCGCGACAACGCAAAGTACAGATCCGCGTAATCCACGCCGCGGCTCATGACGGTGTCGAGCACCTGGCTCAGGCGCCGCTCATCGAGACCGGACGGCGCGAGGATCGCCTTCTCGGCCATCGCAAAGCTCTGCGGAATCAATTCGGCGCTGCGTGCGTTCATGTCGCTACCGCGGCGCGCTCCGCCACTCCGAGCTGACGATTGTCGAGGGCAGGGAAACGCGCCCGCGATTCCGCCTGGCTCGCCAGATCGATGTCCGCCGTGATCACGCCGGTCCCCTTGGCCAACCGCGACAACACCTGACCCCAATAGTCGACGATCAGCGAATCGCCGTAAGTTTCACGGCCGCTGGTATGCAGGCCGGCCTGCGCCGGCGCAACCACGTAGCACAGGTTCTCGATGGCCCTGCGCGCGCAGCAACGTTTCCCAGTGCGCGCGTCCGGTCGGCACGGTGAACGCCGCGGGCATCGCCAGCCATTCCGCGCCTTGCGACACCAGCTCCCGGTAGAGTTCGGGAAAGCGCATGTCATAGCAAACCGACATGCCGAGTTTGCCGAGCGGCGTATCGGCAATCACCGGTTCGCGGCCTGGGAGCACATGGGTGGATTCCCGGTACTGCTCGTCGCGGCCCGGGATGGTGACGTCGAACAAATGAATCTTGTCGTAGCGCGCCACGCGCCTGCCGGCCGCATCGATCAACAGCGAAGCGTTTGCCACCCGCTTGGCGTCGCGGGTACGTATCACGATCGTGCCGCCCAAAATCCACAGGTTTAGCCGGCGCGCAGTATCGCTCAAGAACGCCTGCACCGCGCCGTTGCCGTCGGTTTCGGCCACTTGCAGTTTGTCCGCATCCTTGAGGCCGATGAAGGAGAAGTTTTCGGGCAAACAGGCGATCTGCGCTCCGGCCTCCTTGGCCTCGCGCAGCAGCGCGCCGGCCGCGGCCAGATTTTCAGCCACGACATGGCTCGAGTTCATTTGTATGGCGGCGACTCTGCCCATCTATTTCGGTGCCTCGGCAGTCGCTGCGGCAGCGTCTGCGCTTTTGATGCGTTCGACCGTTGGATTATCCCAACTGCCGGTAATGCGATAATACCCTCGCGCCAGGCCTTTCAGCGGTTGTTTGAACACCTGCGTGAATAACAGCGCGGCCGCGCCGCACACCGGCCCGCATACCAGCGTACTCGCAACCGGTATGGACAAAGAATTGCCCACGCTGCCCGTCACTACCGCAGTTTGGTCGTAATCCTTGTTTTTCAAGCCAACCCTCCCAATTAGTCCGATTTCCGCGGCCGGCCCCTTCAGCAGCACATTTTCGGTGTAGGCATTGCCATCGTGCAAATCAAAATCGCCGTGCACGCTGTCGAATGCCAGGCCCTTGTCGGTCAGGTCGCTGAAATCGAGCGCCAGCCGGCGGGGCAGCGCCGCGATACTCGCCAACCCCAACACGCGGCCGGCGCCGGGCTTGAGGCCCGTGACCTGGCCTTTCTCGAGCGACAGCTGCACGTGGCCTATGACCTGGGCGAGCGCGGCCGTGGTCGGCGCGCCCTGCCAAGTCAGGTCAAATTCGAGCTTGCCGCTCTTGGCCTGAATCACGTCGGCGTAGCCCAGGTCCTTCAGGGTGCCCTGCACATCGGTGCTGGTTAACTCGCCCTTGATGCGGCTGACGCCCTGGTCCTTGGCGCGCCATTCACCCTGCGCGCTGACGGCGAAAGTGGGAGCGGCTACCTTCAGGGATTTCAGGGCGATGCCCTCATCCTCCTTCGCGAGGGTTGCGGTCACGTCGCCGAATTGCCGTTCGCCCCAGACCAATTCCTTCGCATGGAAATTGACGGCCGGCATGGCATGCGGATCGGCATCGGCCGGAATGTTTTCGGCGCCGCCGCGCGCATTGGAATCGTCCGTGTCCGCGACGTCGAAATGCAGACGCTCGAACTGCAGATTCCAGGCTTCCGCCGAATTCTCGGCGCCCGGAATGGTGATGGCGCCGCTCACGTTGGGACCCCCGATATTGATGCGTGAGCCGCGCTCGCCGACTTGAAAGTCGAGCGACACATCGCGAAACGCCAGACCCAGGTAATCCAACTCCGCCACGTTGAGCTTGGCGTGGCGCATGTAGTAGGACAACGGCTTGGCGTCGTTGGGCTGCCCGCTCAGTCGCAACCAGCCGCCCAGGTCCAAGCGCTGCACGGAGCCGCCGATGTTCAGAATCTGCGCCTCGCCGCCGGCGGATTCGCTGCCGCCGAAACTCATCGATGCGTGCGCGAGACGCGTGCCGGCTGAATCGGACTCCAGCGCATACGAGCTGCTGACCAAGGAGCCGAGCGCGAAGCTTCCCTGCGGACCGCCCGATTCCGGCCATTGAATCTCGAGCCAGGAAGGCAGCGGCGTGGAGGCGTTCTTGTCCAGCGGCGCCGGCAGCTTCATCTCGATTCCCACCAGCGTACTGCTGATGCGCAGGGAGCGCTCGCGCGCAGGGTCGGGAGTGATTTTGAGCACGGCACGCCAATCCGTTTCGCCGCTCAGGCCCGCGGAGGCAGGCATCCCGAGCGCCCCCCGCAGCGCCTCCGCGGTCAGGCTGCCGCGAAATTCCAGCTGCGTGCGCGTGACCGGCTTGTTGCGCGGTGTGCGTGCCTGCATTTGGAATGCGCCGCCCAGCAACTGCCCGTGGATATCCGCGCGCGCGACCTGACCGCCGTCGATATCGAACTCGCCCGTGACGTCGGTGGCCTTGGTCTGCAACCCCGGCCTGCCGACGCTCGCGTGCTCCAAGCGGCCGTGGATCAGCACCTGCCGGCGCGCAAGATCCTTGAACGGCAAAAACAAATCCACCGTGGCTGCGAGCGGCCCGCTCGCAGCCACGCCCGAAAACGCATGTTCGGCAATTGCGTCGAGCGGCGTGGCCCGCAAGAATTCGAGTGCGCTCGAAGCGTCGCCGCGCGCAGTCGCGTGAACCTTGAGTTCGCCGTTGCTGAAATCGGGAAAGTGCGCATCGCCGGCTTCCAGCAACAGATCGCCGATGTGCGCTCCCGACATGTGCGCGCTCATTCCTTCATTGCGAAATTCGGCGGTCGCGGTCAGATTTTCCACCGGCGCCCATCCGTCGCTGTAATTCAAGGTCATGCCGTCGATCGCGCAGCGGGCCAGAAATATGCCGCCGCCATCGCGAAACGGAAACTTCCGCACCGGACCGTGAAACAGCAGCGATGCCCGTAAATGCCCCGCCAGGAACGCCTGATTGAGCCATGCTAGCGTGCCCGCGCCGATCAGTCCGTTCGGCAGGTAATAGCGTGCATCGCCCGCGTTGCTGCCCTGAATGCCGCCGACCAAGCGTGAGCACGGGGGAGGATCCATCGGTAGGTTGATGCCACGCCACTTGCCCTTGGATTTCGCCATCGCGGGTTCTTGGTCTCCCAGTCGGGCGAGGCGATGAGCAGCTCCCCGGAGGTTCGTCTTCCAGTAGATATTCGCCTTCAAGCTGCTCGAGTTCCACCGCCCGCGGAAATTGCGTCGGCCAGTGAAATACGGCCGTGTTGGTATCGATGATGATGTGTCCGCCGCGCTCGTTGCCGGCGATCGAACCGGCGATGCCGCGCAGTCCCGGCACGCCGTTCACCGAAGCTAGCCCGGCATGCTGAAACTTGGCCTTCACGTGCATTTGCCACGGTCGCGCAAGCTGCGCGCGTTCCAGGGCAATCGACACATCCCGCCATTCCCCGCTCGGCGCGACCTCGCGCAGCCGGTCGCGCAGATCTTTCTGCGGTAAGAATCCCGTCAGCGGCAACAATGATTCGGCGCGCAGATAGTCGGCGCGGCGCGTTCAGCCGCAGCAGCCCCCCTGGGGCTTCCTGCCAGCGACGACATCGAACGCCGACTCCGGTTCGCGGCGTCCCACCCGTACGCGCCGGCCGCTCAAGCTCCATTGATCGCCGCCATGAGTCAACGCCAGGGCGCCGCTCATTTGATCGAATTTGTCGACGGGTCCCTCGGGCAGCCGCATCACCACGTTGGTCGCGCCGAAATCGACATTGGCGCGGGCAAGCGCTCGCGCCTTGGCCGAGCGCGGCAATATCGAAGGCGCCGTTGCCGGAGTCCAAGTTGCTCAAGGTTTCCGGCAGAAACTTATGCCATCCGGGAAACGAAATGCCGCGCGCTTTCGCCAGCGCATCCCAGGCCAGATTCTGCATGGCACCGCTGCCGCGCGCGTGTCCCTCGAAGCTCACGCTGCCGCCGAGCGCGGGCGGCATTTGCGCGCTGAAGCTGAGCGCCAGCTCGCGCGAGTCGCGGCGCACGTCGATATCGACGCCTTGCAAGGTCAGCTGCGGCAGCTGCGTGTTCCAATTTTCCATGCTGAGCACCGCATGGCGAATCACCAGCCTGCCGGCCGGCAGGTCGCTCAAGCGCAGCGAGCCGCTCGGGGAGTTCTCGCCGCCCAGTTCAATTTCCGAGGCGACCGCAAAGCGCGTCGACCCTAAGCGCACCACCGAGATGGTCGGCGAATCCACTTCGATGCGCCCGGCCAGCAGCTTGCCGCTGCGAATCAGCTGCCAAATATCCGCCGCGACGCGGCCGCCGGCGGCGCGCGCGAGCACGCGCTTGTCGTCTTTCGAGCGCAGTTCGAGCTGCTTGAAAGTAAAGCTCCGGGCCATACCAGCGAAAGGCCGGCGAGACATGCGCAAAGGCAACGTGAAAGCCGGTCTGCGCATGCAGCCATTCTTTGATTTCCGCCTGGTATCGCGGCGCGCGATCGAGCGCGAGCTTCAGCCCAAGCATGGCGAGCAGCACCAGCAGCAGGAGGCCCCCGAAAGTGAATGCCAAGACCTTGCCGAGCTTGCGAATTGTCATTTACATCAGGACGACGTCGTACTGCGCCACGGTGTAGAGCGCTTCGGTCTGCAGGCGGATCGGTTTGCCCGTGACCAATTCGAGTTCGCCCAACGCGGAGGATTCTTCATCGAGAAGGCGCTCGATGACGTCTTGATGCGCCAATACCATCAATTGTTGGCACTCGAACTGGCGCGCTTGGCGGACAATTTCGCGGAATATCTCATAGCAGACCGTTTCCACCGTTTTGACGAATCCCCTTCCCTCGCAAGTAGGACAAGGGTGGCACAATAGATGTTCCAGGCTCTCGCGCGTGCGTTTGCGCGTCATTTCCACCAGTCCCAACGGCGACACCGAGGAAATGTTGGTCTTGACGTGATCCTCATTCAACGCGCGTTCCAGCGCTTGGATGACCTGGCGGCGGTGTTCAGGCTCCTCCATGTCGATAAAATCGATGATGATGATGCCGCCCAGGTTGCGCAGGCGCAGTTGCCGCGCGATGGCGACCGCGGCCTCGAGGTTGGTTCGAAAGATGGTTTCTTCGAGATTGCGGTGGCCCACGAAGGCGCCGGTGTTCACATCGATCGTGGTCATCGCTTCGGTTTGATCGAGCATCAGATGGCCGCCGGACTTCAGCGGCACTTTGCGCTCCAGCGCCTTTTGGATCTCTTCTTCGACGTGATGCAGCTCGAACAGCGGGCGCGCCTCGGAATACAGATCGATGCGCGGCAACGCCTCCGGCATGAATGCCGCGGCGAATTCCTGCATCTCGCGATGCGCGCTCGGCTGATCGATCAGCACCTTCTCGACCTCCGGGCGCATCAAGTCGCGCAGCACCCGCAAGTGCAGCGGCAGATCCGCGTGAACCAGGTTGCCGGGCTGCGTTCGCAGTCCCTTCTGGCGCACGAACTCCCACAGCTTGCGCAGGTAGATCATGTCGGCGCGCAAGCGCTTCCGCGGCGCAGTCCTCGGCGGCGGTGCGTACGATGAACCCCGCGTTCTCCGCGGGCACAAGGCCGGCCTCGACGGCGGCCCGCAGCCGCTCGCGCTCGTTCTCTTTCTCGATCCGCGCCGAGACGCCCACGCCCCGGCCCTGCGGCATGTACACCAGATACCGGGAGGGCAGGGTAATGTAGGTGGTCAGGCGGGCGCCCTTGGTGCCCAGGGGATCCTTCACGACCTGAACCAGAATTTCATTGCCTTCCGCAACCAGCGAACGGATGCTTTCGGTGTGCGGCGCCTCGATGCCGGTATCCGCGTGACGCGGATCGAAAATGTCGGACGCATGCAGAAAAGCGGTGCGTTCCAGGCCGATGTCGATGAACGCCGCCTGCATCCCAGGCAGCACCCGCGAGACACGGCCTTTGTAAATGTTGCTGATCAATCCGCGGCGGCTGGCGCGCTCCAGATAGAGTTCCTGCAGGACGCCATTCTCCACGACGGCGGCGCGCGCCTCGTGCATGCTGGCATTGACCAGAATGTCAGTGCTCATGGTGCCAGCAGGCTACGCCGGCTGCCTTGAGAAGCGCCGCGGTTTCGAACAGCGGTAGTCCCATCACCCCGGAATAGCTGCCCTTGAGATCGCTGATGAAAATGGCCGCGTATCCTTGGATGGCATAGGCGCCCGCTTTGTCGGCGGGTTCTCCGGTTTCCCAGTAGGCGCGGGCTTCGGAATGATCGATCGATCGAAACGTGACCGCGCTGCGGCTGACCGCGACTTTGAGCTCCGCGGCGCATCGCAACGCGATGGCGGTCAATACCTCGTGAGTGCGGCCGGAGAGCTCGAGCAGCATGGCGATGGCATCGTTCATTCCCGTAGGTTTCCCCAGGATTCTTCCGTCGAGCACCACGGCGGTATCGGCCGCGAGCACGGGAGCCTCGCCCGAATCGCGGCTGCGCTCCCACCCCAAGGTGGCTTTTGCCTCCGCCAGCCTCGAAACATAAGCCAAGGGAGACTCGCTCCGTCGCACAGTTTCATCCAAATCGGCGCCGATTACCTGAAAAGAGACGCCGATCTGTTGCAGCAGTTCGCGCCGGCGCGGCGAACCTGAGGCCAGGTAGATGAAACTGACGGGTTTCACGCGCGGTGGTACGGATGACCGGCGGCTAAGCTCATGGCCCGGTAGATTTGTTCCGCAACCACCACCCTGACCAGGGCGTGCGGCAGCGTCAGGGGCGATAGCGACCAGCTTTGATCGGCCCGCTCGAGCGCCGCCCTCGCCAACCCGTCCGGGCCGCCGATGAGCAGCGCCAGCGGCCGCGCGTCGCGCAAACGTTCGGCCAACCAAGCGCTCAGTTGCTCGGTGCTCATGGGTTTCCCGGCGATCTCCAGTGCGACCACATAGTCGTCCCGGCCGATCGCCGCCAGCATGTCCGCGCCCTCGCGTTGCACGGCGCGCTGCGGGTTCTCGCCCGCGGCGCGCGTGGCCACCGGAATCTCGTGAAGCTCCAGCACCAGCGGAGTGCGCAGCCGTTTCTGATATTCGAGAAATCCGCTGTTGACCCAGTCGGGAAGACGGGTACCGGCGGCGATCAACCGGCACTTCATCAGGGGATCACGCGCGCGCGGCGCGCTTCGTGGCGGTCATGTCCCACAACTTCTCCAGGCCGTAGAACTCGCGCACGCGCGGCAGCATCACGTGCACGATCATTTCGTTCAAATCGATGAGAACCCAATCGCCGTCCTGCTGACCTTCGATGCCGTGCGGTCGAAAACCCGCCTCCTTGGCCTTTTCGACCACGCGCTGCGCGACCGACCGTACATGGCGGTCGGAGGTGCCGCTCGCAATCACCATGAAATCGGCGATGTCGGTCAGGCCTCGAACGTCCAGAAACTTCACTTCCAACGCCTTCATGTCCTCGAGGGCGGCAAGTATCACGTTCTTGAGGGAAGGTGCTCTGGGCGAGCGCGCCGTTTTGAGGGGGGCAACGGCTTTTTTGCCGTCTCGTATCTTGCGGGTCGAAATCTTTTGCTTTGCTGGCACTACGTGGTCCGGTTCCTGGAGTAACAATGGGTGTCTAAGATCAGTTTACGCACTGGATCGGGCATGAGGAAGCGCGGATCGCGGCCCATGCCGATGAGCTGTCTGACCTCGGTGGAGGAGATCTCCAGCTGGGTTACGGCGTGGATGAAGATGCAGCCCGCGCGCGTCTCATGCAAATCGTTGATGCGGCCGGTGCCGCGATCCACCAGCAATTCTCCGAGCGGCCCCATGCCCGGCGCGCGCCACCCCGGGCGGTGGGCCACCACCAGATGCGCCAGTTGCAGCAGTTCCTGCCACTGGTGCCACTTGGGCAGGCTCAAGAATGCATCCATGCCGACGATCAGGCACAGGCTGCGGTCTGGATATTCGTGCCGCAGTTCGGCCAGCGTCTCCACCGAATAGGACGGTCCTGCCTTGCGCACCTCGCGATCGTCGACGACGAATCCCGGCTGCCCGGCGGCGGCCAACTGCACCATTTCCAGGCGCAGCTGGGCGTCCGCGATGGGTTGATCGCGGTGCGGCGGATTGCCCGCGGGGAGAAAGCGGATTTCCTTGAGGCGCAGGGCCTGCTGAAGTTCGAACGCCGTCCGCAGGTGCGCATAATGAATCGGGTCGAACGTGCCGCCAAAAATGCCCATGGGGTTCATAGGGTCACCCTGCCTTAAATCCCACCGGCTTGCAAAGCGCCGGCGAACGCCCCGGTGAGCCCGGTGAGCGCGCTCCACGGATCGCCCATGGACAAACCCTTGATGACACGGTCGGTATGGCTCGCCTGCAGCAGCAAGGGCGCCAGGGGCAGCTTCTTCAGGCGCGCGAGCGCGCGCCCCGATGGATTTGCCGCCAGGTTCCAGCCGCTGCCGCGCCCCGCGGAGCGCAATCGCTCGCGTTCACGCGCCTGCCACAAACCGCGCAACTCCCGCACCAACGCCCATAGAATCAGGGTCGGCTCGACGCCCTCGCTTTTGAGCCCGAGCAGCACCCGCAGCGCGCGCGCCGCATCGCCGGCCGCGGCCGCCTCCGCCAATTGGAAGACGTCGTAGCGGGCACTGTCGCCGACCGATCGCAGCACCAGCGCGGCGTCGATGGTCCCGCCATTCGCCAACAGCCCGAGTTTCTCGAGCTCCTGCTGCGCGGCCAGCAAGTTGCCTTCGACCCGATCGACGATGAGCTGCGAAGCTTCGGGATCGATCTGAAGGTGCAGCGCCTTGGCCCGCGCGCGCAGCCAGTTGGGCAGCGCTGCGGCTTCGACGCCCGTAATCGGCAGCCATGCACCGTGCTTTTCGATGGCCTGGACCCAGGGCGCATCGATGGCTTTTCGGTCGAGTTTTTCGCTGACGATGAGGAAGGTCAGGTCAGGCGCCGATTGCGCGGCGAGGTCAGCCAGCAACGCGGCGCCCTTGTCCGGCTTTCCGCTCGGCATGCGCAGTTCGAACAGCCGGCGCCCGGCGAACAGCGACAGCGATTGGCTGGCAAGACGCAGCTCATCCCAATTGAAGCTGCGGTCGATGAAGAACACTTGCCGGTCTGCTCCGGCCGCGCGCGCGGCGGCGCGAATGGCGTCGGCGGCTTCGCCGACCAGGAGAGGCTCATCGCCGGAGACCAGGTAGATGCCGGCCAAGCCTCGGGCCAAGGCTGCCGGCAGCTGTTCGGCGCGCAGACGCAATTAATTTCGCGCCCGGCTAGTAATCGAAGCTCGCTCGCGCAGCCGCATATTCGCCCTCCATGCGCGCCACCAACGCCGCCACGCTCTCGACCTCGTGAATGCCGCTGACGCTCTGGCCGGCGCTCCAGATATCGCGCCATGCTTTGGCCGCCGTGTTGCCGCCGGTTCCGAAGTTCATCTTGGTTTTGTCCGCTTCGGGCAGATGATCGGGATCGAGGCCTGCGCGCGCAATGCTGCCGCGCAGATAATTGCCGTTCACGCCGCTGAACAAAGAAGTGTAAACGATTTCCTCGGCAGCGCTGTCGATGAGCATTTGCTTGTACTCGGCCGGAGCATTGCCCTCGTCGGTCGCAATGAAGCGCGTGCCGAGATAGGCCAGATCCGCGCCCAAGGCGCGCGCCGCCAACACATCCGCGCCTGAACTCATGGCGCCGGACAGAATGATGGCGCCCGGGTAGACCTCGCGTATTTGCTTCACCAGTGCAAATGGGCTCAGCACTCCGGCATGACCGCCGGCGCCCGCGCATACGGCGATGATGCCGTCGACGCCTTGCGCGGCCGCCTTTTCCGCATGACGCAGGTTGATGACGTCATGAAACACGATGCCGCCATAGCCATGCACCGCGGCCACGACTTCGGCGGGCGGGCGCAAGCTGGTAATGATGATCGGAACCTTGTGCTTCACGCACAGGCGCACATCCTCTTCCAGGCGATTGTTGCTGCTATGCACGATCTGATTCACCGCGAAGGGTGCGACCTTCAGATGCGGGTTGAGCCGTTTGAACTCAGCCAGCTCCTCGGAAATTTGCGCCAGCCAATCGTCAAGCTGCGATGCCGGCCTGGCATTCAGCGCCGGGAATGAACCCACGATGCCGGCTTTGCATTGCGCCAAGACCAGCCGCGGCGTGGAAACGATGAACATCGGCGCGCCGATGACGGGCAAACGCAGACGATCGCGCAGAATCTCAGGAATTGGCATTGATTCAGGACTTCAACAATTGAGGCTTCAAGAGCGGCCGGTCTGGCATTATGGCTCACCCCGCGAACAACATGCGATAGAGGATAATAAATTGAAACCCATGGCATTGATTTTGGTGTTGGCGGCCGCCGCCTCCCCCTTCGCAGCATTGGCCGATCAGCCGCCCCTCATCGATCGCAATCTCTTTTACGGCGAGGTAACCATCGCCGGCGCTCAGATCTCGCCGGACGGGCGCTATCTTTCGTTCCTGAAACCCTACAAGGGAACCCGGAATATCTGGGTCAAGGGAGCCGATGAGCCCTTCAGCGCGGCGCGTCCGGTGAGCGCGGAAGCGACACGGCCGATCCGCAGCTATTTCTGGAGTCATGATTCGAAATACATCTTGTACGTGCAGGACTCCGGCGGCGACGAGAATTTCAATGTGTACGCTATCGACCCGAATCTGCCGGCGGACGCGAACAGCGGCGTACCGCCGACGCGCGCGCTCACCAATCTGAAGGGTGTGCGCACCGAGATTTTTGCGGTACCGAAGGCAAAGCCCGACATTCTGTATATCGGACTGAATGACCGCGATCCGAAGTGGCACGATTTGTACGAGCTCAAGATCTCGAGCGGCGAGAAAAAACTGCTGCGCAAGAATACCGATGAGATTGCCGCCTGGCAGTTCGATGACTCCGGTACCTTGCGCCTCGCGACACGAACCACCAAGAGCGGCGACACAGAAATCCTGCGGGTCGATGCCGATGGGTTCAAGCCCCTCTATGGCTGCAGCGTGCTGGAGAATTGCGGCGCATTCGATTTCGATGCCAGCGGCAGGAATGTCTACCTTGCCACGAACAAGGGCGCGCTGGACCTCACCGAATTGGAAACGATGGAATTGGCCACCGGCGCCACGACCAAGGTCGAGAGCGATCCCAACAGACGCGTCGATCTCTACAACGTCGAGATCTCGCGGCTCGATCACCGTATTCTTTTTACCGAGTACGAAGACGACATGTTCCGGCGCTACTTCAAGGACCGCGCCTTCGAGAGCGACTATCGCTGGCTGCAAACCAAGCTGCCGGGGCTGGAAATTAGTTTCGGCGCCCGCTCGAACGATGAAAACATTTGGATCGTTTCGGCCCAGAGCGATACCGAACCCGGCCTCGTGTATGTGTGGAACCGCAAGGCGAAGACTTTGGCGCAGCAGTACCGGGTGCGCGAGGAGATTCCGCGCGACGCCTTGGCGCGGCGCAAACCCTATCACTACAAGTCCTCCGACGGCCTCGACATTCCGGCGTATCTGACTGAGCCGAAGGGACTGGTGGCGAAAAACCTGCCCCTCGTGGTGTATCCGCACGGCGGACCCTGGTATCGGGATTCCTCCGGCTACGACACGACCGCGCAATTTCTGGCCAACCGCGGCTACGCCGTGCTGCAGCCGAACTTCCGCGCCTCCACCGGTTACGGCAAGAGATTCCTCAACGCCGGCAACGGTCAGTGGGGTCGAAAAATGCAGGACGACATTACCTGGGGGGTCAAGGCGCTGGTGGCTTCAGGCGTGGTCGATCCGAAGCGCGTCGGTATTTCGGGCGGGTCCTACGGCGGCTATGCCACGCTTGCCGGCGTTGCATTCACACCCAGGCTGTATGCCGCCGCGGTCGCCTATGTCGCCCCGTCGAATCTGATTACCTTGCTCGATGCCATACCGCCCTATTGGGAGGCGGGCCGCAAACAAATGTATACCCGCATGGGCGATCCCACGACGGCGCAAGGCAGGGCGCTGCTGGTGGCCGAGTCTCCGCTGACGATGGCCCGGGCCATTGTCACGCCGCTGTTGGTAGTGCAGGGAAAGAACGATCCGCGCGTCAACGTCAGAGAAAGCAATCAAATCGTCGCGGCGGTGCGTGACAACGGCAAGCCGGTCAAATACATCGTGGCGCCGGATGAGGGCCACGGCTTCGCCCGGCCGATCAATACTCTGGCGTACGTGACGGCGTCGGAGGATTTCTTTGCGCAATATCTCGGCGGGCGCAGTCAGAAGGATGTGCCCGCGGATGTCGCGGCGCGGCTCAAGGAAATCACAGTCGATCCGAAGACCGTGAGCGGTGCCGTCAGTTTGAAGGGCGCGCTGGCACCCGGCGCGGCGGGTGCGCCGAAGTAGCCGTGCGGGACATCAAGTGCGTCGGCCGATCTTCCCGATGGGGACGTTGACTTCAGACGGTTGCGGCGTGGACGACTCCGTGCCGCAGCTGTCGCAGCCTCCGCATGCCGCCTGCGTTTTGCCGGAGGCCGCCGCGAGCCTTCGGGCAATGCCCTCGAGTCTCAAGAATGACGGCGCCGCGGCGAGAATCAGGCTTAGGTGCCGCAAAATCGCGCGGCGCAAACTCCGTGGTCCGAGCTTGAAGAGGGCATAGCAGCAGCTGACCAGCAGCACCGCGGCGATGAGAAAATTATCGAGTACGGCGTTCATGGGTGTTGGGCGCGCGTCAGGTCAGCGCGCTGGCGACGCGAAACGTGATCCATGATCCTGCGTACGCCATGGCAAACAAATAGGCCGCCATGATGATGGGGTAGCGCCACGAGTTGGTCTCGCGCTTGACGGTGGCCAAGGTCGACAGGCACTGCGGTGCGAATACATACCATGCCAACAGCGACAGCGCCGTCGGCAAACTCCATGATTGCGTGATGAGCGGCGTCAACGCGCTGCTGACATCGTTGCCGGTCGCCGACAGCGCGTAAACCGTTCCCAGGGCGCCGACCGCGACTTCGCGCGCCGCCAGGCCCGGCACCAGCGCGATGGATATCTGCCAGTTGAACCCGATGGGCTTGAACAGCACAGCCAGCCACGCGCCCAAGTGTCCCGCGATGCTGTACTGAATCGCCGGGCCGGTCGCTCCCGGCGGGGGCGCCGGGAAGGAACTCAAGGCCCAAAGTATGACCATCAGCGCAAGAATGATGGTGCCTACCCGGCTCATGAAGATCTCGACCCGCTGCCACAGGCCGATCGCCAGATTGCGCAAATTCGGCCAATGATACGCCGGCAGTTCCAACATGAGCGCCTGAAAGCCGCCGCGCCGCCCCAGGCGCTTGAGCACGAAGGCCACCGCCATCGCGCTCAGCACGCCGATGATGTACAGCGCGAACAGCACCACGCCTTGCAATTCCAGCCCGCCCCAGATGGTGCGCCGTGGAATGAAGGCGCCGATGATCAAGGCGTAGACCGGCAGGCGCGCGGAACAGGTCATCAAGGGCGCGATCATGATCGTCGCCAAGCGATCGCGAGGATTTTGGATGGTGCGCGTCGCCATGATCCCCGGGATTGCACAGGCAAAACTCGACAGCAACGGAATGAAGGCGCGCCCGGACAGGCCGACCATCCCCATGACGCGATCGAGCAGGAAGGCCGCGCGCGGCAGGTAGCCTGAATCCTCGAGCACCAAGATAAAAAAGAACAGAATGATGATTTGCGGCAGGAACACCAGCACGCTGCCAACCCCCGCCAGCACGCCGTTGATGAGCAAGTCCTTGACCAGGCTGTTCGGCAGTTCCGTTTCGAGCCAATGGCCGAATAGCGCGACGCCGAGTTTGATTTCGTCCATCGGCACCTGCGCCCAGGCAAAAACCGCTTGAAACACCAGGAACAGGATCACCGCGAGTATCACCGGCCCGATCAAGGGATGCAGCACCAACGCATCCAGCCGGTCGCTCACGGTCACGCCGTCGAGGCGGTCGGCGCCGATGGTCCCCAAGATTCGGCGCACCTCGGTCTGATCGTGCTCGATATCGGCTCTGCTCAAGGGCAGCCAGGCTGCGGTCGGGCGCGAGCGTTCTGGCATGGCGATGGAATCGAGCATCTTGATCAGAGCTTTGACACCGGCGGTTTTGATGCCCACCGTCTCGACCACCGGCACCCCCAATTCGACCGCCAGACGTTTGGCGTCGATGACAATGCCTTTGCGGCGCGCGATGTCGGTCATGTTGAGCGCCACCACCATCGGCAGCCCCAAGCGCTTCAGGCTCAGCACCAGCCGCAGGTTCTGGCGCAGATTGGTCGCGTCGGTCACGCAGACCACGAAATCGGGTGCGCTCTCGCCGGCGCGCCGCCCGAGCAACACATCGGCGGTGACTTGCTCGTCCGGCGTCAACGGGTCCAGGCTGTAGGCGCCGGGCAGATCCAAAATACGAATCCGAGCGCCCGACGGTGTGAGCAGCGAGCCTTCTTTGCGTTCGACCGTGACACCGGCGTAATTGGCGACTTTCTGGCGGCTGCCGGTCAGAACATTGAACAGCGCGGTCTTACCGCAGTTGGGATTCCCAACCAAGGCGATCAGAGGACTCGGAGCGCTGCGCGCGACGTCCATGGACTAGGAGCCTAAGGGAGCTGCGGCTGCTCCGGACACACGCGGATACAGGCGGCCTCGAAAAGTCGCAGAGCGAAGGTACTCGTGCCAATGCGCACGGCGATCGGGGCCCGCGCCAGAAGTCCCCGGGCAACGATGCGAACCGCCTCTCCCGGCAGGAAGCCCAACTCAGCCAAACGCCGCCCCAAATCGGCGGGTGCCTTGGAATCGGCCGCCGCGACGGAAACCACGCGCGCCGAGGCACCCGGCCGCAAGTCGGCAAGCGGTATATCGGCCTCGGCCGAGGGCGGAAGGATCACGGGCCTGGTGTTTGGCATAAACGCGATTCTACATGAGAATCGTTCCCATTACTATTACGGCGTCACATTCCTGTCCGTCGCCAAAGGCGGTTCCTGATAGTCTTAGGCGTCCTTAAGAATCAACGGAGGCGTATGAAATGCCTACGCTTTTTGAGAAGATCATCGCAGGCGAGCTGCCGGCGACCGTGCTGTACCGTGACCCGCGCGTGATTGCGTTTTTGGACATTCGTCCCGCGGCGCCGGTGCATATACTCATTGTGCCGAATAAACCCATACCCACAGCCAATGATATTGCGGACGAGGATGAATCCCTGATAGGCCACATGTTCATCGTGGCGCGCGATCTTGCACGACAGCAAGGCATCGCCGAAAGCGGATATCGGCTGATCATCAATTGCAATGCGCATGGCGGCCAGGAGGTGTATCACTTGCACGTGCATCTTTTGGGCGGACGGCCGCTTGGGCCGATGGTGACGCGAGCTTAGACATAAAGAGGATCCGTGATGAAGAAGAAAAAAGCCGTGCGCGCCAAATCCGGCGCCCCGCTGAAGGCGGCCGGCAAAAAGCCATCGGTGAGCGCCGCCAAATCCACGCGTGCCATGAAGGCGCGGGAAATTTCCCGGCCGAGTCCGCGCAGCGCGCCGCGCCGCGAGCTCTACCCGGCGCTCGACCCGTATCGGCACGGCTACTTGCGCGTTTCGGACATTCACGAGATTTACTACGAGGAAAGCGGCAATCCCGCCGGCAAGCCGGCGGTTTTTCTGCACGGCGGCCCCGGCGCTGGGTCGGATAAACGCGCCCGGCAATTCTTCGACCCCCGCCACTACCGCATCGTGGTGTTCGATCAGCGCGGCTGCGGGCGCAGCCGTCCGAGCGCCAGTCTCATCGAGAATACGACTTGGCACCTGGTCGCCGACATCGAGCGCCTGCGCAGACACTTGAACATCGAGCGCTGGCTGGTGTTCGGCGGATCCTGGGGGAGCACGCTGGCGCTCGCCTACGCGGAAGCGCACCCGGAGCGCGTCAGTGAAATCGTGTTGCGCGGAATATTCCTGCTGCGCTATGCGGAAATCCGCTGGTTCTATCAGCACGGTGCCTCGGAAATCTTCCCGGATGCCTGGGAATCCTATCGCGATGCGATCCCGCTCGATGAGCGCGACGATTACTTGAGCGCCTACCACAAGCGCCTGACCGGCACGGATCAGCGCGTCGCCCTGACCGCCGCGCGCGCCTGGTCCATGTGGGAGGCTGCCTGCAGCTTTTTGCACAGCAACCTCGACAACCTCAAGAAATGGGGCGAGGACCAATTCGCGCTGTCGGTCGCGCGAATCGAATGCCACTACTTCGTGAACCGCGGCTTCTTGCGCAGCGAGAGCCAGCTGATCGACGATGTGCCGCGCATCCGGAATATTCCGACCACCATGGTGCAGGGCCGCTATGACATTGTCTGCCCCGCGACCAGCGCGTGGGATTTGCATCGTGCATGGCCGGAGGCGGACTTGAGGATCGTGCCGGACGCGGGTCACTCCGCCTTCGAGACCGGCAATACCCACGAGCTGGTGCTCGCCACCGATCGTTACCGCAGCCGCTAGGAGGCCGCTTGTCGGAACTCGCTTACATCGGTTTGGCGCGCGCGACGGACGCGCGCGAAATCGCGGAAATGTCCCGCGATCTGATCGAACAGGGATTGTCCTGGTCGTGGACCCCCGCGCGCGTGCAGCATTTCATTTCCGGCCCCGAATCCTCCGTCGTGGTGGCACGGCGCGAACAGCGGGTTGCGGCTTTCGCCATCATGCATTTCGGCGACGATGTCGCGCATTTGAATCTGCTCGCGGTCGCGCCGGAACATCGCCGCCAGGGCTTGGGGTCGCAGCTCATGGACTGGCTCACGCGAACCGCGGTCGAGGCCGGCGTGTTCCGCATCAATCTGGAATTGCGCGCGCACAACGAGGCGGCAAGAATTTTTTACGAGCACTTGGGCTTTGATCGGCTCGGCGTCGTCCAAGGGTACTATCAAGGCCGCGAAGCGGCGCTGCGCATGTCGCGGCACCTGGCCAAAATCTGAACGCTCAAGATGCGGAACGCACGCTCCCATCGTTGAAATCGCCGTCCGCAACGACGGCTTGAGCGGCCTTTTTGGCATCACCCAGCGGGAAAACCACCGTCACTCGGCAACCGCGGCCCGGGCCGGTATCCACCGTCATTTCACCGGCGGCATCGCGCACCCGGTCGGCCACGCTCCATAAACCGAACCCGTGCGCGCGCGGCTCGAACAGGCTCAGCTGCCATTCGAAACCCGAGCCGCGGTCTTCCACAACGGCGCGTAGTTCGTCCGGGGTGCTGGTCACGGTGACGGCGGCGAACTGCACGCCGGAGTGCTTGACGACATTGCGCAGCAATTCACGGATGACCTTGAAGACCAGCACGCGCAGATCGATGTCGATGGATGCATCCTGCACCGCGACCTTCAGCTCGACCTGCAGGTTGTCCTTGCTGCGCATATAAACGCTCAGCCACTTGAGGGCCGGCTCCAATCCCAATTCGTACAATCCCGGCGGACTAAGATCGGCAATGACCCGTTGCGCGATTGACTGCACTTCGCGCACCGTGTTGGTCGCCTCGCTGAGCAGCAGCCGGATTTCAGGCGGCGAACGCGCCACCAGCGCATCCAGCGTCATCGCCAGCCCTACCAACTGCTGGCCGATGCCGTCGTGCAGATCCACCGCGGTTGCGCGGCGCGCGCGCTCTTCGGCGCCCACCAGTTCGCGCGCATAAAGCTTCAGGCGGTCCTGATTCTGGCGCAGCCGCTCGTTCAGCTCGACCAGCTCGGTGACATCGCGTGCCACGCCCCACACGCGCACCAGATAACCCTGCTCGATCACGCCGCGGAAACCCGTGATGTAGGTGCGCGGGCGCGAGTTCACCGCCACCGAGAACTGCAGCCCGTCCATCGAGTAGCTCTGATGCGATGCGGCGCCCAGGTGCTGGATGAACTTTGCAAACCAGGGCATATCGGCGCGCCAGCGGCTCGCCTCCGCCTCGGACAGACCCATGTCGCGGTTCATGCGCAAGTAGGTCTGATTGCTCTCGGCGACGTAGGCGTGATTTTGCAGCCACGCGATTTGATCGTCGACCGGCAGGTGCGGATCCATCGGCGATGACAGTTCGACGCGCCACACCGCCTCGGAACTGTGTTCGATGAAATTGCGGTAGCGCTCCTCGCTGGTATGCAGCAGCTGAAACGCGTTTCTCTTCTCCAGCAGCACGACGGTGAGCAGGAAATTGATCACCACCAGGGTCGCGAGATACAGCTGCACGGCGCCCACCCTGACGAAGGGGCTCGGATCGCCCGCAAATGGGCCCAGGCCGCGGCTCGCGAAGTAAGACACCAACACCGCGGTCGCCGCGGCGAGAATGGTCGACCAGCGCGGCGGCATGCGGAATGCCGCGACCACCACGAAGGCCAGCAGCACGAAGGGCATATCCAGGATCGTGGTGACCCCGCCCGGCGGCGCGGAGAATACCCAACTGGTCATGGCCAGCATCGCGAAGCCGATCAACATCATTTCGACCGCCGGCCCCGCGGGCGCCGAATGCTGGCGGGCATGAAAGCGCACCGCCCAGCCCATGACGATCGGCGCGATGCACAAGGATCCCAGCCAATTGCCGGCCCACCAGATCTGGCATTCGCGCACATAGTTGGGGCCGCCGAACGTGTGGTTGGTGGCGTAGGCGCCCACCAGCGCGCTGGCGGCGGCGCCGACGGCCACCGCAGCGATGAACAGCAGCACATTGCGCATCCGCGGCACTCTGGGCGCCTCGATGATCCGCGAGGCGACGAATGCGCCGGTCATCCCGTCGATCGAGTTGGCGATGGCATATGGCAGGTAGGTGGCGAAGTGGAAATGCTCGGCGGTGATGGCGCTGGCCAGCAATTCGATCGCCAGCTGCGTGAGCAGAATCCAGATCCAGTTGCGCCGCGGCGAAAGCCACAACGCCATGAACAGCAGGCCGGCGGCCGGCCACATGATGGTCAGCGCCTCGGTGCTCTCATGCAGCTTGAGACCGAGCAGCACCAGCAGCAAATACGATGAGGCAAAGGCGGCGAGGGACCTTGCGCCTTTGGCAATTCCGTCACGCGTGAAATCCCACACGAGCCCCGGCGGCTGGACTGCGGGCGCGGTCGGCGTCGGCACTTTCAAGACCTCCCTGTTGGGCGATGATTGTGCGCCAGTTTATGCAATACTCCAAACCATCCATGGCTGCTAAAAACGCCACGCGCATCTTCGGTTCGACCCGGCGCCGCGTCGCAAGCGTCGGTCAGGGAACGTGGAAGATCGAAGTCTCGGGGGCGACCGCCGCCGCCACGTTGCGCCGCGGACTCGATCTCGGCCTGACGCACATCGACACGGCGGAAATGTACGGTTCCGGCCTGTCGGAAAGAATCATCGGCAAAGCCATCGCGGGGCGGCGCGACGAAGTCTTTCTGGTGTCCAAGGTACTGCCCAATCACGCCTCGAAAAGCGGCACCCTCGCCGCCTGCGAGAAATCGCTGGCGAATCTCGCCACTGACCGGCTCGACTGCTACTTGCTGCATTGGCGCGGAAGCATTCCGCTGGCAGAAACGATCGCGGCTTTCGCGACGCTGGTGCGCCAGGGCAAGATCCTATCCTGGGGCGTGAGCAATTTCGACGTGCCGGACTTGGACCAAGTTGCCGCGATCGCCGGTGCCGGCCATCCGGCCTGCAACCAGGTTCTTTATCACCTCCAGGAGCGTGCGATCGAGCATGCCGTGCTGCCGTGGTGCCTCGAGCACGGCAGCGCCGTGGTCGCCTACACGCCGTTCGGCCAATCACCCGCAGTCTTCGAGGGCGCATCGAAGGGCGGCCGCGTGTTGCGTGAAATTGCCGATGCACACGGCGCAACGCCGCGCCAGGTGGCGCTGCAATTCTTGCTGCGCCATCCGCAGACCTTTGTCATCCCCAAGGCCTCGGATCCGGCGCACGTGACTGAGAACGCCGGAACCTTCGGGGTGCAGCTGAGCCCTGCCGACATCGATAAGATCGACGCCGCGTTCCCGACGGGCAAGGCGCCGCGCGCACTGCCGATGATCTAACGCCGGCGCTGTGAATCGGCCGGTAGCGCCTGCCAGCGAGGCTGAGCGTCAATTTCACAGTGACCGGCTTTAGCGCAGGATGTGCGCTCCCACCGCATCGATGCTCGAGGTGCCGGTCAGCGCCAAGGTCACGCGCAGTTCATTGCGCATGATCTCAATCGCCCGCGTCACGCCCGCCTCGCCCGCCGCCGATAAGGCATACAGGAACGCCTTGCCGATCAGCGCGCCTCGCGCGCCCAGCGCGAGCGCCTTGGCGATGTCTTGACCGGAACGCACGCCGCCGTCGAACATGACTTCGCAGCGTCCGCCCACCGCGTCGACGATTTCACCCAAGACCGAGATCGACGATGGCGCGCCGTCCAACTGGCGGCCGCCGTGGTTCGAAACCACAATCGCATCCGCGCCCGCCGCCGCCGCCAGCCGCGCATCTTCAGCATCCAGCACGCCTTTCAGGATCAGTTTCCCCGGCCAGCGGCTGCGCACCCATTCCACATCGCGCCAATTCGCCGAGGCGTCGAATTGCGTCGCGGTCCACTCCGCGAGCGTTTTGATGCCGCTGGAGCCGCCGATTCGGCCGACCAGATTGCCGAATGTGCGCCGCTTGCCGAACAGCACCTTCAGGGCCCAGGCGGGCTTGGTCGCGATATCCCAGGCGTTGCGCAGGGTCAATTGCGGCGGAATGGTCAGCCCATTGCGCGGATCGCGGCGGCGCTCGCCGATCACCTGCAAATCGAGCGTGAGCATCAACGCCGAACATTGCGCGGCCGCGGCGCGATCGATCAGTTCTTGATTGAAGCCGCGGTCTTTCATCAGATATTGCTGAAACCAGAACGGTTGCTTGGTGGCTTGGCGCACATCCTCGATCGAGCAGATCGACATGGTGCTCAGGCAAAAGGGAATGCCGCAGGCGGCGGCCGCGCGTGCCCCGAGTATCTCGCCGTCCCCATGAAACAATCCCGCAAGGCCGGTGGGGCCTATGGCGAGCGGCATGGAGACCGGCGAGCCGAGCAGCGTCGTGGCGAGCGATATTTTCGATACATCCACCATGACCCGCTGCCGAAAGCTCATCGCGTCCAGATCTGCGGCATTGCGCCGCAGGGTGCGTTCCTCGTAAGAGCCGCCGTCGGCGTAATCGAAAATCGCCTTCGGGATTTTGCGCTGCGCGAGCCGGCGGAAGTCGTCCGTGCTTAAGAGTACTGCCACGGGAGCGAGTGTACGGGCGCCGACGGCCGCACAGCAAATGCGACGGCGAGCTGTCCGGGCCGGAATCAGATCAGGTTATAGCGAAAGCCAGATGTCGACGCCGCCATGCTTGCCGCAAGCGCGATTCCGATCCTTCGTGTTGGTGAAAAATCCGTCGTGGCAGCGCGCCGCGGCGCGGGGATGATCGTGCCGGTAGCGTTGGATCTGGTCGTCGCCGTTGTTCCGTTGATCGTTATTATTCCTGTGCTCGTCCCGGTGCTCGTCCCGGTGCTCGTCTGACTTCATGACCTGATGTTCGTCCGGCTTGCGGTCGTCCGGGCGATCCTGCGCGCTGACCAGCGCCGGGGCCACTGCGGTCATCGCGAGAGCCGTCAATGAGAGCAATGCCGGTTTCCAAAAATACTGGCGCATGTGTTTTCCTCGTTCTTAGGTTGGGGGGTGCATGCTACGGCTGCTTCCATCAAGCCGCCATTCCCCGCCGCTGCCAGCCGGTGTCGGTGCGAGCCTACGCGAGGCCGCTGGAAGTACCCATCCGAGCCGTTGTTAGCTAAGCTTTGGGGGCCTTCAGGAGATCGACCTTGACAACAAGAAAATATTGGCGCCGCGCGGCGCTCGCCTGGCTGCTCTTCCCGGGCATCGGCTGTGCAGCGGCCGGCGGCGCAGGAAACGTGGACACGGCGCGTCTCGAGGCTGCGGACTCCGAACCGCAGAACTGGTTGACCGGCGGCCGCGACAAGGACGGCACGTACTTCTCACCCCTGAGCACGATCGATGCCGGCAACGTGAAGCAGCTCGGATTTGCCTGGAGCTACGATATGGGCGAGCCGCAGCGCGGCCAAGAGGCAACGCCGCTGGTGATCGACGGCGTCATGTACACCTCGGGAACCTGGGGTTACGTCTACGCCCTGAATGCAGCCACCGGCAAAGAGCTGTGGCGCTACGACCCCAAGGCCGATTTCTTCATGGGCAGGAATCCCTGCTGCGATCTGGTGAATCGCGGCGTTGCCGTATGGAAGGGCAAGGTGTTCGTGGCATCCGTGGACGGACGCCTGCACGCCCTCGACGCGGCCACCGGCAAGAAGCTTTGGGAAGCCGACACCATCGTCGATCGCAAGCTGCCGTATTCGAGCACCGGCGCCCCGCAGATTGCCGGCAGCGTGGTGGTCATCGGCAACAGCGGCGCCGACATGGGCCACGGCGCCGTGCGCGGCTACATCTCGGCCTATGATTTGGAAAGCGGCGCGCTCAAGTGGCGTTTCTTCACGGTGCCGCCGGCGGTGGGCCAGCCGTACGAAAATCCGGAGTTGGCCGCGGCCGACAAAACCTGGGATCCGCACCGCAAACCGGAATTCAAAGGCGGCGCGACCGCGTGGGATGGCTTCGCCTACGATGCCAAGCTCAACCTGCTGTACTTCGGCACGGCCAACGCGGCTCCTTACGATCTGCGTCAGCTGGGACCGAAGCAGCTCGACAGCCTCTACGCCACGTGCATCATCGCGCTCGATGCCTCCACGGGGCGCATGGCGTGGTACTACCAGGAAACGCCGCATGACAGTTGGGACTACGATGCAGTCCAGAAAATGGTGCTGGCGGACATCTCGATCGATGGCCGGCCCCGTTCCGTCATCATGCAGGCTTCCAAGAATGCTTTCTTTTATGTGCTGGATCGCAAAAGCGGAAAACTGCTCTCCGCCAGGAACTACGCGTTCATGAATTGGGCGACCCGCGTGGATATGAAGACCGGCCGGCCCGTGACCACCCCGCAATCCGATTGGTACAACACGGCCAAGCTGACCTACCCCTCATGGTTCGGCGCCCATACCTGGAATCCCATGTCGTACAGCCCGCGCACGCGGCTGGTCTACATTCCCGTGATCGACGTGCCGACGATCTGGGTCGATCTTCTGCACAACGGCAGCAGGGTGAAATATGTGGAAGGGTTTTTTACCGTGCAGGGCATCATTCCCGACGACACCTACGACGCCAAGGACTCGACCCGCTTGTTCGGTCCCGTGCCGGAGGAGCGGACCGTCAAGGCCGCGCGCCATGTCAAGCCGGTACGGGAGCTGATTCGCGCCTGGGATCCACAAGCGGGGAAGGTGGTGTGGGAACACGAGACCTCGTCCGGAATCCGCGGCTACGACGGCGGCGTGATGTCGACCGCGGGAAATCTGGTATTCCAGGGCCGCGGCAGCGGCGAGTTGTGGGTCTATGCGGCCGACACGGGCAAAGTGCTCAAGGTTTTGAAAACCGGCAGCCACATCATGGCCGCCCCGATGACCTATGCGGTCGACGGCGAGCAGTATGTCGCGGTCCAAGCGGGCTACGGCGGCACTGCCATCACGGTCGCCGCCATTCCGCCGAGCAGCGCCGCTCTCAAGTATCAGAACACCAATCGAATCATCGCCTTCAAACTGGGCGGCGGCGCGGTGCCGACGCCGCCGGCACGGATCGAACCACCCTTCCCCAAGCCGCCCGAGCAAAAGGCCACCCGGGCGCAGATCGATGCGGGCGAGGTGACGTTCATCGAGCAATGCACGCGCTGCCATCAACTGGGCCCGAGCACCACCCCGGATCTGCGCAAGCTCGATGCCGGACTGCACATGCAGTTCAAGGATATATTGCTGCGCGGCGTGCTGGCGCCGGCCGGCATGGAACGCTTCAACGATATCTTGAGCGACAAAGATGCCGACAACGTGCATGCATACTTGATCGAGCAAAGCTGGATCGCCTACCGCGCACAGCAAAGCGCAGCCGGGCATAAATGACCATGCTGCAGCCTGGACTCATGATGGATCGGCCGCTGCTGATCTCTTCCATCCTCGAGCATGCCGAGGCGCAGCACGGCGGGATGCAAATCGTTTCGCGCGAGACCCACGGGCCGGTGTTCCGCTACACCTTTGCGGAGTGCGCGGCGCGCGTCAAGAGGCTTGCGAACGCTCTGCTCGATCTAGGGCTGCCGGCCGGCGCCGCGGTGGGCTCTCTCGCCTGGAACAATCACCGCCACGTTGAGATTTATTATGCGGTGTCGGGCAGCGGCCTGGTGATCCACACCTGCAATCCGCGCCTGCATCTGGATCAGCTGATTTTCATCATCAACCATGCGGAAGACCGCGCGTTCTTCTTCGATTGCACATTCGCGCCATTGATCGAAAAGATCGCCGCACAGTGCCCGGCCATCGAGGCCTGGATCTGCATGACCGATGCGGAGAACATGCCCTCGCTCGAGACCGTTGCCAATGTCTATTGCTACGAGGCATTGATCGCTGTGCAGGAGCCGCAGTTCGAGTGGCCGCAATTCGATGAACGCGCGAGCGCGGCGCTCTGCTACACCTCCGGCACCACGGGCAATCCCAAGGGCGCGCTGTATTCTCATCGGGCAATCGTGCTCGACGCGATGACCATTTGCATGCCCGGCATGCTCGGCCTGTCGCCCCGCGAATGCATGCTGCCGGTGGTGCCGATGTTTCACATAAACGGCTGGTGTGCCCCGTATGGCTGCCTCATCGGCGGCGCGAAATTGGCGCTGCCCGGTCCGCGTCTGGACGGCCCGGGCTTGTACGAAATGATGGAAAACGAGCAGGTGACGGTGAGCGCGGGCGTGCCGACGGTTTGGCTTGCCCTGCTGCAGTATGCGGAACATCACGACTTGAAATTTTCGAGCCTCAAGCGCGTGCTGTCGGGCGGCTCCGCCGTACCGCTCGCGATGATCGCGAAGTTCGACGAGCGCTTCGGCATCGAAGTCAGGCAGGGTTGGGGAATGACCGAGACGACGGCCGCGGCGACCATCAGCTGCCTGACCCGGGAGCAGCTGCAGTGGACGCCGGCACAGCGCCACGCGGCGGCAGCCAATTGCGGCAAGACCGTGTTCGGCATCGACATCAAAGTGGTCGGCGAAGACGGCGCGGCCCTGCCGCGCGACGGAACCTCGCAGGGCGAACTCATGGTGCGCGGTCAGTGGATCGTCAGCGGCTATTTCAAAAACGATGTCTCGCCGTTGCGGGACGGTTGGTTTCCGACGGGCGATATCGCCACCATCGATCCGAACGGCGTGCTGCAGATACGCGACCGCGCCAAGGATCTGATCAAGACGGGTGGCGAGTGGATCAGTTCGATCGATCTGGAAAACACCGCCATCGCACATCCCGCCGTGGCGGCGGCGGCGGTGATCGGCGTCAGGCATCCGAAATGGCAGGAGCGTCCCCTGCTCTTCATCGTTCGCAAACCGGGACACAGCCTGGAATCCGCGGACATTCTCGGCTTTTTGGCGCAGCGCATGGCAAAGTGGTGGGTACCCGAGGAAGTCATATTCTTGGAATCCCTGCCGGTCGGGGGCACCGGCAAGGTTCAAAAGGCGCAGCTGCGGGAAAAATATGGGAATGTTTTCGATTAGCCGGGGGCCGTTGATGAAAAACCTTCTTCTCGCCGCGGCGATCAGTCTGGCTGTTGCGCCGCTGTCAGCCGTGCGGGCCGCGGATGATCCGCCGTCCGATCCGTCGTTGGCGAGAGATCAAGCCAAAGCCGTGAGCAATGCCGTGAAGCACGATGCCAAAGTGGTGGCAGATGCCGCCAAGGAAGGCGCCAAACACGTGGCTGAGACGGCCAAGGCGGTCGCGCATGAGGTGGCGGCGGCATCCAAGGAAGGCGCCCGCCAGCTTGCCGCGACCGCCAAGAAAGGCGCCGAAAAGGCCAAGGCGGCCGTCAAGGGCGAAAATCCGCCCAGTCCGCCGGCCAAGCGCGCGAAAAACGCACCGGCAACTCCGGAGAAGACACCGGCGCAATAAAATTCCGGGGCGGCTGCATCCAAATGAACCGCGATAGGCATCTTATATGCACGTATCACAGTTCTTCTGGAGAACCTCATGTCTATCAGCTTCGGTCCGTACCTGCTCGGCGTCGCTTTCTGGATGTTCATCGGAGCCATCTGCGTCGCGGGAATAATGGCCGACTACCAGAAGCGGCGCTTGAACGTCGATCTGCTGCGCAGCCTGGTCGAGAAGGGTGAGGTGCTCGATCCGGCCGTGGTGGCCAAACTGATATCGCCCGACGCCCTCCAGGAGCGCACCGACCCCACGGATATCAAGCTGGGTGGAATCATTGTCAGCGCCGCCGGTATCGGCGTATTTTTGATGGCTTTCTTTATCGCCCGGATAGCGCCCGTGGCGCTGTTTCCGATCATGGCCGGCGGCATCCTGACGATTTGCGTTGGCATCGGCCTTCTCATCGGCGCGAAGGTCGTGGCCGATGCGCGCGCGCAAGAGCGCCTGGGCAAGTCGGCGCCGTGACGGCATCGTTGCCGGCCGGCGCATGGGCCGCGGCGAACGAGATTTCGATCGTGTTACTGGCGATGAACGGAGATGACGCGGCCTACGGCGAGTTGGTGCGCCGCAGGCAGGGCGCGATCAGAAATTTATTGCGGCGCCTGACGCGCGAGGCGGCGCTGGCGGATGATCTTGCGCAACAAACGTTCGTCCACGGCTGGCAATCGATTCGGCATCTCAAATCGCCCGGTGCGTTCGGCGGCTGGTTGCGAAAAATCGCGGTGAATTTCTGGCTGCAGCATGCACGCAGCGCACGGCCGGAAGTTGCGCTGGACCAGGATTTGCACGCCGAACATCCGGTTTCAACCCTGTCTCGGCGGTTGGACCTCGACGCGGCGCTGGCGCAGCTTCCGCGCGACGCGCGCCTCTGCATCGTGCTCGCCTACAACGAAGGCATGACCCATGGCGAGATCAGCCAGACCACCTCCATTCCCTTGGGAACGGTAAAATCACACATCGCACGCGGCTCCGCCCGCATGCGTGAGTTGCTCCAAGCCTACGGTGACACGCATGTCCATTGAACACGATGACCGGCTCCGAACTCTTTTTGCCGAGGCGCACGAAGCCTTGCCCGGCGCAGAATTTATCCAGTCATTCCTGGCCGGAGTGGAGCGGGCGCGCCGCCTGCGCAACACGCGCCGCATCCTCCTCGCGGCGGCATTGGCGGTGCTCGCCGCGTGGATCATGCCCTCGGTGCTGGCCGCCACGGCCTCGGTTATGCACGCCGTCGGCGAGCAGTCCCGCTCCTATGGCGCGCTCATCATTTCGCCGGCGGGATGGGCTGTCTCGATGTTGATCGGCTTCCTTGTCCTGCTGCGGTCGGGTGCGTTGCGGCGCCGCTAAGCGGCGCCGCGCGGCCGCTCAGCCGAGCGCATACAGATATTCCACAAAGGATGCGACCGCTCCGTCCAATCCCTGAATTTTTGGATTGGTCGATTCGATCAAATAGTATTCGTCCGGGGCATGCGCGCCCGTTCCATGACCCAATCCAAAGTGACCCGCCGCCAGGCTCAGGGGCGGATCGGTGAACACATAGCCCGGCCATGAGCCCGCGGAGCGCGGCCATAACTGCGGATCGAGCCCGAGCTTGCGGTAGGTCGCGAGTTGGGTCTTGATGAGTTTGCTGTCCGGATCGGTTTGCGTCGGGTCGTAGCCGCCGCTCATGTTCACTTCGATGTCGCCGAATCCGTGCTTGGCCAGATGCGCTTGCAACTTCGCCAACGTATCGGCGGCGGTCATGTCCGGCACCAGGCGCATGTCTATTTTCGCGACGGCCTTGTGCGGGAGTACGGTCTTGCCGCCGGGACCCGTGTAGCCGGCCACCAAGCCCTCGATGTTGATGGTGGGGCGCGACTCCAGCAGCATCAGCGAATCCACCCAGCTCTTGTCGTGCACCCAGTGCTGCACACCGAGCGCCTTCTTCACCGTGCTTTCGGCGGTCTTGGCGGCGTGCTCCTTGATCATCTGTTCCTGCGCCGCGCTCAAGGGCTTGGCCTTGTCGAAGAATCCTTCGACCGCGGGCGTATGTCCGTCTTTCTCCACCAGCGTGTTCAGGGCTTGGACCAGATGCCACGTGGGAGAATCCACCTGCGCCTCGAGGCTCGAATGCACGTCATGAGCGGGTCCGCGGCCCCATTTTTCGCCGCTCGCGATCAATTCGAGCTCGACCACGCCCTTTGCACCGAGTGAAACTTGAACGCCGCCGTCGCGATCCTGGCCGGCTTCGGGCATGAAAACGCCGGCGCACTTCTTCAATTCCGCCATGACTTCGGGATTTCTGACGACCTCCTGAAAATGCGGCGAAGCGATTTCCTCCTCGCCCTCGCACACCAGCACCAAATTGACCGGCAGCTTCTTGCCGGCCGCCTTGAACGCCATCAAGGCGCTGAGGAAGGAATTTTCCGGTCCTTTTTGATTGACCGCGCCGCGTCCCAAGCAAACCGTGCCCAACCCTTCCTTTTGCACCAGCCGCGCTTCGAGCGGCGGGGAACTCCACTCCTCCGGCACGAATTGCTTCACGTCGTACATGAAGTAAATGGCCATCGTCGTGCGCGCGCCGGCATCGATCTTGCCGAACACGCCGGGCTTGCCCGAGGTGGGTATGAGTTTTACGCCCGTGAAGCCCGCGTCTTGCGCGAGCTTCGCCATGTGTTCGGGGCCCTGCGGAAAGTTGCGGTTTTCCGCGGCGATAGAAGGCAGCGCGATCCACTCCTGCAGGCGCTTGATGTTGACGGCATGCATCCTGGGAATTTGCGCGAGTACCGCCGCCTTGTCGGCACTGTTTGGCGATGCGGCAAACACCCCTACCGGGACCGCCGCGAGGGCCGCTCCCGATACCGCGCCTTGCACGAAATCGCGCCTGCTGAACTCAGATTTTGGATCGTTGGCCATTCGCTTCTCTCCTGTTCGAGCGATTCATGTCTGGACCGGGAAGAATACCAGCACCGCCCGCGGTTCACACATCGCGGGCTCTAGATGGCGTGCAAGTGATCGCGGTAATACGCACCGCGCGCGGCGTAGTTCGCCGCGACCTCGAGCAGATTTTCCCGCTCTTCTGCGGTGAGCTGACGCACGAGCTTGGCGGGTGCGCCGTAAATCAAGCTGCCGTCGGCGAACACCTTGCCCTCCGTGACGAGCGCCCCTGCGCCCACCAGGCAACCCTCGCCGATCACGGCGCCGTTCAACACGATCGCCTGAATGCCGATCAGCGTGCCCGCACCGACGCTGCAGCCATGCATCATCGCTTGGTGTCCGATCGATGCACCGGCGCCGACCGTGAGCGGAAATCCCGGGTCGGTGTGCAAGACCGCGCTATCCTGCACGTTGCTGCCGGCGCCGATGCTGATGGTTTCGTTGTCGCCTCGAAGTGTGGCGCCAAACCAAACCGTCGCGCGTTCCGCGAGGATGACTTTGCCGATCACCGCCGCGCTCGGCGCCACATAGGCGCTCGCAGCCACTTCCGGTGCATCCTCTCCCAGTCTGTAGACGCTCATGGGCACTGCCTCCGCTATTGGCATCATCATCCCGCCGCGCGCGGCTCGCGCGCAACACCCGACGGAGCACGTTATGATCTTCAGCCATGGATGACAATGAAACCATAAGTCAGCCGTCGCTGCCCGCTGCAGCTCCCGCCGCCGCCGCCGCGCCCGCGCCGCGCCCGCGCCCGCGCCGTCCGCGCTGACAGGGTTGCTGCGGTTGTGGACCTTGAGAAGCGGGATACCCAGCTTCAGGCCCGCGAATCTCCTTTTGATCGCCTTGTGTTTGCTCTGGCTGTCGCTGTGGACAGCCATCGATTGGTGGGAAGCGTTGCCGGATCCGGAATTTCTCATCGGCGGTATTCCGCTGTTTCCCTGGTATGCGCTCGCAATTCTGACGTTGGCGGCCTTGTTGCGCGGTCAATCGAACCCCAAGCCTGCATTTGCGCAGAGCTTGTTGCTCTCATTGGGATTGGTGCCCCTGCCCTTGCTGCTCGCGGCCCTTGCGATACCGTACTGGGGTCTTGATTGGCGAATCGCCGCCCTCGCCGTCACGGTTTATTCAGTGTTCTACCTCGCCCGCGGCTTGCGCGCCTTCACCGGCGCAGCGCAACGCCGCGCAATTTTGGCGGGCATCGTCTTCCTCGCTGCCTTCCTCTGGCTCACCGATACGCTCGACGCCATCCCCGATGTTTGGGCGGCGCCGGAAGTTGCCGAGGCGCCGCAGGGCGGCGGCCCGCACGTCGATGCGGAATCCCTGCTGTTTGCGCAATCCCTGCGCATCGATCGGGCGCTCGCGGCCATTCACCCCGATGCGTCCCCCGCGCCGCAGGCATTCTTTCTCGGATTTGCCGGGGTGGGCGAACAAAAAGTATTCGCGCAGGAGATCGGCCTCGCAGCGCGGGTGCTGACGGAACGCTACGGCATGCAAAACCGCGCACTGTCGCTGATCAACGATCAGCGCGATCTCGAGCGCGCGCCCTTGGCCAGCGTCTCGGGATTGGCGTATGCGCTTCGAGGCCTGGCACAACGCATGCATCTCGATCGCGACGTATTGTTCCTCGTCATTTCCTCCCACGGCACCAAGGATCCGGCCATCGCTGTTTCGAATTCGGACCTGCCGCTCGATGACATGACGGCCGAAGATCTCGCCCAGGTCCTCGACGATTCGGGCATCAAATGGCGCGTGATCATCATTTCCGCCTGCTATGCGGGCGGCTTCATCGATGCGCTGAAGAATCCCCGTACCATTGTGATTGCCGCGGCGGCCGCGGACCGCACCTCGTTTGGCTGTTCGAACGATCGCGATCTGACCTACTTCGGCGAAGCGTTTTTTCGCGACGCATTGCCGGAGGCGCACTCGCTGCCCGAGGCATTCGAGCGGGCCAGGTCGGCGATCGCCCTGCGCGAGCGCCGTGAGCGCGTCGATGCGTCAAACCCGCAGGCCTATTTCGGCGCCGAATTGACCGCCAAACTCGCGGCGATGAAGGACCACGCGCCGCAACCCTGATAGGCTACCGGCATGAACGAGCCAACGCAGCGCAGCGTCGAAGCCAACGGCATCCGCATCCATTTGGCCGAGCAAGGCAGCGGTCCGCTGGTGCTGTTGTGCCATGGATTCCCGGAATCCTGGTATTCGTGGCGCCATCAGCTGCGCGCGCTGGCGGCGGCGGGCTTTCGCGCCGTAGCGCCCGACATGCGCGGTTACGGGTTGACGGATCGTCCTGCGGAAATCGAGCGCTACACGCTGTTGCACCTGGTCGGAGACATGGTCGGCGTGCTCGATGCGCTCGGCGAAAGGACCGCGGTGATCGTCGGACACGATTGGGGCGCGCCGGTCGCATGGCACTCGGCACTGCTGCGCCCGGATCGATTCCGCGCAGTCGTCGGCCTCAGCGTGCCGTATCGGCCTCGAGGCAGCGTCGCGCCGACCACGGTGATGCCGCAGAACGCGGAGAGCAGTTTTTATCAATTGTACTTTCAAGCGCCGGGTGTAGCGGAGGCGGAACTCGAGCGGGATGCCGAGGTCTCGCTGCGCAAGATTTTGTATTCGGGAAGCGGCGATGTGCCGAGACGCAATCCTGCGGGAGCGGGCGCGGGGGTCGGCATGGTGCCGCGCGCCGGCGGATTTCTCACGCGCATGCCGAACCCGGAAATCTTGCCCGCCTGGCTGAGCGCCGCAGACATGGATTTCTACGTGCAGCAATTCAAGCAGTGCGGATTTCGCGGGGGTCTCAACTGGTACCGCAACATCGATCGCAATTGGGAGTTGCTGGCGCCCTATGCCGGCGCGCCGGTGACGGTGCCCGCGCTGTATATGGCGGGCGAACTGGATCTCGTCGTTTCCTTCCCGCGCATGAAGGAAGTGATCGCCGACTTGGCGCGCTACATCCCGCAGCTGCGCGGCACCGTCATGCTGCCGGGATGCGGTCATTGGACGCAGCAGGAGCGCGCCGCAGAGGTCAATGCGGCGCTGATCGAGTTCCTGCGCGCACTGTAGCCGGCCGATCGCATTGGCTTGCGCAGGCAAAGCCGCAAATGCGTACTATACGGCTGGTTTCCCCGAGGGCCGCTTGATGACTCAGCCGACCGCACCCGATCAGTCCGAGCCCGCGCATCAGCTCAGCCGGTCGCTCCAAGGCCGACATCTTGCGATGATCTCGATTGGCGGCATCATCGGCGCCGGGCTGTTCGTCGGCAGCAGCACCTCCATCAAAGCTGCCGGTCCCGCGGTTTTCATCAGCTACGCACTCACGGGCATGCTGATTCTCATGGTGATGCGCATGCTGGGTGAAATGGCGACGGCCCTGCCCAACGTGCGCTCGTTCACGGAATTCGCGCGCGCCGGTTTGGGCGATGGCGCAGGCTTCGTGGTGGGCTGGCTGTATTGGTATTTCTGGGTTCTGGTGGTTCCGGTGGAGGCGATTGCAGGCGCAAAGATCCTGCAGATCTGGATGCCTGCCTTTTCTCAGCTGCAAATCGGACTTGGATTGATGACCCTCATGACGGGCGTCAACCTCATGTCGGCGCGTTCCTATGCCGAGTTCGAATTCTGGTTCGCCTCCATCAAGGTTGCGGCGATTCTGGTGTTCGTCGTCATCGCGGCGGCGTTTGCGTTCGGTTGGACATCGCCGGCGGGCACCACCTTCGGCAATCTGGTCGATTACGGCGGCTTCACACCGGGCGGTTGGATTGCCGTGATCGGAGCGGCGCCTACGGTGTTCTTTGCCATGACCGGCGCCGAGATCACGACGGTGGCGGCCGCGGAATCCGCGCAGCCGGGGCGCGCCATCGCCAAAATGACCTCGACGGTGATATGGCGCATTTTGATTTTCTACGTGGTGTCGGTTTTCCTGATCGTATCGGTGGTTCCCTGGAACACGGTGCGCTCGGGGGAATCGCCGTTCACCCTGGCGCTCAATACCATGCATGTGCCCGGGGCAAGCGTCATCATGAGCGTCATCATCCTCACCGCCGTGCTGTCGTGCCTGAATTCGGCCTTCTACGTCAGTTCGCGGGTGCTGTTTATCCTGGCTGAGCGCGGCGATGCGCCGCAGTCGTTGGTCAGGTTGAACGGGCGCCGCGTGCCCGTGGTTTCGGTGCTGATGGGCGCGGCGGCGGGATTTCTCGGCATCATCGCGGCGACCAAAGGGGCGCAAAAGGTGTTCGACTTTTTGTTGAGTTCCTCGGGCGCCCTCATCGTATTCGTCTACATGATCACGGCTGCGGCGCAGATCGCCCTGCGCCGGCGGCGGGAACGCAACGGCGAGGCGAAGCCCGCGGTGAGCATGTGGCTGTTCCCTTACTTGAGCTACGCCACGATCGCCTGCATGGGCGCGGTGCTGGCGGCGATGGCCTTCACCCCGAGCCAGCGCCAGGACTTCAACGCCAGCTGCATCACCTTGGCCGTGGCCGTGGCCGCATCCTGGATCGTGCGGCGTTTGCGCCAGCCGCGCGCCGCCGCTTCGCCCGCGACCTGAACTTCAGCGACCAGCATGCGTGATGTCTCGGCTAGCACAAATCGATGATTGTGACAAATGATTAAAATCTAATTGTTGATTACAACATGTACGTACCCATCACGGGGCTTTTTGGCAGGATGGACCCTAAGAAGGTTAGGAGAATCTCGCGCCGGCAAGCCAGCCAACTCCCCCGCTGGTGCGATATCCCGGCGGCGTGGGCCTCAAAATCCACGCCGTTTTTTCTAACGCTCAGCTGCCGGGCGCCAACCCCTCGATCAAGCCACAGGCGCGCGTAACCGCATCGTCGGAATCGATGCGCGCGGCGTACTCGACGCGCCGCTGCGCTGCCGTGCCGTCTCCCAGAATTCTCTCGATCGCGCGCGCCACGCGGATCGCGCGGTAGCGGCTCTGGGGAATGCACATTCCCAGCCCCATTTGTTCGATGCGCCAACCGCTGTCGAATTGATCATAGCCGTGCGGCACGACGAGGTGGGGAACGCGCGCCTTGATCCCTTGCGCCAGGGTGCCCACACCGCCGTGATAGACCAGCAGCGCGGCGCGCGGCAACACCTGGCTGAAAGGTAGATAGCGGAATACCTCGATGTTGGCCGGAAGCGCCGGCGCAACTTGCTCCGGATAATTCGTCACCAGCATGGCGCGCAAACCCAAGCGCTGCGCCGCCTGGACCGACTCTTTGAAGAATCGCTGCATGGTCGAGCCCGCCGATCCGGGCGTGAACACCACGGGCGGCGCACCGGCGCTCAAGAACTCCTCGGCCGCGGCAAGCGGCGCCGCTTCGCCATCCGCATCCCACAGAGGAAATCCGACCGCGTGCGTATTCGCCGGCCAGTCCGGCTGCGGCGCGGCGAACCACTCGGGAAAGAATGCAATCACCAATTGCGGCGAGTGCATCCAGCGATGCATCACGCGGTCGACGGGCTCGAGGCCGAGCCTCGCCCGCAGATCGTTCAGCGGCGCCTTGAGCACCGGATCCGCGATCAAGGCATCGATGATGCGAAACAAACCTTGCTTGAACCATGTGGGGCGGGAAGCCGAGAGTCTGACGTTTCCCATCATGCCCTGGTCGGCGAAAGTGCGGATGACGCTGGGTTGCAAATGCACCGACGCGCTCGGCACGCCGAGCTTTTCCTGAGCGATACGGGCGCCGAAGGCCAGGCTCGAGAACGCCACCACGGTCCGGGCATCCGCATGCTTGTCGATCAGCCGGTATATTTGCTCGATCGCGGGCACGATCACCTGCCCAATGACCTTGAATCCCTTGCGCAGATGCCACAAATCAGGATTGCTAATGGCCGTGTTCGCTTGCGCGGTGCTGCCTACGCCGAGAAAACCGAGCCCTTGAGCTTCGATCAAGGCCTGAAAAATGGGATTGGTCAGTATCGTCGCCCGATGGCCGCGCGCCTGGAGTGCCGCGCCCAAGGCGATGAACGGGTGCACGTCGCCGGCGCTGCCCATGGTCGGCAGCATCACGTGAAGGGGGGATTTGCGATCGCCGTCGGCCGCGTTGTTCACTTCTGTGCGGTCAGCGCGGCGTCGCAGGACTTCAGCGCGCCGCGGCCCGCAAAATCGATTACCGCCAGCGCTTTTCTGATCGGCCGAATACAAACTGTTTCCGCACATGGTTCACCGTTCGAACTTGGTCGATAGAATGATCGACGAGGTGGTGCGCTCGACACCGTCGAGCGCGCCGATTCGATCGATGACTTGATCCATTTCGGCCACCGACGCGGTGACCGCGACCGCGATCAAGTCCACCTCGCCGCTGACCGAATGCAGCATTCGCACCTGGGATATTTCGCGCAGCGCGGCGCTCACCGCGCGCGTCTCCTTCGGGCCCACTTTGATCATGACGTGGGCGCGCACCGCGCCGGCCCCGTGCTCGGGCGCCAAACGCACCCCGTAGCCGGTGATGATGCCTTGCTTCTCGAGCCGCTCGATCCGGCTTTGGACGCTGGTGCGGGAGCGGCCCACCAGCCTCGCCAATCTCGCGGTCGAGGCGCGGCCGTTCTCGCGCAGCGCGGACAGCAACCTTTCGTCGATGGAATCCATGGCACTTCGCCGGTTTTGACCCTTCTAAATGTAGTTATTATACCTTAAAAATGCCTAAAACAACCCTACCATTCGCCATGCGCGCGGGCAAAAATACCCGCTCCCAAGGGAGTCGCTGTTCTCATGAAAGACATCGTTATCGTCGGCGCGGGCAAAATCGGCTCCATGATCGCCGAGTTTTTGGGCAGTTGCGGCGACTACGCCGTGACCGTGGTCGATCGATCGCAAGCGCAGTTGGACCGGCTCGAGACTTCCGCGCCGCTTCGCAAGACCGCGATCGATATTACGCAGGGCGATGGCTTGCGCAAATTGCTGTCGGGTAAATTTGCGGTCCTGTCCGCGGCGCCTTATCACGCGACGCGGCTCATCGCCGAGGCCGCCAAGAGCGGCGGCGCTCATTATCTGGACCTGACCGAGGATGTGGCCAGCACCGCGCGCGGTCAAACAGTTCAGTCGTGGGCGCGCACACCGCCTTCATTCCACAGTGCGGCCTGGCGCCGGGATTCATCACCATCGTCGCGTCCGACCTTGCATCGCGCTTCGACGAACTCAACGATGTGCGCATGCGGGTCGGCGCATTGCCGGAGTTTCCCTCCAACGCGCTCAACTACAATTTGACCTGGAGCACCGACGGGGTGATCAACGAGTATTGCGAACCCTGCGAGGCCATCGTCAACGGCCAGTTGCGCGAGACTCAGCCGCTGGAGGAATTGGAAGAATTCTCGCTCGACGGAATTTTGTACGAAGCATTCAACACCTCGGGCGGCCTCGGCACGCTGTGCGAAACGCTCGCCGGCAAGGTGCGCAATCTGAACTACCGCACCATTCGCTATCCCGGCCACGCCGCCATCATGAAGGCATTGCTGAACGATCTGCGGCTGCGCGACCGGCGCGAACTCCTCAAGGACATTCTCGAGAACGCGGTGCCCATTACGCTTCAGGATGTCGTCATCGTGTTCGTCACCGTGAGCGGCATGCGCGGCGGTCAACTCATGCAAGAGACCTATGCCAACAAGATCTATGCGGCTCCGATGGGCGGCAGGGTGCGCAGCGCCATTCAGATCACGACCGCGGGCGGCATCTGCGCGGTGCTCGACATGCTGAGCGCCGGGGTGCTGCCGCAGTCCGGTTTGATCCGCCAGGAGGAGATCGGCCTGAAAGCCTTCCTCGCCAATCGCTTCGGCAAGGTTTACGCGATGGCGGCACCGGCCGCCGCGCACGCGGCCTAGGCGCCCTCAACCGCCCGGCGCTTCGGCGGCCGCCGAAGCGCCGCCGACGAAGGCCCGGATGTCGGCCAGTGTCGGTGCCCTGCCGCGCAGCAAGACGGTCAAAGCCGCCACGGTGCCGGCATGCGAACTCTTGGGATAAAGCTTCAACGTCACCGGCACGCCGAGCGCCTGCAGCGAAGCGGCGAGATTGCGCGAATTCTTCGGCTTGACGGTCTCATCGTTCAAGCCCTGCACCAGCAGCATGGGCGGCGCGTCGGCGCGCACGAAATTGATGGGCTGAGAGGCGGGGTAAAGTTCCGGCGGACCAAACATGTCTTGGTCGTCCGGCTCGAGCAACGGCAAAAAATCGTACGGCCCGGACAGGCCGATGACGCCGGCGATGCGCGGCGCGGTTGGCCCGGCGGCCGCGAAATGGCGCAGGTCGAGCGCCAGCAATGCCGCCAGATGCGCGCCCGCCGAATGCCCCATGAGGTACAGACGCTCCCGGGTAGCGCCGTACTCGTGCGCATGCGCGGCGGCGAACAGCGCCGCGAGCGCCGCATCGTGCATGAATCCCGGCATTTTCACTTGCGGGTAGCGGCGGTAATTCGCCACCAGCGCCACATAGCCGGCGGCCGCCAGGGCCGCGCCGACAAACCGATAATCCGCCTTGTCCCCTTCGCGCCAGCGTCCTCCGTGCCAGAAGACGATCACGGCCCGGGGCGCGGCGGCCGTGCCTTCGGGGACGTACACATCCAGACGCTGCCGCGGGTCGGGTCCGTACGCGATATTCTTGTATCGCCTGAAGGAACCGAAAGCCGCGGGAGCATTGGCGGCGAAAAATCCCAGCCGCTCGCATCCGGCGAGAAAAGACGCGCTGCATCGCGCGAGCGCGGTCCGGCGCGGCAGGCGATCCTCGCTACCGGCAGGCAAAGGTGGGGTTGCTTGCGGCATCGAGCACGCCATGCTTGATCAGCCAGCCGCGCGCATCGTCCGCGTCGTGCTCGAACCATTCCGCGGCGCTCCCCAATCTGAAGGTATAACCCCATTCATCCATGTCGCGGCACATGCGCTGCCGGCCGACATTGGGCAGCGAATCGGCCAGGATGATCTGCAGGTAACAGACGGCATTTTCTTCCGCATGATCGCCGCCCGCATCCGTATGCAGGCCCGCGCGCCGCTCCGGCGTCATGCAGATGAAATGGGCGCTTTCGTGCAGCACGGAATGCAGCGGCGTATCTAGGCGCGCGAAAATCTTGGATCCCATGAGTCCCGCTTCGCGTTCGCCCCAATATGAGCCGGGAATGACTTCGTCCGGCGCCACCAGCCGCAGCGCCAAGCCATAGCGATCCAAGAGCACCTGCAGGGAGAGTCGATCAATGCCGTTGAGCAAAAGCACCGTTGCGACCGCACGCCAGCGTTACTTCAGGCTCGTGAGTCGGTGCATGGTGATGGATACCAGATCCCGCGCCATTTGTTGGCGCAGAATGTCGGCTTCGTGCTCCTTGGCAAGCTGCAGCGTCTCGTTGAAGCTGAAATCCTTGGACAGACTGATGGTCTGCGGCGCAAGCAATTGCTTGTCCCGCCCATGCACGCTGAAGGTCACCGTGTAGGTGAGTTCATATTCAGTGGGAATGTTTTTCGCCGAAACCGCCAGCGTGCGCTGCTCGACCAAGTCCTTGGTGATATCGACCGTGGCGGTGGCGCCTGCGCGCGTGCTTTGCAGCGTGGCCCCGGAGGTCTTGAGCTGATGTTCGAATTCCCGCGAAAAATCCGTGTACGGATCTTTCAAGCGACAGGTAGGGCCGCGCCATGACCGCGGGCAACGGTTCGCTGCCCGCCAGGCGGAAGCCGCACGCGGACAGCCAGAGGCTCATCAAAACGGCATATCGCGGGCTGGCCACGCGGCATTACACCACGATGTTGACGAGCTTGCCCGGCACGATGATCACTTTGCGAACCGCCGCGCTGCCGATGAATTTGCGCACATTGGGATCGGCCAGTGCCGCGGCGCGGATTGCCGCTTGGGTCTGCATCCACCGCCACCGTGATGTGCGCCCGCAGCTTGCCGTTCACTTGCACCACCATCTGCGCGGTGGCCGACTGCAATGCCGCTGAATCCGCTTCAGGCCATGGCTCATCGACCAGCGCGGTGCTCTTCCCCAGGCCAAGCCAGAGCGCATGCGTGACGTGCGGGATGATCGGAGACAGCGTCAGCACCGCGATCTCCAATGCCTCTTGCACGACGCTTCGATCTTGCGCGCAGCCCTGTGGAAACCTGGCCACCGCATTCAAGAGCTCCATGACCGCGGCGATCGCGGTATTGAATGTGCGGCGGCGGCCGATGTCATCCGTGACTTTGGCGAGGGTCTGGTGCGAGTGGCGGCGCAAGGCGCGTTGCGTCTCGGTCAGCGCCGTCCGGTCGAGCGGCTCCGCAGGACCCTGCGACGCATGCTCGTACACGGCCTTCCACAGCCGTTTGATGAAGCGAAATGCGCCTTGCACGCCTTCATCGGACCATTCCAGGGTCTGTTCGGGCGGAGCGGCAAACGTGATGAACAGCCGCGCCGTATCGGCGCCGAACTCATCGACCAGAAGTTGCGGGTCGACGCCGTTGTTCTTGGACTTGGACATCGTGACCACGCCGCCCGATTCCACCGGCCGGCCGTCGGCCTTCAGCACGGCGACCCCGCCCTTGCCGCTTTTGTCCGCCGCGACCGCGACATCGGCGGGGTTGAAGTATTGCACCCGGCCGGAGTCGGTCTTGCGAAAGTAAACCTCGTTGAGCACCATGCCTTGGGTGAACAGGCGTGCAAACGGTTCCTTGAAGGAAACCGCGCCGATCTCCTTCAGGAAGCGGGTCCAGAAGCGCGCGTACAGCAGGTGCAGAATGGCGTGTTCGATGCCGCCGATGTACTGGTCGACGGGCAGCCAGTACTGAACCCGATAATCGAGCATGGCCTGGTTGTTGTCGGCGCAGGCGAATCGCAAAAAATACCAGGATGAATCCACGAACGTATCCATGGTGTCGGTCTCGCGGCGCGCGGCGGCGCCGCACTTCGGACACTGCACGTTCAGGAAGCGCTCGTCTTTCAGCAGCGGATTGCCGCTGCCGTCTGGCACCAGGTCAGTGGGGAGAACCACCGGCAATTGCTCGTCCGGCACGGGCACCGCGCCGCAGTCTCTGCAATGAATGATGGGAATCGGGCAACCCCAATAACGTTGCCGCGAAATCCCCCAGTCGCGCAGCCGCCAGGTCGTGCGCCTCTCGCCCAAACTCTTGGCCTGCAAATCGCGGGCGACCGCATCGACCGCGGCCTGATACTCGAGCCCGTCATAGGAACCGGAGTGCACGCAGCGGCCATGATCGGAATACCACGGCTCCCACGCCGCCAAGGAATACGGCCGCGCCCTGCCACTCGATAACCGGCTTGATCGGCAGGTCGTATTTTTTGGCGAAAGCGAAATCCCGTTCATCGTGCGCCGGCACGCCCATGACCGCACCGTCGCCATAGCTCATCAGCACATAGTTGCCGACCCACACCGGAATGGGTTTGCCGCTGATGGGGTGGCGCACATGCAAGCCCGTCGGCATGCCTTTTTTCTCTTGAGTGGCTAGCTCGGCTTCGACCGCGGGTCCGCGCTTGCATTCTTCGATGAATGCGGCCAGCCGGCGATTTTCTTGGGCGGCAAAGTCCGCCAGCGGATGCTCCGCCGCCACCGCGCAAAAGGTCGCGCCCATGATGGTGTCGGCGCGGGTGGTGAACACCCACAGCACGCCGCCCTCGCCGATGTCATGGGGAAAGCCCAGGCGAACGCCTTCGCTGCGGCCGATCCAATTCGCCTGCATGATGCGCACGCGTTCGGGCCAATCCGGCATGCGATTCAATTCGTCGAGCAGATCTTCGGCGTATGCCGTGATCTTCAGGTAGTACATGGGGATTTCGCGCTTCTCGACCATCGCGCCGGTACGCCAGCCCTTGCCGTCGATCACTTGCTCGTTCGCCAGCACCGTCTTGTCGACCGGATCCCAATTGACGACGCCGGTTTTCTGATACGCAATGCCCTTTTCCAACATGCGCAAGAAGAGCCATTGATTCCAGCGGTAGTATTCCGGCCGGCAGGTCGTGAGTTCGCGCTTCCAATCGAGTCCGTAGCCCAACGACTTGAGCTGCGCCTTCATGTGAGCGATGTTGTCGAAAGTCCACTTTGCCGGCGGCACGCCGTTGGCGATGGCGGCATTTTCCGCCGGCAAGCCGAACGCGTCCCACCCCATCGGCTGCAGCACGTTGCGTCCGTGCATGCGCATGAATCGCGTCAGCGCATCGCCTATGGTGTAATTGCGCACGTGACCCATGTGCAAGCGGCCGCTTGGATAGGGAAACATGCACAAGCAATAATACTTCGCGCGGCTGTCGTCTTCCTTGGCCTCGAAGCTATGCTGTTGGTCCCAATAATGTTGGGCCTGCGCTTCGATGGCGGCGGGTTCGTATCTTTCTTGCATGATTGGGCTTCAGAATACCCGAGATGCCCGACCGCCGCGAACTGCTCTTTACAAAAGGTCCGATGCGAAACTTGAATTTTTACGGCGCGCTGGCTCTCTGCACCGTGAGCGGCTGCCTGTGGTTCCTGGCGGTTACGCCGTTTGATCTGTCGGCCCTTGCATGGATCGCGGCGGTCCCGATGTTCGTGGCCATCGAACGCGCGGCCGGCATTCGCCGTGCGCTGTTCTTGGGTTGGTGGGCCGGACTGGTGGAGACCGCCGGCGGATTTTACTGGCTGATCGATGTCATGCGCCGCTTCGCCGATTTCCCGTGGGTCGGCGCGGCGGCGGTCTTTCTGCTTTTTTGCGCCACCCGCGCAATCATTTTCCTGCTGTTCACCGGCGCGGTGCTCGGCATCCGCCGACGCATCCGCGTTCCCATGACGCTGCTTGCGCCGATTGCCATGGTGAGCTGCGAGCTGCTCGTGCCGCAATTATTTCCCTGCGGCCAGTGGATCAGCCAGGCTTGGAACCCGCTGGTCATACAAGTGAGCGAGCTGACCGGGCCGATGGGCGTCACCGCGCTGCTGATGATGATCAACGGCGCCCTCTACGATCTTCTGCTCGAACCGCGCGCCGCGCGCTATCCGGCCGCCGCCGCCGCGGCCCTGCTGGGGGCGGCGCTCATCTTCGGGGCCGTGCGCATGCATCAGACCGACGCGATCGCCGCGCGCGCGCCGCACCTCCAAGTGGGCCTGGTCCAGCCCAACTTCGCGTATACCATCGACGGGGAATTTTCGCGCGACGAGGCTCTGCGCCAATTGACGGCGCTGCAGGAGCAATCGCGCCGCCTGGAGCGGGCGGGTGCGCAGCTGCTGGTGTGGAGCGAGGGCAGTTTTCCGGTCGCGGTGCCGCGCGATTTCAGCGCGGATTTTTCCGCCGATTCGCCCGCGATGATTCGCCGCGGCTTCAGCGTGCCGACTCTGATCGGCGCCGAGATGTACGATGCCGCGCACGAGGATGCTTTCAATTCGGCGATCCTGCTCGATCGCAACGGCAAAGTCGCGGGCCACTACGACAAGGTGCGCCTGCTGGCCTTCGGCGAGTACGTGCCCGGGATCGAGACATTTCCGTGGTTGCGGAAACTTCTGCCGGCCGGTGCCGGACGATTCACCGCGGGCCCGGGACCCGGTGTCATCTCCCTGCAGGGACCGGGCGGCGCTGCGTGGCGCTTGGGGCCGGTCATCTGCTACGAAGACATCCTGCAGGGGTTCCTCCGCGGCGTAGGACAGCTGCATCCTGACCTGCTGGTCAACTTGACCAGCGATTCTTGGTTCGGAGCGGAGACCGAGCCATGGGAGCATCTGGCGCTCGCCGTGTTTGCCAGCGTGGAGCTGCGCGTGAGCATGGTGCGGGCGGTCAATTCGGGCGTGTCGGCACTGATCGATCCGAACGGCCGCGTGACGCAAAAGTCCTATGCCGACGATCCTTATCGGCATCCGCGCGGCGCCGACGGCATTCTCGTCTCGGCGCCCAAGATGGCCGGGGGGCATACACCCTTCGTGGCCGTGGGCAATTTGTTCGCATATCTCTGTCTCGCCGCCACGGTAGGATTGTTGTACAGCGCCCTGGTTCGCGCTCGGCGGTTGCGTCGCAGCCAGTCCTGATCGTCATATTGCACTGCAACAGTGCTATTCTGGTGGCGGAGCTGCGGGTTGCGCGCTTCACAAAAATTGAAATAATATTTTTTTGCGCAGCAACAGGAGCGCCGTTCCGGCATCTCAGCACCCAGTATGTCAGCAGATCCTAAGACGGCAGCCTCGACCGCCGAATTCCTCGCCGGCGGCGGGACGGCAGGAAAACTCATGCGTGCCAAGCGCTGGCATGACACGCCGCTGGGGCCTCCGGATGCATGGCCGCAAAGCCTCAAGACGGTCGTTCGGATTCTGCTGACGTCGCGTTATCAAATGTGGATGTGCTGGGGACCGCAACTCACCATGTTCTACAACGACGCTTACGGCCCGACACTTGGCGTCAAGCAACAGTGGGCATTGGGCGCGTCGGCCCGGGAAGTTTGGAAGGAAATCTGGCCGGACATCGGCCCGCGCATCGAGCGGGTCCTGCAGAGCGGCGAAGCCACCTGGGACGAAGCGTTGCTTCTGTTTTTGCAGCGCAGCGGCTACCCGGAAGAAACCTATCACACCTTTTCCTATTCGCCGCTCGCCGACGATGGCGGCAAGATTGTCGGGATGTTGTGCGTCGTCACCGAGGAGACGGAGCGCATCATCGGTGAGCGGCGGCTGTTCGCCTTGCAGGAATTGGCCGCCGGGATCGCCGGCAACAGTACCTTGGAAAAGGTGTTCGAAGCGGCTGCGCATCAATTGAACCGCAATCTCAAGGACCTGCCGTTCACTCTGACCTATCTTTTCGACGCCCAGGGCGCGGCCAATCTTGCATGCAGCAGCGGCGTCGATTCGCATTATCTCATTGCGCCCGCGCGCATCGATCCGCAGGACACCACTGCCACCTGGCCGGCCGCGGAGATCCTGGCGCGCCGCACCGCGCTGAATTTGAGCGATCTCAAGGATCGCTTTGAGGCGTTGCCGATGGGAGCGTGGGACAAACCGCCACGCGAAGCCATCATCACGCCGATAGCGCAGCAAGGACGCGAGGCGCCGGCGGGCTTTCTGGTGGCGGGTATCAATCCCTATCGCCGCATGGACGATGCCTATTTGGGATTCATCAATCTGGTCGCCGGGCAGATTTCGTCCGGGCTCGCCAATGCCCGCGCCTACGAAGAGGCGCAGCGGCGCGCAGAGGTGCTGGCCGAACTCGACCGCGCGAAAACCGCATTCTTTTCCAACGTCAGCCATGAATTTCGCACCCCGCTGACGTTGATGCTCGCGCCGCTCGAGGATGTAATGCGGCGGCCGGCCGCCGATCCCTTGAGCGGGCATCGCGAGCTGATCCAGGTTGCGCATCGCAACGGCGTACGGCTGCTGAAGCTGGTCAATACGCTGCTCGATTTCTCGCGTATCGAAGCCGGCCGCACTCAGGCCTATTTTGAGCCGGTCGAACTTGCCGCCTATACCGCGGAGCTGGCCTCGAATTTCCGCTCTGCCGTCGAGCGGGCCGGTTTGCGGCTGAAGGTGGAATGCGGGCCATTGCCCCAATCGGTCTACCTGGACCGCGACATGTGGGAAAAGGTGGTTCTCAATTTGCTGTCGAACGCGTTCAAATTTACCTTCGACGGCTCGATAGCGGTCGAGACAAGATGCTCCGACGACGGCGAGCGCGCGGAAATCACGGTGCGCGATACCGGCACCGGCATTCCGGCCGCCGAGCTTCCGCATCTCTTCGATCGGTTCCGCCGCGTCGCGGGGGCGCGCGGCCGATCGATCGAGGGCAGCGGCATCGGTTTGGCGCTCGTGCGGGAACTCGTCAACGTACATGGCGGCACCATCAGCGTAGCGAGCGAGCTGGGGCGAGGATCCGCTTTCACCGTGGCGCTGAAATTCGGCGCCGATCACTTGCCGGCCGAACGAATCGGCATGGCGCGCGACCAAGACGCCGGCGAAACCCGGGCGCAGGCCTACATCGATGAGGCCTTGAGTTGGCTGGGCGATGCAGCCCGGGAAACGGCGGCCGGCGCACATAACGCGGAACTCGGATCGATTGCACCGCTTGCCGGCGCGGACAGCCAGAGGGTGCTCATCGCCGACGACAACATCGACATGCGCACGTATCTTCAAAAGTTGCTGCAGGCCGCCGGCTTCCAGGTCGAGTCGGTGGGCGACGGAGAACAAGCCTTGGGCAGGGCGCGTCAACGCAAGCCGGACCTGGTCCTCTCGGATGTGATGATGCCGAAGATGGACGGCTTCGGACTGCTCGCGGCGCTGCGCAAGGACCCGGAGTTGCGCAACGTCCCGGTGCTGCTCCTGTCCGCGCGCGCCGGCGAAGAGGCCAAGGTTGAAGGACTTGCCGCCGGCGCAAACGACTACTTGGTCAAGCCCTTCAGCGCCCGCGAATTGGTGGCCCGTATCCGCGCCAATCTGGATCTGGCGGCGCTGCGCCGCGAATCGCAGGAGGCGCTGCGCCGTCTCAATGAATCTCTCGAGCAGCAAGTGGCCGCTCGCACCGCGGATCTACGCGGCAAAGAAGCGCGCTTGCGCACCATATTCGGCACGAGCTACACCTACCAAGGCTACCTGTCCACGGACGGCACGTTGCTCGACGCCAATGCGACCTCCCTCGCCGGCATCAAAGCGCAGCTGCAAGATGTCATCGGCAAGCCGTTCTGGCAGACGCCCTGGTTCAGCGGCACGCCGGGCATGCCGGACCTGGTTCGCGCCGCCGTTCCGCGGGCTGCCGCCGGGGAAACCGTGCACCAGGAGATCCATATCAACCTGCCGCAGGGCGGATGGCGTTGGTTTGATTTCCAAATGCGTCCGGTGCGCGACAGTCAAAACCAGGTCGTGGCGATCGTTCCGGAAGCGGTCGACGTGAGCGAGCGGCGGCTGGCGGAGGAGGCCTTGCGGCAGGCGCAGAAAATGGAAGGCATCGGTCAGTTGACCGGCGGCGTCGCTCACGATTTCAACAATCTCCTGACCATCATCGTCGGCAGCCTCGAAACGGTGCGTCGCCAGATCAAGCAGCCTGGATTCGACGCCGCCAACATCGAGCATCTGGTCGACAGCGCCATGCGCGGCGCGCAGCGCGCCGCGTCGCTGACGCAGCGCCTGCTGGCGTTTTCACGGCAGCAGCCGCTCGATCCGAAACCGATCGACGTCAGCCGTCTGGTGAGCGGCATGTCGGATCTGCTGCATCGAACGATCGGCGAACAGATTTCCATTGAAACCGTCATGGCGGGCGGCCTCTGGCGCACCAACATCGATGCAAACCAGCTGGAGATGGCGATCATCAACCTGGCGGTGAATGCCCGGGATGCCATGCCGGGCGGCGGCAGGCTCACCATCGAGACCTCGAATGTATCGCTCGACGAGGGCTACAGCCTCGATCAGGCGGAAGTGATACCCGGGCAATACGTCATGCTGGCCGTCACCGACAACGGCGTCGGCATGAGCGCGGAGACGGTCGCCAAGGCCTTCGAGCCATTCTTCACGACCAAGGACGTCGGCCACGGCACCGGACTCGGCCTGTCCCAAGTCTATGGTTTCGTGAAGCAATCGGGCGGTCACGTGAAAATCTACAGCGAGTTGGGCCAGGGTACGTCGGTCAAGATTTATCTACCGCGCCTGTATTCGAACGAAACGGCCGCAGCCGCCGAACCGCCGCTGCGAATCGCCAAGGCCCGCCAAGATGAAACCATTCTCGCGGTCGAGGATGACAGCGATGTCAGAGCGCATACCTGCGGTATTTTGCGCGAGCTCGGATACCGCGTGCTGGAAGCTTCCAGGGGACTTGAGGCGCTCGAGATCCTGCGGGCGCACCCCGGCATCGATTTGCTGTTCACCGATGTGGGACTGCCGGGCGGCATGAACGGTCGGCAGGTCGCGGGCGCCGCGCGCGAATTGAACCGCAAGCTCAAGGTGCTGTTCACCACGGGTTACGCTCGCAATGCCATCGTGCACGATGGCCGTCTGGATCCAGGGGTGCAGCTGATCACCAAGCCGTTCACCTACGCGGCCTTGTCCGCGAAGATCCGCGACATGTTGGATGCGCGCGCGGCCCCGCCGCGGATCTTGGTGGTGGAAGACGAGGATCTCATTCAAATGCTGTTGAGCAGCCAGCTCGAGGATATGGGCTTCGAGGTGGAGATTGCCGGTACCGCGGCGGCGGCGAAGGGCAAGCTCGCTCTATTGCAGGGGCAAGTGGATGCGGCGATCGTGGATCTTGGACTGCCCGACGCGAGCGGAGATTCGCTGGTGCGGGAGCTGCGGATGGTGTATCCCGCGCTGCCGATTGTGATCTCGAGTGGCTACGACAAGGCCACGCTGCAGAGCCGCTTCCCGAAAGAGCAGTCGATCGAGTTCCTCAGCAAACCCTTCACCGCGGAGCAGCTCGAAGCTGCCATCCGCGGTTTGGGAATCAAGCCATGACGTTTATCTTGGAGGCTGCAGCACCCGCGGATCCAGCCGCCGCGGAACCGGCGGCAGTGGCCGACGATGCGGCAGGGTTCGTTGCCGCCGCCGAGGTTTGGCCGCCGATGATCTGCTGCAGCGAACTGAACAAGCGGCCAAAAAAGCTTTGTGCAGCGCCAACCGGAATTGGAGCCGCGGTAGCGCTCGAGGAATTCTCTGTCGGGTCCAACACCGAGGCTTTTTTATGGTGGCCGTGGCCGTGGGACGGGATATTCAGCGCCGGCAGATTGGGCGTGACGGCAGCGGGCATGTTGAGTGACGACATAGGCTATCCTTTTGAGAGAGGGATTGTGGTCGAGCGGCAATGATTTGCCGCAATCGGGCGGCCGGCGGCGCAGCCTTGCCGCCACTGAGGGCGGGAAAGGGAACTGAAGCGCCTGCGATCGTTTGAATACGGCATGGTCGGCATTGAATCAGCAGGATTCGTGCCAACGCGCCGAAAGCGGCAGGGCGCGGCGATTCCCTGCCCCGTCATCGCATTCGCCTGTCAGTTTGCTCCGACAGAAAAATCAAAAACGCGGCGGATGGCGTTGCGGCAAGATACGGAACTGATTGCAGCGTGCCGGGGTCCCTAAGTTGCGGGACTCGAAGCGCACGAATTTAAGTGCAGTTTAAGCCGCATCCTCTGCTACTGGAGACGCTCGTGGGACTACTGATTGGCGAAGTCGCGCGCCGCGCTGGCGTGTCGACCTCAGCGCTGCGCTATTACGAAAGAGTTGGGCTGTTGACACCGCCTGCCCGCGTCTCGAAGCGGCGAATCTACGATTCAAAAGTGCTCGGGCGGATTCGAATCATTTTGCTGGCGTTGGATGCGGGTTTCACCGTGAAAGAGACCCGGACCTTTTTGAGCGGATACCCGCTCGGCGCCGCGCCCGCGGAACGATGGCGGGTGCTGGCCGCAAAGAAGCTGGCCGAGTTGGATGCGCAAATGACGCGGCTGGCGCAAATGAAATCCATTCTGAACGACAGCTTCCAATCGCGCTGTCTGCGCATCGAGGATTGCGAGAAGTACATGCCGCCTGCCAACCGGGCCGCGCAGTGAGCGATGCCGGCGTCGTCAAGGACGTCGAACTGAGCGAGCACCATATTTTATCCTTCTTGAAGCCCGATTCGCTGTGGGGCGCGCTGATTTATCTGGCCGTGTTCGTGCTGCTGGCGCTGCTCATGTCGCGCATATTGCGCGCCGGCGTGCATGCGTCGATGACGCGCAAAGGCCATCTCGACCGCACCACCATCAGCTTCTTGCAGCAGTTCGGCACGGTGTTGATCTGGGTGGTCATGCTGATTCTGTATGCGCATCTCATACCGATGCTGCGGTCCATGGGCACCGCGCTGCTGGCCGGCGCGGGCGTCGCATCCGTCGTCCTCGGTCTTGCGGCGCAGAGCACCCTCGGCAATCTGGTGGCCGGGATTTCGATCGCAATTTATCGGCCCTTCCGCCTGGGCGATACGCTGCAAGTCACCGCGCCCACCGGCACGGACATCGGCGTCGTAGAACTCATTTCGCTGGGATACACCACGCTGCGCGCGCCGGACGGCCACATGATCGTGCTGCCAAACGCCATCGCAGCCAGCCAGGTTACGATCAATTTGAGCACCAACTACGCGCCTTGGCCGATCACCATCACCATCCGGCTGAGCCGCGATGCGGATATCGAAGCGGCGCGGAAACTCGCCCTGAGCGTCGCCGCTGAAATCGCCGGGGAAGCCGAGGTGGTCGGTTGCTTCCTCACGAAGATCGATGCTGCGGCCATCACCCTGGAATTGCGCTTCAAAGCCGTAAACGCCGCAAGCCGCGATGCGCTGCGCTCCAAAGTGCTGACGGCGCTGCCCGGGCGGTTCGCCGAAGCGAAAATCGGATCCTCAGGCGCCGAGCTGCCCGCTTTTTCGTAGAGCGGTTTGCCGATGCCGTTGCGGCAGGTTCGCCGCGAACTGTTATATTGAATCTCATGAGCACGTCAACGATCGGCAAGGTCCGGCTGTACGAACTCGCATTGGCGGACGGCCGCTCGGCAAGTCCATTCGTGTGGCGCGTACGCTATGCATTGGCGCACAAGGGCATTCCGTTCGAGACCGTGTATCTTGGTTTCACGGAGATTCCCACGGTGTTGGGCGGAAAATTCAAGACCGTGCCGATTTTGGAACACGCCGGCACGGCGCTGGCGGAAAGTTGGGATATCGCCGAGTACCTGGACCGGGCCTTTCCGCAGCAGCCGCTGCTGTTCAGCACCGCCGCGGAACACGCACTGGTGCGTTTCATGGATGCCTGGTTCATGAACGAGGTGTTGCGCAAAATGTTCAGGGTTTACGTCAAGGACGTGCACGACGCCGCGCGCCCCGAAGACCGTCCCTATTTTCGCGCGAGCCGCGAAAAGAACATGAAGGGCAAGACATTGGAAAGCTTCACCGCGGACCGCGAGAGCCACTTGCCGGCCATTCGTGCGTCCCTCGCGCCGCTGCGCACGCACCTGCAGAAGTTTGCGTTTCTCGGCGGCAGCGCCCCGAACTTTGCCGACTACATCGGACTCGGCGGATTTTATTGGGCCGCGAGCGCCGGGACGCTGCCCTTGCTGGAGCGCGACGATTCTTTGCGCGATTGGCTGGATCGCGGCTTCAATCTGTACGGCGGCATTGCGCGCAATCCGGGAATCGCCCCCCTGTTCGAGTGAGAGAGCGGCCTAGCCGCCGCGGCGGCGCCAGGCAGCGATCGCGAGCAGCAGGAAACATCCTGCTACCACCGGATAATTGCCAAGCCGCGCGTAGGGAGTCAGACCGCTCATCGGCTGCACGTCGGCGCGCAGCACACCTTGTTGGAACTGCGGCAAGCGGGCAACGACCTGGCCCCGCGGGTTCACCACCGCGGTGATGCCATCGTTCGCGGCACGCACCAGAAATCGACCTGCCTCGAGCGCGCGCATCCGCGCGATTTGCAGATGCTGGTGAGGCGCGGTCGAGTCGCCGTACCATGCATTATTGGTCACGTTGACCAGCAGCGTGGCCTGCCGCAACGCCTTGAGCTGTTGGCTGCCGAAGGCGTCCTCGTAGCAAATGCTCAAGGCCAGCTTTTCGCCTGCGGCGCTCAAAAGCGGCTGGCGCGGCGAACCCGCGGTGAAGTCGTCATAGGGAAGACTCATCAGTCTCAGCCAGCGGCGCACGAAGGGCGGCACCGGAAAATATTCGCCGAACGGCACCAAGTGCTGCTTGTAGTACCACCCGTCGCCGGCGCTGCTCAGCACCAGGATCCCATTGAAATACTGCTTGGTTGCCGGCCGATAGTCGACCAAACCGATTGCGAAGTCCGCGCCGTGTGCGCGTCCCTGCTCCTCGAGCTGACGCAGGTAATCCGGAATATCGGTCGACAGCACCGGCAGCGAGGCTTCCGGCCAGATGATGAGGCGCGCGCCCCACGCTTCGCCGGTCAGCCGCAGGTAGCGCTGCATGGTGAGGGTGCGATTGTTCGCCTGCCACTTCTGATCCTGGGGCACGGCGCCCTGCACCGCGGCGATCGGAATGAACTGCCCGGACGGGTGCGTCCAGGGCACCGACTTGAGTGACGCGGGCAGCGCGAACAATAACGCCGCAACAGCGAGCGCCACGCCACGCCGCGCCAGCGGCGCGAGCGGCATGAAGGCGACGTTGATTGCCGCGGATATCGATATCGCGGCCCAGGTTACGCCATACACGCCCAGCAGCGGGGCCCAGCCGGCCAAGGGCGAGTCGATCATCGCGTAGCCGCTCGACAACCACGGGAAGCCCGAGAGCAGCCATCCGCGCAACCACTCCAGCAACACCCACAACGCCGGCAGCGCCAACCAGTCGCGCGCCGCGCCGGCCTTGAGCCAAAACCGGTTCGACAGGTAGCAGAGCGCGGCCGGATAAAGCGACATGGCCGCTACCAAGAGCGTCTGCAGCAGCAACGTCAGCCACACGGGCACCAAGCCAAACACGTGCAGGCAGGTGTAGAGCCAATACGTGCCGAAGGCGAACATCCCCAAGCCGAATGCAGCGCCGGTCCAGCCTGCGCGGCGCGGCGGCAGTCCGCGGATCAGGGCGAACAGCGCCGCGGGCGCGATCAGGGCAAGCGGCCACCAGCCAAAGGGCGCGAAACCGAGATTGCAGCTCGCGCCGGCGGCGAAGGCCGCGATGAGACGCGCCAGGACTTGTTTCCGATGCGCGGTCTCTGGGCCGCGCATGGCGGGATTCAAGCGCTCGTCTCGTTGACTGCCGGCGGCTCGATATCGAAGGGAACCGTCACGCGCAGAAGGTCGATGCGGCGCCGATCGGCGCGCAGGATTCGGAATTCCAGATCGCCGATTTTGATGGTTTCGCCGCGGCGCGGCAGCCGGCCGAACTCCTGCATCAGCAGGCCGCCGATCGTGTCGTATTCTTCGTCGGAGAATGCAGTGGAAAAATATCGATTGAAATTGGCGATCGGCGTCAGCGCGCGCACGGTGAATTCGCGCGGACGCTCCTTGCGTATGGTTTGGTCGTCTTCCACGTCATGCTCATCGTCGATTTCGCCGACGATTTGTTCGATGACATCCTCGATGGTGACCAAGCCGCACACGCCCCCGTATTCGTCGACCACCATCGCAATGTGATTATGGCTGCGGCGAAATTCCTTCAACAGCACGTTGAGGCGCTTGCTCTCCGGCACGAATACCACCGGGCGCATGTATTCGCGTATCTCGAAATCCTCGTCCGCCGCGGCCTGCAGGCGCAGCAAATCCTTGGCCAGCAGAATTCCCAGAATTTGGTCGCGATCTTCGCCGATGACCGGAAAGCGCGAGTGGCCGGACTCGACCACCAACTCGACCAGCTTTTCAGGCGACTCGTCGCGCTCGACGAATACCATTTGCGAGCGCGGCACCATGATGTCCCTGACCTGCATATCCGCGACGGCCAGGACGCCCTCGAGCATGACCAGCGCATCGCCGTCGAAGAGTCCCCGCTCACTCGCCTCGCGCAGATTCTCGACCAGTTCGGCAAGATCCCGCGGTTCGCCGGACATGGACTGAGTAATGCGCTTTAACCAGCGGCCGGTGGAGCCGCCGTGAGTCTGTTCGGACATGGGGTGAGAGCATACCGGATCAGCGGTAAGGGTCTGAAAACCCAAGCCGATCAAGGATTTGAATCTCGCGAGCGGCCATTTTGCGCGCCTCGCGCCGCGCGTTCGTGATCAAAACCCAGCAAGTGCAGGACGCCGTGGATCGTGAGATGCGCCCAATGAGCACGCAGTGTTTTATCCTGGGCGCGCGCTTCGAGCGCGACCAGGGGCGCGCAAATCACCAGCTCGCCCAGGAAACATCGTCCGTCGGGAGCCTCCCGCACCCGGAAATGACAGCACATTGGTGGACTTGTCCTTGTGCCGATAGCGCGAATTCAGGCTGCGGCTGCGGGCGCGGCCGACGATGCGCACGGACAAGACCCAGGGTCCGCCGAGCGGGAGCGAGCGCCGCTTCAGCCCAGCTTCTCAAGAGCGCGCGCGCTCGGCGCCCAGGGGCTGCGCGAGGCGTAGCTCACATGCAGTTCGAGCCGGCGGCGCCACTTTCGCGAGCCTGTTGGCGCTGCAGACGGCCTAGGTGGCGTCTTTTGGCGCGTTCGCCTCATAGGCTTGCACGATCCGCTGCACTAGAGGGTGGCGCACCACGTCGCGCGAGGTAAACATCGTAAAGGCAATGCCGCGCACACCGCGCAAAATATCGATCACGGTGCGCAAACCCGATTGCTTCGAATTCGGCAGGTCGACCTGCGTGATGTCGCCGGTCACCACCGCCTTGGAGCCGAAGCCGACCCGGGTCAAAAACATTTTCATCTGTTCGTTGGTGGTGTTCTGCGCTTCATCCAAGATCACGAAAGAATCATTCAAAGATCGGCCGCGCATGAATGCCAGCGGCGCGACTTCGATGACGTTGCGTTCGATCAGCTTGGCGACCCGTTCGAAACCCAGCATCTCATACAGCGCGTCATACATCGGCCGCAAATAAGGGTCGACCTTTTGCGACAGATCGCCGGGGAGAAACCCGAGACGCTCGCCCGCTTCGACCGCCGGCCGCACCAGCACGATACGCCGCACCTTTTCGGTTGCAGAGCCTCGACGGCGCACGCCACCGCCAGATAGGTTTTGCCCGTGCCCGCGGGACCGATGCCGAAAGTCAGGTCATGCGTGCGGACATTGTTGAGGTATTCGGTTTGATTGGCGCCGCGCGCGCGTATCGCGCCGCGCGCCGTGCGGACTTTCAGCTCGTCCGGCCCGCCCGTGGTTTCGCCATCCTTGCCGTCCATGTCGAGCGCTTGCAGCGCGATGTGCACCCGCTGCGAATCCACCGGTTCGCGCTGCGCGCGCGCATAGAGATCCTGCAGCACCGATTCCGCGCGCTCAATCGCCGCCGCCAGACCCACCAGTTGAAATCGATTGCCGCGCCGCCTGACTTCGACGCCCAGCCGCGATTCGATCAGGCGCAAATGCTCGTCCAATGGGCCGCAAAGCTCGACCAGCCGGACATTGTCCGCGGGAGCCAACAGCACATCCCGGGTCAAGGGCGCCGAACTCATGGCGAACCGACCGTGGCAAGACGGCCGCGAAGGGAATTCGGCATGGCCTCGGTTATGACGACATCGATGAAGCTGTTCATGAGCGAGCCTGGATTATCGCGCGGACCGTCGAAATTGACCCAGCGATTATTGTCGGTGCGCCCGGCCAGCTGCGCCGGATTGCGCTTCGCCGGGCGCTCCACCAGCACGCGCTGGCGGCTGCCGACCATGCGCTCGAAATGGCGCGTGCCTGGCCGTTCAGCCGCTGCTGCAGCAGCTCCAGGCGCCGTTGCTTCACTTCATGCGGCACTTCGTCGGGCAACGCCGCTGCCGGCGTGCCGGGACGCCGGCTGTAGAGAAAGCTGAAGGACTGATCGAAACCCACTTCCGCCACCAGATTCATCGTGGCCAGAAAATCCTCGTCGGTTTCGCCTGGGAAACCGACGATCAAGTCGGTCGATATGCAGATGTCCGGCCGCACCGCGCGCAGCTTGCGCAGCTTCTGCTTGTACTCCAGCACCGTGTGTCCGCGCTTCATGGCGGCCAGTATGCGGTCGGAGCCGCTTTGCACCGGCAGATGCAGGTAATTATTGAGTTGCGGGACGCTGGCGTAGGCTTCGATCAGGCTGTCATTGAACTCCAGCGGATGCGATGTCGTGAAGCGTATGCGCTCGATGCCGTCGACGGCCGCGACGAAATGAATCAGAGTCGATAGATCCGCGAGGGTGCCGTCCGCCATGGGGCCCGCGTAGGCGTTGACGTTCTGACCCAGCAGGGTGATCTCGCGCACGCCCTGGATCGCAAGATGCTCAACCTCGGCCAACACCTGTTCAAATGGGCGGCTGATCTCCTCGCCGCGCGTGTAGGGCACGACGCAGAAGGTGCAGTACTTGCTGCAGCCCTCCATGATGGAAACGAAGGCAGTGGCGCCGCTGGAGCGGGCTTGCGGCAGCCGATCGAATTTCTCGATCTCCGGGAAACTGATGTCGATTTGCGATCGCCCGGAGTCTTTCAGACCTTGAATCATCGCCGGCAGGCGGTGCAAGGTCTGCGGTCCAAACACCAGATCGACGAAAGGGGCGCGCGCCGTGATCCCCTCGCCTTCCTGGCTGGCGACGCAGCCGCCGACCCCGATCACCACATGGGGGCGTTGCTGCTTGAGGAGCCGCCATTCGCCCAACAGCGAAAATACCTTTTCCTGGGCCTTTTCGCGCACGGAACAGGTATTGACCAGCAGGACGTCGGCCTGCGCCGGGTCGTCCGTGCTTTTCATGCCATGCGCCGCTTCGAGCACGTCCCGCATCTTGCCGGAATCGTATTCGTTCATCTGACAGCCGAAAGTTTTTATGTATAAAAGACCGGGCATTTAGAACATGGGCTCGCAAGGAAAAGGCCGTTAAGATACTAGGAACCATGGCAATACGCGAAGTCCTCAAGATGGGCGACCCCCGGCTCCTGGCGGTTGCGCAGCCGGTAGGCGAATTCGGCACGCCCGGCCTCGAAAACCTCCTGGCCGATATGCGGGAGACGATGCTGAATCTCAATGGCGCGGGTCTCGCCGCGCCGCAAATCGGCGTCGGTCTGCGCGTGGTGATATTCGGCTTCGAGGAAAATCCGCGCTACCCGGAAGCGGCGCCGGTGCCCTATACGGTGCTCATCAACCCCGAGCTGACGCCGATCGGAGATCTCAAAGACGAGGATTGGGAGGGATGCCTATCGGTGCCCGGCATGCGCGGTTTGGTGCCGCGCTACCGCGAGCTGCGCTACACCGGGTTCGATGCGGCCGGCACGCCCATCGACCGCACCGTCAGGGATTTTCACGCCCGAGTCGTGCAACATGAGGTCGACCACCTGGATGGTATTCTCTATCCCCGCCGCATCCGCGACTTGCGCCAGTTCGGCTTCAACGATGCACTATTCCCAGGGGAAAGTTTGCAGGACGACTAGCACTTCGGGCTGTCAATTTGACTGGACGGTGTGGAACAATCTCTATGCCAATTCTCTCCGCCGGTCCGTCGGCAAATCACGAAACCAGAACTTACTCCTTCGCCCCATTCCCTTCGGTGTCTTCGCTAGGTCTGTTCCGAACGAGCAAGTCCATGAGCTTTTCGAAAAAACTCCGCACGGTCCCCGTGACCGCTGATGGATTTGATATCGACGGATCCGTGATTGGACTTCCTGTGAATGGCAGCTTGGCGGGAGGAATTTCGACACGGTCACCGACCGGAGCCGGCGCTCGCTACTTGAATTATCGTATATACGTATATACACTATCTAAGTGGACATCAGCTTCGATGCCGCGAAAAACGCCCGGAACATTGCAACGCGGGGGATCTCGTTTGCGCAGGCGTTTGCATTTGAATGGGACAGCGCGTTGATCGTTGCGGACACGCGGAGAGATTATGGCGAAAGCCGATTTCAGGCATTTGGGCTGATTGCGGAGCGGCTGCACGTCTTGGTATTCACTCCGCGATCTGGAAAAACGCACATTATCAGTCTACGTAAGGCCAACAAACGTGAGGTGGAGCGGTATGAAGCGCAAGCGCAATCCTGAACGAGCGGATCGTGAGAATCCGGTCTGGACAAAGGAGACCTTCTCGCGCGCGCGCAAGGCGCGCGAAATCTTGCCGGAGATTTTTGGCAAGCAAGCAGCTGCAAAAATGCTCAAACCTCGTGGCCGGCCCAAAACCGGTAATGCCCGCACGTCCATTTCCCTGCGCCTGCCGCCGGATACCTTGGCTCGCTGGAAGGCGACTGGTCCAGGCTGGCAAACCCGAATGGCAGAGACGCTAAGGAAGGCCGTCTGAGAACCATACCTCTGTGCTCTTTGAAAGGTCCCGAGTCGACCCGGAGCCAACGAATTCACCCTACAGGGTGGTGTCGAAGATGATCACGCCGCGCCCCTGCTTGCCGGCATTCAGATCCGCAAAAGCGCGCGGCGCCTCATCGATCGAATAGGTCCGCGTAATCAGTTCATCGAGTTTCAGGCGCCCGCTGCGATACAGGCCGATCAGGCGCGGAAAATCCAGCTGCGGGCGGGCCCCGCCGTACATGCTGCCGGTGAGGGTCTTTTCCGTGGTTGCGACCTGCTGCGCGCCCAGCACGATCTGATCCTTGGGGCCGGCGATGCCCACGATGACCGCGGTGCCGCCGCGCCGCAGTACGCCCCAGGCCATTTCCGAACTCTTGCCGTTTCCGACGCAGTCGAAAGCGTAATCCGCCCCGCCGCCGCAGAGCTTGAACAGATCCTTTGCGGCATTCGCTTGGCCGTCGATGTTATAGCCGTGGGTCGCGCCGAATTGCTTTGCCATGACGAGCTTCGCATCGCTGGTGTCGACGGCGACGATCATGCCGGCGCCGGCGATGGCGCAGCCCTGGATGGCATTCAAACCCACGCCGCCGCAACCGAAAATAACCGCGATCGAACCCGCCTCGACTTTGGCGGTGTTGACCGCAGCGCCGACGCCGGTCATCACGCCGCAGGCGATCAATGCCGCCCGGTCCAGGGGCATGCTTGGGTCGATCTTGACCACATTGTCCATGTGCACGGTGGCGTATTCAGCCATGACGCCGCAGCCGCAAAACACATTGAGATCCTTGCCCGCGGCATCGCGGGTCCGCACCGTGCCGTCGGGCAGGGTGAACAGCGACTTCAGCGACTGCACGCACAGCTGCGGCCGGCCCGTCTGACAGTAGTGGCAGTGTCCGCACATGCTCACGAACGAACTCACCACATGATCGCCCAGGGCGTAATTGTCGACGCCATCGCCGACGGCGACGATGACCCCCGCGCCTTCGTGGCCGAGCACCAACGGCAGCGGATAGTTGATGGTGCCATTGGTCGCCGACAAATCGCTGTGGCAGACCCCGCAGGCGGCGATGCGCACGGTCACCTCCCCGTGCCGAGGCGAAGCGACTTCGATTTGTTCAACCAAGACCGGCTTGCCGACTTCGCGCGCCAGAACTGCCTTTGCCAATTGAGCCATTGAGAATTTCCTATTCGCGGGAGAGGGCAGCATAGCGCTGCAAATGCGTATCGCTGTCGCCGAACATCAATTCGGCCGCGGTCAAACGTTTGAACCAATGGCTGACGATGAGTTCATCGGTCATGCCCATGCCGCCGTGCAATTGCACCGCCTGTTGGCCGACGAAGCGCGCGGACTGGCCGACCACGGCCTTGGCGGCCGACAGGGCGCGTCGCCGCTCAGGCACGTTCGCGTCCATGCAGCGCAGGGCCGCCAGATAACTCATCGAGCGAGCCTGTTCCAGGTGGATCAGCATGTCGGCGATGCGATGCTGCAAGGCCTGAAATCGGCCGATCGGCACGCCGAATTGCTGGCGTGACTGCACGTAGCTCACGGTGGCATCGACCAGCGCCTGCATCGTGCCGACGGCCTCGGCGCACAGCGCCGCCAGTCCGATATCGAGCGCTGCTTCAATCATCGGCAGCGCGCCGCCCTCGGCGCCGAGCCTGTTGCCGCCCGGCACTTCAACACCTTCGAGAAACACGTCCGCGCCACGCTGACCATCGATGGTCGGATACGAGTCCAGCTTCACTCCCTTCGCATCGCGGGGAATCCGAAACAGCGAGATGCCCTTTGCGTCCCCGGGCCCTCCCGAGACGCGGGCCGACACGAGCAGCGTGTCGGCGGCGCCCGCATGCATGACCACCGCCTTCTGGCCATCGAGCGTATAGGTATCGCCTGATTTGCGCGCCCGCGAAGCGACCCACTGAGACTCGAAGCGCGACGCGGGCTCGTAATGAGCGAGCACCGCGATCGCGGCGCCCGCGCCCATGCGTGCCATCAGGTCGGCGGCCGCCGAATCCTCGGCACAGGCGCGCAGCAGCGCGGTCGCGATCACCGCACTGCTCAGATAAGGTTCCAGCAGCAAGCTCTTGCCGCAGGCCCCCATGACGCTCAAGGTTTCCAGCGGGCCAAACCCCAGGCCTCCCTGTGCCTCGGGCACGTTGAGCGCCAGCACTCCAAGATCGCCGAGTCCGGCCCATACGGCTTTGTCCCAGCCCGCGGCGGAGGCGTTGACGGCGCGAAATTTTTCGAAACTGTATTGATCGGCGAAGTAGCGATCGACCGTGTCGCGCAGCTGCTGCTGCTCGTCGCTGAATTCAAAGTTCATGGTGCGGGTCTCTAGAGGCCAACGATCATCTTGGAAATGATGTTCTTTTGAATTTCGTTGGTGCCGCCGAATATCGACAGCTTGCGTTGATTCAGGTACGCCGCGGCGAGGGTCGGGGCGTAGTCCGGTCCCGATTCCGGGTGCGCCGGATCCGCCTGCCAGCCGGCCGCCATGGCTTCACGGCGAAAAGGCAACGCGTAAGGGCCGACCGCACGCATCAAGAGCTCGGAAATCCGTTGAGCGATTTCGGTGCCGCGGATCTTGAGAATGGAGGCCTCCGGTCCCGGCGCCTTCGATCCGCGCTCTTGCGACAGCACGCGCAGATTGGTGATTTCCAACGCCCATAGGTCGATTTCGACCTGTGCGATATGGGCGGCAAACAAAGGATCGTCGATGAGCGGGCGGCCATTCTTGACTTCGCTCGCCGCTATGCGCTTCAGCCGCGCAAGTTCGCGTTTGGCGCCCCCGATGCCGGCGATATTGGTGCGTTCATGTCCAAGCAAAAACTTGGCATAGGTCCAGCCTTTGTTTTCCTCGCCGATGCGATTTTCAACCGGCACCTGGACGTCCTCGAACCAGATCTCATTCACCTCATGTCCGCCGTCCAGCAGCGTGATGGGCCGCACCGTGATCCCCGGGCTCTTCATGTCGATGAGGAGAAAGCTGATGCCCGATTGCTGCTTGGCGGCGGTGTCGGTGCGCACCAGGCAAAAAATCCAATCGGCATATTGGCCGAGCGTGTTCCAGGTTTTCTGACCATTCACGACGTAATGATCGCCCTGTATAACCGCCCGGGTTTTCAAAGAAGCCAGATCCGAGCCGGCGCCCGGTTCCGAATAGCCCTGACACCACCATTCGGCCCCGGAGCTGATCGGCGGTAGGAATCGTTGCTGCTGCGCGGCGTTGCCGAACGCCATGATCACCGGGGCCACCATCTTGGTGCCGAAGGGAATCAACCTCGGCGCACCCGCCTGCGCCGTTTCTTCGTCGAATATATATTGCTGCACCGAATTCCAACCAGGACCGCCGAACTGCTTGGGCCAACCGATCCCGCCCCAACCGCGCTCGTGAAGTGTGCGTTGCCACAAAACATGGTCCTCGCGGCTCAATTCGCGGCCGTTCAAGACCTTGTCGCGGATCCGAGGGGGCAATTTTTCGCGCAAGAACGCCCGAACCTCATCGCGGAAGGCTTGTTCCTCTTCGGTAAATTCTAGACGCATGGAGAGTTTCCGTTTAAATTCTGTTCTGCAGAACAGAACTTAATTCTGAAATAGTGCAAAATTATGGGGATCGGGATCAGGGGTTGTCAATGATGCTCTCGAGAAAGTCGAACATCTCCGCGGTCACGGCGGCGGCCAAAGCCGATCGCCACTTCGTCAACGCGTTGGGCCGGGGCCTCGAGGTGCTGGCGTGTTTCCGCCATGGCGACCGCATGCTCGGCAACCAAGATCTCGCGCGCGCCTGCGGCCTGCCCAAGTCGACCGTCTCGCGCCTGACCCATACGCTTACCAAGCTCGGTTACTTGGTGTATGTCGAGGACAGCGCCAAGTACAGCTTGGGAGTAGCGACTTTAAGCCTCGGAAGCGCCATGTTGGCGCGCCTCGACATCCGCAAACTCGCTCATCCTCGCATGCAGGAATTGGCCGAGTTCGGCCAATGCATGGTGAGCTTGGGGACGCGCGACCGCCTGTCCATGCTTTACATCGACGTGGTGCGCGGCTCGGGCGCGGTCACCTTGAGCTTGGATATGGGCGCGCGCATTCAAATCGCGACCTCCGCGATGGGCCGCGCCTACATGACCGCGGTATCGCAATCCGAACGATCCGAAATCATGGAACGGGTGCGCGAGCTGGTTCCCGATGACCGCTGGCTGGAAATCAAGGCGGGCCTCGATCGCGCGCTGCGCGACATCCGCGAGCTGGGCGTGTGTTGCTCATTCGGCGAATGGCAGAAAGACGTCAACGGCATCGCGGTTCCGGTGCGGCCCGGAGGCGGTCTGCCGCCCATGGCGATCAATTGCGGTGCACCCGCTTATATGGTTTCGAAGGAATTCCTGCTGGACAAGGTACGCACCAAGCTCATTGCGCTGGCCAATGAATTGGAAACCTCGCTCGGCACCTTGTCCGACTCTTAAGGCATGGCCGCAGGCTGGGCCGACGCACTCGCGTTTTGAAGCTCGGCCGCCGACCAGCCGCCGCCCAGATCGCCGATCAGCGACACCGTATCGAGCAGGCGCTGCTGCTGCACGCCAAGCGCGGTCTCCTCGATGCCCAATTGCGTCGCCTGTGCAGCGGCGGCGGTGGTGTAATCGACGGTGCCGGCGCGGTATTCGTTGAGCGCGATCTCGGATCCGCGCGCGGCGTCGCGCACTGCGGATTCCAACACACCGCCTTGTGCGGCGAGAATACGCAGCCCCGCCAGATCGTCCTCGACATTCTGCAGCGCCTTCAGCACCGTGCCGCGATAATTGGCCACACTCGCCTCATAGGCCGCCTTCGCGCTCGCCACTTGCGCTTGGGTCAAGCCGCCCTGGAACAAATTTTCGGCCGCATCCGCTCCCAGCGACCAGACATGATTTGCAGCATGCAGCAGCCCGGCGAGCGGCGACTGCGTAAAGCCATCCGCGGCCGAAAGCGTCAGAGTCGGGAAATACGCCGCTTCGGCGACGCCGATGGCGGCATTGGCCGCGGCCATCTGGCGCTCGGCGACCGCAATGTCCGGGCGGCGTTGCAACAGCGTGGACGGCACCCCGACCGGCACCGGCGGCAACTTCGGAATCTGCGTGCTGTGCGCGATATCGAGGTCTTCGGGATTCTTGCCGGCCAGCACGGCGATGGCGTGCGCGAACTGCGCCCGCGCGACTCCCAGCGAAATCAGGCTCGACTGCGCACTCTCCAGCTGGGTTCTGGCGGTGATCACATCGGACGGCGGCGTGGTGCCCGCGGATCCCTGGTTGCCCACCACGCGCAGTGATTCCGTGAAGGCCGTGACCGTCCGTTGCAGTAGATCGATGTTCGCGTCGGTCACGCGCAACTCGATGACGGCCGCCGCGAGCGAGGTCTGCTCCGAGAGCGTGGCGTTTGCCAGCGTCGCCGCGCTCGCCTGCGCCGTCGCTTTGCTCGCTTCGATATTGCGGCGGACGGCACCCCAGAGATCCGGCGCCCAGCTCACGCTGCCCTCGAGAGACCCGGCGGTTGTCGCGGCGCCCGTGCCGGGCGGATTCAGTGCGCCCGCGGCGCGCTGTTTGGTGGCCGAGCCGCTGATTCCGATGCTGGGGAACAGGGCGCTGCGGGCCGCCTGCACTTCGGCCAGCGCCTGCCGGTAGTTGGCGTAATCCTGACGCACAGTCTGGTTGGACACCGACACCGTCGGTTCGAGCTCATCGAGCAATGGATCGTTGAATGCGGTCCACCAATCGCCTTTGGGTCCATCGGCCGCGGGCGCGGCCATGGTCCAGCCCTCGAGTTCCTTGTATTGAGCAGGCGTCGGCGCCGGCGGGCGGTGATAATTGGGACCGACCAGGCATCCCTCGAGAAGCAGCGCGAGCAACAAGGCCGGCGCTTTGCGCAGAGTATTCATGATGGGCTCGCATCCAATTGCCGATTCCACGGCAGCGTGGCCGACCAGCGCGCCAGCCTGACGCGCAAGCGGTCAAGGAAGAGGTAGATCACCGGCGTGGTATACAGAGTGAACACCTGGCTCAAGATCAAGCCGCCCATGACCGTGATGCCGAGCGGCTGACGCAGTGAGGCGCCCTGGCCGAAGCCGATCGCCAAAGGCACCGCGCCCAGCACCGCGGCCGCGGTCGTCATCATGATCGGGCGCAAACGCAGTACCGCCGCATCATGGATGGCCTGCCGCGGATCCATGCCCTCGCGCCGCTGGCGAATGGCGACGTCGATCATCATGATGGCATTCTTCTTGACGATGCCGATCAACAGGATCATGCCGATCATGGCGATTACCGAGAACGGCGTGCCGAATATCAGCAACGCGAGGGTCGCGCCGATGCCCGCCGACGGCAGCGTCGAGAGGATCGTGATCGGATGCACGGTGTTCTCGTAGAGAATGCCGAGCACGATATACACCGCCGCCAAGGCGGCGAGAATCAGCAGCGGCATGGTCGACATGGACTGCGAATACACCTGCGCGGCGCCGGCGAAGCTGCCATGGATGGAGGCCGGCAGGCCCAATTCGCGCGACACCGCCGCGATCTGCGCCGTGGCTTTGCTGAGCGAGCCGCCGGTCGGCAGGTTGAACGAAATGGTGGCGGCCACCAAGCCGCCTTGATGGCTGACCTGGGTGGCGGTGTGGTTGCTGATGGAGGAGGCCAGCGCCGTGAAGGGCACCAGAGTTTCCGCCGCCGTGCTGTCCGCGCTGCCGCTCGAGCTGCCGCCCTTGGAATTCGCAATCGAATTGGTCTGCTGATTGGCCTCGGCGTTGGCGTTGAGCGAATTGCCGCTGGTAGCGGCGCCCGGCGTCGAGACCGCCGCCGCGGCAACGACGGGCTTTACCGTGTTGCCCGGCATCTGCGTCTGCTGGGTGCCGCTCGGATTGCCGGCGGCGGTGCTGAAGCGAATGCGCTCGAGCGCCTGCGGGTACTGCCAATAGCGCGGAGCCACCTCCATCACCACGAAGTATTGGTTGAGCTGATTGTAGATGGTCGACACGGTGCGCTGGCCGAAGGCGTCGTACAGCACATTGTCGATCTGGTTCGGCGCGAAGCTGTAGCGCGCCGCGGTCGCGCGGTCCACATTGACGAACAATTGCAGGCCGTTCTGCTGCAGGTCCGAATTGACATCCGTGAGCGCGCTGGAATCCTTGCCGAGCGCGGTGACGAGGCGCGGCACCCACTTGTACAAGGCGTCGGGATCGTCGCTGGTCAGGGTGTACTGGTATTCAGACGCCGACTGGCGGCCGCCGATGTGAAGATCCTGGGAAGCTTGCATATAGAGTCTGGCGCCGGACACGGCGTTGAGCTTGGGCCGCAGCCGCGCGACGACCTCCGACGAGGACAGCTTGCGCTCCGCGAGCGGTTTCAATTCCATGAACACATTGGCGCTGTTGAGCGCGCGGCCGCCGGTGAAGCCCGCCACCGAGGCGACCGCCGGGTCTTGCTCGACGATGCTCTGCAGCTGCGCCAGTTTCTGTGCCATCGCTTGGAACGAGATGCTCTGATCGGCGATGATCTGGCCATTCAAGATGCCGTTGTCCTGCTCGGGAAAGAAGGTCGCCGGCAGCAGCCTGAACAAAAATACGTTGAGCACGATGAATCCAATGAGCATCAAACCGACAGTGAGCGCGTGATCGAGCACGCTGTCGAGGGAGCGGGCGTACGCGGATTTGAAGCGCTGGAACTGGCGTTCGGACCAGATAGCCGCGCGCGACTGGGAATGCAGCGCCTTGCCGCGTTTCAGAAGATAGGCCGCCATGGTGGGCGTGACGGTGAGCGAGATCACCAGCGAGATCAGAATCGCGATCGACAACGTCACGGCGAATTCGTGGAACAGCAGGCCAATGGTGCCGGGCATCAGCAGGATGGGCAGGAACACCGCGATCAGCGACAGGCTCATCGATATCACGGTGAAGCTGACCTCGGCGCTGCCGCGCAGCGCCGCTTCGTGCACCTCCATGCCCGATTCGACGTGGCGCACGATGTTCTCCAGCACCACCACGGCGTCGTCGACCACGAAGCCGGTGCCGATGGTGAGCGCCATCAGCGAAAGATTGTCGAGACTGTAGCCGAGCAGGTACATCGGGCCGAAGGTGCCGATGATCGACAGCGGCAGCGCCACCGCCGGCACCAGGATGGCGCGCGGCGATTGCAGGAAAACGAATACCACGCCGATCACCAGCAGCACCGCGACGATCAGCGTGCGTTCGGTATCGTGCACCGCGGCGTTCACCGACTGAGAGCGGTCGATGGCGATGCCGACGTGGACGTTGTGCGGCAAGGTTGCCTCGATGGACGGAAGGACCTTGCGGATCTGCGCCACGGTGTTGACGATGTTGCCGCCCGGCAGCGGAAAGATGATGACCAAGACGGCATCCTTGCCGTTGTAGAGGCCCGCGTTGCGGATGTTCTCCGCCGCGTCATCGACCTCGGCGACATCGCGCAGCAGAACCGGCGCACCCTTGCGGTAGGCGATGACCAGGTCGCGATAGGGCGCGGCCTTGCTGATCTGGTCATTCGACGTGACCTCGAAGCGTTGGCCGCCCTGATCGATATGGCCCTTGGCGCTGTCGGCGTTGGCGGCCGCGATCGATGCGCGCACATCTTCCAGGCCGATGCCGTAGCTGTTGAGCTTGTCGGGCTGCAATTCCACGCGCACCGACGGCAGCGCGCTGCCGCCGAGCGTGATCTCGCCGACGCCTTCGACCTGCGACAATTGCTGCTGCAGCACCGAATTGGCGGAATCGTAGAGCTGCGCGCGGGTGAGCGTGTCCGAGGTGAGGGCCAGCACCATGATGGGAGAATCAGCCGGGTTGTATTCGCGGTAGGTGGGGTTGTTGCGCAGCGTGCTGGGCAGGTCCGCGCGCGCCGCCTGGATCGCGGCCTGGACATCGCGGGCGGCGCCGTTGATGTCGCGGCTCAAGCCGAACTGGATCACGATCCGCGCCGAGCCCACCGTGCTCGTGGAAGTGAGTTCGTTGACGTCCGCGATCGTTGCCAGGCGCCGCTCCAAGGGCTCGGCCACGGTCGAGGCCATGATCGCAGGGCTTGCGCCCGCCATGCTCGCTTGAACCACGATGACGGGAAAGGTGATATTCGGCAGCGGCGCAACCGGCAGGCGGAAGAACGCGAGGATTCCCGACAGCAGGATGGCGACCGCCAGCAAAGTGGTGGCCACGGGGCGCTTGATGAATGCTGCGGGGATGCTCATGCCGCGGGCTCGGATGCGGTGCCGGCGCCTTTGCGTCCAAACACCAGGCGGTCGAAGAACAGGTAGATCACCGGGGTGGTGAACAGCGTCAAGAGCTGGCTCACCGCCAGTCCGCCGATGATGGCGAGTCCGAGCGGCCGGCGCAGCTCCGATCCCGTGCCGGTGCCGAGCAGCATGGGCAATGCGCCGAGCATGGCCGCCAGTGTCGTCATCAGAATGGGCCGAAAGCGCAGCAACGAGGCTTGAAAGATGGCTTCCTGCGGCGGCTTGCGGTCTTGCCGCTCCGCCTCGAGCGCGAAATCCACGATCATGATCGCGTTCTTCTTGACGATGCCGATCAGCAGCACGATGCCGATGATGCCGATCACATCCAGATCCTTGCCGGCAATCATCAACGCCAGCAACGCGCCGATGCCCGCGGAGGGCAGCGTCGAAAGAATTGTCACCGGATGGACGAAGCTCTCGTAGAGCACCCCGAGCACGATGTACACCGCGACGAGAGCCGCAATGAGCAGGAACACCTCGCTCGACAAGGAGTCCTTGAATGCCTGAGCGGCGCCTTGGAACGAGGAGGTGATCGATGCGGGCATATGCACGGACTGCTCGGCTCGATTGATCTCGTTGACCGCCTTGCTGAGCGAGGCATCGGGCGCCAAATTGAACGAAATGGTCACCGCGGGGAACTGCGCCAGATGGCTGATGACCAGCGGCGACTTGGTGATCTGGATGCTGGCGATGCCCTTCAGCGGCACCTGGCCGGTGCTGCTGGTCTGGCTCGGCAGGTACAAGTTGCCGAGCGACTCGACGGTCGGCAGACTCTCCGGCTTCGCCACCAGGATCACGCGGTATTGGCTCGACTGATCGAAGATCGTCGACACGATGCGTTGCCCGAGCGTGTCGTACAAGGCGTTGTCGACCGTGGCCGCCGTGACCCCGTAGCGCGCCGCCAGTTGCCGGTTGACCTCGACGTTGACGCTCAATCCATCGTTGTTGAGGTCGCTGGTGACGTCGGTGATCGAGGAGATGCTCTTCATGCGCGCGATCAGCGCCGGCACGTATTGCTGGAACGCCTGCTGGCTCGGTCCGCGCAATACGAACTGGTACTGGTTCGGCGACACCCGCGTGTCCAGGGTCAAGTCCTGCTCCGGCTGCAGATACAGCCGGATGCCGGGGACATCCGCGACTTCGCCCTGCAGGCGCCGCGCGATGACCTCGGCGGTCGAGGAACGGTCGTCGCGCGGCCGCAAATTGATCAAGAAGCGGCCGTTGTTGAGCGTGGTATTGGTCCCGTCGATTCCCACATAGGAAGTCAGTCCGGTGACATCCGGGTCCTTGAGGATCGCGTCCGCCAGCGCGGCCTGCCTGTCGACCATGGCGCCGTATGACACCGAATTGTCGGCCACGCTGATGGCTTGGATGACGCCTACGTCCTGGACCGGGAACAGCCCTTTGGGAATCGCGATGTACAGAACCAGGGTAAGCGCCAAAGTGCCGAGAAAGACCGCCAGGGTAAGCGTTTGGCGCGCCATGACGAACCGCAGCCCGCGTTCGTATGCGGCCAGCAGCCTGTTGAACAGCCGTTCACTCAGCTGTTCGAAGCGGCTCGGATGCCGTTCGGCGCGCGCGCGCAGCACGCGGGCGCACATCATCGGCACCAAGGTCAGGGAGACCACGCCGGAAATCACGATGGTGACGGCGAGGGTCACGGCGAATTCGCTGAACAGCCGGCCGATCACGCCGCCCATGAACAGCAGCGGAATCAACACCGCGATCAGCGAGACCGTGAGCGAGACGATGGTGAAGCCGATCTGGCCCGCGCCCTCGAGAGCCGCTTGCAACGGTGTCCGGCCCTCCTCCAGATAGCGCACGACGTTCTCGATCATGACGATCGAATCGTCGACCACGAAGCCTGTGGCGATGATGAGAGCCATCAGCGACAGATTGTCGATCGAGTAATGCAGTTGATACATCACCGCGAGCGTGCCGATCAGCGACACCGGCACGGAAATGCTGGGAATCACGGTCGCCGGCAGGTTGCGCAGGAACACGAAGATCACCAGCACCACGAGCACGATGGCGAGTCCCAGCTCCAATGCGGCGTCCGCGACCGATGAGCGGATCACCGCGGTGCTGTCGGCGACGATTTCGACCTTCATGCCGGCCGGCAGCGTGGACTCGAGCTCCGGCAGCTGCCGCTTGATCTCATCGACGGTCGCGATGACGTTGGCGCCGGGCTGGCGCTGTACATTGAGGACGATGGCCTGCCGCTCGTCGTACCAAGCGCCCTGCTCGGTGTTCTGCGCGGCCTTGCTGACCCGCGCGACGTCGCGCAGGTACACCGGTGCGCCATTCTGATAGGAAACGATGGTGTCGAGATAATCCTTCGGATCCTCGATCTGGTCGTTGCCATTGATGGTGTAATCGAGTTTCGGACCGTCGATGCTGCCCTTCGGCTGGCTGACATTGACGTTCGCGAGCAGCGAGCGCAAATCGTCGATGTTGAGTCCGTAGGCCGCGAGCTTTTGCGGGTCGGCCTCGACCCTGACCGCCGGCACATTGCCGCCGGCGGGGGTAACCAGACCCACCCCGGGCACTTCGGAGATCTTCGCTCCCAGCCGGTTGTTGGCGACATCCTGTAGTTGCGTCAGCGACATCGAATCGGACGTGACTGCCAATGTCAGGATGGGCTGATCCGCCGGATTGATCTTGGCATAGGTCGGCGGCGCCGGCAGGCCGGAGGGCAGCAGGCTGTTGGCCGCGCTGATCGCTTCCTGCACGTTTTGCTGGGCGACATCCAGATTGAGCGACAAATTGAATTGCAGGGTGATGATCGAGGCGCCCGCAGAACTGCTCGACGTCATCTGCTGCAAGCCCGGAATCTCGCCCAACTGCACTTCCAACGGCGCGGTCACGGTGGTCGCCATCACCGTCGGACTGGCGCCGGGATAAAAGGTCTGCACTTGGATCGTCGGGTAGTCGACATCGGGCAGCGAGGAAATCGGCAAAAACCGCACGGCGACCAGACCCACCAGCACCAGCGCAACCATCAGCAGCGAGGTCGCCACCGGCCTGAGCACGAACTGGCGAGAAATGTTCATATGATCGCGCCCGGCGCTTACGGCGCCTGCGGGCCGGACGCGCGCTTGCCGATTTTGATCTTGGCATGGTCGCTCAAGCGGTCCATGCCGTCGGTGACCACGACTTGGCCGGCCTCGAGGCCCGATAGGATGACGGTGTTGGTTCCGTCGCTTGGACCGACGGTCACCTTGTGGACGGAAACCGTCTGGTCAGCGTCGACCAGATAGACGTAATTTCCGGGTGCACCGCTCAGCACCGCCGCGGTCGGCACCAGCACGGCTTTTTGCAGCGTGTCGACCAGCAAATTGACGTTGACGAACTCGTTGGGGAAAAGCACCTCGTCGTCATTCGCAAAGATGGCGCGCAAGTTCACCGTGCCGGTGCTGGTGGCCATCTGATTGCTGATGGCATACAGCGAGCCGGCCGCGAGCTGTTTGCTGTTGTCGCTGTCGAAAACCGTGACCGGCAGTTTTGCGCCGGAAGCAAAGCGCTGCAATACCTTGCTCAGCGAGTTCTGCGGCACGGTGAATTGCACCGTGGTCGGTTTCATGGTGGTGATGGTGACGATGCCGGGCGAGGTCGACTGGGTGACGAAGTTGCCGACATCCACCAAGCGCAGCCCCACCCGCCCGGCTACCGGCGCGGTGATGTGGCAATAGGCGATGTCGAGGTCGAACTGCGCGATATTCGCGCGATCCACCTCGACCGCCGCCTCGCCCTGTTGAACGATGAACTTTTGATCCTCAAAGGTCTGCTCGGCGATCGATTTTTGCTCGTTCAACTTGGTAAAGCGCGCCAGATCGGCGCGCCCCTGAGCCAAACTCGCTTGATCCTTGGCCAGCTGCGCCTCTGCCTGCTGCCTGTCGATTTGGTATTGACGCGGATCGATCTGCGCCAAGAATTGGCCCTTGAGCACATCCTGGCCTTCGGTGTAGCCGACCGCCGTCAGGTAGCCGCTCAGCTGCGGCAGGACATTCACCGTTGCGATCGGCGTCACCGTCCCCAGCTCGCTCAAGATTTCCGGCATATCGCCCAGCGCCGCCGTGGCGGTGCTGACCACCTGCGGCGGCGTGGCGGCTTTGGTTTTTTTGCCGCCGAAGATATGAAAGAGCACCAGAACCAGCAGCCCGAGTCCGACGATTCCTACAATGAGCCGGACTCGATTCTTACGTGGGCGTGGGGCAACATTCGGCGCGTCCGCGCTCATAGGGCTTCTTCACGACTCGGATGAGAAAGCTTGGAACACCCCGGCGAAGATTCGTTCATCGCCGGCCTAAAACGCGGCGCCGCGCTTTAAGCGGCCGGCCCGATGGGCGGCAAGAGCCGCGCGCCCGCGCGCCAATCGCTCGGCGATTGCCCGGTCCAGCGGCGAAAAGCCCGCGTGAAGCAGCTACCCGCGGAAAATCCCAGCAAATACGTGACGTCGCTGACGCTGTGCCGGGGCGCGCTCAAGTAGGCCAAGGCCAGAGCGCAGCGCGTATCGTCGAGAATTTCTTTGTAGGTCGTGCCGCACTCGCCCAATTTTCGCTGCAAGGTTCGCGCGCTCATATTGAGAATTTCCGCGATGTCCTCTTGCGAAGGTTCGCCATGCGCCAATCGCTGCGTCAAAACCTCGCGCACCCGCACTTCGATGTTGTCGCGCTCGAGTTGCGACAGGTATTGAAGCGCGATCGCATCATTGTGGCGCGCCAGTTCCGGGTTGCCGCCGTCCAGACGCCGTTCGACGCTCGCGCGGTCGAACACCAGCCGGGTCTCGGGCGCGTCGAACACCAAGGGCGCGCGCAATAAGTTGACGAAGTCATCGAGCTTGGCCGGCGGCGAGCGCCGAAATTCGATTCGCAGCGGCGAATATTCCCGCCCGATCAGCGAGCGGCACATCCGCAGGTACAGCCCCACCACCGCATCGATTGGCGCGTCGCCGAGATCGGTGGCGGGGTAAATGATGAAGTGATATTCGGAGCCGCGCAAAAAGAACTGATAATCCACCGCATCGCTGACGATATGGCAATAGCGCTGCGCCCGCTGAAAGGCTTCCTTCAGGGTCGAACTCGCGGACATGCCGTAGCTCATGGCGTGAAAACTGGTCGGCCTGATATGGCTCGCGACCTTGAGGCCGAAGCCTGCATCGCCGGTCGCGGCGAGCGCAATCTTCCAAAGCTTCAGACTGTGGGTTACGGGGCAACGGGCTGTGGGGCAGTCGAGCGATTTGGCATCCAAACCCGCTTCGGCGAGCAACGCCGCGCTGTCGCACCCCGCCGCATCCAGAGCCCGGCAAATCGCCTTGACCCAGGAGCAGAGAGTGGTTTTGCCGCCACCCGAATCAGCCGCTATCCGCACCGCTCTCGCGCCCAATTAGCCCCCCAAAGCTCAGAACGGAATGTCGTCGTCGAATTCCTCTTTGCCGCCCCCTGGCGCCGGTGATTGATCGAAGTCATCGCGCGGCGGCGCCGCACCCGCAGGTGCGCGTTCCGCGCCGCCCGACACGCCGGCGCCGCCCCCGCGGCCTCCCAGCATCTGCATATTATCGGCGATGATTTCGGTGGTAAATCGGTCGTTACCTTGCTTATCCTGCCATTTGCGGGTTCTAAGCTTGCCCTCGATGAAGACCTGCGAACCCTTGCGCAGGTACTCCGCGGCGATTTCGCCCAGCCGCCCGAATAGGGCGATGCTGTGCCATTCGGTGCGCTCTTGTTGAGCCCCGGAGGCTTTGTCCTTCCAAGACTCGCTGGTGGCGATCCGGATATTGGTTACCGTCATGCCGCTCGGCATGGACCGGGTTTCAGGGTCGGCACCCAGGTTTCCGACCAAAATCACTTTGTTTACGCCGCGCGCCACGTCCTTCCCCCGCCTCGATTGAATGTCTCTTATTGTACACGGCGAACACCGCCCCAATATCCTCCTCGGCGCGCGCGAAAGCGCAGATTTGCACCCCGCCCCGGTCGCCCGATGGGGCTGTTTTACCCGCGCTTGACGCGGCGCGTATAGTAATCGGTTAGATGCAAAATATCCGAATCCGGGGTGCCCGGACCCACAACCTGAAGAATATCGATCTCGACCTGCCGCGCGATCGGTTGATCGTGTTCACCGGCCTGTCGGGGTCCGGCAAGTCTTCCCTGGCCTTCGATACCATCTACGCCGAGGGCCAGCGCCGTTATGTGGAATCGCTCTCCACTTACGCCCGCCAGTTTCTTTCGATGATGGAAAAGCCCGACATCGACACGATCGAAGGACTCTCGCCGGCCATCTCGATCGAGCAGAAATCGACTTCGCACAATCCGCGCTCCACCGTCGGCACCGTCACGGAGATACACGACTATTTGCGCCTGCTTTTCGCCCGGGCCGGCACGCCGCGTTGTCCCGATCACCACATCGAGCTGGCCGCGCAGACGGTGAGCCAGATGGTGGATAGCGTGCTCGCGCACCGGGAAGGGACCGCCTTGATGCTGCTGGCGCCCGCGATCGCGCAACGCAAGGGCGAACATGCCGAACTCATCGAGGAACTTCAGGCCGGCGGTTTCGTCCGGGCCCGGATCGACGGCAAGGTGGTCGAACTCGACCAGGCGCCCAAACTCGACGTGCGCCGCAAGCACACCGTTGAAGCGATCGTCGATCGCTTCAAAGTGCGGCCCGATTTGGGACAACGGCTGGCCGAATCCTTCGAAACGGCGCTGCGCTTGGGGGCGGGCGTCGCACGCATAGCCTATATGGACGAGCCTGGGCGCGCCGAGCTGGTGTTTTCCGACAAGTTTGCCTGCCCCATTTGCAATTATTCTTTGAGCGAGCTGGAGCCGCGGCTGTTCTCGTTCAACAGTCCGATTGGTGCATGCCCCACCTGCGACGGGCTCGGGACGCAGGAGTTTTTCGATCCCGCCAAGATCGTCGCCAATCCGCATCTGTCCTTGGCGGGCGGCGCGGTGCGCGGCTGGGATCGGCGCAACGCCTACTATTTTCAGTTGATTCAATCGCTCGCCCGCTACTCGAAGTTCGATATCGAGGCGCCGTTCGAAAGCCTGCCGCAAAAAATTCAAGAGCTGGTGCTGTTCGGCAGCGCCGATGAGCAGATCGAATTCAAATACCTGGACGGCAAGGGCGGCACGGTGTCGCGCCGCCACACCTTTGAAGGCATCGTGCGCAATCTCGAACGGCGCTACAACGAAACCGAATCCGTGGCGGTGCGCGAGGAACTCGCCAAATACCGCTCTTCCCGGCCGTGCCCCGACTGCCTGGGAACGCGGCTGAACCGCGCCGCGAGAAACGTTTTTGTCGACGGCAAAAGCGTCCCCGAACTTTCGGCGCTATCGGTGGAACACGCCTTGGAATTCTTCGGCAAGCTCAAGCTGGCGGGCTGGCGCGGCGAAATCGCCGTGAAGATCGTCAAGGAGATCAATGATCGGCTGGGGTTCTTGGGCAATGTCGGATTGGGATATCTGACCTTGAATCGCAGCGCCGATACCTTGTCGGGGGGCGAAGCGCAGCGGATTCGACTCGCGAGCCAGATAGGCTCCGGATTGGTCGGCGTCATGTACATTCTCGATGAGCCGTCCATCGGTCTGCACCAGCGCGACAACCAGCGCCTGCTCGACACGCTGGTCAATCTACGGGATCTCGGCAACACCGTAATCGTCGTGGAGCACGACGAAGACGCCATTCGCCAAGCCGACTATGTGGTCGATTTGGGCCCCGGCGCGGGCGTGCATGGCGGCAAGGTGGTGGCGCAGGGAACGGCCGCCGAGGTGGCCGCCCATCCGGACTCGATCACCGGTCAGTACTTGAGCGGCCGCCGCCGGATCGAAATCCCGGGCTTGAGGCACGTTCCCGATCCGAAGCGCATGCTGCGCGTGATCGGCGCAAGCGCCAATAACCTGAAGAAGGTCACTGCGGAATTTCCCCTGGGGCTGATGACCTGCGTCACCGGTGTCTCGGGTTCGGGCAAATCCACCTTGATCAATGACACGCTGTTCCGGGCGGTTGCGACGCAGTTGAATCACGCTTCGGCCGGCAGCGCGCATTTCGACCGCATCGAGGGTTTGGAGCATATCGACCGGGTGATTGAAATCGATCAGAGCCCGATTGGGCGCACGCCGCGCTCCAATCCGGCGACTTACACCGGCTTGTTCGCCCCGATACGCGAGATTTTCGCCGCCGTGCCCGAATCGCGCGCACGCGGCTATGAAGCGGGGCGTTTCAGCTTCAACGTGAAAGGCGGCCGCTGCGAAGCCTGCCAGGGCGACGGCGTCATCAAGGTCGAAATGCATTTTCTGGCGGACGTGTACGTGCCTTGCGATGTCTGCAAGGGAAAGCGCTACAACCGCGAAACCCTGGAAATCCGCTTCAAAGGCAGGAATATTCAAGAGGTCCTCGACATGACCGTCGAGGACGCTCTGCCGTTCTTCTCGGCGGTACCGACGGTGCAGCCCAAGCTCAAGACGCTGCTCGACGTGGGTCTGTCGTATGTCCGCTTGGGCCAGAGCGCGACCACCTTGTCGGGCGGCGAAGCGCAGCGCGTCAAGCTGGCCAAGGAACTCTCGAAGCGCGCCACCGGCCGCACCTTGTATATTCTCGACGAGCCCACCACCGGTTTGCATTTCGCCGATATCGCACAGCTGCTGGTCGTCTTGCAGCGCCTGCGCGATGAGGGCAACACGGTCATCGTGATCGAGCACAATCTCGATGTCATCAAGACAGCGGACTGGGTGGTGGACTTGGGCCCGGAGGGCGGCGACAACGGCGGGCGCGTCATCGCGGTGGGCACGCCCGAGCAGGTGGCGGCAAACAAAGCTTCCTACACGGGCCGCTATCTGCGCGCCTCGCTCGCGGCGCCCGGCGGTTTCGAGCGCAAACGGGCATGAACGCACGCAACCCGAGAGCCTGTCCGAGTATTTCCCGGTGCGGGTGAGCGGCCAGTTCGCGCCGCTTCTCGGCATACTGATTGGGGCTTTGGGCGGCGCGATTTACTGGTTGGGGGCGCAGATCTGGCCTTCCAGCGTGGCCGTCATTCTGTCGATGGCGGCGACTGCGCTGCTGACCACCGAGCTTCGCGGGCTGCCGGCAACCGGGCTTGATTCGTTGGGCCGAGTGCTGTGCCTGCTGGTGAAGTACAACGCGCTTATGGCCCTGTCCGCCGCCAAGCTGCCGTTTGCGGTGCCGCCAAACGTCCCGCTGCCCGTGATCATGATCTGCGGCTATGCCGCCAGCTTTGCGCTGCAGGTTTCCGTCATGGCGGCGCGCGGCGAAAAGGCGGCGCCGAGCATCGGTCACGGCGCCTTGAGTTTTGCGTTGCTGGCCGGGTTCGCGCCCGCGGCGGTCCTGGGCATCCCCGGCCTCATCGGTTTGGCAGCCGCCATAGTCGTTGGCCTCGCGTTCAACGCCGTCTTCAAACGCCAAAAAATCGCCGCGTCGGCCCAAAAACTGGATGCGACGCAGTTGGTCACGGAAGCCTGCTTTTATTTGGGCGCGTTGGCCACGTGGAAATACGTTTGAGCGGCGCGGCGACCGCCATGGCGCGCGCCGCCCTGCCGCTGCTGCGGCGGCTCGATCCGGAGCTCGCCCATGATTTGGGACTGGCGGCTTTGAAGTGCGTGCGGCCGCTGTGGCGGCGTTGCCCGTTCCGGCGTCGCTCGCGGTGCAATGCTTTGGATTGCAGTTTTCCCACCCCTTGGGCTTGGCGGCGGGTTTCGACAAGAACGGCGACTATCTGGACGCGCTCGGCGCATTGGGATTCAGCCACATCGAGCTCGGTACCGTGACGCCGCGTCCGCAACCCGGCAACCCGAAGCCGCGCATGTTCAGAATTCCGGGCAGCGACGCGCTGATCAACCGCATGGGATTCAACAACAAGGGCGTCGATCATTTGGTCATGCGGCTCGGGCGCGCGCGCTACCGCGGCATTCGCGGGATCAGCATCGGCAAGAACTTCGATACTCCCATCGAGAGGGCGCAGGACGACTACGTCGCCTGCCTGCGCAAGGTGTACCCGCATGCGGATTACGTCGCGGTGAATGTCTCCTCGCCCAACACGGAGCGGCTGCGCGAACTGCAAACCCGCGATGGACTGCAACGCATTCTGGGCACCCTGCTCGAGGAGCGGCTCATCCTGCAGCAGCGCTCAGCACGGCGCGTCCCCTTGCTGGTGAAGGTCTCGCCCGACTTGAACCCGGAGCAACTGTCCGCATTGGCCCAGGAAGTGCGCGCGGCAGAACTGGACGGCGTGATCGCCACCAATACTTCCACCGATTTGAGCGTACTTCAGCCGCCGCCCGCAACGGCGCAACGCGGCGGCTTGAGCGGCGCGCCGCTGCATCCAGCCTCGGTCAGAGTCATCGCTCAGCTGCGCGCCGAACTCGGCGCCGGCTTTCCGATCATCGGCGTCGGCGGCATCGTGAGCGCGCGGCATGCGCTCGCAAGCCTGCGTGCCGGCGCCAATCTGCTGCAGATTTATACGGGTTTCGCCTATCGGGGCGCGGCGTTGATCGAGGAAATACTGAATGCGCTGCCGGCGTGATTGACCAGAACCTGATCGCGCAATATCAGCGCGACGGCGCGGTGTGCATCCGGCAGCTGTTCGGGCCGGAGGAGATCGCCACGCTGCAGACCGGCATCGACTTGAATCTATCGAGCCTGAGCCCGCGCGCGATCCTCGCCAGCAGCGCGGACGACCCGGGGCGCTTCGTCGAAGATTTTTGCAACTGGCAGGACAACCCGCATTATCGCCGTTTCATCTTCGATTCCGTTCTGGCCGAAACCGCCGGCCGGCTGATGCAGAGCTCGACTGCGCGTTTGTATCACGATCACATGCTCACCAAGGAACCGCGGACCCGGCAGGCGACGCCGTGGCATCAAGACCAGCCCTACTACAACATCGAAGGGCGGCAGAACGTGAGTTTTTGGATTCCTATCGACACCGTGAGCCGGGATTCCACGCTGGAGTTCGTCGCGGCCTCGCACCTGGGACCCTGGTTGATGCCGCGCACCTTCATGGATGCCGAGGCCCGGTGGTTTCCGGAGGGCTCGCTGGCGGATTTGCCGGACATCGATGCCGCGCGCGAACAATTTCGCATTCTCGGCTGGGGATTGCAGCCGGGCGATGCCGTGGCATTCCACATGCTCATGCTGCACGGCGCGCGCGGCGTGACCGGCGCACAGCGGCGCCGGGTATTCTCGGTGCGCTTTCTGGGCGATGACATCCGGCATGCGCCGCGCCGGTGGAAAACCTCCCCGGAGTTCCCGGGGCTGAGCGACGCGTTGCCGCCCGGCGCACCGATGAATCACCCGCTTTTCCCCGTGCTGTGGCGCTCGCAACCATGAACAAAATTCCCTGGATCGCATTTGCCCTGGCGCTGCTGGCCGCGATTTGGTATTTCTCCCATACGATATCCAGTCTGCCGCCCATGGTCGCTTCTCACTTCGACGGCGCGGGCTTTCCCACCGCCCATATGCCGCGCGAGTTGTACCGCAAGTTCGTGTTCGCGCTTGGGATCGGACTGCCGATTGCGATGGTGACGCTGCTGAGCGTGGTGTATTCGCGAGCCGGCGACATGAAATTGCCGAATCGAGATTACTGGCTCGCACCCGAACACATCGCGCAAACGCGTGCCTTGCTGGTCTCGCACGCCGTCTGGTTCGGTTGCCTCATGGTCGCCATGGTGTGCTACATGCATTGGCTGGTGTTGACCGCGCACCGCAGCGTGCCGCCGCGTCTTTCCAATCAGTTGCTCATGGGCGGGCTGCTGGTGTTCATGGGTATCGCCGCGGGCTGGATCTTCGGGTTGCTGCGCACCTTTCGCCGTCCCGGCTCCTAGCGCAAAGTTGCCGTCAGGGTAATCTCCGGAACACTCGCCAAGGCCTTGGACAAGGGGCAATCCTGTTTGGCCTTGGCGGCGATTTTTTGAAACGTTGCTGCATCGATGCCCGGTACGCTGGCCTCGAGGGTGAGTCCGATGTGCTCAATCGAGAAGCCGCCGCCCTTCAGAACCAGGCGCACCGCCGCCTGGCAGTCCACGGCCGTCGTGGAAAATCCAGCGGCGTCGCAGGCGAAAGAAAACGCCATGGTGAAGCAGGCGGCATGCGCCGCCGCCAACAATTCCTCCGGATTCGTGCCGCGCTTGTCATCCTCGAAACGGCTCGCAAATCCATAGGGATAGGACTTCAGCGCTTCGGTTTGAGTGCTGATCCTTCCGATGCCTTGCTTGCCCCGGCCCTGCCACTGCACCGTTGCGGTTTTATCGCTCATGGAAAACTCCTGGTTGAAGCCAAATCGACCATCGATTTCATTGCGGAGGCAGCGGGATGAACTCCGTTTCACCCGGCACCGGCGGAAATTCACGATTGGCCCAGCGCGCTTTGGCGCGCTCAATGCGTTGCTGAGACGAAGCCACGAAATTCCACCAAATATGGCGCGGTGTCGCAAAGCGATCGCCGCCAAGCAGCATGGCGCGCGCCTCGCCTTGCGCGCGCAAGCGGATCTTCATGCCGGGCGCCAGCGCGGCGAGCCGCCCCTCCGCAATCTTCTCCGCATCGATGAAAAGTTCACCCTGCACCACATATACGGCTCGTTCATCGTGCTCCGTGGGTATCTCCAGGACCGCGCCCGGCGCAAAGCGCGCGTGCACGTACAACGTAGGCCACGCGGCGACGACCGGAGAGCGTAATCCCAGGGCGTCGCCGGCAATGACTGAGAGCGTCACGCCGTCGAGGACGCGCTGTGGAATGGCGCTTGCAGGATAGTGCATGAAGCTCGGCGGGTCGTCCTCGCGGCCATCGGGCAGCGCCACCCAGCTTTGGATGCCGTGAATTTCTTCGCCGGCGGCGCGCGCCAGGTGCGGCGTGCGCTCCGAATGCACGATGCCGTGGCCCGCGCTCATCCAGTTGACGTCGCCGGGGCGGATCTCGCGCACGTTGCCAAGGCTGTCGCGATGTTCGAGCGAACCCGAGAACAAGTACGTCACCGTGGCCAGGGCAATGTGCGGGTGCGGCCGCACGTCGATGCCATGACCCGGTTCGAATTGCGCCGGGCCCAAGTGATCGAAGAAAATGAATGGGCCCACCATTTGGCGTCCTTCCGCCGGCAACACCCGGCGAACGAAGAAGCCGCCGAGATCGCGCTGCCGCGCCTCAACCAACTGTAAAATAGCCATGGGCCGCTCGTAAGTAGATTCGCTGCGCTCATTATGGCATTGGAGGACCGCGCGCCGCCGGAAGTGCGGGGGCCGGCCGCCCAAAGCGCCGCGGCTGTCGTTAAACGCTGACAGGGCCGCCCGATTCTTGAGCGGCTCAGGGTGATATGTTCGTATGGTTATGATGACCGAGACCGAGATCTGGACGAAGTGGGAGAGCCAAGTTGTCAACGGCACCTTCCCCCTGCGCCGATTTTTGGGCAGATCGAACCATAGCGTTGTATTTCTTACCGAATGCCGCGCGCACAACCTTGCCCAAGCCGCCATCAAGATCGTTCCGGCTGACCCGGCGCGCTCGGAGCCGCAACTTGCGCGCTGGCAGCTGGCCGCATCGCTGTCTCATCCACACCTGATCCGCATCCTCGAAGCGGGGCGTTGCAAGCTCGGCGGACACCCATTTCTTTTCGTCGTGACCGAATATGCCGAGCAAAACCTCGCGCAAATTCTTCCGCATCGTGCTCTGACGATCGAAGAATTGCGGGAAATGCTGATCCCCACGCTCGATGCGTTGGAGTTCCTGCACCGCCAAAATCTGGTGCAGGGTCAGCTGAAACCTTCCAATTTTTTGGTGGTGAATGACCGGCTGAAGCTCGCAAGCGATACGATCCGTGCTGCGCGTGATGCCGGCGGCGACCTTGCCGGGGACATGCGAGCGCTCGGCGCCACCCTGGTGGAGGCACTGACCCAGACCCGTCCGGCGCTCAACAACCCGGCTCCCGCGTTGCCGGCGAGCCTTTCCGCCGGGCTGGCAGACGCCGTGCGACGATGCTTGAGTCCCGAGCCCGGCAAACGCCCGACCGTTTCCGAGCTGCGAAATCAAATCGAGCCGCCCGCGGCGACGGACCCGCCTGCGGTGCCCGAGCCTTCTCAAGTGCCTGCGCCTCAGGGGCCCGCACCGGATGTGCCCCGGGGACCCACCCCCCTTTCTGCGGCATCCCTTACGCCTCACCTGCGCTGGCTCGTCCCCGCGGCGGCAGTGGGTCTTGTTTTGCTTGCGGTCTGGGCCGGCGGCCGGCTGTTGCGCAGCCCTTACCCCGCGCGGCCAATCCCCGAAGCGGCTGTTTCGCAACCAGTTCCTACGCTCCCAGGAGCGCAATCTCGGGCAACGGGGCCGACGGCCGCCTCGCCGGTGGTGCATGAGGAGATTCCCGCCATCTCGCGCAGCGCGCGCGAGTCGATCCGCGGCCAAATCAAGGTTGCGGTTCGTGTGACGGTTGACAGCGCCGGAAATGTCATCGCCGAGAATCTGCAGCTTCGCGGATCGAGCCGGTATTTTGCGCGGCAGGCCGGCGATGCTGCGAAGAAGTGGAAGTTTGCGCCGGCGCCGGGTCAGCCGCCGCGCGAATGGCTGCTGCAATTCGAATTCTCCCGCGGCGGCGTCACTGGACAAGCGCTTCCGCAGGCCAAGCAGTAAAACGTGCTGCACCGCGGCTATGGTGCGGGCATGGGGCACGGCGGCCGCACGGTCCGGTCATTGCTATTTCCTCGGCTTTAGGCGCTCGATCCGCGCCGCGACCGCCTGAATGTAATCCAAGGCCTGCCGTTTCGTACGGCCGACATGGAGGGCATGCGGCAGGAGTTGCCCGTGCGTCGCGTCCATCGCAAAGGTCGGATGGGTGACGGCCACCGGCGGCAGCGGGGTGGCGGCCTTCATCGACAAGTCGAGACTCATGGCAATTCTCGAGAACGCGTTCGTAGAATGATCAGGCCCTGCGGAGACCGGCGCGGCGGGAACGGCGGCGGTAAGCGCCTCCGGCGCCGGTTGCGGGAGCATCGAGTCGATTGCGTCGCCGTCGGTTCTCACCGCTGGCAAGGAGCAAACCGACTCGAAGGAATTGGCTGCTGGCGCGCGCATCCCCAGGCTCGCGTCGACGCCGAACAGGTTCATCACCGTTTTGATGATGGAGGTGTGATCGAAGACTTTGCCTGGGAATGCTTGACTGCCGAGTCCTCCCGGCGCAATCCATGGCGAAATCGCGACCGCCGGAACGCGAACGCCCAATCGATCGAATGCGAAGCTCTGCGGATGCTCGGCCCGGGCGTGGTTCTGCGTTCCGTCATTCGGCGGGATGGCCGCAGGCGGATTCTGGTGATCGAAGAAAGCGCCGTGTTCGTCATAGGTGACGATCAACAAGCTTTGAGTCCATACCGGAGAATTTCGTATGGCTTGGTAGACGTATTGTATGAACGCTTCGCCCGCCGCCATGGAGCCGATCGGGTGCTGGCAATTGCCGTTTTCGAAGCCATTCGTCGCCAACCCATAATTGGGCTCGATGAAGGTGTAGTCCACATCGTAGCCGCCGGCCAGATCGTCGGCAAAGAACTGTTGCTCGCCGGCTCTCAGCCAGGAAAATTGCCCGGTGTTCAGCCGGAACGGATCGATCATGTCCTTGATCGCGAGCACCTGCGGAAACAAATCGTCGTGATACACGCGCCAGCTGCGCTTCGCCTGCTGCAAGCAGCTGTACAGCGTGCCGTTCGGAAAGCTGAAGCTCAATGAGTCGATGGTTTCGCTTTCGATCGTGGCGGCCGCCGCCGGGCTGTTGTCGAGTCCGCCCGAGGAGCCCGCGTGCGCGAAAAATCGATTCGGCCAGGTCGGCCCGGGCATCGACGAATACCAGTTGTCGAACAGGAAGTATTGACTTGCCAGCGTGCGCAAGACCGGCAGCGCGCCGGCGGCGAATCCCTGCCGGGATACGTTCCAATACTGCTGCTGCGCGAATCCCGACATCGGCGGATTTCCGTCGATTTGCGCCGCCACGTCCTCGAACTCGTGCGGCGGATCGAGCGGCGCCCGATCCGGCGCATCGGCGGTCATTCCCCAGCTTGCATCCGGGGGCGCGGCGCCGCTTCGCCCCGAGAATGCGAACACATGATCGAATGACCGATTCTCGAGCATGAGCACGAAAACATGTTTTATGTCGGCCATGGCGACCCGGGTCTTTCCATAGTCAGCCGATCATACTCGGAGCGAAAATACTTTCTCAACGCGCTCTCGAAGAGCTCGCGATGCAGCGATCGCCGCCGTTCATGCCGGCTTGGCTTCAACCCGCCGGAGTCGTGAGCGCCTTCAAGAACAGATAGTAAAATTCAACGCCCGTGTAGTAAGCGTCGATCTTGAGGCGTTCGTCCCGGCCATGCGCCTTGTCGTCGGCGCGTTCTATGGCCACTCCGCAGATGCCATAACTCGGAATGCCCGCGTTCATGGTGTAAATGCTGTCCGACGCACCGGCTTCCATGATCGGCAGCACCACGAAGCCCGGCCATAACTTGGCGGAAACGCCGCGCAACGCATTCATGACATCGTCGCGCAGCGGCGGCGGCGCCATGGCCTTGCGGTCCGATCCATGATCGGTCAATTCGCCCTTGTCGCTGCGGTAGCGCACCGTGAGTTTCGGATCGTTGAACAGCTTGACCAGCTGCAGGCGGATCTCTTCCTGCGAATGGCCGGGGAAAATGCGGCAATTCACATTGGCTTCGGCGCGCCCCGGCAGCGCATTGGGCGCATGGCCGCCGCTCAACATGGTCGCAACGCAAGTCGTGCGCATGACCGAATTCATGTGCGTGTCCCGCGACAGCCGCGCAACCGCCTGCGCATCCGGCGTCGTGCCTAAGATGGCGCGCAGATCGGCGGCCGTCTGTCCGGTCTCTATCTTGGCCATCTGCGCGAAATACTCGCGCGTGACGGAATTCAGCTCGAAAGGAAACGTGAATTTCTGCAAGGCCGTGAGGGCATCGGCCACGTGGTAGATCGCATTGTCGGGGGTGGGCAGCGAGCTGTGGCCGCCCGGGTTGGTGGCGAGCACCTGAAAGTCCCCGTAGAGCTTCTCGGTTGCCTCGAATCCGACGATCTGCGGCTTGTCCGGCCGCACGCCGCCCGAGTCGGGATTCAAGGCATATTCCGCGTCGATGAGCTCGCGGTGGTTCTTGAGCAGCCAGTCTACGCCGTTGGACTTGCCGTTTTCTTCGTCGGCCGTGAGCGCGAGGATGATGTCGCGATCCGGAACGTAGCCCTCCTTTTTCAGGCGGATGAAATCGGTTACCGCGATGGCGTCGCTGTCCTTCATGTCCTGGGTGCCGCGGCCATAGAAATAGCCGTCTTTCTCGACGAACTGGAATGGATCGGTGCTCCAGTCCTCGCGCTTCGCCTCGACCACGTCCAAGTGTCCGATGATCAGGACCGGCTTGAGTTTCGAACCCGCCTTGCCGCGGTAGCGGGCAACCATGTTGCCTTTGCGATCGTTGGGCCCCAGCACGACCACGTCCGCCTTGGGAAATCCCGCATCGAGCAGACGCTTCGCCATGGCCTCCGCGGCGACGGTGGTGCTGCCCACAGAATCGGTGGTGTTGATTTCAATCAGCTGCTTAAAAATGTCGTGCGCGTTCTGGCGCGTGAGCGCGTCGATTTGCGCATTCGCGGGACCGGCCGCGCGCGCGCACAGGGTGCAAAGAATCGCGGCGAGGCCGCCGGCGAAGATACGATATTTCAAGAAATTTTCTCCCGCGGGTACTTGGGATCGAGCCTCAAGCGGACATGCTATCGTAAGCGCTGATTCGGCGCGTGGCGCATTCGCGTCCGCATGGGAGATTTGCGATGGCCAAAAAGAAGAACGCTCCGGTGACCCGCGGCGCCGCGGAAGCAGCGGTGCAGACCCTGTTGCGCTGGGCGGGCGAAGACCCGCTGCGCGAGGGCCTGGTGGAAACGCCGAAACGGGTCGTGAATGCGTATCGCGACTGGTTTTCAGGCTATTCCAGCGATCCGGGCGCCTATCTGCGCCGCACCTTCGAGGAGGTGGAAGGCTACGACGAAATGGTGGTGCTGCGCGACATCTCGTTCGAATCCTTCTGCGAGCATCATATGGCGCCCATCATCGGGCGCGCGCACGTCGGCTATTTGCCGAGCGATCGGGTCGTCGGGATCAGCAAGCTCGCGCGGGTCGTCGACGGCTACGCCCGCCGTTTCCAGGTCCAAGAAAAACTCACCGCGCAGATCGCCGGTTGCATCAATGAGGTGCTCAAGCCGCGCGGAGTGGGGGTGGTCATCGACGCCGTTCATCAGTGCATGACCACGCGCGGGGTCCACAAGCGCGGGGTGTCCATGGTGACCAGCAAAATGCTGGGGACTTTCCGCGCCGATGCCAGTACCCGCGCCGAGTTCCTGCGCTTTATCGCCATTGAAGGCGCCAACCAAAAGTAGCCGACGCTCGGACGGGCGCCTAGTTTCTCGCGGGCGGCACTTTGGGCGGCGCGCGCACCGGCACCAACTCGACCGAGAAGCTGTAATTGTGCCGCTCGCCGGGTTGCAGCGCGCCCACGCCGACGACTTGACGGGTGATTTTTTCACCTCTTTCGTTGCTGATCGCGATCACCACGCAGTATTCGCACTGCTCGCCGCGCGCGGGATGATGGATCGTTCCCTCGATGCGCATGGCGGATATGGCCTGGGCCGCAGGCTCCGCGTTGACCGTGTTGAAGCGCAGGTGGTGCTGGCACCCCGGGCAAATGTTTGCGCTTTGCAAAACCGTGGCCTTGCAGTGCGGACATACCCGGGTCGCGCCGAGTGTGCTCTGGCGAGCGACGCTCATGACACCCTCCCCTAGCCGGCCAGGCTCTTGATTTTGCCCTTCTCGTCTTCCCAGCCGAACTCGACGTGCCCGCGCATGCGCGAGCCGGCCGCCACGGTAATGGAGCCGGCCTTGACGTCCCCGACGATGACGCCGCCCTCGAGCACATCGACCCGCTTCGCGGATTCGATATTGCCCTGCAGTTCGCCGCCGACCACCACGATGCCGGCCAGAACCTGTCCGGTCAGGTGGGCGCCGCTGTCCATGGTGAAGTTGCCGTCAATTCGCACATCGCCCTTGAAACGGCCCGCCATGCGCACGTTTCCCGAGCCTTCAATCTTGCCTTCGATCGATAGATTCGCGGCAATCACCGACTCTCCGCCCTCGACCGCGGTTTTCGGGGTGGGGCGGCGAGGCGAAACGGCAAGCCCCGGGTCGTTGACGGTGCGTTCCGGGGGGCTTCTTTCCGGGGCCAGGGCCGATGAGGGAACGGATGAACCCGCAGGGCCGGGCATGGGGTTTTCTTTCCAGAGCGCCATAAAATAACTCTCCCGCTGATGAGTGGATAAAGCCTACACGCTAACCCCGCCAAATGTCATCGGCCTACTGTCTTTTATTGGAGACGGTAGGATCTGCGCGCTCGCGCGGCCGATATAATGCTGGGCCTCAAGACAGGGGTTTCAACTTTTGTTTCAACAACTCGAACGCTTGGTATCCGATTCCATTCTCGGCCTGATGGCGAAATATCGAGCCGATCCTTTCCAGCATAAGGTCGACCTCGGGGTGGGCGTTTATCGCGATTTGTCGGGCAATACGCCCATTCTCGACTGCGTTCGCCAGGCGGAAAGAGAGGTATTGGCGGCCCAAACGACCAAGGCCTACGTAGGCGCTGCCGGCCGTGATGAATTCAACAGTGCATTGGAGGAGTTGGTGCTCGGCGCCGGCCATTCAACCCGTAAGGACCGGCGCGCCCGCACCCTGCAGTGTCCCGGCGGCTGCGGCGCCTTGCGGGTGGGGGCAGAACTCATCAAGGCGGCCGCGCCCAAGGCGATCGTCCACCTCAGCGATCCCACCTGGGGCAACCACGCCCCCTTGCTCGGAGGCTGCGGGCTCAAACTTGAGCGCTATCCCTACTATGCGCCGCAAGCGCACGAGCTGCTCTTCGAGGCCATGCTGCACCGCCTTCAAACGGCATCCGAGGGCGACGTCGTATTGATTCATGCCTGCTGCCATAACCCTACGGGCGCCGATCTCAATGCCGAACAGTGGCAGGCGGTGACCGAGCTGCTGCTGCGACGCAAGTTGATCCCCTATTTGGACCTGGCGTACCAGGGATTCGGCGCCTCGCTCGAAGCCGATGCCGCTCCCATCCGGATGGTTGCGGACCGCGTCCCCGAAGCGCTCATCGCCGTGTCGTTCTCCAAGAACCTGGGTTTGTACCGCGAACGCGTCGGCGGCTTGATCGTCATCAGCGAAACTGCGGCGCGCGCGGACGCCGTGCAGACCCATATGCTGCACATTGCGCGCAGCATCTATTCCATGCCGCCGGATCATGGCGCGGCCATCGCCGCGCGGGTGTTCGCTGAACCGCTTCTGAGACGGCAATGGGTGGGGGAACTCGATGCCATGCGGACGCGGATTCAGGACATGCGTTCGCTGTTGGCAAACCGGCTGCGGGAAGCGACGGGTGGCGGCTCATTCGATTTCATCCGCGCGCAGCACGGCATGTTCTCGCTGCTCGGGGTGCCTCCGGACGCAGTCGAACGCCTGCGCGAGAAGCATCACATATACATGACGGCCGACAGCCGCATGAATCTCGCGGGCATCATGCCGCACAATGTGAGTTACGTGGCCGAAGCGTTCGCCGCGGAAAGCGCCGCGGTGGAAGTCTAGCGCCGCCCGGATACGCGGCGGCCCGCAACCGCGGCGGCCTCAACCGCCCAGCGCTTGATTCAGCGCGGTGACCTCCGCGGCGGAATCCTGCATGACGCTCAAGGTCTTCGACTGATTCATGCCGAGCCGCTTTGCCGCGGGCAGCTCCTGCAGCGTTGCTTCGAGGCCGGCGATATCGGTGCCGTACGAGACCATCAAGATGGCGACTCCGACGACATCGGTCAGGTCGGGCGACTCGAGCTCGGTGCGGGAAAAATCCTCCTGTCCCACCGCCCGCGCCATGTTTTCGGAGAATTTCCAGTTCTCCAAAATCGCCTTGCCGATCGAGGGGTACCAATCGTCGATGATTTCCTGCAGCACATCTTCGCTGGCAAACAACTCCGGATGCCCGGTCGCGCGCGTCAAGATATACAACTTGCCGATGCCATGCATCATGCCGGTGAGCATCGCTTCATCCGGGTTCACGCGGGTGCAGGTCCGCGCGAGCACGTAGGCGTACGCGGCGACATAGGTGCTGCGTTCCCACAAATCGTTCAGATGCGGCGCGAGACTCGCGAGTTTGTTGGCCTTGCGGATTTGATTCATCGAGAAGGAAATCGAAGCGCTGCGCACCATGTTGTGACCGATGCGCGCGATGGCCGTGCGCAGGTCGGTGACGTTTTTGCCGCTGCGATTGATCGCGGCCGAATTGGCGATGCGCAGCAGCCGCGCCGCCAGCGCCGGCTCCGATCCCACCACGCGCACGATTTGTTCGACCCGCGTATTCGGATCGGACAGGATACGCCTGACCTGCAGCGCTATTTCCGGGAACGACGGCAGGTCGACGTGACCGCCCGATAATTCTTCGGCCAGGCTGCGTATGAAATCGAAAGCGGTGCTGGATGCTGATTGCACAGGACTTAAAGGATCGGCCGAATTGCCGCGTTCTTGAGGGTCATATTGCATCAAACCCGGCAAATACCCTATTTTTTCGACACCGAGGGCCGGCTCGCGAAGCGCTGCTGCACTTCGCCGTTGCGCGAACTTTCGCTGAAGCGCCCGGCGCTGTAGCGCGCGACCACGTGGCGCCAGAAAGCCACCGAACCGGGATGGCGCATGTATTCGACGATTTCCCAAGCGCCCGCGAAGCGGTCGAATATCAAGGTCGCGGCATCGCGGCCGATTCCCGCGCGCCGGTACTGCATGCGCACGAAGAATTCCGACATGCGGTAATCCGCTGCTTTCTCCCCGGCCTTCGGGATGCGCGGACGGGTGACCAGCGCGAATCCCACCGAATCATTTCCCTTGAGAATCAGCAGTGGGTGCGATTGATCGTTGGAGAACCAGTTGGCGAAAATCTCCGCTTCATGCGGGTTGTTCGCCCCGATGACCGAAAACAATCCGGTATTCAGATCGGCCAAGGATTCGATGTACTCGCCGTAGACACTCTGGATCCACTGGCGATCCTGTTTCGAATGTCTGACGTCGCGAATACTGACAAGCAACGAAACTTCATCCTCGATCTAAAAAGACACAGCCCGGACGAACATGCCTGACGGCAGCCCGCCCGGGCTTGTGGGATCAGCTAACTCCGAATTACTGCTTTTTCGCAGCTGACGCTGCACTGGCAGCCGCATCGGCGGCGGCGCTCGCAGCAGCAGCCGAATCAGCAGCGGAAGAGGCAGCGGCATCCGCGGCAGGCGCAGCGGCAGGAGGAGGAGGAGCAGCGGCCGGGGCAGGAGCCTCGGTCTTGCTGCCGCAAGCACTCAGCATGAATGCAGCGACAAAGGCGGTCAGAGCAAGTTTGGTCTTCATCTATCGATACCCCAAAAATTATAAAGGTAAAAAATTAGGCCGAGCGTGTTGTTTTGGGCCTATACCCAAATGTCCCGGCCGATTTTAGAGTGTTTTGGCGCAATTTCATATCTCTTTCGCCTACACCGTCAGCCCTGTAACGCAGGAATTCGCAGCTGGGGTTAAGCTTGGGAGCCAGTGTGGGCATTCCGGCGCACGGGCGCATAATTCAGCCGATATTTTAAGCTCAGGAGCTCAAGGTGAGCGATTCCAGTCTTGATCAGCTGTTCCCCGCCCACTTGGGCTTGCTCATGGGCCGCGCCGATCGCGCGCTGGCCGCGACCGGATTCGATGCCCTGGTGGTGCATTCCGGACTGCCGCCGCTGCAATTTCTCGACGATCAAGACTATCCCTACAAGGTCAATCCGCAGTTCAAGGTGTGGGTACCCATCGTTGATAATCCGCGCTCCATCCTGGTGTACCGGCCGGGAGCGCCCCCAACGGTCCTGTTCCATCGACCCAACGATTACTGGCATAAAGCGGCGAAACTGCCCAGCGCTGCGTGGACCGCCAACGTCAATTTGCTCGCGATCGAGGACGACGCGAAGGCCGCGCACCATTGGGACGGATTGGGCCGGGTTGCCTTCGTGGGTCCTGAAGCCGCGGCCCAGGGGGTGCACCCGGAGTGCCTGAACCCCAAGGCATTGTTGGCGCTGCTGGACTTCGAGCGAGCCGTCAAGACACCCTATGAGCTGGCTTGCCTGCGAAAAGCCAATGAGATGGGCGCGCGCGGCCATGCGGCCGCGCTCGCGGCGTTTCAGCGCGGCGGCTCCGAGTACGAGGCGCATATGAGCTATCTGGCGGCGTGCCGGCAGCGCGAAGAGGAGATGCCTTACAACAATATCGTGGCCTATAACGAGAATGCGGCGGTTCTGCACTACCAGCATCTCGAGCGCACCGCGCCCTCCCCGCTGCGTTCTTTTTTGATCGATGCCGGTGCCCAATACCGTGGATATGCCGCCGATATCACGCGCACTTATGCACGAGGCGCCGGGCGCTTCGCCGATCTCTGCAAGGCCATGGACAAGGCGCAATTGGCTCTCTGCGACGAGATCCTGGCGGGCCGCGATTACCGCGACGTGCACCTGTCGGCGCATCGGATCTTGGGCGACGTGATGCAGAAAGTCGGCCTCACCAAATTGCCCGGGCAGGCCGCCTTGGAAAACGGCGTCACTGCCGTGTTTTTTCCGCACGGTATCGGGCACCTCTTGGGTCTTCAGGTACACGATGTCGGCGGGGTCATGGGCGATGCCAAAGGACATGAGCGGGAGCGGCCCAAGGGACATCCCTATTTGCGTCTGACGCGCATGCTCGAACCCGGCGTGGTGGTGACCGTGGAACCCGGCATCTACCTGATCGAGTCACTGCTCGCCGCGGCGCACGCGGATGAGCGGCGCGCCCATATCGACTGGGCAGTCGTCGATGAATTGAAGCCTTACGGCGGAATTCGGATCGAAGACAATGTCGCGGCGACGGCGGGCAAGCCCGAAAACATGACTCGAGATGCATTTGCACGAGTCGTTGCCGCGCAAGGCGCGGCGGCATAAGGCTTGTCTTAAGCGGCGGCTTTCTTGCGCCGCTTCGGCTTCGGCTGCGGCTCGTCGTCTGCGGCGTCCGCGGCTTTCTTTGCCTTGGTCTTCTTGGGCTCCGCCTTCGGCGCCTTGGCAGCCTTCTTGTCTTCTTTCTTTTCGGCCGCGGCCGGGGCGGAATCCACCAACTGCATCAGAGCCATGTCGGCCGAATCGCCTGGCCGCGGTTCCATCTTGAGGATTCGCGTGTAGCCGCCGGCGCGCGCTTTGAAGCGCGGTCCCAAGTCCTCGAACAGCTTCACCACCACGGCGTCATCGCGCAAGCGCGAGTGCGCCAGGCGCCGCAAGCCGATGGAGTCCACTTTGGCCATGGTGATCAAAGGTTCGACCACGCGGCGCAGCTCCTTGGCTTTCGGCACCGTGGTGCGAATGGTCTCGTGCTGCAGCAGCGAAGTCGCCATGTTGCGCAACATCGCATGACGATGGGAGGCATTTCGCGATAGCTGACGCCCGCTGTTTCTGTGACGCATAGTCTTCTCTCAACCCGTGATCGCTGAATCAAATACCGTCGCGCTCGTCGTCGCGCTTCAATCCCGGCGGCGGCCAATTGTCGATGCGCATGCCGAGCGTCAAACCATGGCTCTCCAGAACCTCTTTGATCTCCGTCAAGGACTTCTTGCCGAGATTCGGCGTACGCAGCAGTTCAACTTCGGTGCGTTGCACGAGATCGCCGATGTAATGGATGTTCTCGGCCTTCAGGCAGTTGGCGGAGCGCACCGTGAGCTCCAGCTCATCCACCGGGCGCAGCAGGATCGGATCGAATTGCGTTTCGGTGGCCTTGGTGGTCGATTCATCCTGACCTTGCAGATCAACGAAGACCGAGAGCTGGTCCTTGAGGATGCCGCCGGCCCGGCGGATCGCCTCTTCGGGATCGATCGTGCCGTTGGTTTCGATGTCGAGGATGAGCTTGTCCAAATCGGTGCGCTGTTCGACTCGCGCGCTCTCGACGTTGTAGGTCACTTTGCGCACCGGGCTGAACGAGGCGTCCAGCTGCAGGCGGCCGATGGCGCGGGTCTGCTCCTCGAAGGCCATGCGTTGTGCCGCGGGACGATAGCCGCGGCCGCGCTCGACCTTGAGGGACATCGACAACTCGCCGGCCTTGGTCAAGTTCGCGATGACCAGGTCCGGATTCAATATCTCGATGTCGTGATCCCCGGCGATGTCGCCGGCGGTCACGGGCCCGGGACCCTTTTTGTGCAGGCGCACTTCGGCAACATCGCGCGTGTGCATGCGGATCGCCACCGCCTTCAAGTTCAGCAAAATGTCGACCACGTCCTCTTGGACGCCTTCGATCGCGGTGTACTCGTGCAGCACGCCCTCGATCTCGATCTCGGTGATCGCCGCCCCCGGCAGGGAGGACAGCAGTACCCGGCGCAGCGCATTTCCCAGCGTGTGCCCGAAACCGCGTTCAAACGGTTCGATCACGATGCGGGCATGGCGCGGCGACACGGGTTGCACCTTGACGACCCGCGGCTTCAAAAACTCATTGATTGATCCCTGCATAATAGAGTTCACCTTTGACTAAACCTTGAGACGGCGCAGCGAAGCGCTGCGCCGCATTACAATTGCTGCTTGCCGGTTGCTACTTGGAATACAACTCGACCACCAGGCTCTCGTTGATGTCCGGCAGAATCTCCTGACGATCCGGAACGGATTTCAAAATTCCGGAGAACTTCTTATCGTCGACCTCGACCCAATCGGGTAGCCCGACCTGGGTCGCGATGGTCAGAGCCGCGGTGACGCGAGTCTGCTTCTTGGCGCGTTCGCGCAAGTTGATCACATCGCCCGCCTTGCACTGATAGGACGCGATATTGACGAGCTTGTCGTTGACCGACACGCCCTTGTGACTCACCAATTGGCGCGCCTCGGCGCGCGTGGCCGCGAAGCCCATGCGGTACACCACGTTGTCCAATCGGCACTCCAGGAACTGCAGCAGGGTCTCGCCGGTCGCGCCGGGACGGCCCGCGGCCTTCTGGTAGTAGTTTCTGAATTGGCGCTCCAGGACCCCGTACATGCGGCGCAGCTTCTGCTTCTCGCGCAGCTGCAGGCCGTATTCCGACAGCCGCTGTTTGCGCTCGCTCTTCACGCCGCCGGGCGGCACCTCGAGCTTGCATTTCGACTCGAGCGGCTTCACGCCGCTCTTCAGGAACAGATCGGTTCCCTCGCGGCGGGACAGCTTGCACTTCGGACCGGTATATTTTGCCATTGCGAACCTTTTAAACGCGACGCTTTTTGGGCGGACGGCAGCCGTTATGCGGAATCGGCGTAACGTCTTCGATATTGGTGATCTTCAACCCGCAGCCGTTCAAGGCGCGTACTGCGGATTCGCGGCCGGGACCAGGGCCCATGACCCGGACCTCTACGTTCTTGACGCCGTGCTCCTGGGCCGCGGTGCCCGCGCGCTCGGCGGCGACCTGCGCCGCGAACGGCGTCGACTTGCGCGAACCACGGTAGCCGCAGCCGCCGGAGGTCGCCCACGACAGGGTGTTGCCCTGCCGGTCGGTGATCGTGATGATCGTGTTGTTGAACGAGGCGTGCACGTGCGCGATCGCATCGAGCACGTTCTTGCGCACCTTTTTGCGTGCGGGCTTTGCACCGGGTGCGGCGGCCGCGGCGGCTTGCTGCGCGTTTTGCTTTTGATCAGCCATTAATCGTACTTCCTAGGCGCTGCGCCATTTCCCAGGCGCTGAGCGCCACCTTTAAACGGGGTCGAGGCGACCCCGAACGAAAAAACCTTACCCAAGCCTCTAGACCTTGCCCGGCGGCGCGTTCATCTTGACCGCTTGCTTGCGCGGACCCTTGCGCGTGCGCGCATTGGTGCGCGTGCGCTGGCCGCGCATCGGCAGCCCCTTGCGGTGCCTGATGCCGCGATAGCAGCCCAAATCCATCAGGCGCTTGATGTTCATCGACACTTCGCGGCGCAGATCGCCCTCGACCGCGAACTTCGCGACCTGCGAGCGCAGCGACGCCACTTCGGCATCGGTCAGGTCCTTCACTTTCACGTGATACTTCACGCCCGCGGCATCGCAAATGCGCGCGGCCCGGCTGTTGCCGATGCCGAATATGTGAGTCAGTCCGATGACGACATGCTTGTTCATCGGTATGTTGATGCCGGCGATACGCGCCATCTACTTCTCCACCCGCGCCCTCGAAAAAAAGCGCGCTAGTATATTAGAAAATCCCTTATAAATCAATTAACCCTGCCTCTGTTTATGGCGGGCATCCGAAGAACAAATGATGTAAACGATGCCGCGCCGCCGCACGACTTTGCAGTTCTTGCAGATCTTTTTGACGGAAGGACGAACTTTCATTTCTTAGCTCCAATGCCTCGAAGGCTGGCCTTTTTCATCAGGCCCTCGTATTGCTGCGACATCATGTGCGATTGCAGCTGCGCGACGAAATCCATGACTCCGACCACGATGATCAGTAGCGACGTGCCGCCGAACTGAAACGGAATGGCCGGGTTCACCATGCGAATAATCTCCGGCAGCAAGCACACCGCCATGATGTACAGGCCGCCCCACAGCGTCAGACGGGTCAGCACCTTGTCCAGGTATTCGCCCGTCTGCAAGCCTGGCCGGATGCCCGGAATGAAGGCGCCGGCCTTCTTCAGGTTCTCGGCCGTATCGCGCGCGTCGTACACCAGGGCGACGTAGAAAAATGCGAATCCGACCACCAACAGGCCGAACAGCACGACGTGCAGCGGTTGACCGTAATTGAGGATGGCCGCGATCCTTTGCAAGGTCCGCTGGATCACATTCGGATTGGGGCTGTTGCCGAAAAACTGCGCGACCGTGGCCGGAAAGACCAGCAAACTGGAGGCGAAAATCGGCGGGATGACGCCCGCCATGTTCAATTTGAACGGCAGATGGGTGCTTTGCCCCTGCATCATGCGCCGCCCCACCTGGCGCTTGGCATAGTTCACCTGGATCTTGCGTTGCGCGCGCTCCACGAACACGCAGAACAGGGTCACCAAGCCGACCACCACCACGATGAGGGCCACGACCAGCGCGTTCATTTCGCCGGTTCGGACCATCTCCAGGGTGTTGCCGATGGCGCGCGGCAGCCCGGCGATGATGCCCGCAACGATGATCATGGTGATGCCGTTGCCGATGCCGCGCTCGGTGATCTGTTCGCCCAGCCACATGACGAACAGAGTGCCGGTGGTGATCGAAACGGTGGCGACGAACAGGAATTGCGGGCCGGGACTCGGCACCAAATTGCTGCCGGAATTCTGGATGGCGAGCGCCGCGCCGAAACCCTGGAACGCCGCGAGCCCGACGGTGCCGTAGCGCGTGTATTGCATCAGCTTGCGCCGGCCGGATTCGCCGTCCTTGCGGATCTGATTCCACGGCGGGTACACCATCGAGGCCATTTGCACGATGATCGACGCCGTGATGTAGGGCATCACGTTCAGCGCGAAAATGCTGAAACGCTGCAGAGCGCCGCCGGAAAACATGTTGAACATGCCGAGCAGCGTGCCGTTCTGCGTGGAGAAGAACGCGGCGAATTTGGCCGCATCGATGCCCGGAACGGGAATGAAGGTGCCGATCCGATACACAATGAGCGCGCCCACCAGGAACAGCAGCCGCTTGCGCATTTCGGCGAAGCGGGTGATATCCCCCAAGGCGGCGGCAGGATTGGTAGCGGATGTAGCCATCAGTTTCCCTTAAGCCTCGAATTTTCCGCCGGCGGATTCGACGGCGCTCTTTGCGCCTTTGGTCGCCGTGATGACCTTGTCCTTGATGGCATAAGGCTTGCTGACCTTGCCCGACAAAATGATCTTCACCCGCTTGGTGTTCTCGGGCACGAGATTCGCCTCGATGAGTCCCGCCAGCGTCACATCGGCGCCCGTGACGCGCATCAGATCCGACAAGGTCAGTTCGGCGCGCGATGCTTTCATCGCCGAGCGAAAGCCGGTTTTCGGCAAACGCCGCTGCAGGGGCATTTGGCCGCCTTCGAAGCCGACCTTGTGATAGCCGCCCTTGCGCGCGCGCTGCCCCTTGACGCCGCGGCCGCAGGTCTTGCCCTGGCCGGCGGACGCGCCGCGGCCCACCCGCAAGCGGGTTCGTTTGGAGCCGGCGCCCGGCTTGATCGTGTTCAATCTCATCAGACCTTCCCCAATGCCGGCTCGACCTTGAGCATATGACTGGCCCTATTGACCATGCCGCGATTGGACGGCGTATCCGCCACCACCACGCTGTGCCCGATCCGGCGCAGCCCCAAGCCCTTGACCGAATTGCGGATATTGGCGAGTTGCCCATACACGCTCTTGACCAAAGTGACCCTGATCGACTTATCCTCGCCCGCCTTTGACGCGTGTGCTTTGCTGGCCATGATTAACCTACGATTTCTTCGACGGACTTGCCGCGCTTCGCGGCGATGTCATCGGGGGTACGCAGCTTGGCCAGAGCGTCCATCGTGGCGCGCACTACATTGATCGGATTGCGCGAGCCATAGCTCTTGGCCAACACGTTGCGCACGCCGGCGCACTCGAACACCGCGCGCATGCCGCCGCCGGCGATCACGCCCGTGCCGTCCGCGGCCGGCTGCATATAGACCCGCGTGGTCCCATGCCGTCCTTTGACAGCGTAGAACAGGGTTTCGTTCTTCAATGACACGCTGACCAGGCTCTTGCGGGCCTGCATCATCGCCTTGGAAATCGCGACCGGCACCTCGCGCGCCTTGCCGTAGCCGAATCCGACCCGGCCGGCGCCATCGCCGACCACGGTGAGAGCGGTAAAGCCGAATTGCTTACCACCCTTGACCACCTTCGCGACTCGGTTCACGGCGACCAGCTTCTCTAGCAGGTCATCGCCGGACATCGGTTTTTCTGTTCTCGCCATATGCCTTGAGACCTTTAAGTTAGAACTCGAGACCCGCTTCGCGAGCGGCCTCTGCCAGCGCTTTGACGCGCCCGTGATACATGAAACCGGAACGGTCGAACGCGACCTTGTCGATGCCCAGGGCCTTGGCGCGTTCCGCAATGGCGCGGCCGACGGCTTTGGCGGCTTCGATGTTGCCGGTGGATTTCAATTCCCCGCGCACGTCCTTCTGCAAGGTCGAGGCGGCCGACCAGAACCTTGTCGCCTTCCGGCGCAATGATCTGCGCATACATATGTTGCGGCGTGCGATGAACCGACAGGCGCATCGCGGCCAGTTCTTTGATCTTTACCCGGCCCCGCAGCGCGCGGCGCAAGCGGGTGTCTTGTTTGGTCAATTTCATGATTACTTCTTCTTCGCTTCTTTCAGCGAAATCTTCTCGTCGGAGTACTTCACGCCCTTGCCCTTGTAGGGCTCCGGCGGCCGAAAGCCGCGAATTTCCGCGGCGGTCTGGCCGACGCGTTGCCGGTCGATTCCCTTGACGATGATCTCGGTCTGGCTCGGCGTCTCGATGGTGATGCCGTCCGGAATCGCAAAATTGATGAGATGCGAATAACCCAGCGTCAGCGTCAAGCTCTTGGCCTGCACCGCGGCGCGATAGCCGACGCCCACCAGTTCAAGCTTCTTCTCGTAACCCTTGGTGACGCCCAGCACCATATTGGCAAGATGCGCGCGCGTCGAACCGGCGATGGCATTCATGCCCTCCGCCGCGGTGTCCGCCTGCACCTCCAAGTGCTTGTCTTGCTGCACGACCTTGACGCCGCTCTTCAGCGCCAGCGTCAGCGAGCCTTTTGCGCCCTTCAGCGTCACGCCTTCCGCGCCGATCGTGGCGGTGACGCCCTGCGGCAGATCGACCGGCATTTTTGCAACTCGAGACATAGTGAACCTACCTAGCCTTATTGAACGACGAACAACACTTCGCCGCCGGTGCCGGCCGCGCGCGCTTGCTTGTCGGACATGATGCCCTGCGGTGTTGAAACCACGGCAACGCCCAAACCACCCAACACCTTCGGCAGCTCATCCTTGCCGCGATAAATTCTCAAGCCGGGGCGGCTGATGCGCTCGATGCGGTCGATGACGGGACGGCCGTCGTGATACTTCAATTCGATGGACAGCGTGCTCTTGGCGCCGGTGCTGTCGACGCCGAAGTCCGCGATGTAGCCCTCGGCCTTCAGCACCTTGAGAATGGCCACCTTGAGTTTCGAGGCGCCCATGCCCACGGTCGGCTTGCCCGCGGATTGCGCATTGCGAATACGCGTCAGGAGATCGGCAATTGGATCAGTCATGCTCATAGTGCGCGCCTCACCAACTCGCCTTCGACAGCCCTGGAATCTCGCCGCGGTTGGCCGCTTCGCGCAGTTTGGTGCGCGCCAGGCCGAATTTGCGGTACACGCCGCGCGAGCGGCCGGTGATCGAGCAGCGATTGCGCTGCCGGGTAGCTCCCGCATCGCGCGGCTGCTTCTGCAGTGCGACTTGCGCGGCTTCGCGAGCCTCCGGCCCGGACTTCGGGTCGCGGATCAGCTCTTTGAGCTCAGCGCGCCGCTTGGCGAATTTCTTCGCTATCTTGAGGCGTTTCTTCTCGCGCATGAGCATATTCGTCTTGGCCATGGACTACCTACTTGCGGAACGGAAAGTTAAAGGCTTCCAGCAACGCGCGCCCGTGCTTGTCATCGCGCGCCGACGTGGAGATGGTGATGTCCATGCCACGAATCTGATCGATCTGGTCGTACTGGATCTCGGGGAAAATAATCTGCTCCTTGACGCCCAGGCTGTAATTGCCGCGGCCGTCGAAGGAACGGGTGCTGATGCCGCGAAAATCCCGGATGCGCGGAATGGCGATGCTCACCAAGCGGTCGAGAAATTCGTACATGCGGTCGCCGCGCAGCGTCACCTTGCAGCCGATCGCCTGTCCATCGCGCACCTTGAAGGTCGCCACCGACTTCTTGGCTTTCGTGACGGCCGGCTTCTGGCCGGTGATCTTCGCCATGTCGGCGGTGGCCGCATCCATGACCTTCTTGTCGGCCACGGCCTCGCCCACGCCCATGTTGACCGTGATCTTCAAGATCCGCGGCACTTCCATGGTGTTCTTCAGCTCGAGCTTTTGCTTGAGCTCCGGCACGATCTTTTCGTTGAAAATCTGTTTGAGTCTTGCTGCCATAAATTACCCGTTACTTCGCGTCGACCATTTCTTTGTTCGACTTGAACAGGCGCACCTTGCGGCCGTTCTCGAGCGACTTGAACCCGATCCGGTCGCCCTTTTGCGTCGCCGGATTGAAAACCATCACGTTCGACACATGCAGCGGCGCCTCGGTCTCGATGATGCCGCCCTGCACGCCCATCTGCGGATTGGGCTTCTGATGCCGCTTGGACATGTTGAGTCCCTCGACGCGCAGGCGGTCATCCGCCAGCACTTCGATCACGGCGCCTTTGCGCCCCTTGTCGCGCCCGGCGATCAAGATCACCGTGTCGCCTTTGCGGATCTTCTTCATCACAGCACCTCGGGCGCGAGCGAGATAATCTTCATGAACTGCACGTTGCGCAGCTCGCGCGTCACCGGTCCGAAAATACGCGTGCCGATGGGCTCGAGCTTGTTGGTCAAGAGCACCGCGGCATTGGTGTCGAAGCGGATCAGCGATCCATCGGGGCGCCGCACGCCGCTCTTGGTGCGCACCACCACGGCGTCGTACACCTCGCCTTTCTTCACCTTGCCGCGCGGGATCGCATCCTTGACGCTGACTTTGATGACATCGCCGACCGCCGCGTACCGGCGCTTCGAGCCGCCCAGCACCTTGATGCACATCAGGCGCTTGGCGCCGCTGTTGTCGGCCACATTCAATATGGTTCGCATTTGGATCATTGGCAGCGGCCTCTCATTCCGACCGGGCGCGATCTACGACGCGCACCAACACCCAGGATTTGCGGCGCGACATGGGCCGGCACGGCTTGATGGCGACCGTGTCGCCTTCCTTGCACTCGTTGCTCTCGTCATGCGCCAGCAGCTTGGTCGTGCGGCGGATGTACTTGCCGTAGGTCGGATGCTTGACCAGGCGCTCGACCGAAACCGCAATGGTCTTGTCCATCTTGTTGCTGACCACCTTGCCGGTCAGCAGGCGCTGGCCGGGGACCGGCGCGGCGCCCGGCGCTGCTTCTCGAGTAGATTGTGTTTCGGTCGACATCACGCCTTACCTCCGGCTGCCTTGGACTGTGCGAGCACCGTCTTAACCCGCGCGATATTCCGCCGCACCTTCGAAAATTGATCCGGCTTCGCCGCCTGTCCCGTCGCGCGGGCCATGCGTAAATTGAATTGTTCACGGCGCAGCTTGAGCAGCTCCTCGCCGAGATCTTTGGGCGCCTTCGCGCGCAAATCTTTCGCCTTCATGTACGCACCTTCATGATCTGACCTGGCGCTTGACGAATGCCGTCGACACGGAGAGCTTCGCGGACGCCAGGCGGAACGCCTCGCGCGCGATCGTCTCGCTCATGCCTTCGATCTCGAACAGCACCTTGCCGGGCAGCACCCGGGCCACCCAGTACTCGACGTTGCCCTTGCCCGATCCCATGCGCACTTCCAGCGGCTTCTGGGTGATCGGCACATCCGGAAATACGCGGATCCAAATGCGGCCGCCGCGCTTCACGTGGCGCGAAATGGCGCGGCGCGCCGCCTCGATCTCGCGCGCCGTCATGCGGCAGCGATTGGTTGCCTTAAGGCCGAACTCGCCGAACGCCACGGTGTTGCCGCGCTGCGCGCTGCCGGAGATCTTGCCTTTGAATTGTTTGCGGAACTTGGTCCGCTTTGGCTGCATCATGCGTGGGTATCCTGATCAAGTCGCGGCCGGCGCCGCGGGTTCAGCGGATTTCGCGACCGCCGCGGCAGCTGCGGCATCGGCCTCGGCTTCCACGGCCTCTTCCGCCGGTTTGTCGAACACTTCGCCCTTGAAGATCCAGACCTTGATGCCGATCACGCCGTAGGTGGTTTGCGCTTCGGCGAGACCATAGTCGATGTCGGCGCGGAACGTGTGCAGCGGCACCCGGCCCTCGCGGTTGGTTTCGGTACGCGCGATTTCAGAACCGTTCAAGCGTCCGGAAATGCGCACCTTGATGCCGAGCGCCCCGGAACGCATGGTGTTGGTGACGGCGCGCTTCATGGCGCGGCGGAACATCACGCGCTTTTCCAGCTGCTGCGAGATTCCCTCGGCCACCAATTTGGCATCGAGTTCGGGCTTTCTGATTTCCGCGATGTTCAGGCGTACATCGTTCATGCCCATCCCCAAGATCTTGGCGACGGCGGTGCGGAGCTTCTCGATGTCCTCGCCCTTCTTGCCGATCACGATTCCCGGCCGTGCGGTATGAATGGTGATGTTCGCGCGCCTGGCGGCCCGCTCGATGTGGATGTTGCTCACCGACGCATCCGCCAATTTCTTGTTCAGAAATTTGCGCACCAGGAAATCGGTGTGGATGTTCGAGGCAAAATTCTTCGTGTGCGCATACCACTTCGACGACCAGTCGCGCGTGATGCCTAGACGAATACCAATTGGATTTACTTTCTGACCCATTAGGCCTCTCGCTTGCCGTCGGACACTTGAACCAGGATATGACTGTTGCGCTTGGCGATGCGCACGCCGCGGCCCTTGGCGCGGGCGTGAAAGCGCTTGAGCATCGGCGCCGGATCGACCTCGACGCGCGTCACTTTCAGATCATCGACATCGGCGTTGAAATTGTTGTAGGCATTGGCGATCGCGGAATCCAATACCTTGAGCACGATCTTCGCGCCTTTCTTCGGCATGAATTTCAAGGTGTTGACCGCGAGCGTGGCCGACTTGCCGCGAATCGTGTCGACCACCAGGCGGCATTTTTGCGGCGAGATGCGTGCGTAGCGCAATACTGCTTTGGTCTGCATGACTATTCCGCCGCCGTGACTTTCTTGTCGCCGGAGTGCGCCTTGAAAGTGCGCGTGGGGGCGAACTCGCCGAGCTTGTGGCCGACCATGTTCTCCGACACGAGCACCGGCACATGCAGCCGGCCGTTGTGCACGGCGATGGTCAGGCCGACCATGTCGGGAATGACCATGGAACGACGCGACCAGGTCTTGATCGGGCGGCGATCATTCTTTTGGCTGGCGGTTTGCACTTTCTTGGCGAGGTGCAAATCCACGAACGGGCCTTTCTTGAGCGAACGAGGCACTTTGAGTATCTCCAGTCTAGATTCGTTTGTTCTTGCGGCGCTGAACGATCATGCCGTCGGTGCGCTTGTTGCGGCGCGTCTTCTTGCCCTTGGTCTGCAGGCCCCATGGGCTCACGGGATGCGGATTTCCTTGACCGGATTTGCCTTCGCCGCCGCCGTGGGGGTGATCGACCGGATTCATCACGACGCCGCGCACCGTCGGGCGGACGCCCAGCCAGCGCACCGCGCCGGCCTTGCCGAAGACGCGCAGGTTGTGCTCATCGTTGCCGACTTCGCCGATCGTCGCGCGGCAGTCGACATGAACTTTGCGCATTTCGCCCGACTTCAAGCGCAGACTCGCATAGACGCCTTCACGCGCCGCGAACTGCGCGGAAGCGCCGGCGCTGCGCGCCATCTGGCCGCCCTTGCCGACTTTCAATTCGATATTGTGAACCGTGCTGCCCACCGGAATGTGCCGCAAAGGCATGGCATTGCCGGCCTTGATGGGCGCATCCGAGCCGGAGCGGATTTCATCGCCGGCCTTCACGCCCTTGGGCGCCAGGATGTAGCGGCGCTCGCCGTCCTTGTAGAGCACCAACGCCAGATGCGAGGTGCGGTTCGGATCGTACTCGAGACGCTCGACCACGCCCGGAATTCCGTCCTTGTCGCGCAGGAAATCCACCAGCCGATAGCGCTGCTTATGGCCGCCGCCGATATGCCGCGTGGTTTGCCGGCCCGAATGATTGCGCGCGCCGGTGCGGTTTTTCTTGACGGTGAGGGACTCGACCGGTCCGCCCTTGTGCAGGTGCGAGCGGTCCACTTTGACCACGAAGCGCGTGCCCGGTGAGGTCGGCTTCATCTTGATGAGTGCCATGGCCTTATCCTTTATTTCGCCGAGGCGCCGGTGAAGTCGATCGACTGCCCGTCGGCCAATCGCACATAGGCTTTCTTGAAGCCGTTGCGCCTGCCCGGCATGTTCTTGAAGCGCCGCGTCTTGCCGGGACGGTTCAACAGATTGACGCCCTCGACCTTGACCTCGAACATGAGTTCGACGGCGCTTTTGACTTCGGCCTTCGAGGCATCGTCGCGCACGCGAAACACGTATTGGTTGGCCTTTTCGGCCACGGTCGCCGCCTTCTCGGAGACATGCGGCTGAATCAGCACGGTCATCAATCGTTCTTTGTTCATGCTGCGCCTCCGAGACGCTGATCCAGCAACTTCAAGGCGCCCACGGTGGCGACCACCTTGTCGTGCTTGACCAGGCTCAGAGGATCGAGAGCCGACACTGCCAGCACTTCGACGTGCGGAATGTTGCGCGCCGCCAGGAACAACTTCTCCTCGTAGGCCTCGACCAAAATGAGCGCGCGGCTCAAGCCGAATTCCGCCAACTTGCTGACCAGCAGCTTGGTGCGCGGCGCGGCAAGCTCGATCGACTCGACCGCGACCAAGCGATCGTCGCGAACCAATTGCGACACCATGGTTTGCATGGCGGCGCGATACATCTTGCGGTTGACCTTCTGCGAGAAGTCGCGCGGCTTGGCCGCGAACGCGCGTCCGCCGCCGACCCAGATGGGGCTGCGAATCGAACCGGCGCGCGCCTGGCCCGTGCCTTTTTGACTCCACGGCTTCTTGCCGCCGCCGCGCACTTCGGCGCGGGTCTTTTGCGCCTTGGTGCCGGAGCGGCCGGCGGCCATATAGGCGGTGACGACTTGGTGCACCAACGCTTCGTTGTAGTCGCGCCCAAAGGCGGCATCCGACAACTGAATCTCGCTGGCCGGCTTGGCGTTTTTTAGCTGGACTTTCATGAGATCTACTTCTTCTCAGCTTTGGCCGCTGCGCCGGCCTTCGGAGCGGCGCCCTTGGGCTGGGCAGCGCCCTTGGCGGCAACGGGGGCCTTGTTAGGCATCAACTTTTGACGCCGCGCCTGGCCTTTCGCCTTGACCGACGGCTTGACGATGACGCGGCTGCCTTCGGCACCCGGCACGGCGCCGCTGATCAGCAACAGATTGCGCGCGGCATCGACTTCGACGATCCGCAGGTTTTCGATGGTGCGATTGCGCATGCCCATGTGACCCGACATGCGCTTGCCTTTGAATACGCGGCCCGGGGTCTGGCGCTGGCCGATGGAACCAGGCGCGCGGTGCGACACGGAATTTCCATGCGTTTTCATGCCGCCGGCGAAATTATGCCGCTTCATGGTGCCCTGAAAACCCTTGCCAACCGTGGTGCCGGTGACATCGACGATCTGCCCGGCCTTGAACATGTCGACCTTGATTTCGCCGCCGGTCGCGAGCTCCTCGCCTTCACCCTTGCCTAAGCGGAATTCCTGGGAGGTGTAGCCGGCGGCCACGTTGGCCTTGGCGAAGTGGCCGGCAAGCGCCTTGGGTATGCGCGAAGGACGGCGGCTGCCAATGGTGACCTGGACCGCGCGATAGCCGTCGATTTTGTCGTTTTTGACTTGCGAGATGCGATTCGGTAACGCCTCGACCACCGTCACGGGGACGGTGACACCGGCGTCGGTGAACACTCGGGTCATGCCGCATTTGCGGCCAACCAGACCAATGGACATTGTCAATCCTCATACAGCGAGAGCTGCAAAGAGCCTCGCATCGTTGCGACAGATCAGCGGTTTGGACACACGGACCCCAAATCCCCTTGAGAATTTGGCGTCGGCGCCCACGCGCTCCGACCTCTAAAATGGACGCGGGAGTATAGGGATCCTAGGCTCCTCACGCAAGGGAGCCCATGTGGCTCCGCAGCAAAAAACCCTCAATTCAACTTGATTTGCACGTCCACGCCGGCCGGGAGCTCGAGCTTCATGAGGGCGTCCACGGTCTTGTCCGTGGGGTTCAAAATGTCCATGAGACGCTTGTGCGTGCGGATTTCGAACTGGTCCCGCGCGTCCTTATCGCCGTGCGGGGCGGTCAAAACCGTAAAACGCTCCATTTTAATGGGCAGCGGCACGGGCCCCTTGACGGTCGCGCCGGTACGTTTCGCGGTATCGACGATCTCGCGCGCCGACTTGTCGATCAGGCGGTGATCGAAAGCCTTCAGGCGGATGCGAATGTTCTGGTTTGCCATGACTTTCCTAGGCGCTGCGCGCCAACAATTAACGGGGCCGATGCGACCCCGTCCTTAAACGGGGGGCGGATTCTACCCTAGAAAGGCGCTTTCGCGCCAAGATTTAGCCTACGCGATTACCTTCGCAACGACGCCTGCGCCGACGGTTTTGCCGCCCTCGCGGATGGCGAAACGCAGGCCCTGCTCCATCGCGATCGGGGCGATCAGTTCCACCACGATCTTGATGTTGTCCCCCGGCATCACCATCTCGGTGCCCTCCGGCAGCTCCACCGCCCCGGTCACATCGGTGGTGCGAAAGTAGAACTGCGGCCGGTAGCCCTTGAAGAAGGGAGTATGCCGTCCGCCCTCTTCCTTGCTTAAGACATACACTTCGGCTTCAAACTTGGTGTGCGGGGTGATCGAACCGGGCTTGCACAGCACCTGCCCGCGCTCCACTTCCTCGCGCTTCGTGCCCCTCAAGAGCACCCCCACGTTGTCCCCCGCCTGACCCTCATCCAAGAGCTTGCGGAACATCTCCACACCCGTGCAGGTGGTCTTCTGCGTCGGGCGAATCCCCACAATCTCCACCTCATCGTTGATCTTCACGATGCCCCGCTCGATGCGCCCCGTCACCACCGTGCCGCGACCGGCAATCGAGAACACATCCTCCACCGGCATCAAAAAGGCCCCTTCCACCGCACGCTTGGGCACCGGAATATACTCATCCAACGCCTTCACCAGCTTGATCACCGAGGGCACCCCGATCTCCGAGGTATCCCCCTCCAATGCCTTCAACGCAGAGCCGGTGATGATCGGGGTCTTGTCCCCGGGGAACTTGTACAAGGTCAATAGATCGCGCACTTCCAGCTCCACCAGCTCCAAAAGCTCCGCATCATCGACCATGTCCGCCTTGTTCATGAACACCACGATGTAGGGCACCCCCACCTGGCGGGCCAGCAATATGTGCTCGCGCGTCTGGGGCATCGGACCATCCGCGGCCGATACCACCAAAATCGCCCCGTCCATCTGCGCCGCTCCGGTGATCATGTTCTTCACGTAATCGGCGTGTCCCGGACAGTCCACGTGCGCGTAGTGGCGCGCATCGGACTGATACTCCACGTGTGCGGTCGCAATCGTGATCCCGCGCGCACGCTCCTCCGGTGCCTTGTCGATCTGATCGTAGGCCTTGAACTCCCCGCCGTGCTTCTCCGCCATCACCTTCGTGAGGGCCGCCGTCAAGGTCGTCTTGCCATGATCCACATGCCCAATCGTCCCCACGTTCACGTGCGGCTTCGTTCGCTCAAACTTCCCCTTCGACACAGGCCTTACCTCTCAAAAATGAAAACGGTTTGAATTGCGCTGCCTAAACTCAAGAAGCCTTCTTCATCACGACATCCGCGACGTTGCCCGGCACTTCCTGGTACTTGGCAAACTCCATGGTGTAGTTCGCGCGGCCCTGGCTCATGGAGCGCATCGATGTCGAGTATTGAAACATTTCGGCGAGCGGCACCTCGGCCGTGACCACCTTGCCGGACGGACTGTCTTCGGTGCCGACGATCTGGCCGCGGCGCCGGCTCAAATCGCCGACGATGTCGCCGTAATAATCCTCCGGCACCACGACTTCCACCTTCATGATGGGTTCGAGCAGCACCGGCTTGGCCTTGCGGAATCCTTCCTTGAATCCGATCGAGCCGGCGATTTTGAACGCCATCTCGTTGGAATCGACGTCATGGTAGGAGCCGTCGAATATCGTGACTTTCACATCCACGATGGGATAGCCCGCGATCACGCCGGTCTGAACGGCCTCCTGGATGCCCTTGTCGACCGCGGGAATGTACTCGCGCGGCACCGTGCCGCCGACGATGCCGTTGACGAACTCGTAGCCTTTGCCCTGCGGCAGCGGTTCGAGTTTCAGCCATACATGTCCATATTGGCCGCGGCCGCCGGTCTGACGGATGAACTTGCCCTCGGATTCGACCGTGCTGCGCAGGGTTTCCCGATACGCGACCTGCGGCTTGCCCACATTGGCGTCGACCTTGAACTCGCGCTTCATGCGGTCGACGATGATTTCGAGATGCAGTTCCCCCATGCCCTCGATGATGGTCTGGCCGGACTCCGCGTCCGTGTGCACTCGAAACGAAGGATCTTCCTTCGCCAGGCGCTGCAGCGCCAGGCCCATTTTCTCCTGATCGACCTTGGTTTTCGGTTCGACGGCGACGGAAATCACCGGCTCCGGGAAGTCCATCTTCTCGAGGATGATGACTTTGTCGAGATCCGACAGCGTGTCGCCGGTGGTGACGTCCTTCAAACCCACCGCGGCGGCGATGTCGCCGGCGTGCACTTCCTTGATTTCTGAGCGGTCGCTGGCGTGCATCTGCAGCAGTCGGCCGATGCGCTCGGTGCGGCTGCGGTTCGGGACGAACACCTGATCGCCCGAATTCAAAGTGCCTGAGTACACCCGGAAGAAGGTGAGATTGCCCACGAAGGGATCGTTCAGGATCTTGAATGCCAGCGCGGCGAACGGCTCGGCATCATCCGCCTTGCGGGTCAGCGGTTCGCCGCTCTCGCTCTGGCCTTTGACGGGCGGCACTTCCGCGGGCGAGGGCATGTATTCCACGATGGCATCCAGCACCGCTTGCACGCCCTTGTTCTTGAATGCCGAGCCGCAGGTCACCAGGCAAATTTCATTCTTGATGGCGCGCTCGCGCAGACCCTTCTTGATTTCGTCGTCGCTCAAAGTCCCGCTCTCCAGGTACTTGTTGAGCAGAACCTCGTCGCCCTCGGCGGCAGCCTCGATCATTTTGCCGCGCCATTCCTCGCATTCCTTCAGCATCTCGGCCGGGATCTCGCGATACTCGAACTTCATGCCCTGGGTTTCGTCGTCCCAATGGATGGCCTTCATCTTGATCAAGTCGACCACGCCCGCGAAACCGTCTTCGGCGCCGATCGGCAGTTGAATCGGCACGGGGTTGCCGCGCAGGCGGGTTTTGATCTGTTCGACGCAACGCAGGAAATTCGCGCCGGCGCGATCCATTTTGTTGACGAACGCAATGCGCGGAACTCCGTACTTGTTCATCTGGCGCCACACGGTCTCGGACTGCGGCTGCACGCCGGAGACGGCGCAGTACACGGCAATGGCCGAATCCAGCACCCGCAAGGAGCGCTCCACTTCGATGGTGAAATCGACGTGCCCCGGCGTATCGATGATGTTGATGCGATGCTCGGGGAAGCTCTTGTCCATTCCCTTCCAGAAACAGGTGGTGGCCGCGGCAGTGATGGTGATGCCGCGCTCCTGCTCCTGTTCCATGTAGTCCATCACGGCCGCGCCGTCGTGGACCTCGCCGATTTTGTGCGACACGCCGGTGTAGAACAAAATACGCTCCGTCGCGGTGGTTTTTCCCGCGTCGATGTGAGCGGAAATACCGATATTTCGGTAGCGCTCGATGGGCGTAGTGCGTGCCATAGGTAAACCCTATATATGGCCGAGCCGGCGTTTTACCAGCTGATAAATGCTCAGTGCGTCAGCGGCCGCGCGCTACCAGCGGTAGTGGGCGAACGCCTTGTTGGCATCGGCCATGCGATGTGTGTCTTCGCGCTTGCGCACGGCGGCGCCGCGGTTTTCGGCGGCTTCCATCAATTCCGCCGCGAGGCGATGCGCCATCGACTTCTCGCTGCGGGCGGTGGCTGCTTCGATGACCCAGCGCATCGCCAGAGTTTGGCGGCGGTTCGCGCGCACCTCGACCGGCACTTGATAGGTGGCGCCGCCAACCCGCCGAGACTTGACCTCGACCACGGGCTTGACGTTGTCCAAGGCTTGCTGCAGCACAGCAATCGCTTCCGCGCCGGCCGCACCGGCCTTCTTTTCGCTGATCCGATCGATGGCACCGTAAACGATCTTCTCGGCGGCCGACTTCTTGCCGCGCTCCATCACCATGTTGATGAATTTGGCCAACATGTCGTTCCCGAACTTGGGGTCGGGAAGAATGGTGCGATGGGGGGCTGCTGCTCTGCGGGACATGGGAAACCTTCTCTAGCCGTTGGGCTTATTTCTTGGGACGTTTGGCGCCGTACTTGGAACGCCCTTGACGACGGTCGCTGACGCCGGCGCAATCGAGCGCACCGCGGACCGTGTGATAGCGCACGCCCGGGAGATCCTTGACGCGGCCGCCGCGAATCAGCACCACCGAGTGCTCCTGCAGATTGTGCCCTTCGCCGCCGATGTAGCTGGAGACCTCGTACCCGTTGGTGAGCCGCACGCGGCAAACCTTACGCAGCGCGGAATTGGGCTTCTTCGGCGTGGTCGTATACACGCGCGTGCAGACCCCGCGCTTCTGCGGCGAAGCCGCCAGGGCCGGAACCTTGGACTTCCAAGCCGGCTCATTTCGGCCGGTGCGGATCAGTTGGGTCGTCGTCGCCATAAATACCTTTAGAGGACCGCCCGATTGGTAAAGAGGTCCGTGATGCAAAAACAAAAATTTACGGGCTTGCGCCCGGCACTGGGGTGCCCGAGAGACAAAGGCCGGCGATTGTAGGAACCGGGCGGGCGGGTGTCAAGGCAATTGCTGCGATGCAGTATCGATTACACTGGCATCGGACGCGAAACAACGAACTCTCAAGGGGAAAACTATGGCCGCACGGCTTGCCACGGCGTTGGCATGGATTCTGGTGTCTGCGGGCGCCGCTGCCGCCAACAACGCGCCGGCGAGCGACGCGTCGATTCGCGAGATGCTCGAACTGACCAACGCGCAGCAGATCATCGCCGGCATGAAGGGGCAAGTGAACGCGCTGATGAATACTACTGTGCAGAATGCGACAAAAGGTCAGACCCTCACGCCGGAACGGCAGGCCATCATAGATCGCATGACGGCCAAAATGTCCGCTGCTGCCTCCGACTTGCTGAGTTGGGACACCCTGCTGCCCATATATTTGCGCACCTATCGAGACTCGTTTACGCAGGACGAGATCGACGGCGTGAACAAATTCTACAAGAGCACCGCGGGCCAGGCGTATGTAAAGAAATTGCCGCTGGTGATGCAAAATGTCATGCGCGAAATGCAAGGTATCATCAAGCCTCTTCAGGAAAAGATGCTGGCCATTCAGAAGGAGTCAATGCAAGAGCTCAAGGGCTTGCACGACAACGGCGCAAAAAAATAGCGGACGGATCTGAGCGCTGCGGCCATTGCGCCGCGGCCATTGCGCCGCGGCCATTGAGCGCCGGTAATTGCGCGGCCGCCGCGTCGCGGCCGCCATCGTGCGGCTGCCGCCGTCATGGCGCGTCGATTTCATATCCTTTGGCGCGCAGCAGATCGAGCAGGCCGCCGCGCTCCAGCATCATGTCCAGGTTGACCACCGCGATCGTCGTACCGGCGGAGCGCAGGTGCATTTCGATATTCTCAAGCCAGGTCTGGCGAATGCGCCCGATGACATCGACGGCGCCTCGGCCGGCGTCCAACGCGTTGCGGCAGGCGTCCACATCTTTGAGCTCGGGCATGCTCTCGATCCGCTCGACGTTGCCGCTGGTCCACGCCTGCGCGCGCTCCACCAGGCGCGGCAAGCCGCTCTCGACGGTGCTGAGCGATGCCTCCACGCAGGTGCGTTCGGTCGCCGGCGACATTGTCTTGAGCGCCTCCAGCATGTCGCTCACGCCCGCGACCTTGATCTCCTCGATTCGCACGCCGTGCTTTTTCGCCAAGACGCGCAGCGCCGCGCCCAGATCGAGCCGCATCGACAAGTTGACCTGATGAAAAGCGGCCTGCTGCAAAAATGCCGCCGCAATGATCGGACGATACCGTTCCCACTTGTCCGCATCGTCCGTCAGCTTGCTGCGCTGCGCGGCAAAACGCGCGTGCAGTTCCGGCGGCAGCACATCCTTGAGTCTTTTTCCGCCGCTCACCAACAAATATTTTCGATCGGCGATCAGCATCCACAGTATCCGCGGCACGCTGATTTCGATCGGCTTTTGCACCAGCACCTGACTGGTGCTCTCGAGCACGGACTCGACCTGCTTGGAACGCCAGGTAATATCGCGCGGCAGCGGCGATATGCTTCCCAGGAGCCAGACATTCGCGTCGCCGCGATGCACGTGCCACATGCCGGGACCTGCGCGCTCGGCGGTGACGACGATTTCATCGATCGCGGGAGGGCTTTGCTCGGCGCCGGCAGCCGCCGCGCAAAATCCCGCCAGCAACATCGGCATGAGCGCGGCTGCAATTCGCATGCAGCCAAGACTACAGGGTTTTATCGTGCCGGGTCCCGGGGCTTGGCCTGCGCCATGATGCCGAGAGGCCGCCCTTCCGGATCCTTGAGCATCGATAACCATTCTTCGGTTCCGTCGGCATGCCGGTGCACCATGTGGGGCGCGTTGATGAATTCGACGCCGCGGGATTTCAGCAGTTCATGCGCCGCGCCGATATCGCCGACGCGCAGGTAAAGGATCGACTCGGCGGCCACCGCCGGCTCTTGGCTCAACATCAGGCGCGTTCCGCTGCAGTCGAAGAATGCAAGATTGCCGAAGGTGTAAAGGTGCGGCAGTCCCAGGACGTTCTTGTACCAGGCTTCCGCCTCCTTGATGTCCCGCACCGATCTTGCAATCTGCGCGATGCTTCCCAAGGCCGTTTGCGAATTCATAGCTTTGTCCTTCAGGGCACTGTCTTTGGGCGCGCGGTGCCATTGGCGCAGTTCTTTGCGATTGGCGACCCCCAGTTTCGCCAGCGCGTTGGCGACGTGATACTTCACCGCGTCGCTGCTGATGCCGCGGCGCTGCGCGATTTGCCGGCTGGTCAGTCCGTGCTTGACCGCATGCACGGTGCGCCATTCGGCGGGTGTCAGCACATCATCGTGCGGCGGTCTTCCGCGGCGGGGTCGGCTTGCCATGGAGGCATCTTATGCCGCGCACCGCGGAATTTCCCTCCCCTTAAAGGGCGGCGCGGCCGCGAATTCTCCCTCGGTACATGACGGCCGCGAGCGGGTTGACGCCCAGGCCGTAGCAAAGTTCGGCGGGCCGCCCGATGCGCCAGAACGCCAGATCCGCGCGCTTGCCCGGCGCGATGGTTCCCACCTCGTCCAACACGCCGAGCGCCCGCGCGGCCTCGCGCGTGACGCCGGCCAGCGCCTCCTCGGGGGTCAGGCCGAACAACGTGCAGGCCATGCTCATGCTGAGCAGGATGGAGGTGCAGGGCGAGGTGCCCGGGTTGCTGTCGGTGGCCACCGCCAGCGGCACTCCCGCGCCGCGCAGCATTGCCACCGGCGGCGGAGTCGTCTGGCGCAAGGTGAAATAGGCCGTCGGCAACATGACGGCCACCGTGCCCGCGGCGGCCAGGGCATGTGCGCCCTCGGCGCTCAAATACTCGAGGTGATCGGCGGACAACGCGCCCCATTTCGCTGCGGCTTGCGCGGCGCCCATGTCGCTCAATTGACCGGCGTGTACATGAGCGCGCAGTCCCAGCCGCTTCGCGGCGCGCAAGAATTGCTCGGTCTCGGCGACGGAAAACGCGATGTTCTCGCAGAAGCTGTCGACCGCGTCCACCAACCCCTCGGCGGCGAGCGCCGCGAGCCACGGTCCGCTCACCTCATCGACGAAGCGCTGCCGCTGCGCGGCGAATTCGCGGGGCAGCGAGTGCAGGCCGAGAAATGTTTTCTTGACCGATACCGGCAGCTTCTCGCCGAGCTGCCGCGCTGCCGCGAGGATGCGCCGCTCGGCGCCGAGTTCCAGCCCGTAACCTGATTTGATCTCGATGGTGGTGATGCCTTCCGCCATCAAACGCTCGAGACGCGCGCCGGCCGATGCGTACAGGGACTCCTGCGTGGCCGCGCGCGTTTCGCTCACCGTCGCTTGGATGCCCCCGCCCGCGCGCGCAATCTCCTCATAGGATGCGCCGCAGAGGCGCTGCTCGAACTCGGCGACCCGGTTTCCGCCATAGACCAAATGCGTGTGACAGTCGATCAAGCCCGGCGTAATCCATTGGCCGCGCACATCGTGTATCGAAGCGCCCTGCGCCGCAGCGCGCCGCCGGCCTTCGTCGGACGCGCCCAGCCACGCTATGCGTTCGCCGGCTACCGCAAGCGCTGCGTCCCGCATGCCGCCGTAGGCGCCGCTGCCCGTCATGGTCGCAATGTCGGCGCCGACGAACACCGCATCCCAATTGTCCGAAAATTTAGGCACCCCGTATGATAGCAAGATGACCATTTACCGCTTGCAGTCGGCGTATTTGCCGCAAGGCTGGGCGCACGGCGTGCAGGTCACGGTATCGGGCGGCATGATTACCGCGCTCGAAACCGCCGCAGCCGCGGCGCCGCAGTCCGCGCGCGCCGGCCCGATCGAGCGGCTCGACGGCATCGTCGTGCCCGGGATGCCCAATGCGCACAGCCATGCGTTCCAGCGCGCGATGGCGGGCAACACTGAATTCCGCTTGAGCGCCCGGGATAGTTTCTGGACCTGGCGCCAAGCGATGTATGCGCTCGCGAATCGCATCGCGCCGGACGACTTGCAGATCGTGGCAACTCAATTGTTCGTCGAAATGCTCAAGTCAGGCTACACCTCGGTGGCGGAATTTCACTATTTGCATCGGGCCCCCGGCGGCGCGCGCTATGCGGGCGCCAATCCGCTGTGGGAGGCGGTGAGTCAGGCGGCCAGCGATGCCGGCATCGGTCTGACGTTTTTGCCGACGCTCTATCAAAGCAGCGATTTCGGCGGCCGGCCGCTGAAGCCGGAGCAGGCGCGATTTTTCCTGGACACCGAGGAGTTCCTGCGCGCCATCGAACAGCGCATCGGCGCTGAGCGCCGCGCGGGCAACTTCCTGCTGCGCACCGGGGCGGCATTCCACAGCCTGCGCGCGGTGCCGCTCGCGCACTTGCGAAGCGCCGCGCTGGCACTGCGCAGCATCGACGCGGCCATGCCGGTTGCACATCCATGTCGCCGAGCAGATGCGGGAAGTGCGCGCCTGCGAGGCCGCGACGGGCCGCCGGCCCATCGAACTGCTGCTGGATCAAGCGCTGCTGACGCAGCATTGGTGCCTGGTCCATGCGACGCATGCCACCGCCGAGGAACTGAGAGGCATCGCCGCGTGCAACGCGGTAGTCTGCGTGTCGATCAGCACGGAGGCGAATCTGGGCGACGGCTTTTTCGACGCGCGCGCTTTCTCGGCATGGACGGGCGGCTGTGCGTGGGCTCCGACAGCCAGTCGACGGTAAGCCCGGCGGAGGAGCTGCGCTGGCTTGAATATCAAGCAGCGCCTGCGCAAGAAGCGCCGCGGCGTGCTGGCACCAAAGGCGAATCGCACGTCGGCACCCGTCTGTGGCGCGACGCGGCGGAGAACGGCGCGCGCGCGCTCGGCCAGCCGGTCGGGCCGCATCGCCGTCGGATGCCGCGCGGATTGGCTGGTGCTCGACGCGGAGCATCCTGCGATGGCGGGAGCAGCCGCGGACGCGGCACTGGATCACCTGCTGTTCGCCGGCGCCGACAAGGCGATCCGCGACGTCATGGTCGGCGGCCGCTGGGTGGTAAAGAACGGCCGCCACGCGGCGGACGAGCGGCTGCGGGCGCGATTTCGGCCGCGATTATGGATAATGTGAGAAGCGGTTGACTGTACCTGTCTATACAGCTTAAACTTGAGGGATGAACAAGGCCAGCCATGTCATTGCAGCCGCTGTACTTGCAGGTCAAGCGCCATATTCTGGACAACATCGGATCCGGCAAGTGGGGGACTTCCGCCCGGGTGCCTTCCGAGAACGACCTGGTCCGATCCTTCGGCGTATCGCGGATGACCGCCAATCGCGCGCTGCGCGAACTGCGCGACGAGGGCGTCTTGGTGCGCATTGCAGGGGTCGGAAGCTTCGTCGCCGACCGCCACGCTCACGCGCATCCGCTGGAGATCCGCGGCATCGCCGATGAGATTCGCGAGCGCGGCCACGTGCACCGCGCCGAAATCGTCTCGCTGCAGCGGATTCGCGCCGCCGCCGAACTTGCGGAGGATTTTGGCATTGCGCCGCGCAGCGAATTGTATTGCTCGCTGATCGTGCACTTCGAGAATGACCGCCCCATTCAACTCGAGGACCGCTATGTTTTGCCGAAGCTCGCGCCCGATTACTTGAACATGGATTTCAGCCGCACCACGCCGCACGACTACCTGGTCAAGGTCGCGCCGCTGCAGGAAGCGGAGCATCTGTTGCGCGCGCGAAATGCCGGATGAGCGAACGCGCAAGCTATTGGCGATGAAGCGCGACGAACCCTGCCTGGTCGTGATCAGGAGAACCTGGACCGCCGGGCAAATCGCCTCGGTGGCACGCCTGTACTATCCCGGATCCCGCTACGAATTGTCCGGGCGCTTTCGCCCTTAGAGGAATCAGCATGCTCGCCCCTCCGAAACCCCGAATCATCCGCGCGGCGCGCGGCAACGCCTTGAGCGCACGCAGCTGGATGACCGAGGCGCCGCTGCGCATGCTGATGAACAACTTGGACGCCGAGGTCGCGGAGAATCCGGCCGAGCTGGTGGTGTACGGCGGCATCGGCCGCGCCGCACGCGATTGGAATTGCTACGACCGCATCGTCGAGACCTTGAAGTCTCTGACCGAAGAGGAAACATTGCTGGTGCAGTCCGGCAAACCGGTCGGCGTGTTCCCCACCCATGCCGATGCGCCGCGCGTGCTCATCGCCAACTCCAATCTCGTGCCGCATTGGGCCACCTGGGAGCATTTCCATGAGCTCGATCGCAAGGGACTGGCGATGTTCGGTCAAATGACGGCCGGCTCCTGGATCTATATCGGCAGCCAGGGCATCGTGCAGGGCACCTATGAAACCTTCGCTGAAATGGGCCGCCGGCATTTCGGCGGAAATCTCGCCGGCAAATGGATTCTCACCGCGGGACTGGGCGGCATGGGCGGCGCGCAGCCGCTGGCTGCGACCATGGCCGGCGCCAGCTTGTTGGCGGTCGAGTGCCGTCCCAGCCGCATCGCCAAACGCCTCGAGACCGGCTACATCGACGCGCAGGCGCACAGCCTGAATGAGGCGCTGACCATGCTCGAGACCGCCAGGAAACACGGCAAGCCGTTGTCGGTGGCGTTGCTCGGCAACATCGTCGACGTGCTCGCTGCGCTGCTCGAGCAGGGAATCAAGCCGGACGCGCTCACCGATCAAACCTCTGCGCATGATCCGGTCAATGGCTATTTGCCGCAAGGTTGGTCGGTCGAGCAATGGGACGAACGGCGGGTGCAGCGATCCGGCCGCCACCGCCGCCGCGGCTGCGCGTTCGATGGCCAAGCACGTCGAGTATCTGCTGCGTTTCAAGCGCATGGGGCTGCCGGTTTTCGACTACGGCAACAACATTCGGCAAGTGGCTTTCGATGCCGGCGTCGCGGAGGCCTTCGACATTCCGGGTTTCGTTCCCGAATACATCCGGCCGCTGTTCTGCCGCGGCGTCGGCCCATTTCGCTGGGTGGCGCTTTCGGGCGATCCTGAAGACATTTACAAAACCGATGCCAAGGTCAAGGAGTTGATCCCGGACGATCCGCATCTGCACCAATGGCTCGACATGGCGCGCTCGCGAATCCATTTTCAGGGCTTGCCGGCGCGCATTTGCTGGGTGGGCTTGGGCCAGCGCGATCGGTTGGGACTGGCGTTCAACGAAATGGTCAAAAGCGGCGAACTCGACGCGCCTATAGTGATCGGCCGCGATCACCTCGATTCAGGATCGGTTGCGAGTCCCAATCGCGAGACCGAAGCGATGCAGGACGGCTCGGATGCGGTTTCGGACTGGCCGCTGCTCAACGCGCTGCTCAATACCGCATCGGGCGCAACCTGGGTGTCGATTCATCACGGCGGCGGCGTCGGCATGGGTTACTCGCAGCACGCCGGCCTGGTCATCGTCTGCGACGGCAGCGACGCGGCGGCCCGGCGCATCCGACGCGTGCTGTGGAACGATCCTGCCAGCGGCGTCATGCGTCACGCCGATGCCGGCTACCCAAGCGCCATTGCCTGCGCCCGGGAATATGGCCTGAGGCTGCCGATGATCGGGCGCTCCTAAGTGGGCAACGCCGTGACCTTGCAGGCTGGCGCGCTCTCCCTGTCGGCATTGCGGCGGATCTATGAGCAGCCGAGCGCTCTGCATTTGCCGCCGCAGGATCGCGCGCGCGTCGCAGCGGCCAACGCTCTGGTGGACAAGATCGTCGCGAGCGGCGATGCGGCCTACGGCATCAATACCGGATTCGGGCTGCTCGCGCAGACGCGCATTCCGCACGAGCAGCTCGAACTGCTGCAGCGGAATTTGCTGCTTTCGCACGCCGCCGGCGTCGGCGATGCACTCCCCGACGCCGTCGTGCGGCTGATACTCGCGCTCAAGATCAACGCCCTGGCCCGCGGCCACTCCGGCGTCACGCTGGGGCTGGTGGATGCCTTGCTGGCGCTGCTCGAGCATGAGGTCTATCCCATCATACCGTCGCAAGGATCGGTCGGTGCGTCGGGAGATCTGGCGCCATTGGCGCACTTGAGCGCAACGCTGCTCGGCATCGGCCACGTGCGCGTCAATGGGGCGAGGGTGCCCGCCGCCGACGGCTTGCGCCGGGCCGGATTGCAGCCGCTCAAGCTGCATGCCAAGGAGGGTCTCGCCTTGATCAACGGCACGCAAGTCTCGACGGCCCTGTGTCTGGCGGGCTTGTTCGGAGCCGAAGACCTGTTTGCCGCCGCGGTGGTCGCCGGGGCAATGTCGGTCGATGCGCTGAAGGGCAGCGACTCGCCCTTCGATGCGCGCATTCAGCAAGTTCGCGGTCAACCCGGCCAGATTGCCGTGGCGCGCGAGTATCGCGAATTGATCGCGGGCAGCGCCATCCGCGCCTCGCATCTGGCTTGCACGCGCGTCCAGGATCCCTATTCCTTCCGCTGTCAGCCGCAGGTGATGGGCGCGTGCCTCGACCTGCTGCGCAATTGCAGCGCGACGCTCAAGATCGAGGCCAATGCGGTCACGGATAACCCGCTGCTGTTCACCGAGGCGTCCGAGGTGTTGTCGGGCGGAAATTTTCACGCCGAGCCGGTGGCCTTTGCCGCCGATACGTTGGCACTGGCGATCGCGGAAATCGGCAGCCTGTCGGAGAGGCGCATTGCCGTGCTGGTGGACCCGAAAATGAGCGGCCTGCCGCCCTTCCTGGTCAATAACAGCGGCTTGAATTCCGGGTTCATGATCGCGCAGGTCACGGCGGCCGCGCTGGTTTCTGAAAACAAAATGCTGGCGGCGCCGGCCAGCGTCGATTCGATTCCGACTTCCGCCAATCAGGAGGACCATGTGAGCATGGCGACGCACGCGGCCCGGCGCCTGGCGATGATGGTCGAGAATGCCGCAGCCGTCGTCGGCATCGAACTATTGGCGGCAGCCCAAGGCATCGATTTCCATCGCCCCGCCAAATCCTCGCGGCGCCTCGAGGAGGTTCACGCCGGCATTCGCCGCGACGTACTGTTTTATTCGGCCGATCGATACTTCGCGCCCGATATCGAGGTCGCGCGTTCTTGGGTAAAATCCGCACGTTTCGCAACCCAGGTCAGCCGACTCCTGCCATCAAGGTCCGAACCATGAAATTCCGCGGCGCGCTTTTTCTCTGCCTCTGCTGCTTTGCCGCCGCCGGTCACGCCGCGCCGGTCAATCTCGCAACCTTGACCTGCTTGCGATATCAAAACGAAGTCATCGCGCCGCCGGTGGCCGCTCCGGGCGCCGATGCCATCAATACCATGATGTGGCTGTTCGGCTACGCGGTGGGCAGGTCGGGCGCGCACGTCATGTACGGCGATGCCCTGGCAGGCTTCGGATTCGCCCTCGACGCGGAATGCAAAAATAATCCCGCGATGAGCTTGCTGGACGCGCTCGCGAAGGTAAAGCCCGACAACAAGAATCCGATGGATCTGGGGAGTTTGGAATGCCAGACGTTCGAATCCCGTCACGTGGATCTCGAGCAAACGGACCGCGAGAGCGCGGACACCATCATGATGTGGCTGTATGGCTTCGCGGTCGCCAAGAGCGGCAGCCCGTTGTTCGATGCCAGCGGTCTCAAGGAGTTCGAAACCTCGCTCATGGCTGACTGCAAGAAAAATCCCGGCCGCAGCCTGTTCGACGAATTGATCGCGGTTAAATTTCCAATCCCTAAAAATTAGACGCCGCTGCGCATGAATTGATCCGCGAGGCTCACGTGCGCGGGCAGGTACGGCGGGCCAGCGCTGCTCGGCAACTCCTCCAAGTTCCGTCCGACTCTTTCCGTGGCGCCCCAATCCCCTGTAGGAATTGACCGATGGCAAATCGCTCAGACGTTTCCTACGGCCGTCCGCTGGGCCCGCCGAGTGCGGCCGCCGCCGCTTCGTGCTCAACTGCGGCGGTGGTAAGCAACTTGAAATCCAAGCTGGTGCAAAAAACGCACTAATGTGCCGGCGCGCCAGGCTTGCTCACCGCCGGCCATGCTCAAACCTCAATGCCAACACCTTTGAAAATTCTCTACGTTGAGGACAATGCGCTGGTGCGGGAAGTCACCGCCGAACTGCTGGCCCAGGAACAGCGCCAGATCCACGCCTGCGCCGACGCCGAGGCGGCGCTCGAGGAATTTCGCGGCAACTCCTTCGATGTCGTCATCACCGACGTCAGTTTGCCCGTCATGTCGGGCATCGAGCTCGCGCGCACGCTGCTGCGCGCCAAGCCGCATCAGCCGATCATCATCGCGTCGGGCTATTCGCTCGACTTCGGGCTCGAAAACTGGGGCGCCAACGTTCGCGCCATCATCAAACCGTTCGAAGCCGCGGAAATCGAAGCGCTCATCAGCGATCTTGTTCCAGGTTGAACCCGTCTGACCGGTGCGCCCGCGGCAGCCGCACGTGAAAGGAAGTTTCTCCGCCGCCGGTTTGCACTTCCACGCGACCGTCATGCGCCTGGACTATCTGCGAGACGATGTATAACCCGAGCCCCAAGCCCTCGCCGCGGCCGGAATTGCGCTCCCCTCCGCGGAAAGGGTCGAAAAGATGCGGCAGGATGTCAGACGGTATCGTGCCGCCGTTTTTCACGGCCAGGGTGACGTGATGGCGCTCGCCGCCGTCCACGCGCACTTGAATCACCCGTTCCGGGGCCCCGTGCTTGAGAGCATTGCCGATCAGGTTGGACGCCACCTGTGCAATGCGTTCTGGATCCCAGCAGCCGCTGAAGTCCCCGACGTAGCTGACATCGATCCGCCGCTCGGGCGCCGCCGCCTGATGCTCGCGCAACGAGCGTTCCACCAGCGTCTTGAAATCCGCCGCCACGCGCTTGATCACAATGCCGCCGCCCAAACGGGCCCGCGCCAGATCGAGCATGTCTTCGATCATCCGCGCCATGCGATTGCCGCTGCTGATGATGCGCGCAGCCGCTTCGAGCGCGGCCTGATCCTGCGTTCGGCGCTGCAGCAGGCGCGCCGACGCCAACATCGCGCTCAGCGGACTGCGCAAATCATGCGCGAGCAGGGCGCTGAACATTTCATTGAGACGCAACGTTTCGGTTCGGTCGCTGAGTTCGGCGGACAGGGCCTGGCGCTGCCGATACAGCTCGAAGAACACCTCGGCCTTATTTTTGAGAATGTGCGGCTCTATGGGTTTGTAGATGAAATCCACGGCGCCGGCTTCATATCCCTTGAACTGGCGGTGCAGCTCGCGCGCCCCCGCGGTGACGAAAATCAACGGTATGTGCCGGGTGCGCTCGCTGCCGCGCAAAAGCTCCGCGAGTTCGAAGCCGTCCATGTCCGGCATCTGTACATCGAGGAACGCGAGCGCCACTTCGTGAACCAGCAGCAGCTCCAATGCTTCAGAGCCCGAGCGCGCGGTTAGAATTTCCAGGTCGCTGCGCGCGAGCAGCGCCGACAGCGCGAGCAAATTCTCCTCGAGATCATCGACCAGCAAGCACTTGATGGGAGCGAGCGCCGCGATATCCATGGTCATTTCGCCCGCGGCGCAACCGCGACGGCGTCCAAAGTGCGCAACAGGTCCGCGATCTCCGCGGGCGGCATCACAGCATCGGCTGGCCGCAATTGCAGCGCTGACAACGCCATCTTCGGCGCGCGCGCGGTCTGCGGCGACTGCACCACCGTGACGCCTCCCGCGTCATGAATCGCCGCGAGCCCGGCAGCTCCATCCTCGTTGGCGCCGCTCAAGATGATTCCGAGGAGGCGCCCGTTGAATATCTCCGCCGCCGACTCGAACAACACATCGATCGAGGGCCTGGAATGATGCACCGGATCGTCGGCCGAGAGCGCGAGCTGCGGACCGTTGTCCACCAACAGATGATAATTATTCGGCGCGAAATACACGGTTCCGGGCGCGAGCCGTTCCTTGTCCTGCGCTTCGCGGACCGGCAGCGCGCACTTGCGCGCAAATATTTCGGCGAGCACGCTGGGCCGGTCGCGCGGCAGATGCAGTACGATGATCACCGGCGGCCGCAGTCCGGCGGGAAGCGCCGGCAGCAGCATGGCGAGCGCCTCGATGCCTCCCGCGGAAGCGCCGATCACCACCGCGTCCACCCGTCCAGCGAGGTTCATAGTTCGGCGCGTCTCTGAAAAATTCGCTCTTGCGGCGCGAAATCCAGGAAGGCGCCGGCGTGTGAGGAAAAGCGTATCGATTCCTTGGCGCCCAAGCCCAGGAATCCCTGGCGGCACAGCGCCTCGCGGAACAGCCCGATCGCGCGGTCCTGGAGCACGCGATTGAAATAAATCAGCACGTTGCGGCACGACACCAGCTGTACCTCTGCGAAGACGCTGTCGGTCGCGAGGCTATGGTCGGAAAAAACGATGTGATCCTTGAGGGATTTGTCGAAAACCGCCTGGCCGTAGGCGGCCGTGTAGAAATCGGAGAGCGACGACCGCGCACCCGATTTATGGTGATTGGCGGTGAAGCCGGCGACCCGCTCCGCTTCATAGATCCCCGCGGCCGCCTTCTGCAGCGTCCCCGAATTGATGTCGGTGGCATAGATGATGCTTTTGGACAGGAGGCCCTCCTCCCGCAGCAGAATTGCCAGCGAGTAAGCTTCTTCGCCGGCGCTGCAGCCGGCGACCCACACTTTGAGGGAGGGATAGGTGCGCAGCAACGGCACGACTTGTTCGCGCAGCGCCCGGAAGTACGCGGGGTCGCGGAACATCTCGCTCACTTGCACGGTGAGAAAATCCAACAACACCGGGAAAACCGCCGGGTCGTGCAGAACCTTGTCCTGCAGTTGCGACAGCGTACGGCAATCGAACCGGCTCATCGCCGCCTTTATACGCCGCCGCAGCGAAGCCGCGGCGTATCCGCGGAAATCGTAATGGTACATCTGATAGATCGCCTCGATCAGCAGCTTTAACTCGATGTCGAATTCGCGTCCCCCGGTCCGCGCGCCGCTTACTTCGGCATCCATACCCGCACCAACGACAGCAGCTTCTCGATATCCAGGGGCTTGGCAATATAGTCGTTTGCGCCGGCCGCCAGGCTCTTGTCATGATCGTCCGCCATCGCCTTCGCCGTCAGCGCGATGATGGGCAGATTTTTCCATTCGCCGCGCTTGCGGATCTCGCGCATCGCCGTCAATCCATCCATCTCCGGCATCATGATGTCCATCAGCACCAGGTCTATGCGCGTCTTCGCGTCCTGCGAGCAGCGCGCCAGCACATCGAGCGCTTCGCGGCCGTTGCGCGCGATGGCCACGGCGACGCCTTTGGGCTCGAGAACGCTCGACAGGGCAAAGACGTTGCGCACATCGTCCTCGACGATAAGCACGCGGCGGCCGTCGAGCGTGCTTTCGCGGTCGCGCGCCGTTTTGAGCATCCGCTGATGCTCGGGCGGCAATTTCGCCTCCACCTGGTGCAGGAACAGGGTGACCTCGTCCAGCAGCCGCTCGGGCGAGCGCGCGTCCTTGACGATGATCGACTTGGAATAACGGCGCAGTCTTTGTTCCTCCTCCCGGTCGAGGGCACGCCCGGTGTAGACGATCACCGGCGGAAATGCCACGTTTTCCTGCCGCGACATCTGTTCGAGCAGTTCATAACCGCTCAAATCCGGCAGATTCAGATCGACCACCAGGCAATCGAAAGTGGTGTCCTTGAGATGGGCCAGCGCTTCGCCTGCGCTCGCCACGGCGCTGATTTGGACATCGCCGCCGCTCAATAGTTGCCGCACGCTTTCCCGCTGCCGCGCATCGTCCTCGACGATCAGCACCCGCCGCACGCTTTGCGAAAACTTGGCTTCCAGGCGCCGCAGCGCCTCGACCAATTCTTCGCGCTTCGCCGGCTTCAATGCGTAGCCGACGGCGCCCAGTTCGAGTGCCTCGCGTTTGTAGTCGGAGACCGAGATCATGTGAACCGGTATGTGGCGGGTGCGGGAATCGTGCTTCAAGATATCGAGCACACCGAGTCCGGAATGATCGGGCAGCTTCACGTCCAGGATGATCGCGCTCGGCAGATACTGGCCGGCGGCAATGAGCCCCTCGCTGGCCGATGCGGCCGCGACGCACTGGAAACCCATCTCGCGCACCAAGTCCCGCAGAATCATCGCGAAAGCCGGGTCGTCTTCCACCAATAGAATGACCCTGCCGCCCGGCGTGATCACATTGCGGTCATCCTCCGGCGGCGGCGGTGGCGGCGGCGGGGCTGGCGGCGGCGCGGAATTCTTCGGGACGAATGCCGGCACGGCGGGCTGCCCCGCCTGCGGCGAGGCCTTGACGGGGCGAAACGCCGCCGGCAGCGTCAAGGTGAACACGCTGCCCTCGCCCAAGGCACTTTGCACGCTTATCGCGCCGCCGAGCAGGGCCGCCAAATCGCGCGAGATCGACAGGCCCAGGCCCGTGCCGCCGAACTTGCGATGAATGCTGCCGTCGGCCTGACGGAATGCCTCGAAAATCACTTCCTGCTGGTGGGACGCAATGCCGACGCCGGTGTCGCGCACCGCGAAGGCCACCGCGCCGTTGTGCGCCGCGAATACCCGCAATGCGACCTCGCCTGTCTCGGTGAATTTGAAGGCATTCGACAGCAGGTTCTTGAGAATCTGTCCCAGCCTTTGCGGATCCGTCTCGATCTGCTCGGGCACGCCCGGCTCGATGGTCCAGGTGAACTGCACATGCTTCTGGTCGGCGGTCGCTTGAAATGTCCTTGCCAGCGACTCCACGGTGGCGGCAACCGAGATTTGCTCGGGCGCCAGTTCGACTTTGCCCGCCTCTATTCTCGATAGATCCAGCACATCATTGATCAGCGCGAGCAGGTCGTTGCCCGCGGATGTAATGGTATTGGCGAATTTCACCTGGACCGGAGTCAGATTGCCGTCCTTGTTGTCGGCCAGGAGCTTCGCCAGTATCAGCGTCGAGTTGAGCGGCGTGCGCAATTCGTGGCTCATATTCGCCAGGAATTCGCTCTTGTATTCGTTTGCCCGCTGCAGTTCGTCCGAGCGCGCGATCAATACGCTCTGCGCCCGGGCCAGCTCGTCCTTCTGATGCTCGAGCAGCTGCGTCTGCTCCTCCAGCCGCGAGTTGATCTGCTCGAGTTCCGATTGCTGCACCTCCAGATGGGCCTGCGATTCCCGCAGCGCGCGCCCCTGTTCCTCCAGTTCCTCGTTGCTGACGCGCAACTCTTCCGCGCCAGCCTGCAGTTCTTCCGCCTGGCGCTGGGTTTCCTGCAGCAATTCTTCGAGGCGTTCACGATCTTTGGCGGCGCGCACGGCGACGGCGATCGATTCGGACACGCGCGACAAGAGTTCGCGTTGGTCCGCGCTGGTGGCGCCGAAAAAGCCCAGCTCCACCACGGCCTGCACGACGCCGTCGACGCTCGCCGGCAGCACCACCAGCTCGTTGGGCGTGCCCGTGCCGATGGCGGAAGAAATCGGCAAATAGCCCGCGGGGACATCGCGTACTCGAAGCGCGCGTTTGTCCCTGGCGGCCTGGCCCACCAAGCCGTCTCCGGGACGCACCGTTTGCACGGAGGCGTCCGCGGCCATGGCATAGGCGGCGAAACGTCGATACTGTCCGGCATCCGCGATATACGCTGCGCCGACTTGCGCCTCCACGAATCTTGCGAGAAAGCTCAGCAGATTGCCGCCCAGTTTTTCGAGCGACTGATCGCCCTGCATCTGCTCGCTCAAGCCCATCTGGCCGGACTTGATCCAAGCTTGAGCCTGCCGGATTCGGAAATCCTGCGACGCGACCAGGGCGGCGCCGGCAATCAAGAACAGCAACAGCCCGGCTCCGCCCAGCGTCACGGCCAGCGACACCGTCGCCGCGCTTCGTGATTCTTCGGCGCGGCGCGCTATCAACTGCCGCTCCACCGTCTCCATCTGGCTGACCGCGGCGCGGATGCGGTCCATGTAGATCTTGCCGCGGTCCGTGCGGATCATGGCCAGCGCCGCCTCCGGCCGGCCCGCGCGGCGCGCGGCGATGGTGCTTTCCAGTTCCGCCATTTTGAGATTCACGAGAGACTCGAGGTCATCGAGCAGCCGCCTTTGCTCGGGCCGATTGACGAACAGCGCGCGCAGCGATTTTATTTGATCCGGCAGCACGTCCTTGGCGTCGGTGTACGGCGTCAAATAGCTCTCCTCGCCGGTGAGCAAGAAGCCGCGCTGCCCGGTCTCTGCGTCTACCACCGTCGACAGCAAGCCTCGCACACGCCCGAGCACCTCCATGGTTTGCGTCAGGTGTGCAGCGCTCTGAGTTGTCGTCAGCAAAGACTGATAGCACAGCACCGCGATGATCGCGACGGCGACCACGGCCAGCAAGAAACCGATCAGGGTCTTCGGCGGCAGCGGCAACCTGCTGCGAATTGCGCCAAGCGAGCTTATCGATGCGTCGTGAGGATCCATGGCGGTGCTCGGATGGCGATCCGCGAAATTCTACGTGAGAACCTCCAAACTGCCTGTAGGAAACGGCTGACATGGCGGCGCTCGAACCGAGCGCCAAAGCATCCGCTAAAGCCGGCCGTTGAGCGCTGCCGGGCGAAGGGGCTGCAACGACAGCAGCACCAACACGGCCGCCAGCACGAAGTACGCCGCGCAGAATTGGAGCGCGGCATTGCGCGCGGCGCCGTTCAATTGCGTGAGGACATACGCGCCGCCGTCCAGGCGCACCGAGTGCACGATGCCGAAAAAGCACAGGACGCCGCCCGCCGCAAGATAAGCGGCGGCGGCCCGCAGTCGGCGTTCGATCATTTCGACCATGAATGCCGCCCAGATCGTCGCGGTGATGATGAAGCCGTTGCCGAGGGCGACGATGACGCTCAAAGTGGACAGGCCGGGTCCAGGCGCACTCATCAATGCCGCGAATTTCTGCGCCGGCAAGTATTTGGGGTCGCTCAGTTCAATGGTGACGAGGCGCGCCAGCGACGGGAAGAAACTCACGGCCACGGCAATCGCATGGCGGGCCGGCGCCGCCGTGAACGCCTGCGCGGTAATATTGAGCGCGAGGAACACCAAGACCGGCGCCAATACCGCGAGCGGCACCAGCTCGATCAGATTCGCCAAAAAGCCGAGCATGCCGCCTACGCCGACGAAGACGCCGGTCAGCAACGTGTATCCGGAGCGCGCGCCCATTTCCTTGAAGGCGGGATGACCGATGTAAGGCGTGGTCTGCGCGACGCCTCCGGCCAAGCCCGCCAACAACGTTGCGCCGGCCTCCGCCAGCAAGATGCTGCGCACGTCGTACTCATCGCCCGCGACGCGCGCACTCTCGGTATTGTTCACGCCGCCGACGACCGTCAACAGGGCGAAAGGTATGATGAGCGGCAGATAGCCGCCGAGGCCGGCAAAGCCGTGCAAGATGCCCGGGTCCGGGTGCGGGAACGCGAGACGCACGGTCGGCATCGCGGCGGCGGGAATCTGCATGCCGAGAAAACCGAAGTGGCCCGCGCCGTAGTAGAACGCGGTGCCGACGATGACCGCGAACAGCACGCCCGGCATTCCGAACGGCGCGGACCCCTTGGCAACCAACGCATAGAGAATCAATCCCAAGGTGAGCAGGCCGGCCAAGGGAAACTGCAACAGGTCGAGCATCGGAAAAAATCCGATCAACGTCAGCGCGATGCCGGCCAACGAGCCCAACAGCCCTGCCATCGGAATGACCCGGCGCACGGTTCTTCCCGCGAACGACAGCAGCAGCTTGAAGATGCCCATGGCCGCGGTGGCGGCCATCCCGAGATACCAGGTCTGAAGGCCCGCAGCGGTCGGATCGAGACCCGCGGCGCGAAACTTGGCATATGCCGGGCCGAGAACCAGCAATGCCATGCCGATCGTGGACGGCGTATCCAAACCGAAGGGCATGGCGGTAATGTCGCCGCGGCCGCTGCGCCGCGCCAGTCTCACGGCAAGCCAGGTGTAAGCCAAGTCGCCCGCCAACACGCCCAGGGCGGTGCCGGGAAACATTTTGCCGTAGACGATTTCGGCCGGCATGCCGTAGCCGCCGATCAACACGGCGGCGAGCAATCCCAGCACCGACAAATTGTCGACGACCAGCCCTAGGAAGCCATTGATGTCGCCGGGAACCAGCCGAAAATAGGCGGAATGGCCGGCGCTAATTCCCAAGATTGAGCAGCGCCGCGTTGCCGCCCGTGGCCGTGGTATTGACCGTGAGCGTGCGCTCATTGGCGAAGCGCGTCAGGTAGTGCGGCCCTCCGGCCTTGGGGCCGGTGCCCGACAGGCCGTTGCCGCCGAAAGGCTGCACGCCGACGACCGCTCCGATCATATTGCGATTCACGTATGTGTTGCCGATCGAGGTATTCGCGAAGACCTGCCGCCAAAACGATTCCAGCCGGGTTTGCACGCCCAGCGTCAGTCCGTAGTGGCTGTCGCGGATCGATTCGAGCACCTGGTGTATGGCGCTCGATCGATAGCGCACCACGTGCAGGATCGGTCCGAATTCCTCGCGGGTCAGCTGACCGGCCGAGCCAAGTTCGATCAGATGCGGAGCAAAGAAGCTGCCATGCGCATGCTGCTCTCCCAGTTCGCAAGCTTTCACGATGCGCGCGGCGCTTTGCATCCTTGCCACATGCTGAGCCAATCCATCCCGCGCCGCCGCGTTGATGACCGGACCCACGTCGGTCTGCAGGTTGGATGGATCGCCGATGATCAATTGGTCCATGGCTCCCGCGATCATCTCCAGCACCGCGTCGGCGATTTCTTCCTGCAAAAACAACAAGCGCAGCGCCGAGCAGCGTTGGCCGGCGCTCATGAACGCCGAGCTCACCACATCGTCGACCACTTGCTCGGGCAGCGCGGTCGAATCCACGATCATGGCATTCAAGCCGCCGGTCTCGGCGATCAGCGGCACGAGAATTCCGCCGCGCGCGGCCAGCGCACGATTGATCGTCTGCGCCGTGGCCGTCGAGCCGGTCATCGCGACGCCGGCGAGCGCCGGATGCGCCAGCGCAATCTCTCCGAACAAGCGTCCGGGCGTCGGCACCAGGTGCACGGCCTGCGGCGGAACGCCCGCCTGATGCAGCAGTCGAATGAAGCGCGCGGCAATCAACGGCGTCGGTTCGGCCGGCTTCGCGACCACCGCGTTGCCGGCCGCGAGCGCCGCGCTCACCTGGCCTGCAAAAATCGCCAGCGGGAAGTTCCAGGGACTGATGCAAGCGAATACGCCGCGCCCCGTCAGCATCAGCTCGTTGGTCTCGCCGGTGGGTCCCTCGAGACGCTCGGCCGCCGAAAATTGCTTGCGCGCCCGCAACGCATAGTAGCGGCAAAAATCCACCGCTTCTCGCACCTCCGAGATGGCGTCCGCGATCGTCTTGCCCGCTTCGCGCACCAATAGTTCGTGAAACGCCGCGCGGTCCGACTCGAGCAGCTCCGCCGTCTTTTCCAGGCAATCGGCGCGCGCATCGCCGCCGCTCGAATTCCAGGCGCCCTGAGCCGCGGCGCCGGCGTCAAACGCCAGTTTGATTTCATCGGGTGTCGCGTCGCGCGTGCTGCCCACCTGCTCGCGGCGGTCGGCAGGATTGGTCACGGCATGCGCTTTTCCCGGCAGCAATTGGCCGTTGATGATCGGACCCGCGCTCGGCGCGCCGGCTTTGGAAGCGCGGTGAGCCGATATTTCCGCGCGCAGCGTTGCCAGCTCGCGCGGATCTCCGAGATCGATTCCGCGCGAATTGCGCCGGTCGGAATACAACGCGGCCGGTAGCGGCAGGCGCGGATGGGCGTAGGAATCCAGACGCTCGAGTTCCGAGATCGGATCGCGGACTATCTCGACCACCGGAACCTGGTCGTCCATGAAGCGATTGACGAACGAGGTGTTGGCGCCGTTCTCGAGCAGACGCCGCACCAGATAGGCGAGCAAGTCCTTGTGTTCTCCAACCGGCGCATACACGCGCACCGGCGGGAAATTGGCGACTTGGCGGGCGGCCTCGGCATACAGCAGCCGGCCCATGCCATGCAGCCGTTGAAACTCGAAGGCCGCCTCCGCGGGCGCGAGTTCCAGCACCGCGGCGATGCTGTGCGCGTTATGCGTCGCGAACTGCGGATAGATCAAATCATTGTATTTGAACAGGCGTCCGACGCAGGCCAAATACGACACATCCGTGGTTACCTTACGGGTGTACACCGGATAACCCTCGAGTCCCCGCTCCTGCGCGCGCTTGATCTCCGAGTCCCAATACGCGCCTTTGACCAAGCGCACCGTCATGCGCCGGCCGTACTGACGCGCGGCGGCGGCAACCCAATCGATGACCTCGGGCGCGCGTTTGCCATAGGCTTGCACGGCGAGCCCGAGCCCCGGCCAGTCTCGGGTGGCCGGGTCTCCCGCCAGCGCCTCGATGATGTCCAGGGAAAGATCCAGCCGATCCGCCTCTTCGGCATCGATCGTCAGCTGGATGCCGAGGCGTGACGCGCGCCGCGCCAGCTCCAGCGCTTGCGGCGCCAGCCGGTGCATGACGCGCTCATGCTGCAGCAGGCTGTAGCGGGGCTCCAAGGCCGACAGTTTGATGGAGATGCTCGACACTTCGTGAACGGCGCGCCCCGCCGCGGTCGATCCGATGACATCGATGGCATGTTGATAGGACGCCAAGTAGCGCGCGGCATCGTCGAGTGTTCGCGCCCCTTCGCCCAGCATATCGAAAGAGCACAGAGCCACGTCGGCTTCCCGGGCGCTGCGAGCCAACGCTTCTTCGATGCTGCGCCCCACGACGAACTCGCCGCCGATGATTTTCATCGCCCTCCGCACGGCCAGCCGTACCAGAGGCTCGCCCGCCTTGCGCGTCAGCTTGCGCATCCACCCGGCGGCATCGGTCTTGATGGCAGGCTCCAGGTCGAGAATGCCGCCGGTGAGCATCAGTCCCCAGGTCGAGGCATTGACGAACAAGGACTCCGATTGGCCTGAATGAGCGGCCCAGTCGCCGGTCGCCAGCTTCTCCGCGATCAATCGGTCCGCGGTGACATCATCGGGAATGCGCAGCAGCGCTTCGGCTATGCACATGAGCGCAATGCCTTCCTGATTCGACAGGCCGAATTCCTGCAGAAAGGCATCAAGGAAGGGGCGCTCATCGCGCCGCGCGCGGGCCCCTTCGACCAATTTCATTGCCAGGGCGACGGCGCGATGGCGGGCGCCGCCGGTGAGCTCCAGGCTATGCAACAGCCCTTGGACGGCTTGGTCCTCCGGCCACGCGCCATGCTCGCGAATTGCCCTGCGCAGATCTTCCAGTGAAGCGCTCGAAGCGGGCGGTTGCGGGTTGGCGGCCATGATCTCTAATTTTAAGGGCTAATCGTCGCAATAAACACTGCGCCCGGCGCAGAATCCTCAGCGGAGTTCAATCCGCTCAAATACGCGCTGCAGCCAGTCAGAATAGCAAGATCCCAGGGCTCCAGCCGCGCAGATTGCCCCCCGCCGGCCAATGACAAGGGATGCTGAATACCCAATATCAAAGTCGTTTCGCCCGGACCTGCAGCCACCGGCGCACCTTCCCGCAAGCGCTCGATGCGCGCCGCCGTGCGCAGCGATTTGGACACTATGAGGTTCAAGTCCACACACGGTCCATCGAGCAGTTCGCAGCACGCCGGCGACGCGCCGTCGAATTCCACGTAGTCGCCCACGCTGCGCAGCTCGCGGGCTGCTTGCCCGTTGCCGAACACCAGTGCGATACCGCGGCCCTGCAGCAGCGCCATCTTGCGATCGAATCCCGAGAAATCCGAGAACGGACCGGATGAATCGATTTGCGCCACGCTGACGCGCCAAAGAAATTCCTCTCCGGTGGGCGGCACTCGGATCGCTTCGTGGGTGATGCCCGCGCCATTCTTCCAGGGCGTCGCGGTGAAGGACGAGCGGCGGATGATTTTGATGCCTGCGTCGATCATGCGCCGGCCGTACGCGTTGCTATATCGACAATGGCTGAACTCCGGTCAAGCGGACGTGAAGCCACAACAGGAAAATAAGGTAAATCGCCAGCCCGCCGACCACGGCGATGAGGTCATTGAACTTGGTCGATGGCGCCCCGGGGATCGCCCGTTGCGTGCGCCAACCGAACGAAACGCGGTCGGCAATCGCCCATCCCAGGAAGCCGCCAAATAGCACCACGTCGGCAAGCATGCCGGTCGCGACCAGATGTGCCGCCGACCAGAGCATGACGCTGAACAGCATGGGATGCTTGAGAGCGCCTTTTATGCGGCCGGGGAGATAGGCGGCCAAAAACAAGGTGAACACGGGAAGCATGAGAACCGCCGTGACGTAATGACTCCAGGCCGGCGGCGCGTAGAGCATCGCCGGAGCGCGGCGCGCAATGCCATAACCCCAGACGATCAAGATCAAGCCCGCGATGGATATCAGTGAATAAATGCCCCTCCATGCATTGCCCAAGCCGGCTGCCGTCCGGTCGCGCCACGCCGGTGCCACGATCGCTATCGAATGTATCCCGAGGAACAGAACCATCCCGAGCACGAGATAGAGCATCGCTTCGACTCCTTGACGAAGGTGGCAATTACCGCAGGCCTGCCGGAAAGTCAATGTTATGCGGCATAATCACCTGACAGGCATGACGGTCTTCGGCTATTGCGCGCTGACGCCCCGACAGCGCCTGATCGAGGCGGGCGCGCACCATATCTTTGAACGGATGCGCGATCTTCCCGCTTTGATTTCCGGGCCCTCCCCCTGAGGGCTCACATGCGCAGTTGGAGCGCCAGTATCGCCGCGTTGTAGATGCCGTGAGCGATCATCGGCGCGAGAAGCATTTTGGTTCTGTCGTACGCCAACGCAGCACACAGACCCAAACCGAACACGGGAATCATTGAGGCCGGCGGGTGCACGATGGCGAACACGGCGGCGCTTGCCAGGATTGCCGGAAGGGCGTCCACGGATCGACGGAGTCCGCCAAAAATCAGTCCGCGGAATATGAATTCTTCGAAAATCGGGGCGGCGACGACAGCGAGCAATGGGATCCAGATGTTTGCCGACAACCCGCGGGCCGATTCGCTCATGACATCCTGCAAGAGGTCCAAGCGGCGCAGCGCAAAGAGGTAAACCGCGCCCGCCAAGGCCGCGGCCAGCCCGGCGCCGACGCCCCAGCCGCCGGCCTTGAGCACGCCGGCGGCGAAAATCCGCGGGATTCCCTGCGTTTTCGAGCGCCAATAGACCAACCGGAACAGCGCATAGGTCATTGCGCCGGCGATCGAATACGCGGTGATCATGGCCTTGCCCGACATATGGTGGGTGGCCGCCATGAAGATTGCGAGCGTGATGCCCTGGACGACGAAGAACATCATTGCGGCAATGATGCCGTCCGAGGCTGAGACGCGAGCGGGCGGCGATGCCGCGGGGTCCAGCAAGTACGGCAGCTCGTCCCGAGCCTTTTGCCACAGCGCCAGTGAGAGCAAACCGCTCAGCACGATCACGACGATCTTCTGCCACCATTCGCTGGCGAAAATGGCATACGTGTAGAGCCCCGCCAACATCATGTAAAGATACACATAGGTCGGCCGAAGCTTGGTCCGCACTTCCTGGGCAAGCGGATCGCAGCCGAAGACCCCCAAGGCCGCCGCAATTGCCGCGTAAATGGGCACACCCAGCAAGACGATCGCCGCAAAACCGATGAGTTCGATGTCAGCGTGTCTCTTGATGATGACAGCGATGACGAAGACGGCCAGGGGGTAAGCCAGAGCCAGTAGCCCCCACAGCTGCGCCTTTTCGCGCAGCACGCTTTCGAGGGATCTTGGAATGGTAAACAACAACCACAGCGCGCCGCCCTCGGAATTGAGCGTTTGGAACGCAGACATCATCAGAGTGTATGCAGCGATGCCAAACGCGATTGACGCGACCGTCGCGTTGCTGGTGCTCGACAGAGTCGCACTGTGCAGGCGGCCCTGAAAAACGATCTGACTGAAGACGATGACCACCGGGAGTACCAGCGTCTGCACCAGAAAACTGCGATCTCTCCCCAGCAACTTGAGCTCTCGCCGCTGCACCACCGTGCCGAGCAGGAAACGCGGCCGCGGGCGGGTTTCGCTCACAACCGCCCGGGCCGCCGTTCGGCCCGTCTCGCGCGAGCTCGCGGCCACCACGCCGTTGCGCAGTTGGAAGCTCAGGAGCGCGAGTCCGATCCACACCGCCGCGCCAACTTCGAAGATCAAAGCGAACGCGAGTCGCATCGCCGTCGGGACATCGGGTGCATTGATGGCTTTGACCACGAGCCCGGGCGGCAGCCAGCATCCCCAGGCAGGGAACTGTCGTGCCCAATTCATCACGAACGCCAAGGGTTGAGGCAGTCCGATGGAAATGACGAGGTACAGCAGGAGAACACTGAGCACCGAGAGCACGGCCTGCAGATTGCGCAGCCTCGAGGGCGATAGAGACATGCGCAGGCCCGTGTCGATCAAGGTCCGGATCAGCGCCGCCAGAAGCAGCAAAGGAACGATCGCGACCGCGGCGACCAAGGGTGCCGTCCAGCGGTATCCGGAAATCCACGCGGTCAATGTCCCCGCCGGCAGCAGCGTGAGAAGGCCGATGGGATTGGCGATCGTCCGTTCCATCAAACGGCTCCATAACAGCAACGGCATTCGCATCGGCAACGTGACCAACCACTCCAGATCCCAATCGGCCTGGCTGAGCTCTCGCGTGGCCAAAGCGCCGAGGATGGCGACGATCAGAAGGAGCGACCATTCCATCGTCAGTCCTCGGGTCATCGCCTCGGTGAGCACTCCCGAAGGCACCGCGAAACGGGAGACCCCAACGGGCGCATCCAACGCTCGATGCAGGTTCACGATGCCCTGCCGCGCAATGTTGCCGTACAGGAACAGCATGAACAGCGCGACCATTGCGCTCACCACCCAGCGATTACGCTTCTTGGCGGCGGTTGCCGGACGCCGGCGCCGGCCCCCGACCCGCCGGCTGTAGGTCAACGTCATCAAGTTCGCGAGCCGCTGCAGCCGTAAATGTGTCAACAGCCATACCGCTCGTCCCCCGGTTGCGGCACCCGCTGGCGAAGCACCCATCATGCCTCTTCGGACTCCGCCGTCACGGCCAGGAATACTTCTTCGAGCGTACCTCCCGAGGTCACGTTTTCCTTGAGTTCCTGGGGACTGCCGGTGGCAACCAGTTCGCCTTGGTGAATGATGCCGATGCGGCTGCAGAGCCGCTCCGCCATGTCGAGTATGTGAGTTGATAGAAAGATGGTGGTGCCCTGATCGGCGCTCTTGCGCAGGCGCTGCTGCACGTCCCGTGAGGCGCGCGGATCGAGGCCATTGGTGGGCTCGTCAAGAATCAGCACCGATGGCTCGTGAATGAGCGCGCACGCCAGCCCCAATTTCTTTTTCATGCCCATCGAATAGTTGACGGCAAATTCCTCGACGACCTCATCCAGGCCCAGCTCGGACATCAATCGTTGCGTGCGCGTTGCGGACTCGGCACACGTCAGGCCATGCATTTCGCCGATGAATTGCAGAATTTCGCGGCCGCGCAAATAGTCGTAGAAAATCGGGCTGTCGGGCAGGTAACCGACATGGCGCTTGACCTCGGCACTGTCGCGCTGACAGTCGAGGCCGGCGATCCGCACCGAACCTCCGCTCGGTACCAAGATGCTCATCATCATGCGGATCGTGGTGGTTTTTCCGGCGCCGTTGGGCCCCAGAAAACCAAACATCTCGCCCCTGGGAACCGTCAGAGTCAAGGGCGCGAGCGCGCGGAAAGTGCCGTAGGTCTTCGACAGCTCTAAGAATTCGATCATTCGCCTTCCCTGCAACCGGCCATTGGGGCTGGCCGCTTGGGGTGCATAGCCTAGCAGGCCGCGGCGCCGGCGAGAATTTCTAGCGAATCAGCTTTTCCAGAAGGTAATGAGCACGAAGACGATGGCGATGATCGTCAATCCCACATGCCCGAGGGCTGCACGCGATTCGGCCAGCAGATCGTTTGCCTCGGGCTCGGGGGGAATCAGGCGGGCAAAGGCGGAGAGAAACAGCATGCGCCAAGAATAATGGCGCCCATGGATAAAAACGTGATTCGGATCACGTCTCGTTAGCGGCAAAGGTCGGATTTTTGAAAATTGCGGGCTGTCATCGGCCCTCCGCCTCATCCAGGTCACCGATCTGTTTGCCCACCTCGCCAATAAAAAAGGCCTCGAACCCTGACGGATCCGAGGCCGTATTTTTCTACTAGCTGGTTATCGTTCTATTCTGCCGCTTCCGTGTCCCCCGCCGGTACTGCGTCGTCCGAGTCGCCCATACCGCCGCCCACATCCATGAAGCTGCGGCGGCGGCTGTCGTCCGAGGCGCGTCGACGCCGCGCATGATACGCGAAGCCGGTTCCCGCGGGAATGAGGCGTCCAACGATGACGTTTTCCTTCAAGCCTCGCAAATCGTCCTTCAAGCCCCGTACCGCCGCCTCGGTGAGGACGCGGGTGGTCTCTTGGAAGGATGCCGCCGAAATGAAGGATTCCGTCGCCAGCGACGCCTTGGTGATACCCAACAGCAGAGGCTCCCAGGTCGACTGGTGCTTGCCCTCGGTCTTTTGCCTGGCAATGACGTCGAGCAGTCTGCCGCGATCCATCTGCTCGCCGCGCAGCAGCGCCGAATCGCCGGCATCCAGCACTTCGATCTTGCGCAGCATCTGGCGCACGATGACCTCGATATGCTTGTCGTTGATCTTCACGCCCTGCAGCCGATACACGTCCTGGATCTCGCGAACCAGATAATTGGCCAGCGCCTCGACGCCCTGCAAGCGCAGGATATCGTGCGGGTTCGGCTCGCCGTCGGCGATGACCTCGCCCTTCTCGACCTGTTCGCCTTCGAACACGTTGAGATTGCGCCACTTCGGAATCAGCTCCTCATACTTGTCGCTGCCTTCGTGGGTGATGATCAAGCGGCGCTTGCCCTTGGTCTCCTTGCCGAAGCTGACCGTGCCCGAGCGCTCCGCCAGGATCGCCGAGTCTTTCGGCTTGCGCGCCTCGAACAGATCGGCCACGCGCGGCAGACCGCCGGTGATGTCGCGGGTCTTCGAAGACTCCTGCGGGATACGCGCAATGACGTCGCCCACGGACACCTTGGAGCCGTCTTCCAGGCTGACGATGGCGCCGGCCGGCAATGCGTACACCACCGGAATGTCGGTGTTGGCGAATGTCACTTCCTTGCCCTTGGCATTGGTCAGGCGCACCACAGGCCGTAGATCCTTGCCGCCGGAACCGCGCTGCTTCGGATCCAACACCACCGTGCTGGTCAAGCCGGTGACATCGTCCACCTGGCTGGTCACGGTGATGCCGTCGACGAAGTCCGAGAACTTGATCATGCCGGCCACTTCCGTGACCACCGGGTGGGTATGCGGATCCCAGTTGGCGACCGCCTGTCCCGCCTTGACGATGTCCGCATCGTTCACCGTGATGGTGGCGCCGTACGGAATCTTGTAGCGCTCGCGCTCGCGGCCGAACTCGTCCACGACGCCCAATTCACCGGAGCGCGACACCGCGACCAGATGCCCCCTCTCGTGGCGCACCGTCTTGATGTTGTGCAGGCGAATCGTGCCCTTGCTCTTCACTTCGACGCCGTTGGCTGCCGCCGCCCGCGAGGCCGCGCCGCCGACGTGGAAGGTGCGCATGGTCAGCTGCGTGCCCGGCTCGCCGATCGATTGCGCGGCGATGACGCCGACCGCCTCGCCCATGTTGATGCGATGCCCGCGGCCGAGATCGCGGCCATAGCATTGCGCACACACGCCGTAGCGGGTTTCGCAGGTGATGGGCGAACGCACCATGACCTGATCGATGCCCATCTTTTCCAGCAGCTTGACCAATTTTTCGTCGATCAAGACGCCTGCCTTGACCAGCACTTCGCCGCTCGAGGCGACCACCACGTCCTCGGAAACCACGCGCCCCAAGACCCGCTCGCCCAAGCCTTCGACCACATCGCCGCCTTCGACGATCGGCGTGATGGACAGTCCGTTGACGGTGCCGCAGTCGATCTCGGTGACCACCAGATCCTGCGCCACATCGACCAGGCGGCGCGTCAGGTAGCCTGAGTTTGCCGTCTTCAAGGCGGTGTCGGCCAAGCCTTTACGCGCGCCGTGAGTCGAGATGAAGTACTGCAGTACGTTCAAGCCTTCGCGGAAATTCGCCGTGATGGGCGTTTCGATGATGGAACCGTCCGGCTTCGCCATCAGGCCGCGCATGCCGGCCAGCTGGCGAATCTGCGCGGCGGAACCGCGGGCGCCCGAATCGGCCATCATGAAGATCGAATTGAACGACTTCTGACGAACCTTGTTGCCCTTGGTATCGGTGACCTCGTCGGTTCCCAACTTCTCCATCATGGCCTTGGCCACTTGGTCGTTGGTTCGCGACCAGATGTCGACCACCTTGTTGTAGCGCTCGCCGTTGGTGACCAATCCCGAGGAGTATTGCTCCTGGATCTCCTTCACCTCTTTTTCCGCCGTCGCCAGGATCTTGACCTTCGTCTGCGGCACGACCATGTCGTCCACGCCGATCGATACGCCCGCGCGGGTCGCATACTGAAAGCCGGTGTACATGAGCTGATCGGCGAACACGACCGTTTCCTTGAGACCCACCGTGCGGTAGCACGCGTTGATCGTTCCGGAAATGATCTTCTTGGTCATATCCTGGTTGATGGCATCGAACGACAGACCCTTGGGCAGGATCTCGGACAGCAGAGCGCGGCCAGCCGTGGTATCGACCACGCGGACGTTCTTGACCAATTGGCCGCCGGCATCGCGGATGTGCTCGACCAGCCGCACCTTGACCTTCGCTTGCAGGTCGATGTTGCGGCTCTCATAGGCGCGATGCACTTCGGCGACGTCGCTGAACGCCATGCCTTCGCCCTTGGCGCCCACGCGCTCGCGGGTCATGTAGTACAGGCCCAGCACCACGTCCTGCGACGGCACGATGATGGGATCGCCGTTTGCGGGCGAGAGGATGTTGTTGGACGACATCATCAGCGCGCGCGCTTCCAGCTGCGCCTCGATGGACAGGGGCACGTGCACGGCCATTTGGTCGCCGTCGAAGTCGGCGTTGAATGCGGTGCAGACCAGCGGATGCAGCTGGATCGCCTTGCCTTCGATCAGCACCGGCTCGAAAGCCTGAATGCCGAGGCGGTGCAGGGTGGGGGCGCGATTCAAGAGCACCGGATGCTCGCGGATCACTTCTTCCAGGATATCCCACACTTCCGGTCCTTCGCGCTCCACCAGGCGCTTCGCGGCCTTGATGGTCGAGGCTTCGCCGCGCAGCTGCAGCTTGGAGAAGATGAACGGCTTGAACAGTTCCAGCGCCATTTTCTTCGGCAATCCGCATTGATGCAGGCGCAGCGTCGGGCCGACCACGATGACCGAGCGGCCCGAGTAATCGACGCGCTTGCCGAGCAGGTTCTGGCGGAAGCGGCCCTGCTTGCCCTTGATCATGTCGGCCAAGGACTTGAGCGGCCGCTTGTTGGTGCCGGTGATGGCACGGCCGCGGCGGCCGTTGTCGAGCAGCGCGTCCACCGCCTCTTGCAGCATGCGTTTTTCGTTGCGCACGATGATATCCGGCGCGTTCAGCTCGAGCAGCCGGCGCAAACGGTTGTTGCGGTTGATGACGCGGCGATACAGGTCGTTCAAGTCGGAGGTCGCGAAGCGGCCGCCGTCCAACGGCACCAGCGGACGCAGGTCCGGCGGCAGCACCGGCAGAACGGTGAGCACCATCCATTCCGGCTTGTTGCCTGATTCCATGAATGCTTCGATGAGCTTCAGGCGCTTCGACAGCCGCTTGATCTTCGTCTCGGAGTTGGTGTTCGCCATGTCCTCGCGGACCTTGACCACCTCGGAGGGCAGATCCATGGACTTGAGCAGTTCATGCACCGCTTCGGCGCCCATGCGCGCGTCGAACTCGTCGCCGTGCTCTTCGATCGACTCCAGGTACATCTCATCGGTGAGCAGCTGGCCGCGCTGCAGCGAGGTCATGCCGGGATCGACGACCACGAAGGCCTCGAAGTACAGCACGCGCTCGATCTCGCGCAAGGTCATGTCCAGCATCAAGCCGATGCGCGAGGGCAGCGACTTCAGGAACCAGATGTGCGCGGTCGGGCTCGCCAGCTCGATGTGGCCCATGCGCTCGCGGCGCACCTTGGACTGAGTCACTTCGACGCCGCACTTCTCGCATACCACGCCGCGATGCTTCAGGCGCTTGTACTTGCCGCACAGGCACTCGTAATCCTTCACGGGTCCGAAGATCTTCGCGCAGAACAAGCCGTCGCGTTCCGGCTTGAACGTGCGGTAATTGATGGTCTCCGGCTTCTTCACTTCGCCGTACGACCAGGAGCGGATCATGTCCGGCGAGGCAAGCCCGATCTTGATCGAGTCGAAATTCTCGACCGGCACCTGCTGCTTGAACAATTTGAGTAAGTCTTTCATTGATTAGGCCTCGCTCTCTAGTTCGATGTTGATGGCCAGGGAACGTATCTCCTTGACCAAGACATTGAACGACTCCGGCATGCCGGCTTTCATTTCGTGGTTGCCGTCGACAATCGCCTTGTACATCTGCGTGCGTCCATTGACGTCGTCCGACTTGACGGTGAGCATTTCCTGCAAGGTGTACGCGGCGCCATACGCCTCCAGCGCCCACACTTCCATCTCGCCGAAGCGCTGTCCGCCGAACTGCGCCTTGCCGCCCAGCGGCTGCTGGGTAACCAGGCTGTACGGCCCCGTGGAACGGGCATGCATCTTGTCGTCGACCAAGTGGTTCAACTTCAGCATGTACATGTAGCCCACCGTGACCGGACGTTCGAACTGCTCGCCGGTGCGGCCGTCGTGCAGCACCGTCTGGCCCGAGGTCGGCAGGTCGGCAAGGGTCAGCAGACTTTTGATTTCATCTTCGCTGGCGCCGTCGAACACCGGCGTCGCCATCGGCACGCCCTTCTTCAGGTTGCTCGCCAACTCGATGACTTCGGCGTCGCTCATCGAACGGATGTCTTCCTTCTGGCCGCCGGTTTCGTTGTAGACCTGACCCAGGAACTTGCGCAGTTCGACGATCGCGTGCTGGGCTTCCAGCATCTTGCCGATCTTGGCGCCCAAGCCCTTCGCGGCCCAGCCCAGGTGAGTTTCGAGGATTTGCCCGATGTTCATGCGCGACGGCACGCCCAACGGGTTCAGCACGATATCCACCGGCGTGCCGTCGGCCATGTACGGCATGTCCTCGACCGGAACGATGGAGGAAATCACGCCCTTGTTGCCGTGGCGTCCCGCCATCTTGTCGCCCGGTTGCACACGGCGCTTCACCGCCAGGTACACCTTGACCATCTTGAGCACGCCCGGCGCCAGATCATCGCCCGCGGTGATCTTGGCCTTCTTCTCTTCGAAGCGCTTTTCAAACGCCTTGCGCTGACCCTTGAGGCGCTCGGAGACCGTCTCGAGCTGCGTGTTGACCTCTTCTTCCTTGAAGCGGATTTCGAACCACTGTTCCCGCGGCAGGTCCGCAAGATACGCATCGTCGATCTGCGTGCCCGACTTGATCTTCTTCGGGCCCGCTTCGGCCGCCTTGCCTTCGATCATGCCGCGAACGCGCTGGAACAAATCGTCTTCCAGAATGCGCTGCTGATCGGCCAAGTCCTTGCGCACCCGCTCGAGCTCCGATTTCTCGATCGCCAGCGCGCGCGAATCCTTTTCGACTCCGTCGCGCGTGAACACGCGCACGTCGATCACCGTGCCGTCCATGCCGGGAGGCACGCGCAGCGAAGTGTCCTTCACGTCCGAGGCTTTCTCGCCGAAGATCGCCCGCAGCAGCTTCTCTTCCGGCGTCAGCTGGGTCTCGCCCTTCGGCGTGACCTTGCCGACCAGGATGTCGCCGGCGCGCACTTCCGCGCCGATGAAGGCGATGCCCGCCTCATCGAGCTTCGCCAACGCCGAATCGCCCACATTGGGGATATCGGCGGTGATTTCCTCCGGCCCCAGCTTGGTGTCGCGCGCGACGCAGGTGAGTTCCTCGATGTGAATGGTGGTGAAGCGGTCTTCCTCGACCACGCGCTCCGAGATCAGAATGGAGTCCTCGAAGTTGTAGCCGTTCCAGGGCATGAAGGCCACCAGCAGGTTCTGGCCCAGGGCGAGTTCGCCGAGGTCCGTCGACGGGCCATCCGCGAGCACGTCGCCGCGCTTGATGGCATCGCCGGCATTGACCAGCGGCCGCTGATTTATGCAGGTGTTCTGGTTCGAACGCGTGTACTTGGTCAGCGAGTAGATGTCGACGCCCGGTTCGCCCGCGGTCGTTTCATCGTCGTTGACGCGCACCACGATGCGCGACGCATCGACCGAGTCGACGCTGCCGCCGCGCCGCGCCACCACGGTGACGCCGGAGTCGATCGCGACCGCGCGTTCCATGCCGGTGCCCACCAACGGGGTTTCCGAACGCAGCGTCGGAACCGCCTGGCGCTGCATGTTCGATCCCATGAGCGCGCGGTTCGCGTCGTCATGTTCCAGGAACGGAATCAACGAGGCCGCCACCGACACGATCTGCTTCGGCGAGACGTCCATGTAATTGATCTTGTCGGACGAAGACAGCGTGAACTCGTTCTGCGTGCGGCAGGAGATCAAGTCGTCGACGAACTCGCCCTTGTCGCTCAGGGTCGCATTCGCCTGCGCAATCATGTACTGGCCTTCTTCGATGGCCGACAGATAGTCGATCTTGTCGGTCACCTTGCCGTTGGCGACCCGGCGGTACGGAGTCTCGAGGAAGCCGTAGTCGTTGGTGCGCGCATACACGGCCAGGGAGTTGATCAAGCCGATGTTTGGTCCCTCCGGCGTTTCGATCGGACACACGCGCCCGTAGTGCGTGGGATGCACGTCGCGGACTTCGAATCCGGCGCGTTCGCGCGTCAGACCGCCTGGGCCAAGTGCCGAGACACGGCGCTTGTGCGTGACTTCCGACAACGGGTTGTTTTGATCCATGAACTGCGACAGCTGCGAGGAGCCGAAAAATTCCTTCACCGCGGCGGCGACCGGCTTGGCGTTGATCATTTCCTGCGGCATGATCGGTTCGCTTTCGGCAATCGTCAGACGCTCTTTCACGGCGCGCTCGACCCGCACCAAACCGATGCGGAAGGCGTTCTCGGCCATTTCACCGACGCTGCGCACGCGGCGGTTGCCCAAGTGATCGATGTCGTCCACGTGGCCGTTGCCGTTGCGGATGTCGATCAAGGTCTTCATGACCTCGATGATGTCTTCCTTGCTCAATACGCCCGATCCCGTGATTTCCTCGCGGCCCACGCGGCGGTTGAACTTCATGCGCCCCACCGGCGACAGGTCGTAGCGCTCGCCGTTGAAGAACAGGTTCTGAAACAGGTTCTCGGCCGCGTCCTTGGTCGGCGGCTCGCCGGGACGCATCATGCGGTAGATTTCCACCAGCGCCTCGAGGCGCGTCTTGGTGGGATCAATGCGCAGCGTGTCGGAGATATACGGACCGCGGTCCAAATCGTTCACGTACAGCGTGCGGATCGAGGTGATGCCGCTTTCGATGAGTTTCGCCACCGTCGGAACGGTGAGAATTTCATTGGCCTTCGCCAGGATTTCGCCGGTTTCGGTGTTGACGATGTCGTGCGCCAGCACTTTGCCCTGCACATATTCGGTCGGCACGGGAAGGCGCTTGACGCCGGCCTCCTCGAGCTCCTTGACGTGGCGCGCCGTGATGCGGCGCCCTTCCTCGACGATGATCTTCTTGCCGACGCGGATCTCGAACGCGGCGGTTTCGCCGCGCAGCCGCTGCGGGATGATTTCGAATTCGATTTCCTTCTTCGACAAATGAAACACGTTCTTCTCGAAGAAGATGTCGAGAATCTGCTCCTCGGTCAGTCCGAGGGCGCGCAGGATGATGGTCACCGGCAATTTGCGGCGGCGATCGATGCGCGCGAACACGCAGTCCTTCGGGTCGAACTCGAAGTCCAGCCACGAACCGCGGTACGGAATGATGCGCGCCGAGAACAGCAGCTTGCCCGAGGAGTGGGTCTTGCCGCGGTCGTGATCGAAGAACACGCCCGGGCTGCGGTGCAGCTGCGACACGATGACGCGTTCGGTGCCGTTGATGATGAAGGTGCCGTTGTCCGTCATGAGCGGCAGCTCGCCCAGATACACTTCCTGCTCGCGCACGTCTTTGACCGGCTTCTTCGCGCCGCTGGCCTCCTTGTCGAGCACCACCAGGCGAACTTTCACGCGCAGCGGCGCCGCGTAGGTCAGGCCGCGCAGCTGGCATTCCTTCACGTCGAATACCGGTTCGCCCAGGCGGTAGCTCACGTACTCGAGCGTCGCGTTCCCGGAGTAGCTGGATATCGGAAACACGCTGTCGAAGGCGGCGTGCAAGCCGATCTCGTCGCGTTTGGATTCCGCGGTATCCGCTTGCAAGAAACGCCGGTACGAATCCAGCTGAATTGCCAGCAGGTATGGCGTGCCGAGGATGCTCGGACGCTTGCCGAAGTTCTTGCGGATGCGCTTCTTTTCGGTGAACGAATAGGCCATTAGAGATCACCCTTCCTAGGCGCTTGCGCGCCGAATTTAACGGGGCCGAAACGACCCCGCCCTAAATCAATTCAATTCAAATCAAAAGCGCAGCCGCGGGCTGCCGCTGGTTTTCAACGGCAACCCTCGAACTGCGCATATCGGCAATAGTCACTACTTGATAGCAGCCTTGGCGCCGGCGTCCTCGAGCTTCTTCTTGATGGTTTCGGCATCCGCCTTCGGAATGCCTTCCTTCACGGTCGAAGGCGCGCCCTCGACCAGATCCTTCGCTTCCTTCAGCCCCAAGCCGGTGATTTCGCGGATGACCTTGATGACGCCAACCTTGTTGGCGCCGAACTCGGTCATGGTCACCGTGAATTCGGTCTGCGCTTCGGCAGCCGGAGCCGCCGCGCCGCCACCGCCGCCCGCCGCCGCAGCGGCTACCGGAGCAGCCGCGGTGACGTTGAACTTCTTTTCCATGTCGGCAATCAGCTCGACCACTTCCATGACCGACATCTTGGAAATTGCGTCGAGTATTTCGTCTTTCGTAACAGCCATTATCGTCTCCAAATAAATATGGGTTTGTTCAAACCCGAATCAGGTTTATTTCGCCGCCGCCTCAGCGCTCTTCTTGGCTTCAAGAACAGCAGCCAACGTCCGCACCAACTTCGAGTTGGGGGCGGCCAACGTACCAACGAACTTCGCAATCGGCGCCTTGAGCAGACCCAACATCTTCGACAACGCCTGCGCGCGCGTCGGCAACGAAGCCACCCGCTCGAGCGAATCGGCCTTGAGCAGTTGCCCGCCCAAGGAGACGATCGTCGTCACCAGTTTGTCGTTGTCCTTGGCGAAAGCCTTGACGATGCGGGCGGCAGCGCCCGGATCGTCGTTGGAAAATGCCAGGACAATCGGTCCTTTCAACGCCGGAGAAATGCACTCGAAAGAGGTGCCGGCAACGGCCTTGCGCGCGAGCGTATTCTTGACGATTCGCAGGTACACCCCTTCCTTGCGCGCCTTGGCGCGAAGGTCGGTCATCTGCGTCACGGTCAAGCCACGGTTCTCGGCGCCCACCACGGACAGGGCTTTCGCCGCGACCGCGTTGACTTCTGCCACCACGACTTTCTTCTCTTCTAACTTGAGTGCCATCTTTGGTTCCCCGTAGAGAAGCGTCACACAACAGATACGAACGCCGCCGTCCGCATCCACCCTCGAGTACTCGCGTACTCATCGGTGCGACCTTCTCAGGCATTCCTGATTCCGGTCCCACCATCTGCGCAGGCTGCTTTTAAGAGCCCTGAAAGATTCCTTCGAATCTTTCATGCTCGCCTGCGGTCTTCGAAGGTGGTTGCAGGAAGCGTCAGCTTCCCGCAGCCCTCCAAATTAAAACCATGCGCTTCGCGCAAATTCCCATGCGTTCACGCGCGACAATTCCCGGGGCCGATGCGGCCCCGTTCTTTAAATCTTGACCAGACCCAGACTCGACTGATCGACCGCGACCCCAGGACCCATGGTCGAGGAGACGGTCAGCTTCTTCAGGTAAACACCCTTGGAAGTCGCCGGTTTGATCTTCTGCAGATCGTTCACCAGCGCCAGCAGATTCTCCTTCAGCGCGCTCGGCTCGAAATTCGCGCGCCCGATCTGCGCGTGCACGATGCCCGCCTTGTCGGTGCGATAGCGGACCTGCCCGGACTTCGCGTTCTTCACCGCTTCCGCCACATTCGGCGTGACGGTGCCCACCTTGGGATTCGGCATGAGACCGCGGGGTCCCAGGATCTGCCCGAGCTGACCGACGATGCGCATCGCATCGGGACTCGCGATCACGACGTCAAAATCGATTTGCCCGGCCTTCACCTTCTCGGCCAGGTCCTCGAAACCGACGATGTCGGCACCAGCCGCTTTAGCGGCATCCGCATTCTTGCCCTGGGTAAATACCGCCACGCGCACCGTCTTGCCGGTGCCGTGCGGCATCACGGTTGAACCGCGCACCTGTTGGTCGGACTTGGTGGCATCGACGCCCAAATTCACCGACACGTCCACCGACTCATTGAACTTTGCGGTGGCGAATTCCTTCACCAATTTCAGCGCATCGTCGATGGGATAAGACTTGCCCGGCGGCAGTTTCTCTTTCCAGCCCTTGGTTCGTTTGACTACGGCAGGCATGTCACACTCCCTCCACGTCAACGCCCATGCTGCGGGCGCTGCCGGCGATGGTGCGCACAGCCGCGTCCAAGCTGGCCGCCGTCAAATCAGGCATTTTCATCTTGGCGATATCCTCGAGCTGCTTGCGGGTCACCTTCCCGACTTTGGCCGTATTCGGCGTGGCGCTGCCCTTGGGGATGCCGAGCGCCTTGGCAATGAGCACGGACGCCGGCGGCGTCTTCATGATGAAGGTAAAGCTGCGGTCGCTGTATACCGTGATCACTACTGGGGTCGGTAATCCTTTTTCCAAGGCCTGGGTCTGCGCATTGAACGCCTTGCAGAACTCCATGATGTTGACGCCCTGTTGGCCCAAAGCAGGGCCTACTGGAGGGCTGGGGTTGGCTTGGCCTGCAGGGATCTGCAGCTTGATATAGCCGGTGACTTTCTTCGCCATCTAACGCTCCTGTGGGTGCAAACGCCTCCCTTGCGGAAAGCTCCCCTCGTTCAGGGGCTTACGCCCCGAATTCACCGTGGCCGATGCGGCCACGACCGATAACCGCGCTTCGCGCGTGAAGACCTAACCCTTCTCGACCTGCGAGAAATCCAATTCCACGGGCGTGGAACGCCCCAGGATCTGCACCGCCACCTGCAGCCGGTTCTTTTCGTAATTCACGGACTCGACCACGCCGTTGAAATCATTGAACGGCCCATCGGTCACCCGCACCACTTCGCCGGGTTCGAACAGCACCTTCGGCTTCGGCTTGTCCACGCCCTCTTCTACGCGGCGCAAAATCGACATGGCTTCCTTGTCGGTGATGGCTGCCGGCTTGTCGCTGGTGCCGCCGATGAAACCCAACACCTTCGGCACTTCCTTCACGAGGTGCCAGGTGTCCTCGTCCATTTCCATCTGCACGAGCACGTAGCCCGGAAAGAACTTGCGGTCGGACTTGCGCTTCTGTCCGTCGCGCATCTCCACCACTTCCTCGGTGGGCACGAGAATCTCGCCGAACTTCGCGTCCAGACCAGCGCGCTTGACGCGCTCCTTCAGCGACTCCGAGACTTTGTGCTCGAAGTTCGAATACGCGTGAACCACATACCATCGCAACGACATAACAGCTCCGCGTCCGCTAACCCGGGGTGCCGCCCAAAACGCGGGTCATCCAGGTGAGAATCCAGTCAAGAACGAAGAAAAACAAACCCATCGCAATCGCGAAACCGATCACCACGTAGGTGGTTTTAAAGGTCTCGTCACGGCTCGGCCACACCACTTTGCGCAATTCGACCCGCGCGGCCTGCGCAAACTGCACGAACTCTCTGCCGTACGTGCTCAGCCACAAAAGCCCCGCGCCTGCCGCGAGCCCGAGAACCACCATGCCGACGCGCAGCGGCAGCGGTTTCTCGTCGAACCAATAAAACGCCGCGATCCCGCTCAAGATCGCGATGATCGAAACGGTCAGCAGCGCGCTGTCCTTGGCCGAGGAGACCGCGGGTGTTTGCACTTCAGCCATGTACTTCTGCCACGTTCACTTACTGCTACCTACAGGCCACTTCGAGTGGCAGGGCAGGAGGGAATCGAACCCCCAACCTGCGGTTTTGGAGACCGCCGCTCTGCCAATTGAGCTACTGCCCTATTAATGCGCTTCGCCGACAATCGACGGGGTCGCGGCGACCCCGTCCGTTAAAAGCAAGATCAAGCAATGACTTTGGCGACCACGCCTGCGCCGACGGTTTTGCCGCCCTCGCGGATGGCGAAACGCAGGCCCTGCTCCATCGCGATCGGGGCGATCAGTTCCACCACGATCTTGATGTTGTCCCCCGGCATCACCATCTCGGTGCCCTCCGGCAGCTCCACCGCCCCGGTCACATCGGTGGTGCGAAAGTAGAACTGCGGCCGGTAGCCCTTGAAGAAGGGAGTATGCCGTCCGCCCTCTTCCTTGCTTAAGACATACACTTCGGCTTCAAACTTGGTGTGCGGGGTGATCGAACCGGGCTTGCACAGCACCTGCCCGCGCTCCACTTCCTCGCGCTTCGTGCCCCTCAAGAGCACCCCCACGTTGTCCCCCGCCTGACCCTCATCCAAGAGCTTGCGGAACATCTCCACACCCGTGCAGGTGGTCTTCTGCGTCGGGCGAATCCCCACAATCTCCACCTCATCGTTGATCTTCACGATGCCCCGCTCGATGCGCCCCGTCACCACCGTGCCGCGACCGGCAATCGAGAACACATCCTCCACCGGCATCAAAAAGGCCCCTTCCACCGCACGCTTGGGCACCGGAATATACTCATCCAACGCCTTCACCAGCTTGATCACCGAGGGCACCCCGATCTCCGAGGTATCCCCCTCCAATGCCTTCAACGCAGAGCCGGTGATGATCGGGGTCTTGTCCCCGGGGAACTTGTACAAGGTCAATAGATCGCGCACTTCCAGCTCCACCAGCTCCAAAAGCTCCGCATCATCGACCATGTCCGCCTTGTTCATGAACACCACGATGTAGGGCACCCCCACCTGGCGGGCCAGCAATATGTGCTCGCGCGTCTGGGGCATCGGACCATCCGCGGCCGATACCACCAAAATCGCCCCGTCCATCTGCGCCGCTCCGGTGATCATGTTCTTCACGTAATCGGCGTGTCCCGGACAGTCCACGTGCGCGTAGTGGCGCGCATCGGACTGATACTCCACGTGTGCGGTCGCAATCGTGATCCCGCGCGCACGCTCCTCCGGTGCCTTGTCGATCTGATCGTAGGCCTTGAACTCCCCGCCGTGCTTCTCCGCCATCACCTTCGTGAGGGCCGCCGTCAAGGTCGTCTTGCCATGATCCACATGCCCAATCGTCCCCACGTTCACGTGCGGCTTCGTTCGCTCAAACTTCCCCTTCGACACAGGCCTTACCTCTCAAAAAAATTTAGAAAAACTCTGGAGCCCACGAACGGGATCGAACCGTTGACCTCGTCCTTACCAAGGACGTGCTCTACCAACTGAGCTACGTGGGCCGCAACCATTTGGAGCGGGTGATGGGAATCGAACCCACGTGATCAGCTTGGAAGGCTGACGTTCTACCATTGAACTACACCCGCACTCCGCTAGAAGCCAATGGCACGACCCCACATCCTTCGCTGGTGGAGGGGGTAGGATTCGAACCTACGAAGGCATAAGCCAGCAGATTTACAGTCTGCCCCCGTTGGCCGCTTGGGTACCCCTCCCTAAAATGAGCCGCGTATTTTGCGGTGCGCGTCAGCGGGTGTCAATGCAAAGTCGGGGCCAAACTCAGGTTGGCCGAAAGTTCTTCGCTTCAATGTTTTCCATCTTGACATTATCGTAAGATATAAATATCTTAAGATAGATCTTAAAACATATCGAGAGATAGCATGCATCATCATTTCTTTCATTGCATTGGACGGCACCGCGGCCAACAGGGGTTCGGGCCTTTCGGCCGCGGCTTCATGGAGGGAGGCGGGATGGGGGGCCGCGGATTTGGCATGGGCCGAAAGCTGGCTTCCGGCGACTTGCAGCTTCTAATCCTCAAATTGCTGGACGAAAAATCGCGCTACGGCTACGAAATCATCAAGGAACTCGACGAGCGCTCGAAAGGCTTCTACGTCCCAAGCCCCGGCATGGTGTATCCCGCGCTGACCTATCTCGAGGAGATCGGCCATGCGACCGTGGCCGTCGATGGGACCCGTAAGCTTTACAGCATCACCGAGCCCGGCAAACAGCAGCTGGCGAAGAATCTCTCCGCCGCCGATGCCCTCTTCGCTCAATTCGACCGGGTTGGCGAGCGCATGGACCGGGTGCGCCGGGCGCTCGACGCGGAGGAAAGCGGCGAGGAGCCGGACCGGGAATGGCGCGGCTCACGTGAATTGCACCGGGCGCGGCGCGACCTCAAACTCGCGCTCGCCGGCAAATGGCATAGCTCACGCGAAGAGCAGCAGCGCATCGCAGCGATACTCGCCCGGGCGGCGGCGGAAATCGCCGCCAAATAATGCGCACGCACCCGCGGCGCCGCGGGCTATCTTAGATTGGACTCGAACAGCCGGTAGATCCGCTTGTATTCATCGAGCCAGGAGTCGGCGTTGGTAAATCCGTGCCGATCCAAGGGATACGGCGACATGCTGAAATTGTCCTTGTGCAGTTCGATCAGCCGCTCGTACAGGCGCATCGAATCCTCGAACAGGACGTTGTCGTCGATCACGCCGTGGCAGATGAGCAGCGCATCCTGCAGGCCGGCTGCGAATTCAATCGGCGAGGAACGCTCATAGGCGATCGGATCGACCTGCGGCTCATTCAAGATGCCCGACGTATACCCATTGTTGTATTGCATCCAATCGGTAACCGGCCGCAGCGCGGCGCCCGCCGCAAACTCGCCCGGCGCGCGGAACAGCGCCATCAAGGTCATGAAGCCGCCGTAGGAACCGCCGTACACACCGACGTGCTTCGGATCGACAGCCGCCTGCTCGACCAGCCATTTCTTGCCGTCGAGAAGATCTTCCAATTCTGGATGGCCCATCTGCCGGTAGATGGCGGTGCGCCAATCGCGCCCGTAGCCGGCGGATGCGCGGTAGTCCATGACCAGAACGGCATAGCCTAAGTGCGCCAACAGGTTATTGAACATCTGCTCCCGAAAGTAATACGAGTAGCGCAGGTGCACGTCCTGCGTATACCCAGCGCCGTGAATGAAAAGCACGGCGGGCTTCTTCGCCGAGGCGGCGGCGGCATCGCGATACAGCTTCGCGTAAATCACGCCGCCAAAATGGGTGGACGGAACCTTTACGATTTCGGGCTGAATCCAGGTCATGGACTTGTATTCGGCGCTTCGCGTATCGGTCAGCTGGCGGGGCGTGCCAGAACCGTCGGCTTTGGCCACCGAGATTTGCGTGCGCATGTAGGGCGTCGAATGGCTCAGCAACAACTGCTTGCCGCTGCGATCGACCTCGGCTTTTTCGACGCCTTCGAGTTTGGTCAAACGCTGCAAAGCTCCGCCGTTGCTCGGGACGCGATAAGCATCGTAGGAGTAAGGCGCGGCTTGGTTGCTGAGCACATAGAACCAGCGGCCATCCAGGGACAGCTGGGGACTCGACACCTCGAATCGGCCCTGGGTCAGCGCATGCGGCTCGCCGTTCAGCGGCTTGGTATACAAATGCGCGAAACCGGATTCTTCGGACTCGTACCAGAGCGTGCGATTATCGTTCAGCCAGCCGAACTCGTTGAATGACCGGTCGATCCAGGCCGCGTCGCTCAAACGATGCTGCGGCACCAGCACATGGTTGGCCAGGTCGACGCTGACAATCCAGCGATCCTTGTGATCGATTGCATAAATCGCGATGCCGAGCGCGCCGCCATCGGCGCTCCAGACGATGCCGGCGTTGATCGCATCGGGCTCCCGGTTGATCACCCAGACACCGCGCGCCTTTTTGTCGCCGTTCGCCTTTTGCCGGCCGCCTGCGGCCGGCGCATCGGCGGGCGATGCGGCGGGCGATGCGGCGGGCGGGTGGGCCGCGGCGTTCTCCTCGCGCACGGCCTTCAAGGGATCGTCGTCAATCCCGGGGAGCTTGTCGAGCGCGAGCGCGTGCATGGTATGGTCGGCGAGATTGAGGAGCATCAAGGATTGCGGCGCCGGCGGGTTGCGCCCGACGCGCAGGCGCTCCTTCTCGAATTCCTCGTAGCCGGACTCCGTGACGTAGCGCGTGAGCTGTCCTTCCCGTCCCTTCACATGCGATTTCGGCTCGGTCACGGCCAGCAGCCAGCGCGCATCCGGGGACAGTTCGGTACCGCGAATGATCACCTCGTCGCCCAGGTAAAAAGGCAGCGCGGCGCGCGTCGCATCCCCCGTTTGCAGCGCCTCGCTGTGCTTGCGCAGGGCCTCTTTATCGTCGTGCAATTTCTTCAGGGTGGAAAAGGTGCGCAGCTGCATTTCCCGCAGATCGTCCGCGGCCGGCGGCGCATCCGGATCCTTCTCCGCCTTGACGATCGCCGCCGGCGCCGTTACGCCGCTGGCGAAGTCGTGCACGAACCAGTCGTGGTCGATGCGAAAACTCAACAATCGCCCGTCAAGCGAGAATTGCGGGTCGCTTTTTGCCTGCGGCGATCGCGTGATCTGCAGCAAGCGGCCGCCCGGGATCTCGCGCACGAAGACGTCCCGATTGCGGATGAAAGCGGCGCGCTTGCCGGCGCGGTCGTAGATCGCGGGTCCATCGGCATTCGCCATCGCGGCTGCATCGACCACCTGATCCTTGCCGGTCGCGGAATCGATGTGATGCAAATCGACGATCGGCGATCCGATGCGCTTCAGCGAGTAGTACACGCCGCGGCCGTTGGCCGACCAATAGGCGTCGCTGACCGGCGGCCCGATCCAGTCCGGATCCGCCATGATTCTTTCGAGCGACAGCGTGGTCTGCGCCGGGGCGCCGAGGGCCGCGAAGCTCACCAAGCCGGCGATGCCGGCTAGCGAAATCAGCCGCAAGTAATGTTTCATCAATCTCCGCCTAATGGTCTATTTTTTAAACAGGATTTCCGGCCGGCACAGCCGGCGCTTGGGCTTCACGGCAGCGCCACCCCTTTAGTTGGGCGGCCGATCCGGAGCTTTCGATCGATCCGGATTGGCCGCATAAGTCTCCGCCTATCGCGGAATCCCCGCAACGCGCAATCCTCAGGCGGTTTCCGGTCTAGGCGGTTTTTTTGCGCCCGTGCAATCGCGTTACCAGGTCCGCCTCGGCGCGGCTCAATCCGAATTGCTGCGTCAACCTGCCGGGGTCGGTTCCGCGTCGCGCAAAATCGATCGCCTGATCGAAGCACTGCGCGGGACCGCGCAGCTCGATCGACTCGATGCGCGCGGCGATGCCTGAGCATTCGCGTTCCATTCGATTCACGCGTCTCGCCGTCCGCAGGCCGATCGAGGAGATGACTTCGAGTTCGCGGCGCAGCGCTGCCGCACCCGCTTCGAGCGCCGCGCAGCGCTTTTTCCAGCGGCGCATCGAAAAGGACAGCGCAACCGCGGCGCAGAGCGCGCAAATTGCCAGCGATGCGGCCGCGATTTGCAGAATGGCATTTACGTTGAGATCGATCATGTCAGGCGTACTCATCGATGTGGGATTTCGGCGGCCGCGGGCCGCCGCTCGAATCGGGCGTGTCGGCGGATTTCGAGGCGGGTTTGTCCGGGACTTGATCCGATCGCGGCCGGCGTTCCTTGTCGTCCTTGGAGGAGCGCCGGTCTGCGATCGGGAGGGCGGGGAAAAGGCCTGAATTGCTTAAGCGGTCCACTTCACTCATTGCGTGACCTCGCTCATGGGGGTTTGGGTAACTCGGTCGCGGTCGATTTCTCGGATCTCGTCAGTACGGTCTTGCCGAGATCGGCCGGCGGCACACGCTCGATCAGCCGATTGGCGCCGCTGCCGCCGTCCGCCAACTCGACGCCGGGCGCCGCGTTCAGCGGCGTATCCGCGGTGGTGCGCGCCGTCGTGGCTTCCGCCGGAGTCACGGCCTCCAGCACCAGCACCGCGACGCGGCGATTCGCATTGCGCCCCTCGGCGGAAGAATTCGCTTGGCGCGGGTGAAACTCGCCGAAGCCGACGATCTCGAGCCGGAGCGGATCGATGCCCTGCTTGGTGAACTGATGCACGACGCTCGCGGCCCGCGCTGCCGACAATTCCCAGTTGGAGGGGAAAGCGGCGGTGTGAATCGGGCGATCGTCGGTATGGCCCTCGACGCGGATCGGATTGGGAAAGGGCTTCAACACCTCCGCGAGCTTGTCGAGCACGGGTTCCGCGGAACTCGAGAACTCGCCCGAGCCGCTCGGAAACAGGATGTCCGTGTTGATTTCGATTTCCAGCCACATGCTCTCGCGCTTCACCGTGATCAGCTTCGCGTCGATCAGCGCGCGCATCGCGTCCTGCACCTCGCGCTCCATGCGGATCAGGGAACCCGGAACGTCCGGCGGCGGCGGCTTCGGTATCGGAGTCACCGTGTCCTCGCTCTTGATCTTGATCAGCGCGGTAGGCGTGATGCCGATCAACGGCTTCTCCCCGCCCTTGCCGGGTTCAGGCTCGCCGATGTTCAACGGCCGCATGCTCTTCGGCGCGCCGTTGAAAGCCGCGATCATGGCGTCGGAGAGGACGCGAAATTTTCCCTCGTTGACCGACGACATCGCATACATCACGGTGAACAGCGCGAACAACAGGGTCACCAGATCGCCGTAGGGAATGGCCCAGGCTTCGTGGTTCACATGGTCTTCGTGCTTCTTTTTGCGAGCCATAACTTAGGAGCAAGTCTGAGTCCTCAGACCAAGCTCCCCTAGTGGTGAAAATAACCCTGCAGTTTCGATTCGATGTTGCGCGGATTCTCGCCCTGCGCGATGGCGATGAGGCCCTCGATCACCATGGTGCGAACCTGCGATTGACCGTGAATGACGGCTTTGAGCTTGTTTCCCATGGGGAGGAACAAAAGATTGGCGAAGGCGATGCCGTAGATCGTCGCGATGAACGCCGCCGCAATGCCATGGCCGAGCTTCGAGGGGTCATTGAGGTTTTGCATGACCGCCATGAGCCCCATGACGGCGCCGATGATCCCCAAGGTCGGGGAATACACGCCCATGGATTCGAACACCTTGGCGGCCTGCGTGTCGAAGTGCTCCATGGTGTCCAGTTCGATCTCCATGCTGGAGCGAATCGCGTCCGGTTCGCCGCCGTCCACCAGCGATTGCAAGCCCTTTTTTAGAAACTCGTCTTTCTCGCCTTCGACCGCCGATTCCAAGCCGAGCAGTCCTTGCTTGCGCGCGACATTGCTCCACTCGACTATTTTTTCGATCATGCCCGCGGGATTGTTCGCCGGCGGCTTGAACACCCAGGACGCGATTTTCCACGCCCGCAAGAATGTCGCCATCGGGGTTTGCACCAGACTGGCGGCAAGGGTGCCCACGACCACGATGACGAAGGCCGCGCTGCCGACCAGCGCGCCGGCGCTGCTGCCTTTCAAGATTGCGCCGCCGATGATCGCTATCAGTGCCAGCACGATGCCGATGATGCTTAAGATATCCATGGATCAATCCGGCGACAGCCACTCGGCCAGCCGCGCACGCAGGCGCACCAGGGCCTGGCCGTGGATCTGGCAGACACGGGATTCGGAAACCTCGAGCACCTCGCCGATTTCCCGCAGGTTCATGTCGTCGTCGTAATACAGGGAGAGCACCAAGCGCTCGCGCTCCGGCAGGACGTTGATGGCCGCACTCAGCGCGCCGCGAAACCCCGCATCCTCGATATCCTCCAAAGGTCCCGGACCATCGTCGCGCGCATGATCGGACGGGCTTGATTCGTCTTCGCTCGATCCCATCTGATCGAAACTGAACAGGCGGCAGCTCGCCGCATCCTGCACCAGCTTGTGATATTCCTCGATGGAAACTCCGAGCCCCTCGGCGATGTCGACCGGCGTGGCGTCCTGGCCCTTGGCATTCTCGATCTTGCGGATCACATCGGCCATTTCGCGCATGTTTCGATGCACCGAGCGCGGCGTCCAATCGGACTTGCGCACTTCATCGAGCATCGCGCCGCGAATGCGGATGCCGGCGTAAGTCTCGAAATTCGCACCCTTGTTGGCAGAATAGTGCTTGGCCGCATCCAACAGGCCGATCATTCCGGACTGAATCAAGTCATCGACCTCCACATTGGGCGGCATGCGGCTGACCAGGTGGTAGGCGATGCGCTTCACCAAATCGGCGTGCCTCAACACCAATTCATGCTGCGGCACTTGATCGACCGGAGTCTGATCTTCGGAAGCCGATTTCGCGCCGCGCTTTTGCGTGTTCGAGTACTGTGTGCTTGCTCTCATTGCAATACCGTCGACGGGACGATCCTGGCCCCGACCATTCGTTCGACAAAAAACTCCAAGTGACCGCGTGCCCCTTGGGGCACAGACCACTTATCGGCTTTGGAAGCGAGATTCTTGAGCGCTATGGAGGAAATAGATGCCGGGTAGGCATCCACAACGGCCGTCTGCCGCTGCACTGCGCGGCGCAGATAGTCGTCAAACGGTATCGAACCGGCGAACTCCAGCGTCACATTGAGAAACCGGTCACAGACCCGGCTAATTTTCTGGAAAAGGCCCGGTCCCTCGCCGGACCTGCGGGTCTGATTCGCCAGTACCTGAAACCGCTGTACGCCATGCTCGCGGCTCAACACCTTGATGAGCGCATAGGCGTCGGTAATCGAGGCCGGCTCGTCGCAAACCACCACGACCACGTGGTGCGCGGCCTGGCTGAAGGTCATGACGCTGTCATGCAAACCGGCCGCCGTATCGACGATGAGCACCTCGACCTGGTGATACAGATCGCTGAATGCGCGGATGATTCCGGCGTGCTCGGCCGGCGACAGGCTCGCCATGCGCTTGATGCCGGAAGCGGCAGGCACGATTTGCAGGCCGTGCGGACCGGTGACGATGGCATCCTCGAGCGCGCACTCGCCCTGGATGACGTTGCCCAAGTGGAAGCGGGTGTGCAGTCCCAGCACCACGTCCACATTGGCCAGGCCCAAGTCGGCATCCACCAGCATGACGTCGCGGCCCGACGCGGCGATCGAGACCGCCAGATTTGCCGACACCGTGGTCTTGCCCACGCCGCCCTTGCCGCCCGTGACGGCGATGACCTTGACGGGACGCGATGAGTTGAGTTCGGCCAATGCCTCGGCTCGTTCCGGCGACAGTCTGGAGTCACGCATGGGCGTCGGCTCGGCCGAATGCACGGGCCAAAGAAGCCTCATTGCGCACGCGCGGCGCGCGTTCCTTGAGCTTGAGCGCGGAGCGGATCAGCCACACCCTTTTCTGGTGGGCGGCGTGCAAGTCCTCCGGTACCCGCTGTCCATCGCATACATAAGCGACCTGCAATTTGTGCCGCAGCACCGCTGAGATCGCGCCCCCCAGGCTCGCAGCCTCGTCGATCTTGGTCAGCACGCAGGCGGCGGGGTTGATGCGCGCGAAGGCACGCACAATTTCCTCCAGCGCGTGGCCCTCGCCTTGCGCCGGCAGAGCCAAAAGCACCCGCGCCCGGGCCGCGCCCAGCTTGAGCGCCGCGAGCTGCTCTGTGAGCCGGACGTCGCGCGGGCCCATGCCGGCCGTATCGATCAGAATCAATTTCTTGGCGTTGAGCCGCTGCAGCACGCGGCCCAGTTCCTGCCCGCTGTTGGCGGCGTACATGGGCGCGCCGAGGATGCGTGCGTAGGTCATCAATTGCTCGCGGGCGCCGATTCGGTAGCCGTCCGTGCTGACCAACGCCAGGTCCTGGCTTCCATGAAGCATGCACCAGCGCGCAGCGAGCTTGGCAATCGTCGTGGTCTTGCCGGCGCCCGTCGGACCCACGACGGCGGTGATGCCGCCGCTGATGCAGGTCATGTCGTTTATCACCGGCAAATGCTTGACCAGCAGCGCCAGAGGAATGTGCGAGGGATTGTCGAGGTTGGTGCGCCGCGGCGTCATGCTCGCCAAGGCCAGCGCGATATCCGGGGCGATGTCCAGCGCGGACAGTTCCTCCAGCACTCGCGCCTGCAGGGGTTCGCGCAGCCGCTTGTCGCTCCAGGTCATGCCGGCAAGGCCCGTCTCGAGCAGCCGGCGCAAGTCCTGCAATTCCCGCTGCATCGCGCCGTACCCGTCAGAGGCGGCGGGCTGAAACACGGGCTTGGCGCGGCCTGCGGCGATCGGCGCGTTTTGGCGCCGCGCTTGGCGCGGCCGGCGGCGGCGCCTTCGCCGCGGCGGCCATTCTGGGCGCAGGGGTTGGCTTTGCCGCAACCGGCTCGATCGGCGCCGGCGGCGCTGTCATGACCGGGGACGCCATGACCGCGGCGGTCCGCGGAAGCCTGGCCTCCACAAACAGCGCCTCGTCATAGTCCACGGCGGCGATGACTTCGATGCCCTCCTCGCTGCGGCGGCTCGACAGGATGACGGCATCCGCTCCCTGCTCCGCTCTCACGAGGGCGAGAGCCGCGCGCATGCTGGGCGCCGTATATCGTTTAATCTTCATACAACCTCCGTATCAAATCCGATCTCTAGCGGCCCACCGCGGCAATCACGCGGATGCGGCGGTTTTCCGGAATCTCGTTGTAGGCAAGCACCGCCAGTGTCGGCGTGGAATGGCGCATGAGCCGCGCGATCCACGGACGAATCTTCGGTGCGACCAACAGCACGGCGGGTTCGCCCGCCGCATCCTGACGGCGCGCGCTGTCGCCCAACGCCGTTTGAATTCGGTCAGCCAGCCCCGGCTCGAATCCGGGCGAGTCTCGTCGCCGCCGGCCATCGAGTCCTGCAGCACCTGCTCGAGCGCAGGATCCAGCGTGATCACCGGCAATTCCTGGCGCAGTCCGCCGATGTTTTGCACGATGGTGCGCGCCAGCGCGACGCGCACGGCGGCGACCAATGTCACGGGGTCCTGGGTCTTGGGCGCGAGTTCCGCGAGCGTTTCGCAAATCGTGCGTAAATTGCGGATCGGCACGCGCTCCAGCAACAGGTACTGCAGCACCTTGACGACCACGCTCATCGGCAGCAGCTTCGGCACCAGGTCCTCGATGAGCTTCGGCGCGCTCTTGCCCAAGCGATTCAGCAGCTGCTGCACTTCTTCATGGCCCAGCAACTCGTGGGCGTGCGATTGCAGCAAATGGCTCAAGTGAGTGGCGATGACGCTGCTGGCATCGACCACCGTGTAGCCCTGCGACTGCGCCTGCTCACGCCGCGCCTTGTCGATCCAGATGGCGTCGAGGCCGAAAGCCGGATCCTTGGTGGCGGACCCGGGAATGGTGCCGGACACTTGCCCGGGATTGATGGCCAGTTCCCGATCGGGAAACACCTCCGACTCGCCCACCGGCGCGCCGAGGATGGTGATCCGGTACGAGTTCGGACCCAGTTCCAAGTTGTCGCGGATGTGCACGGCCTGTACCAGGAATCCGAGCTCTTCCGACAATTTCTTGCGTACCCCCTTGATGCGGCCCATGAGCTCGCCGCCCTGATTGCGGTCGACCAAGCGGAATCAAGCGATAGCCGACTTCCAAACCGATGAGATCCACCGCCTCGACGTCATCCCAGGACAATTCCTTCTGTTCGGTGGATGCCGCCGGCGAAGCCGCGGGGGCCGCGGCGGCTTTCGGCGTCGGCGGCTGCCGGCTCAACAGGTAGGCGCCGGCGGCGCAGGCCGATGCCATCGCCAGAAATACGAAATTCGGCATTCCCGGAATGACGCCGAGCAGCGCCAGGATGCCGCTGGTGACGCCGAGCGCGCGTGGTTGTCCCAACACCTGCGCCATGATCTGCTGGCTCATGTCGTGCGGGCGCGAAACGCGCGTCACCAAAATGGCGACGGCGACCGACAACAGCAGCGCCGGAATCTGCGCCACCAGGCCGTCGCCGATGGTGAGCAAGGCATAGGTGCGGCCGGCATCGGCGAGCGACATGCCGTGCTGGGCCGCGCCGATGATGGTGCCGCCGAACATATTGATGAAGACGATCAGGATGCCGGCGATGGCGTCGCCGCGCACGAATTTGCTGGCGCCGTCCATCGCGCCGTAAAAGTCGCCCTCCTCGCGCACTTCCTGGCGGCGCACGATGGCATCGGCCTGGGTGATGATTCCCGCGTTCAAATCCGCGTCGATCGCCATTTGCCTGCCGGGCATCGCATCCAAGGTGAAGCGCGCGCTGACCTCCGAGATGCGTCCCGCGCCCTTGGTGATCACCACGAAATTGATGATCACCAGCACCGTGAACACCACCATGCCGACCGCATAGTTGCCGCCGACGACGAAATGGCCGAAGGCGGCGATGACGTGGCCTGCCGCCTGCGCGCCGGTGTGGCCGTTCATGAGCACGATGCGCGTCGAGGCGACGTTGAGTCCCAGGCGCAGCAGCGTCGCGCCCAACAGCACGGTCGGGAAAGTCGCGAACTCGAGCGCGCGCCGCACGTAGATCACCGCCAACAGGATCATCAGCGACAGCGAAATATTGAAGGTGAAAAAAACGTCCAGCAGGAATGCCGGCAGCGGCAGCACCATCATGGCGAGCACCACCATCACCAGCACCGGCACTCCCAAGCCGTTGCGGGCGAATTCGCCGAACGTGGCTACGGCGCTGCGGGCGCTCATGAATCTAGGTACTCATCGCCGACTTTGGGATCGGGTTTGACGACCCGCGCCGCGACGGTCGGATTCAGCGTGCGCACGCGGAAGATATACGACAGCACCTGCGCCACCGCGACATACAAGCCGTTCGGAATCTCCTTGTTCAGATCGGTCGAGCGGTACAGCGCCCGCGCCAGGCGCGGCGCCTCGAATACCGGCACGCGGTGTTCCTCGGCAATGCGGCGGATGTTGTGCGCGACCAGATCGACGCCTTTCGCCAGCACCACCGGCGCGCGCATTTTCTTCGGGTCGTACTTCAGGGCGACGGCAAAGTGCGTCGGATTGACGATGACGACGTCGGCTGTGGGCACCTTGTGCATCATGCGGCGGCGCGCCAGGGTCTGCTGCATTTGGCGGATGCGCTGCTTCGTTTCCGGCCGCCCGTCCAATTCCTTGGACTCGTCGCGCAACTCCTGGCGGGTCATGCGCAGCGCGCGCTTGAACTGGAACAACTGCAGCGGCACGTCCACGACGGCCACCAGCGCGAGCGAGCCGCACAGCCAGACGAAGGCCCAACTCAATAATCCGGCGCCGCGCGATACCGCCGCGCGCGGCGCCATGCGCCCGAGAGCCAGCACGTCGCCGAAAATCCAGCTGACGATTCCCGCGCAAACGGCGCCCACCACGAAGCACTTGAGCAGCGCCTTGCCAAGCTCGGTGACGCCGTGAAGTCCGAACAAGCGCTTCAGTCCGGACAGGGGATTCAGGCGGGAGAAGTCGGGCGTCAGCGCCTGCGTGCTGAAGTTCCAACCGCCCAATGCCACGGATGCCAGCAGCACCATGACCACCAGCGCGGCGAACACCGGCAGGATCGCGCTGAGGGCGCTGATGCACGCTTCGCGCAAGGAAAGCGCCATCGAATCGGTGCTGCGCAGCGCGCTTGCGTCGATCAGCAGCGAGTGCCGCATCATCTGCGTCAGATGCACCGCGACCGTACCGCCGATCGCGGCCAGCGCTGCGCTGCCGCCGATCATGGTGGCGAAATTGGTGAGTTCCCGCGAACGCGGTATCTGGCCGCGCTCGCGCGCTTCCTGCAGCCGGCGTTGCGAAGGTTCTTCGGTGCGTTCGCCGCCCATTTCGGATTCGGCCATCAGGGCACTCCCGCGGCGGGAGCGCCGGCCAAACTGGAGGCGGCCTGCAACGCACTGTTGATGAGAGTCGCGATGCCCGACATGATCCCGTCGAGCCCCGCAAGCAGCACGAAGAAGCCGCTCATGAGCGTTATGGTGAAGCCGATGCCGAACAAGTTGAGCTGCGGCGCGGCACGGGTCACGACGCCGAGCGCGAGATTGACGATCACCAGCGCGATGACGGCGGGCAGCGCGATCAAGAGTCCGGTGTCGAATACATGCGCGCCCCAGAGCACCACCGACAGGAGAATGCCCTGATCGAAGTGCGCGCCGATGGGCAGCGCTTGAAAGCTTTGCGCCAACGCACCCAGCAGCATCAGGTGGCCGTTGATCGCAAGATAGGTCAGGGTGCCGAAGATCATGAACAGTTGGCCGATCACCGGTACCTGGGCACCGCGCTGCGGATCGACCAAGGTCGCAAATCCCAGGCCCATGGTGAGCGAGATGCTCTGGCCGGCGAAGACCAGCGCCTCGAATGCCACCTGTACCACCATGCCGATCGCCACGCCGATGAGCAGCTCGAGCACTGCGGCAAGCATTCCGGCCGCCGAGAAAATCGACAGTCCCGCCGGCACCTGGATCAGCGGACCCAGCAAGAACGCCAACGCCAGCGTCAGCACGATCTTCACCAGCGCCGGCACCACAACTTCGCTCGCGATGGGGGCTGCGAGCACGAAGCCGCTGACGCGCAATGCCGGCCACCACATGCGGCTCACCCACATCGAGACGTCGGACACGTTCAAGGTCAACGGCTGCATGCGGCTATCCGATCATCGCCGGGATGCTTGCATAGAGATCGTGGGTGAAATCGATCAGCACGCGCAGAATCCAGGGCCCGGCGACGAACAGGCTGAGCACCAGCATCAAGAGTTTGGGGATGAAGCTCAAGGTGGACTCGTTGATCTGGGTGGCGGCCTGCAGCATGCCGATGACCAGGCCGGTGACCAGCGCGATCAGCAGCAACGGCGCGGCTATCAACGTGGTGACCATCAGCGTCTTGTGCGCCAGGTCCATGACATTTTCCGGCGTCATTGGTGGAAACTCGACGCCAACGTGCCGATCAACAAGGTCCAGCCGTCGACCACGACGAACAGCATGATCTTGAACGGCAGCGACACCAGGACCGGCGACAGCATCATCATGCCCATGGACATCAACACGCTTGCAACCACCAGGTCGATCACCAAGAACGGTATGAAAACCATGAAGCCGATCTGAAAGGCGGTCTTCAACTCGCTGGTGAGAAAGGTCGGAACCAAGACCGACAACGGCACATCGTCGGCGCTCGCGAATTGCGGCTTGCCGGAGAGCTTCGAGAACAGCTGCAGGTCATTTTCGCGGGTCTGCGCCAACATGAACTTCTTCAGCGGCGCGACCGTGCGGTCGATCGCCACTTCCCCCGCGAGCTGGCCGTCCAGGTAGGGCTTGATGCCGGACGCATAGGACTGTTCGAGCGTCGCGCCCATCACGAAGAAGGTCAGAAACAGCGCGAGTCCGGTGAGGACTTGATTGGAAGGCGTTGTCGCCATGCCGAGCGCCTGGCGCAGTATCGACAGCACGATGATGATCCGCGTAAACGCCGTCATCGCCAGCAATATGGCGGGCAGCATCGTCAGCAGCGTCATCAGGATCAAAATCTGAAAAGTCAGCGAATAGGTCTGCACGCCGTCGGCCGCGGACTTCAAGGCAATGGCGGGCAGCGCCGCTTGCGCGTCCGCGCCTAGCGGCAGCAACGCGCACAGCGCCGCCGCAGCCGCCGCCGCCGCCACGCCGTAACGGTGCCGGTGCAGGGTCTGGATCACGGCGGGCCGCCCGGCCGCTTCATCATGTCGCGCAAGCGCTCGGCGAAGGCCGGCGTGCGGCCGGCGGTTTTCAATGCGATGGGCGCGCTCAAAGGCGTCAAGGCAACGATTCCGCCGGCGCCGACGCCGAGCAGCACTTGCGCCTCGCCGATGCGAATCAGCACCACGCGCTCGCGCGGCCCGACGCTCAACTGGTCGAGAATCTCAGCGTCGGCTGAGCCGCGCGGCGCGTTCAGCTTGAAGCGCTTCAGGACCCAGCCGATCGCCAGAATCAGCGCGACAATGGCGATCAGGCTCAAGGTGAGCTGCGCCAGGCTGCCGATCGACAACGGCGAGGCGGGTTGCGCCATCGCCGTCATTTGGCGTGCTCCATCCTTTCCGTCTCGCTGACCACATCGGTGAGCCGGATGCCGAATTTTTCGTTGACCACCACCACTTCGCCGCGCGCGATGCGCACCCCGTTGACCAGCACGTCGAGCGGCTCGCCCGCCAAACGGTCGAGTTCCACCACGGCGCCCGGCGCCAACTGCAGCAGCTCACGCACCGACATCTTCGCGCGTCCCACTTCGAGCGCCAGGGTGACGGCAACATCGAGAATCAGCTGCAAATTCATTTCCTGGCCGCCTGCGCCGGCGGCGTTGGGGCCAAGTCGCTGAATTGCGCGCGCGCGACGGCGGCGGACTTCGGATCGGGCGGACTCATACTGGGGCTCCTGGAAGAATTTTGAGGGCGTTGTGACCCTGCGAGATGCCGAAGCGGCCGCGATACAGCGGCACATCGCCCGCCAGCAGTGTGACTTGCTGGGGCGCATCGATGGGAATGATGTCGCCGGGCGAGAGCTTCACCAGCTCGCGCAAGCTGATTTTGGCTTGCGCGAGAACGGCACGGGTATCGAGTTGCGCCTCCTGCAGCGCGCTCGTGAGCACCGGCGCCCAGGCTTCCTGCTTGCGTGCCGGCGCCGCCGCGCCGTCGCCGGCGAGCACGTCGCGGATGGGACTGAGCAGGGCGTCCGGCAGCAGCCAGTCGATGCGGCCGCTGCGGGCGGCGAACTCCACCGTGAAGCGGGCGACGACCACCGATTCGAGCGGGTCCGCCGAGCTGCACCAGCCGCGGATTCGTTTCTTGTTTCACCAGTTCCAATTCCACCGGCGACACGGCGGCCCAGGCCGCGGCCAGATCCGGCGCCAAGCTGCGCAGCATCAGATTGAGGAATCGCTGCGCGGCAGGCGCGGTCGCGGCTTGCGGATCCGCATTGGCGCGGCCCGTGCCGCCGAAGAAGCCGTCCAGCAGCGTCAGCAGCAGCGCCGGCTCGACGCAGACGTAGGCAAAACCGGGCAAAGGCTTGAGGCGCACCACCGCGATCGTGGCCGGCACCGGCAGGGAAGCTTGCAAGTCGGCGCTCTTGACCGAATCCAGCGAATCGAAATGCAAGTTGACATCGCGTCCCAGCAATCCGGCCAACGATGGACCGGCGCGCTCGCCGAAGTTCTTGTTGATCTCTTCAAGCAAGGGCAACTGGGTCCGATTGATGCGCTGCGCGGCAAAATCGTACGGACGCACCGACGGCGCCGCTTCTTTGCCGTTTTTTTCGAGCAGAGCCGCCACTTCTTCGTTGGAGATGCGCGCCTGGTTCTCCTCCATCACTGCACCACGAAACTGGTGAACAGCACGTCGTCCACATCGGGACCGCCTTCCTTCTTCTGCACCGCGCGAACTTCGGCGAGCGCTTCTGCGCGCAACTTTTCTTTGCCTTCGCGCGACATCAACGATTGGTAATTGCGATTGCTCATCAGCAGCAACAAGTTGTTGCGGATCAACGGAATGTTCTTTTGCACGCTCTCGATGGCTTTCTCGTCGTGCGCCATGATTTGCATGGTGATTTGCAGGAAGCGCACCGCGGAGCCATCCTCGAAATTCACCACCAAGGGCGGGTCGATGGCGTAGTAAACCGACGGCTTGCCGGCGCCCCCGCCTTCCGCGCCTTTTGCCGCTGCCGCGACCGGCACGATGGCGGTGATCTTGCCGTCCTTGTCCAACTTGAGATCCGGAAGCGGATGCAATTTGGCGTTGATGAAGCCGCCGAGCACCACGGCGATGAGGGTGAGCGCGAAAATGCCCAGCCCATTCACCAGGGTACCCATGAAGCCGCCGGATTTTCTTCGGCGGCGGAGGGGGAGCGTCGTCAGCTTCGTCGGCCATAGTTCGATTCCAAAGCGCGGGCATGTGCCGCACCTCGAATCGAGCAAGTTCTATGCCAGAAGATTTCTAGGATGTTTTCCCAATAATATTCAGTAACTTAGCAAGAATATGCAGGCCGCCCAGGGCTGACGCGGGCAGCGCCGATAAATTGACGCTTACCAAATACTCACGCGCTCATTCGGCGGCAAATACATCTTGTCGCCAGGCTTCAGGCCGAAACGCCGCATAGAATCCCGGCTGATTTCGCAGCGGCGCCGTACCGCGCACCGCCGGCGGCGAATGTGGATCGGCTTTGATGCGCTGAATTGCTTCCGCCTCGCGGACTTTGCCGCGCCAGACCTGTACCCAGCCCAGATACAGGCGCTGATCGCCGCTCAGTCCGTCGATCACGGGCGCCTCATGGCCCTCCAGGGAAATCCGGTAAGCCTTGTAGGCAATCGCCAAACCGGAGTTGTCGCCGATGTTCTCCCCCAGGGTGAGCGCGCCGTTGACGTGGTAGCCGGGGACCGGCTCGTATAGATTGTACTGCGCCACCAGCGCCTTGGTTTTTTCGGCAAATTTGTCGTGATCGGCCTTGGTGAACCAATCATGCAGATTGCCGTCGGCATCGAATTGACTGCCCCGATCATCGAATCCATGGCTCATCTCATGACCGATGACCGCGCCGATGCCTCCATAGTTCACCGCATCATCGGCGCTCGCATCGAAGAATGGCGGCTGCAAGATGGCCGCGGGGAAGGTGATCTCGTTGCGCGTGGGATTGTAGGATGCATTGATGGTTTGCGGACGCATGCGCCACTCGTCATGGTCGACCGGCTTGCCCAATTTGGCGACGTTGCGCCGATATTCGAACTCGTTGGCCCGAACCACGTTGCCGAACAGATCGTCGCGCGAAATCTTGAGCGCTCCATAGTCGCGCCAGCGATCGGGATAGCCGATCTTCGGCCGCATTTTTCCCAGCTTGGCCTGAGCGCCGGCCTTCGTATCCGCGCTCATCCAATCCAGGGTGTCGATATCGCGGCGGTAGGCCTCGAGCAAATTCAGCACCAAAGCCTGCATGCGCGCCTTGTTCTGCGGCGGGAAATATTTGGCGACATAGAGCTTGCCCAGCGCCTCCCCCATGCTGCCGTCGAGCAAGACGATGCCGCGCTTCCAGCGCGGCTCATTCTCCGGCACGCCGCGCAGCACGCCGCCCGTGAACGCGAACCGTTCATCGACGAAGGCCTTGGATAAATATGGCGCAAAGGCCGACAGCACCCGCCATTTGAAGTAAGCCTTCCACACCGGCAGCCGCGTCGCGCTCATCAGCTTGCCGAGACGGGTGAAATAGGTCGGTTGGCTGACGATCACATAGTCGACTTTGCTCTCGATGCCGGAGCGGTGCAGGAAGCGCTGCCAGTCGTAGCGCGTCATCAACGCGGGAAGCTCGGACAGCGCCGTCTTGTTGTAGGTTTTGATCGGATCGCGCTCTTCCACCCGGGTCCACTGGATCTTCGCCAAGGACGTCTCCAGGCTGAGAACGGCCTCGGCGTAATGCGCGGCTTTGGCCTGCCCGGCCATGCCCAGCATTTTTTCGATGTGCGCGCGATACGCGATGCGCGTTTGCTTCAGCTTGGCGTCGTCTTTCAGGTAGTAGTCGCGATCCGGCATTCCCAGGCCGCTCTGATGCAGGATGACCGCATAACGGGTGGAATCCCTGGCATCCAGATCCACCTGGAAACCGAACGGCGCGCCGGCTCCAATCTCGATCAGGCGCGCCATCGCGGCGGGGACCGCGTTCATGCTCTTGATCGCGTCGATGGCCGCAAATTCCGCAAGCAGCGGCTTCAAGCCCAACGCCTGCAGCTGCTCGTCGTTCATAAAGCTGGCGTAGAGGTCCGCCAGCTTTTTCGCGTCCGGATCCTGGCTGCCGGAACTTTGCTCGAGGGCGTCGACGATGCTGCGCAACTGCTCTTCGGTCTTATCCTGCAGGATAGTGAACGAGCCGACCGCACCCTTGTCGGGAGGCAGCTGATAATTGCGCAGCCACATTCCGTTCAGATATTGATAGACATCATCTTGAGGGCGGACCGTTGCGTCGACATATTGGAGATCGATGCCGGAGCGCAGCGTCGGCTGCGGCGCCGTCGCGGCGGCGGCCGCCGCGGCCGGCGGCTCGGGCCGGCCGGCGGCACAGGCGGCCAAAGTTGCGGCGCAAATCACACCGGCGCATTGCTTCAACATCATCTTTCCTCAGAATTTCAATGAAACTTTCAAGCCCGGACCTGCGTCATCGAGCACCAGGTGCGCGCCGTGCAATTTCGTTACCGCCGCGACCAGCGAGAGACCCAATCCGGATCCCGGGAAGTTCCGCGCCTCGTCGAGACGCACGCGACGGCCGAGCACGATCTCGCGTTTGTCCGCCGGAATGCCCGGGCCATTATCCTCTACTATCACTTGCGGCGCGCTGCCCGATCCGTCCAGCGCGACGCGTATGTGGCCGCCGTCCGGCGTGAACTTGATGGCGTTGTCGAGCAAATTCGCCAGCGCTTGAGCCAGCAATTGGCGGTTGCCCTGCACCTGCGCACCCGCGGCGACCGAACTCTCGAGCACGATGCCGCGTTCTTCGCTCACCGGCGCGTACAGCTCGACCACGCTGCCGACCAGCTCCGACAAATCCACCTGCTCGCGCGCCACGGTGCCGGTCTCGGCGAGCGCGATGCGCAGCAGCGCATCCAAGGTGCTGCGCATGCGATCGACCTCGGTGGTTACGCGCTCGAGCACGCGCCGCTCGGCCGACCCTGGGGTGAGCGTGCTCATTGCTCCTTCCGCGCTCGCCTGCAGGCGATTCAGCGGTGTGCGCAGGTCATGGGCCGCGCTGTCGAGAACCGTGCGCATGCCGAGAGTGAGCTGCTCGATCTTGTCGAGCATGGTGTTGATCTCGCGCGCCAGCGTATTGATCTCGTCGTCGGCGTCGCGCACCGGCAGGCGCTGCGACAAATCGCCGCGCATGATCTGCGTGGCGACCGCGGAAATCGCGCCGGCCTGCGCCAGAATACGCCGTCCCATCCAGAAGCCGCCGCCGAGGCCCAGCAGCAAGGTCAACACCACGGCGGCGATCAGGCCGCGCATCATGAGGCTCTTTACGTCCTGGCGTTCCTGCACATCGTGGCCCACCAGCATTTGATAGCCGCCGGGCAGCGCAAAATAGCGGGCGCGCATTTCGTGCTCGCGCGTCTCGTCGCCGAACGGCACCGACACCTTGAACATGAACCACTTTTCTTTGCTGTCGACTTTCGGCCATGCCGGCACGTTCCCGGCCACGGGACGCAGCTGCGGATCGACCATGAGGTATACCGCGCCGCGCACATCCTGGTCTTGCGAGCGCTGCTCGACCAATTCGATGAAGTCGCCGCGCGACAGCACCAGCATCTGTTCCCGCAACCCCTGCACTTCCGCTTCGATCAGATTGTCGGTGCTGCCGTCGACCACCCGCGAGACCGCGAAATCCACCGCATAGATGAGCGCCGCCGCGCCGATCGCGAACACGATGGAATAGACGATGGCGATACGGAAGGGCGAGGTATCGAGAACACCGAGAAAACGCTGATCGGGACTCATCTTGGAGCTGGGAGCCTGCCTGAATGTTCCGCGTGCCGCGCGCCGCTATTCGTCTTCGCGCAAGCTGTAGCCCGCGCCGCGCACGGTGTGCAGCAGCGGCTTGTCGAAATCCTTGTCGATCGCCTGGCGCAGTCGGCTGATGTGCACGTCGATTACGTTGGTCTGAGGATCGAAATGATAGTCCCACACGCCCTCGAGCAGCATGGTGCGGGTCACCACCTGGCCGCTGTGGCGCATCATGAACTCGAGCAGCTGAAATTCGCGCGCCGTCAACTCGATTTTCTTGCCGTTGCGCATGACGCGCCGGGTCATGCGATCGAGTTCCAAATCCGCCAGTTTCAGCTTGGTGCTTGCCTCCGCGTTGCCGGCATCGCCGCGGCGTGCGAGCGCATCGATTCGCGCCAGCAACTCAGCCATGTGATAAGGCTTGGTCAGGTAGTCGTCGCCGCCGGCGCGCAGCCCGGTAATCCGGTCATCGACATCACCGAGCGCGCTCAAGATGAGGACCGGCATTTTCCGGCCGGTGGCGCGCAGCGACTGCACCAGCGCAAGTCCGTCCAGCTTGGGCAGCATCCGATCGACGATCGCCAGATCGACGGCGATCGACGAGGCCATGTGCAGACCCTCGAGTCCATTGCCCGCCACGTCCACCGTATGGCCGCCTTCCCGCAACGCCTTCGCCAGGTAGTCGCGCGCAACCTCGTCGTCTTCGACAATCAAAATGTGCATGGCCCGGTATCTTAGACTAGGATGCCCTCGCCCGGGTTCACTCGATAGGACCCCAACCAAGCGAAGTGTATGCCCGAGACCGCCATGATCGCGGAGCCTGTCTGAGTATCAGGGTCCTCGCCGCGGCGCTTGCCGCCGCCTTCTTCGCCCCGCTGTCCTACGCAAAAGAGGCGCCCTTATGGGAGTTCGGTCTCGGCGCGGGCGCAATCGCTTTTCAGGACTACCGGGGCTCGAATACCACGCACGCCTACCCCCTGCCGGTGCCATACATCATATATAACGGCAAATTCCTCAAAGCGGACCGCGACGGCGTGCGCGGCACTTTGTTCAATCAGGCTTGGCTCGAGGTCAATTTGAGTTTCAACTTGACCACGCCGGTGCGCAATGATCGCGAGCGCAGCGGCATGCCGGACTTGCGCTCCACCGTCGAAATGGGGCCCTCGTTCGATTTTCACTTGTTTCGCAGCGCCGATCGCCAGGTGAAGCTCGATTTGCGCATGCCGCTGCGCGCCGCCGCGACGGTCGAAGCCTCGCCGCGCATCATCGGGTGGACATTCAGTCCGCGATTGAACCTGGATCTTAGGGACCCGTTCGGGCTCCCGGGTTGGAATCTGGGACTGTTGGCGGGGCCGCTGTTCGCGGATCGCCGCTATCACGATTACTTCTATTCGGTGGCCCCGCAGTATGCGACCGCTTCGCGTCCGGAATATTCCGCCACGGGCGGCTACGCGGGCACGCAGACTTTGGCGGCCCTGTCGAAGCGCTATCCAAAGTTTTGGGTGGGCGCATATATGCGCTACGACACCCTCGCCGGCGCGGCTTTTGTTGACAGCCCGCTGGTTCAGCGCAAAAGCTATTGGACGGGCGGATTTGGTTTCGCTTGGATGATCCGAAAATCAGCGCAGGTCGTGGAAATACCGGACTGAAGCTTGCGATGCGGCGATTCTTGAAAATCATTTACGAATATTTCGCGCTCTATAGTTCCCTGACGCTGCTGGGTCTGATCTGCCTGACCTGGTCGATTTTCGCCCTGCCACTCTATTTCATTTTGCCGGCGCGCCTCGGCACGGCGGTCGGCCGCCGCGGCATCATGACGGGCTTCCGCCTCTATTCCTGGTCGCTTTCCATCACGAGAACCTACCGCCTGGACCTGAAGGCCATCGACGCCTTGCGGGACGGCCCGCCGGTCATTTTGGCCCCCAATCATCCTGCGCTGATCGACGCGCTGTTGATTCTGACGCGCCATCCGAACCTGGTGTGCGTGATGAAGTCCGCCCTGATGAGAAATGTATTCCTGGGCTCAGGATCCCGGCTCGCGCGCTATGTTCGCAACGATTCCTCCAGGCAAATGGTCAAGGAGTCGGTGGCGCATTTGCAGGCGGGCGCGGTACTGCTGCTGTTCCCCGAGGGTACCCGGACCACTCGGTTTCCGATCAACCCCTTGGTCGGCAGCGTCGGCCTGATCGCGAAACACGCCCGCGTGCCGGTGCAAACGCTCATTATCGAGACCGATTCGCCCTTCTTGAGCAAGGGATGGCCGTTGTTCAAGCGGCCCGAACTGCCCATCACCTACAAAGTCCGATTGGGCCGGCGCTTCGATCCGCCGGCGGATGTACCCGCGTTCACGGCCGAGCTCGATCGCTACTACCGGCAGGCTTTGCAAAACGCGCAGCAAGCCCGCTGGCTCAAAACCGAGCCATGACGCCATCGAACACCCACCTGGTGCTCATTCCGAGTTTCAACCCCGGTACCCGGGTGTTTTCGACCGTCGAGGCCGCCCTCAGCCAGTGGGCACCGGTGTGGGTGGTCGTCGACGGCAGCACCGATCACTCCGAGCATCGCCTCTCGGAAATGGCGGCGGCGGAGCCGAATCTTCGAGTCTGGGTGCTGCCGAAGAATCGCGGCAAGGGCGCGGCGGTGCTGTTCGGCATTCGGGAAGCGCAGGCTTTGGGCTTTACCCATGCGCTGACGCTCGATTCCGACGGCCAGCACCCCACCGCCAGCATCCCGCAGTTCATGCAGGCTTCACGGGCCTCTCCAAGCTCCATGGTGCTGGGCGAACCGGTATTTGACGACAGCGCCCCGCGTTTGCGGGTCAGAGGCCGCAAAATATCCAATTGGTGGGCCAACCTCGAGACGCTCTGGGCCGGCATCCACGACTCGCTCTTCGGCTTTCGCGTCTACCCCATCGAGGCTCTCATCAGCGTGATGCGGCGCCAACCGTGGATGCGACGCTTCGACTTCGATGTGGAAGCGGTCGTGCGCTTGTGCTGGCGCGGCGTTAAGCCCATCAACCTTCCGGCGCCCGTGCGCTACTTCGGGCCCGCGGAAGGCGGCGTATCGCATTTTCGTTACGGGCGGGATAACGCACTGCTCACTTGGATGCATTTCCGGCTGTTTTTTGGCTTTCTGGCGCGCCTGCCGCTGCTGGCGGCCCGGCGCGTGGCCGGCACGTTTAGGTAAGTTGCCGCACCGGCCCGCACCTATATAATGCGGCTACTTCAAACTCCAATCGAAAGCTTACAGCTATGTCCGACAAAGCGTCGCTCATGCAACAGCCGGCGCCGCTGACCGATGTCGGTCTTCAGCGGGAACTTGCCGCCCTGTTCGTGCAAGCCCTGAATCTCGAGGTCAACCCTCAGGACATCGATCCGGACGCCCCCCTGTATGGCGAGGGGCTGGGCCTCGATTCGATCGACATTTTGGAGGTGGCGCTGATCGTCTCCAAACAGTACGGCATCCAATTGCGGGCCGACAGCCAGGAAAATCAGCAGATCTTCCGTTCTTTGAGGCATCTAGCAGAGTACATTGCGGCGCAGAGAACCAAGTAATCATGGCAGGTCGCAGACTGCAGATCGCTGCCGTCCTCTTGTTCTTGATCGCTTACTCGCCCCTATCGCACTACAGCAATCTCAATCCGCAGGCGCACGATTTGCGCACCCTGCTGGCGCTTGCGCCCATGCTGACGTTGGGGTTGCTCCTGCTGTGGCGCTGGAGCGGCGCTCTCGCCGCGCTGGCGGCGGCCGCGGCGACGGCATTTTTGCTTACTTCTTTCTGGCCGCTTTTCGCGGATAATTTCCCGATCGTCTACCTGATCCAGCAGGTTGGTTTTTACTCGATCATGGCCTTCACCTTCGGCCGATCGTTGCGCAAAGGCAGCGTCCCTCTGTGCACCGAGCTGGCGGACCGGGTTCACGGTCCCTTGAGTGCGCTCGAACTGCGCTACACACGCAGCGTCACGCTCGCGTGGACCATCTTCTTCTTGCTCAACGTGGCGGTGAGTTGCCTGTTGTTCGAATTCGCGCCGCTGCGCGTCTGGTCGGTGTTCGCGAACTTTTGCTCATTGCCGCTGATTCTGCTCATGTTCGTCGCGGAATATGCGGTCCGCCGCCGCGTCCTGCCGCAGGTGCAGGGCAGCGGCTTGCTCGCCACGCTGCGCGTATATTTTGCGGATTCGCACCCAAAATCGATCGAATTGATCGCGCTGCTGTCGCATGCCACGCCCGCGGCGGTGATCGCGTACCGATCGGCGGCGTCGCAGTGACGGCGCGGACAATTTCTTGACGACGCGCAAATTGGCGGAGAGACTGCCCAAGGGCACTCACGTGCTGAATGTGTGCGCCGATCGCTATCAATTCGCCGTGGGACTTGCGGCCTGCCTGATGTCGGAGCGCGTCAGCCTGCTTGCCCTCGACCCATACGCCGCAGGTCATTGCGCAAATCGCGGCCTTTGCTCCGGACGCCTTTTGTCTGACGGACGACCGCCGCTGCGAAATCGAGTTGGCGCGGGTCTATTACCCGGATCTGGTGCGCCCCCCGCCGGCCGCGCGGCGTCGACTTCGAGGTGCCGCGACATTGCCGCCTCGCAACTCGCGGCCATCGTCTTTACTTCCGGTTCGACCGGCACGCCGGTGCCTTACAAGAAAACTTGGGGTCGGCTGTCGCGCTGCGTGCAGAACGGCGCGCTGCGCTTGGGCTTGTCGACGGCAGAAGCCATACCCTGGTCGGCACCGTGCCCGGCGCAACATATGTACGGATTCGAGTCGACCGTGCTGCTGGCGCTGCTGAGCGGCAATGCTTTCAGCGCGGAACGGCCGTTTTATCCGGCCGACGTGGCCGCCGCGGTGCGGCGGGTGCCGCGGCCGCGCGCGCTGGTCACCACGCCCGATCCATCTGCGCGCCTTGCTGGCGTCCGAGGTTGAGTTTCCGCCGCTGGATCTGATGGTGTCGGCAACCGCGCCCTTGAGCCGCGAATTAGCGCGCGAAGTCGAGGAGAAGTACGGCGCGCCATTGCTGGAGATCTATGGCTCCACCGAAACCGGCCAGATTGCCATGCGGCGCACGGCGCAGTCGCAGGCCTGGCGGCTTTGGCCGGGCGTCGGCTTGAGTCTCGGGAACGAGCGGGTTGTGGCGCATGGCGGGCACGTCGAACAAATGACGCCACTGTGCGATGTCATCGAGATAACCGGCGAAGATGAGTTTCTGCTGCACGGCCGCACCGCCGACCTGGTCAACGTCGCCGGCAAGCGCAGTTCCTTCGGCTACTTGAATGCGCAGCTGAACGCCATCCCGGGCGTGCTCGACGGCGCGTTCTTCCTGCGCGAGGAGTGTCCGGGTCCACCGGCGTGGCACGCCTCGGCGCCGTCGTGGTCGCCCCGGGCTAGAGTGTGGCGCGAGTTGACCGAGCAGCTGCGGCTGCGGATCGATCCGGTGTTTCTGCCGCGGCCGTTGCTGATCGTGGATGAGCTGCCGCGCAATGCGACCGGCAAACTGCCGCAACAGGCGCTGCAGGGATTCGCCGCGCGGCAACTGCGGAGCCACGAATCGCAATGAAAATGCAACAGCACCTGCACATCGCGGCCGATCACCCGTCGTTTGCCGGCCATTTCCCGGCGTTCCCGGTGCTGCCCGGCGCCGTGTTGCTGGATGAGACGCTGCGGGCGATCGAACAGGCGCGCGGAATCGATCTTGAATCGTGGCAGCATTTCGTCCGCCAAATTTCTCGATGCGGTGCGGCCGGGCGACCGCCTGATCCTGGAACACGAGGCTTGCGCGCCCGGCTCGATACGCTTCACGATCCGCGTCGGCGACCGCAAAGTGGCCGGCGGCACGCTGCGATGCAGATCCTAGGCCGGAAAATCTTGCCGGCGGCGATCCGCAGCCCGCTGAATGGGATCAAATACCGCGAGCGCGGCAGCCTCTGGCTGCTGAGGGTCATGGCGTTTCTGTCGCTGCGGCTGCGGCCGCCGAGCGAGCCGCAGCATTCTGTACGGCATCGCCGTGTATTTTTTTTTGTTCGCGCCCGGGCGCCCGGCGGCACTCGCTCCGCTATTTGCGTCTCGCGCTGGGCCGGACGCCGACGGCGCGCGACCGCTTCCGCCAGATTTTGAGCTTCGCAACCACCATTCACGACCGCGTCTATCTGGTCAACGGCCAATTCGAGAAATTCAATATCACGCTGGATGGCGAGGCGACCGTGCTGGCGCAGAGCCGCAGCGGCCGCGGCGCATTGCTGCTCGGGGCGCACATGGGCAGCTTCGAGGTCATGCATTCGTTGGGCCGGCGGCAGGACGGATTGCGAGTGGCCATGGCCATGTACGAGGAGAACGCCCGCAAAATCAGCGGCATTCTCGCCGCCATCAATCCTGGCTTGGATTGCAGGACATCATAGCCTTGGGCCAAATCGACGCCATGCTGAACATTGCGCAGCGGCTGGAACAAGGGGCTTATGTCGGCGTGCTCGCGGATCGCACGCTGGGCGAGGAAGCACGTGCAGCGGTGACGTTGCTCGGCCAGCAGGCTTATGTGCCCACGGGACCCATGCGCGCGGCGGCCATCCTGCGTTGCCCGGTATTCTTCATGGCCGGCTTGTATCGCGGCAAGAACGAGTATCATGTGGTATTCGAACATGTCGCGGATTTTTCCGTGGCTCGAGCTCGGCAGCCGCGATCTTGCCGTGCGCGCGGCGATCGAACGCTATGTCGCGGTGCTCGAGCGCTGCTGCCGCAGCGATCCGTACAACTGGTTCAATTTTTTTGATTTTTGGCGCAGGCCGGCGGGCGCGGGAGAGTAATGCAACGCATCCTTGCAATGATCGCTGTCGGTCTCTGCTGCGCCGCCGCTGCCACGGCGCCGCGCGCGGCACCCGCGGATTCGCAGGACCTGGATCAAGTCATGGCGATCTTGGCGCTGCGCCGGCATGGCCGGGTCGAGTTCATCGAGCAGCAATTTCTGCCCGTCTCGAGCCGCCGATCGAGTCCTCCGGTGAGTTGCGCTACGACGCACCCGACCGGCTCGAAAAGCGCACGCTCAAGCCGCGCGCGGAAACCTTGGTGCTCGACGGCGGAGAATTGACCGTCGAGCGCGCGCATGGCCGGCGCGTCATGGATTTGCGCGCTTACCCGCAAATTCTGCCGTTCGTGGAGAGCATCCGCGCCACGCTGGCGGGCGACCGCAAAGCCTGGAGCGATTGTTTCGGCTGGATTTTGCCGGCAGCGTCTCGCGCTGGACCTTGACTTTGATACCGCTGGATTCCAAGGTCAAGCAATTCGTCAGCCAGGTACGCATCGACGGCGCGCAAGATCAATTGTTGAAGGTGGAAATCCGCCAGCCTGACGGCGACCGTTCGTTGATGACGCTGCGGCCGTCCACCTTCCCATGAAACCGCGGCGCGCGCGGGTGCTCGTGGTTTGGCTCGGCTGCATCGCATTTGCGATCATCGTCGTCGCGCGCGCGCATTACATCACGGATCTATCGGCATTCTTGCCGGCCCATCCAACTCCCACGCAGCAGCTGCTGGTCGATCAGCTGCGCGACGGGCCCGCCTCGCGCCTGATTCTCTTCGCAATCGAAGGAGGCGATGCCGCCGCGCGAGCGCGCATTTCGTCGGGTCTGGTGCAACGTCTGCGCAAGGATACCGAGTTCTTGAGCATCAATAACGGCGCGGAGCTCGACGGACAAGCCGATCGCGAATTTTTATTTCAGCATCGCTATCTGCTGAGCGATGCGGTGGACGCGCAGCGTTTCTCCGCGGCCGGCTTGAACGCCGCCATCAGCGAGACGATCGACAACTTGGCCTCGCCGGCGGGTCTCCTGTTCAAGTCTTTGCTGCCGCGCGATCCCACCGGCGAGCTGCTGAATATCATCGATCAGCTGGCCCGCTCGCCCGCGCCGCAAAGCCGCGATGGGGTCTGGGTTTCCGGCGACGGGAAACGCGCCCTGGCGGTCGCGCAGACCAGGGCCAGCGGATCCGACAGCGATGCTCAAGGCCGTGCAATCGAGGCGATTCGCGCGGCGTTTGCAGCTGCGGCGCATGCCGCCGCATCCTCCTCCGGTGGCGCCGCAGCCGTGCAATTGCGCTTGAGCGGACCGGCTGTCTTTGCCGTGGCCGCGCGCGCCAAGATCGAATCCGCGGCGCTGCGCCTGTCCATTGCCAGCGGCGTTCTGGTGGTGGCGCTGTTGCTGCTCGTCTATCGATCCCTGCCGGCGCTCGGCCTGGGACTGCTGCCGGTCGCCACCGGGGCTTTGGTCGGCATCGGCGCGGTGGCGCTGGGCTTCGGCGCCGTGCATGGCATCACCCTGGGATTCGGCGTCACCTTGATCGGCGAATCGGTCGACTATTCGATCTATTTTTTCATGCAATCGCCGCCAGGCGCAGGGGGGCGCCCACGGCTGGCAGCAGCTGTGGTGGCCGACGATACGCCTGGGAATGCTGACGTCCGTGTGCGGATTCGCTTCGCTGCTGCCGTCCGGATTTCCCGGACTCAAGCAGTTGGGGCTTTACTCCATCAGCGGCTTGATCGCGGCTGCGATGGTGACCCGCTATGTATTGCCGGCCTTGCTGCCGGCCGGCTTCACGATTCGCGATGTAACGCCGCTTGGACTGCGCGTCGGCGATTTCTTGCAGGGTGCGCAACGCTTAAGCGGCCGCGCTATTTTGCTGTGCGGGGCGGCTCTCGCAGCCTTCGCCCTGGCAGTGCTGTATCACGATCGTGCATCCCTTTGGAATCGCGAGTTGTCGGCGTTGAGCCCGATCTCGAGCGAAGCACAGAACTATGATGCAAAACTGCGCGCCGACCTGGGCGCCGCGGATGTCCGAGACCTGGTGATCGTCTCGGGGCCGGACGAGGAATCGGTGTTGCGCGGGGCCGAACGGGCTGCGCCGGCGCTGCAAGGGTTGGTGGACGAAAAAGCAATCGGCGGCTTCGAGAGTCCCGCCGACTACCTGCCGAGCATGGCCACCCAGGAGCGCCGGCGCAGCAGCCTTGCCGAACGCGGCGGCATTGCGCGCCAATCTCGATCGGCCGTCGAGGGTCTGCCGCTGCGCGCCGAAAGCTTGCGGCCCTTTCTCGAGGACGTTGAAGCGACGCGGCATGCGGCGCTGGTGACGCCGCGCGATTTGGCCGGCACGTCCCTGGCCGCTGGATTCGACGCACTGGTCCTTCATCAAAAGGAGCAGTGGAACGCGTTGCTGCCGCTGCGCAGCGCCGCGGCAGGCGCAGAAATCGATTTAGGCAAGGTCGTCGCGGCACTCGAGCACGGCCACGTCGACGGGGCGCGCGTGCTCGACCTCAAGCAGGAATCGGACGCGCTGTACGCGGATTACCTGGCGGAAGCCATTCATTTCTCGTTGGCGGGCTTTCTGGCGTTGACGGTGTTGCTGCTGTTCGCGCTGCGTTCGCCGCTGCGCGCGGCACGCGTGCTGGCGCCGCTGGTACTCGCGGTTCTCGCAGTTGCGGCGGGGCTTGCCCTCGCGGGCGTGCAGCTGACGATATCTGCACCTGGTGGGAATGCTGCTGATCGTCGCGGTAGGTTCCAATTACGCGCTGTTTTTCGACCGTCAAGCAAACTCGCGGGAAGCCGGCGACCCGGCCGTCACGCTCGCGGCCTTGGTGATCGCCAACGCCAGCACGGTCATCGGTTTCGGCCTTCTGTCCTTCTCCCAGGTTCCGGTCCTGGTTGCGCTGGGTACCACCGTCGCGCCGGGCACGTTCCTCGCGTTGCTGTTCGCGGCGATCGGCTTTCGCGCCGTCCGCAAAAAAGCGCATGCATAGCATTTTTTGCGCCGCCGCCGCCTCCGCTCAGGCGCCGACGCGAATGATATGGCTGCCCGGCGCCTATCACTCCGCGCGGGATTTCCTGGCGGCGGGCTTCGCCCGCGCCGCAGCGCAGCGGCGAGTGCCTCTCGATCTGCTGTTCGTCGATCTGCAGATGCGGCACCTGGACGACAGCGACATCTTGCAGCGGCTGCGGTCCGAAATGGTCCTGCCGGCGCGCAGTCGGGGGCCGCGGTTTGGCTGGCGGGCATTTCGCTGGGCGGCTTGATCGCGCTCGACTATGCCAGCTCCGATCCGGCTCTCGCTCGGCGGACTGGACGGACTGTGCCTGCTCGCGCCCTATCTTGGAAACCGCATGCTGATCAAAGAAATTGCCGCGGCCTCCGGGCTCGACGCCTGGGAGCCCGGCGAACTTGCAGAATCGGATGCGGAACGCCGAATATGGCGCTATATCAAAACGCGAGTCGACTCGCCGCCGCTGTTACTTGGCTATGGGAAAGAAGATCGATTTTCCGCGGCGCATGAGATGCTGGCCGCGGCGTTGCCGGCGGATTGGGTTGAGGTCGTCGCCGGCGGCCACGAGTGGGGCACGTGGCTGAGACTTTGGGAGAATTTTCTGGATTCGCATTTCACATGAGACACGGGACATTTTTTGCCGGCTGGAGACCCTCGCCCCTGTTGGCCGCATCCGCGGCCGTGCACCTGGGCGCGGCGGCCGCATTGCTTGCGCGGCCGCGTGCATGGCCCTGGGCCCTGGGCGCACTGCTCGCCAATCATGTGGTGTTGGCAGCGGCGGGACTTTGGCCGCGAAGCCAGCTGCTGGGCGCGAACTGGACCCGGTTGCCGCAACGCGGCGATTTGGCGCCCGGGGTCGCCATTACCATCGATGACGGGCCGGATCCGGAAGTTACGCCGCGGGTGCTCGAAATGCTCGAGAACCATGCGGCCTGCGCCACATTTTTTTGCATCGGCGAACGCGTGCTGCGCTACCCTGACATTGCGCAAGAAATCGTGCGCCGCGGACACGTTATCGAGAACCACAGTCAGCGCCATCGGCACAATTTTTCGTTGCTGGGTCCCAAGCGCAATGAACGCGGAGATATCGCAGGCGCAAGAGAGCATCGTTCGCGTGACCGGAAGCAGCCCGCAATTTTTTCGCGCTCCCGCGGGACTGCGCAATCCGTTTCTCGATCCGGTGCTGGCGCGCCTGAAGCTGCGCCTCGCCAGCTGGACGCGCCGCGGCTTCGATACGGTCAGCACGGATGCCGACGCGGTGTTTCGCCGCCTGGCAAATGCGCTTCGGGCGGCGATATTTTGTTGCTGCATGATGGCAATGCGGCGCGCAGCCGCCGCGGCCAGCCGGTGATTCTCGAGGTGCTGCCGCGCCTGCTCGATGCGCTGAGCGCTCGCGGACTGAAGCCCGTCACGCTGCGCTCGGCGCTGCCGCCGCCATGAAGCCCATGCAGCCACTGCTGCTCGCGGATTTCACGGCGACCAGTTGCATCGGCACGGGAGTGGCGCCGACGCTCGCCAGCCTGATGGCGCAGACGCAGCGGCCTGAAGCACTGCGAGTTCGAAACCGTCAAGATCGATACCCATATCGGCGAAGTCCCGGGCGTCGATGCACAGCGGCTGCCGGCGCAGCTGCGAACATTCGATTGCCGCAACAATCGTCTGGCCGAGCTTGCCCTGCGGCAAGATGGCTTCTTGGATGCCGTGGAGGCCGCGGCCGCGCGCTGGGGCCGGCGCCGGGTCGGGGTGTTTATCGGCACCAGCACCGCGGGCATCATGCAGACGGAACTGGCGTACCGCGCGCGCGATCCGCTCAGCGGCGCGCTGCCGGCAGCGTTCGAATACGGCACCACCCACAACTCCTTCTCGGTCGCGGATTACGTTCGGCAGCGCTGCCGCCTCGAAGGGCCGGCCGTGGCCGTTTCCTCGGCCTGCGCATCGAGCGCCAAGGTGTTCGGCTCCGCGAGACGCATGATCGAGGCGGGACTCATCGATGCGGCGCTGGTCGGCGGAACGGATTCGCTCTGCCTCACCACTTTGTATGGATTCCATTCGCTGCAGCTATCTTCGCCCGCACCCTGCCGTCCTTTTGATGTCGCACGCGATGGGATCTCCATCGGCGAGGCCGCGGCCTTCGCGCTGCTCGAGCGGCCCATCGGAAAGGACCGACGGCTGAGTGCGATCTTGCTCCACGGCGTGGGCGAATCCAGCGATGCCTATCACATGTCGGCGCCGCACCCTGAAGGGTTGGGCGCGAAGCGCGCCATGCAGTCGGCGCTCGACGCCGCGGCGCTCGAGCCCGGCGATATCGATTACATCAATTTGCACGGCACCGGAACCCCGAGCAACGATCGCTCGGAAAGCCAGGCGGTCACCAGCATCTTCGGTCCGACGACGCCTTGCAGCTCGACCAAGGGCGCGACCGGCCATGCACTGGGCGCCGCCGGCGCGCTCGAGGCGGTCATCAGCGCACTCGCGATCCGCAATGGATTGATGCCGGGCGGCATCCAGACGACGCGCATCGACCCGACCCTCACCGCGCACTACATCAAGGAGAATCGGCGCGCGCCGCGTGCGGCGCGTGCTCAGCAATTCCTTCGGCTTCGGCGGCACGAATTGCAGTTTGATTTTTGGCCGGGCCGGATGAAGCTGTGCGCATATGTCGGCGGCATCGGGGTGTTGGGCCCGGGCCTCAACGATTGGCCGCAGGCTGCGGCCGTGCTGTCCGGTCGGCAGCCTTACGTGGCCGCACCCACCGTGTTGCCGGTTCCCGCCATGTTGCCGCCGGCGGAACGGCGGCGCACCGGGCGGGTCGTAAAGGTGGCCCTGGCCGTGGCGCTGGAGGCGACCTCGAACGCCGGTGCGAATCCCGAGCAAATGCCCAGCGTGTTTTCTTCCTCCGGCGGCGACGGCCACATCTGCCACGAAATCTGCCAGGCGTTGGCGCTGGCGCCGCGGGAAGTCTCGCCGACACGCTTCTCGAATTCCGTCCACAACGTCGCGGCCGGATATTGGAGCATCGCCACCGGATCCATGAGCGGAGTCGAATGTTCTGTGCGCCTTCGATGCCAGCTTCGTGGCGGGACTGCTGGATGCCATGACTCAGATTGCGGTCGATCGGCAAACGGTGCTGCTCGTGGCCTACGACACGGAATATCCGCCGCCGCTGCATGCCAAGCGCCCGATACCCGACGCGCTCGGCGTCGCCATGGTTCTGACGCCCGAGCGAACCGCGAGCTCGGTGGCCGGCATCGAGGTGACGCTCACCGACGAGAGCGCCGACATGATGGCGGATCCGCAACTCGAGGCGTTGCGGGTCGCGGTTCCCGCCGCGCGTTCGCTGCCGCTGCTGCGGCTGCTCGCCGGCGGCGTCGCTGGACGCGTGGTTCTCGATTATCTGGATGTGTCGCGCGCCGCCGTTCAGGTCGAACCATGCGCATGAACCGCGCATGGATCGAGGCGCGCATTCCCCATCAAGGCCGCATGTGCCTGCTCGATGAGGTGGTCGCATGGAACGCGCACCACATCCGCTGCCGCACCGGCACGCACCGGGCGCTCGACAATCCGCTGCGCTCGCACGGCCGGCTGGGAATTGCCTGCGGTATAGAATATGCCGCGCAGGCGATGGCGCTGCACGGCGCGCTGGCGGGTGCGCGCGGCGCGAGCGCAGGCGCGCGGCGCGGCTCTCGCGGGTGGGACTGCTCGCCGGCGTGCGCGATGTGCGGCTGCACGTGCTGCAGGTTGGACGACATCGAATCGGATCTGTTCTGCGAGGTCACGCACCTGGCCGGAGACAACTTCACCGCGATGTATGAATTCGCCTTGCGCGACCAACGACAGATGCCTGCTCAGCGGCCGCGCCTCGGTGGTGCTGGATGCCGGCAGACGGTTGCGGCTATGAATGAAATCACGACTCGTGCATTGGTCACCGGCGGCAGCGGCGGCCTCGGCGCGTGCCATTTGCCGGCGTTGGGCGGCGCAGGGCCACTTTGTTTACGTGCACGCTCACCGCGGCATCGCCGCGGCTGAATCGATCGCCGCGGCGATCGTCGGCGCGGGCGGACAGGCGCGCGCGCTGCAATTTGATCTGACCGATGAAGCCGCGGCTCGCGCCGCTGTCGATCAGATTCTCGAGGAGGGCCCGATCCAGGTGCTGGTCAACAATGCCGGCGTGCATGACGACGCGGTGTTTCCCGCCATGAGCCCGCAGCAATGGCATCGCGTCATCGACCTGACGGTCAATGGATTTTATAACGTCACCCAGCCGTTGATGCTGCCCATGATCCGCACCCGCTGGGGCCGGATCATCAGCATTACCTCGGTGGCCGCGCTTCTCGGCAATCGAGGTCAGGTCAATTACGCCGCGGCGAAGGGAGCGCTGCATGCGGCCACCAAGGCGTTGAGTCTCGAAGTCGCCAGCCGCGGCATCACCGTCAATGCCGTCGCACCCGGCATCATCGCCGCCGGCATGGGCAATGCGGCTTTTGACGATGCCGCCATCAAAAACCTGGTGCCGATGAAGCGCGCCGGATCGCCCGAGGAAGTCGCGAGCTTGGTGGCGTATCTCGCTTCGCGCGAGGCCGGCTACATCACCGGGCAGATCATTTCGATCAACGGCGGCATGATGCCTGATGCCCTCCGAGTCCGGCGTCATTCAGTCGGCATAGGCATCGAGCAGGCCGCTCGCGTTTCGCGGCATCGACAGCGGCTGCTTGGGCCAGGGCGGGAACATTCGCCGCCGTTCGCGGGCGCGCTCTCGTAGGCTTGCGACTGCGGCGAGCGCTCTTGAAATGAGCGCTGCGAGATATCGACGCTCACCGGGAGAATCCTTGAGAGCCGAGCATTTCGCGCAGCTTCGTCGAACTCGACTCCAACGCGTCGCGCGTTACCGCGCTGTGGCTCGAAAACGAAACTTGCGCGTGTCCGCCCTGCAATGCGATGCGAACCTCGATGGGTCCGAGCGCCGGCGGATTGACCTGCAGTTTGGCGCTGGTCAAGTTGCCGTCCATCATCAGCGATACCCGATCGGCGACCCCTTGTCCGAATTGCGCCGTGTCCACGCCGGCCGCGACTTTGAACGTGGGCGTCGGCGCGCTATCGGTCGAGGTGTTCGAAGTCAGTAGCTGCGCGGCGCCGGCGCTGCCGTCATTTGAAGCGCCGGCAAGCATCGAGTCCGGGGCTGTTGCATGCGAGCGCTTGTCGGCTGCGCCCGCACTGGCAGCCGCGAGCACTGCCTGCGCGACGGAGGCGGCGGTCGCCGCGGTCGTCGCCGCCGATATTGCGGCGGCCGATGCCTGTGCCTGTGCCAAGGCCGCGCCGGGTGCGCCGCCCACAGGTGCGCCTGGCGAGTCCCCCGCGGCGGCGGCCGGCTGGGCGCCGCTATCTTGAGCCGGCAAATTGCCGGCGGCAGAATCCGCAGGAGGCGCGTTTGAGGCCTGCGCCGCCGCGGCCGCCATGGCGGCTTGCGCAGTGGCATCGGTGCCGGCTGCGGCCGGCCCATTGCTCTGATGCCGGAGCGCTGAGCGCGTTGGCTTCGGGGAACGAAGGCCCTGAATTGGCCGAGATACTTTGCCCTTGCGCCGTCGTGGCTGGTTTGGCGGCGCGAGCAGGGCCGCTTGATAGCCCGGGAACGGGAGCCGCATTGGAAATTCCGGGCGCTGCCAGCGTTCGCGTGCTGGGGTCGTGCGGCATGCTCGGACCGGAAGCGGCGGCAGACGGATCAACGAGGGTGGCGCGGTTGCGTCGGCGCCGGCCGCTGAATTTGCCGGCGCCGCCCCACCCGGCGCAAGCGCAAGCCCTTGAGGGGCCGCCGGATCGAGACCAGGCAAGCTCAAAATACCCACCGCCGCCCGCACTCGCCGGCGCGCCCGAGGCGGCGGCGATTGCGTTGGGCTGCGATCCCTCCGCGCTGCCCTGCGCTCCTTTGAGCCTGTCGCGCGGCGGCGGCCGCAGCCGCGGCAGCTGAAGACTCCGTCGTTGCCGGCGGCGCTGGCATGGCCACGGGCGGCGGCTGATTGCCGGGCGCCGGCAATGAACTGCCGCTTGCCGCAGGGTCCTGCTGCTTATTGACCGTGCTCTTGCGTACCGGCTTGCCGCCCGCATCGCTCAAGGCCGCGGCAAAATCCTGGGTCCCGCCGCGCGAGCTCGCCGATGCGGCCGAGGCCGGCGCATCGGTCTGGAGCGCATCGCTTCGCGGGCGGTGCTTGAAAAACCGGCGGAGCTGCATTCATACCGCCGGAAATTGCAAGCCACGTGCCAATCCCCGCGTGAGCCGCTTGACCCTCGTGAGCTACTTCAGATACTTGTCGAACCAAGCGAGTGTGCGCTGCTCCGCATCGGCAAGATGCGCCGGATCCCGCAGACCATGGCCTTCGCCGGGGTAGATCATGATGGAGGTCGGCACGTTCATCGCCTTCATCGCGTGCCAGAATTCCTGGGTTTGCGGTGCCGGGCATTCGATATCGTGTTCTCCGACATAGGCGAATGTGGGCGTCTTCACATTGTGCATGTAATTGATGGCCGATGATGCGCCATAAACCGCAGGATCGTCGTACGCCGATTTGCCGAAATAAGGAATCATCCAGCGCATCGATGCCGTTCTCGCCGTAGTACGACAGCCAGTCGCTGATGCCGGCGGCCGCGACCGCGGCTTTGAATCGATTGGTTTGCGTCACGGCCCACATGCTCATGAAGCCGCCATAGCTGCCGCCGGTTAAGCCCAAGCGCGCCGTATCGATGGGCGCGACCTTTGCGGCGGCGTCGATGCCGGCCAAAATGTCGCGCAGATCGCCGTGGCCAAAATCGCGCACATTGGCCTGAGTAAAGCGCTCGCCCTGGCCGTAGCTGCCGCGCGGATTGGGCCGAAATAGGGCGTACCCACGCTCGAGCAAGGCGGTGGCAATGCCGGGACCGGCAAACCCCGGCGTCACCGCCGCCGCGGGACCGCCGTGCACCTGGGTGATCATCGGCATTTTGCCGTCGACGTGCAGCGGCAGCAGCAGCCAGCCCTGAATATCGAATCCGTCGTTCTTCCACCAGACGCTTTGCACGCGCGCGGCCAAGCTCAAGCCCGCATTGACGGCCGTCAGATTGCGCCAGTGCCCGATGCTTGCCGACTCTCGATCTCCGGGCGCCGCCGTGAAGGACTCATGCGCGTCGGCCGTCATGCCCGAAGGACAGGCGGTCGATATTCCGCCGGCGCGATCGCCGAATGACTCCTCGCCGCTCCACAATATTTGCGGCGGCCACAGGCTTGAGGCCGGACCCCAGATCCGCAAATTGAGTTTTGTCTCCGGCGAGCAGTTCAGCCTGCAAGTGGCCGTCGCAGCGCCAGGAAAGCGCCGTCGCCGAAGCATGCATGCCGGGGGTCAAATTGGTCGCCGCGCCGCCGTCCACGGCAAGCGTATAGACGTCCCCGCCCGTCGAACCGAAGTCGCTCATGATGCCGGCAATGAACGCGACCAACGTACCGTCGCGCGAAACCTTCGGCATCGCAAGCTGCTGGCGGGCATCGGCCGGCGAGTAAATGACGCGCGCGCCGCTGCCGTTTTCCGGGAAAGGCATACAATTTCGCCGTCCACCAATTGTTGTCGCCGTCGCCCGGCAGCGGCAGTGCCGATGAACCCTTTGCCGCCCGCGCGCCAGTCATATTCGTAGACAAACAGATCGGGGGGCGAGACCCAGCGCAAAGCACCCTGTGTCCAAAACCGCAATGCGCTGCTCCGGCGGCGGCTGCATCCAAATCGCCGGCGATCGCCGCGCCGGCCTGAGTCGCGCCGACTTCCTTGGTGGCGTTTTGAATCGCCAGCATGGCGAGCCGGCCATCCGGCAGGTAGCGCAAGCGCACGATGGTGCCGCTGAAATCCAGCAGCTTGGCCAAGCCGCTGCCGTCGGCATCCACCGCGTACAGGGAGCGCGCGTGACTGCCCGGGGTGCGCAGGGCAAAGCTGAGGTGCTTGCCGTCCGGACTCCACGCCGGCGAGTCGGGCCAACATTGCGGCACGCGCCCGCAGGGCATCGGGATGACGATGGCCGCACCGCCGGATACGTGCCTGATGACGAGATCCCGCACCGTCGGTGCTCCGCCGCTCTTGGAGGAGTCGCCCTCGACCGAGGCGACCCGTTCGCCGTTCGGGGAAATCTCAACGTCGAGGTAGCGATGTACCAAGCGCTCGCCCGCGGCTTGCGCAACGCATCCGACTCCCAAGCCAATACAAAGAACACCTATTGCAGCTTCCAACCTCATTTCTTTCCCCTATGCCGTTGATGCGGCTACGAGCCGCGATTGAATTTCAAAACCAGCGTCGCGCAGCCCAACAGGCCCACGCCCTCGATGCGCGCCAGCAGACGGTTCATATTGCCGGTGACGCCGAATCGGGCGCTCGCATGGGCCGCGCGATGCGCGAGCCAGCCGTATCCGGTCAAGATGCAGAACTCGGGCAGCATCGACGTCGCGGCGAGTATCAACATCTGCGGCACCACCGCAATGGCGGGGTCGATGAACTGCGGCAGCAGCGCCAAAAAAAACAGCAGTGCTTTCGGATTGGCCAGCTGCAAAGTGAGCGCCCCGAAGTACACGCCGCGCAAATCCTGCTGCTTCCCCGCCTGGCTTCCATCCAGCGCCACCGAATGCATCGAATTGGCGGAAAGCAGAGCCTTCAGCCCCAGATAGATCAAGTAGAGCCGCACCGACCCATTTGGCGATGGTGAAAAAACGCGCGCTGGCGGCGATGATCGCGCCCAAGCTCGTGGCCGACAAAGCAAAATAAATGCCATTGGCGGTCAGGATTCCGGCCGCCGCCGGCAGGGTGCGCCGCAGCGCGCCGCGCACGCCTTGCGATACCGTGTAGAAAACGGCGGGGCCCGGCGACAGCGACAACGCGGTCTCCATCAACAAGAAAAGCAGCCAGGTCTTGAAGGTCAACATGTCTAATACTTGGCGAGTCTAATTCTTGGCGAGCCTAATTCTTGGCGAGCCCCGCAGAAAGCCGGCCACATGCTCGTTCAAGAATGCGCGGTCCGCCGGCGAAACGCCCGCACCGGCCGGATGACCCCACAGAGAAGGTATGATCGCCAAGGTGCAATTGGGGATGAACGCGGCTTCATAACGCGCATCGGTGATTGGGAAGTACAGGTCCGTTTGCGAAGGCATGTACAGCACCGGAACCTTGATGGAGCGCAGCGCCGCCTCGACGTCTTTGAAGGGCGGGGTCTTGCCGACGTCATGGTATTCCCAACTGCGCATTTGCAGGATCAGGTTGTTGGCATCGGCGCCGGGAATGAAATTGGTCCGAAAGTGATTCACGACTTCATCGAAGCTCTTGCCGAAGGCATCGTTGGTGCGCCAAAGCTCCTGCCGCCACCATTCCTGCGAGAACAGCCAGCCCGTCCACACCATGGAGAATGCCTGGATGCCCTTTGTCGGCTGGGTGGTGTAATCGCCGCCGTTGAAGACCGGATCCACGGTCAGGGCGGCAATTTGGCCTTCGAGCCGGACGATGCCGTGACCATAGGTCTTGGCCGTTCCCGAGGTTGCCACGATTCCGTCCATGAAGTCGGGATAGCTCACGGCCCACTGAAATGCCTGCTGTGCGCCCATCGAAAATCCGATTACCGCACGCAGATGCTGCACGTGCAGCTGTTCGGTCAGCATCCGATGCACGGCCTCGACATTGTCGCGGATGGTTGTGATGGGAAATCGGGGACCGTGAAACGGTTCGGGCGTATTGCTGGGCGAGGATGAGCGGCCGTTGCCGAATAATTCGCTCGTGACGAGAAACAACTTCTTGGGATCCAGCGCCTTGCCCGGCCCGATGAGCCAGCCATAGCCGTGCATCTCGGCCATGTAGTGCGACGGCAAGAGGATGGCGTTGTCGCCGTTCGCGTTCAAGCGGCCGTAGGTTCCATAGACGATGCGCGCTTCGGGAAGAACGCTGCCGCTTTCCGTCTTGAAATTCTTGACGATGAATTCGTGCTGCACGGGCTCGGCGTCCGCGGCGGCCTGGGCTTGCGCCAGCTGCACGCCGAGCAACGCGATTATCAACGCAATGAAACGCACGGTCTGTCCCCCAAAAATTGAATTGTCGGATAGGTGGCGAAAACATAGTAGTCCATAGTCGTTGCAGGCGCGATTTCAAATTGCAGCTTCTCGCCGCGGCGATTGGCGGGTTCGCAGCGCCGTCATGGCGCTCAGCGCCGCAGCGTCGGTGCGTTGTCGAGGCGGCTGAATACGGCTTGCATGCTCTGCACGCGTTCGATATACAGGCGCGCCGGGTGGTCGCCGCAGCGCTGGCCTTCGGCCAACCTGAATCTGCGGCGCGCAAACTCATCGCCGGCGGCCGCGCCGCAAAGATGGATCAAAGCGGCCAGCATCTGCTTTTGCAGCAGCGACGCGGAGTTCATCCGGTGGCGCTCGAGGATGAGCGCGACGCTTCGATCGAGGTAGGCCGAGGTCAGCTCGACCGCATCCCTGGGAATGACCCGGGCATACAAACTGTTGAACCAGCAGGAATGCCAATCATTCCACGGGCCGTCCGCGACGACCACGTGGTCGTGGATGCAATAGCGGCGCGCCTCCGCAAAATTCCCGTCGGTAATCTGGTACATGCCGACGGCGCTCGAGGCCGGCCGGTAGACCTCGAAGGGTTGCGATGACCATGACCAGCGCCAGTAAGTGCGCGCCACCGGATTGCCGGAACCCTCGACCTGGGCGATCGCCGCGAGGAAGTCGGGCGTCATGACCTGCGTGGCGAATTTCTTGAAGACCGGCGCATACTCGGCCCATGTTTCGGCGGGAGACTTGTACAGCGTTCCGCTCACCGGAAAAAACAGCTCGGAGGGCTTGCGCACGACTTGATAGATCCAGTTGATGCCAAGCCAGAGAACCACGACGACGAGGGCCGCCATCATGAACTTCGCCGGCCGCGGCGCGGGGCGCCACCAGCGCCGTACGCGCCGCCACGCCCGGGCGGAGCGGCGCCAAAATTTTTTGAGCTTGCGCAAGGCGACCCAGTGTACAACCGGTCCCGGCGCGCCGCGCGCCGCTGCTGCTACCGGCTGCCTTGCCTGACCGCGATGGTTACGCTTGCGGATGCCGGGTCAAACATGATCCTGGCCTCGCCTTTTTTGAGTTGGCCGACCACACGCGCCACTTTGTCCTCGAGCGGGATTTCTTTTTCGCCGTAGTCGGTGCCTTCGCGCAAGACGAAGGATTCGACCACGGCGTGCAGCAAGTCCGCGGACAATTCGCCGTAAGGGACTTCGACCGGTTCGGGAGTTTCTTCGCTGGACATCGAGCGGCCACGGGAAATGCGCGGACAAGCTCCTAAGGTATCACGGCCCTCTTCAGCGGTTGCCGGCGTCGGCCCGGGCTGCGAGCATCAGGCGCATCGCCGCATCATCGCCTTCGCGCTGCTCACGCCGATCGGCGGCACTGCGCTCCTCCTTGCGAAAGCGGTCGACCACCCGGTTCAAGGACTCGGCCTCGATGCGCTTCTCGCTCCATTGCGCGCGGCGCTTGTCGAATTCCTGGCGGGCAAGATCCAGCGATTTTTGATGCTGGTTCAAGGCCTCGCCCAGCCGCTCGAGGAAGGAACGATAGTTCTGCAGCTTGACCGCATCCATGGCGCCATTCGCCTGAGTGGAGTTGCGCACGTATTCGTCCCGGTAGCACTGAAGCTGCTCCAGCTGGCGCTCCAAGTCCGCGACCTTGCGCCCCGCTTCGCCCATGACGCGGCTCAAATCCCGCGCCGACGTCGATGCGATTTCGTGGATGGGCTCAAAGCGTTTGGACTTGATCATGATCGGTGGCTTCACTATCGGCCCGTTGGCGCAGCCGTTGCCGAGAACTGCGTCACGAGTTGCTTGAGATCCGCGTAACTTCGCTCGATTCCCACCGGTTCGTACATGTCCTGGCGCAGGAATTCGAGCATTTTGGGCCATTGCTCGACGGCGAGATCGATCCTTGCATCGGAGCCGCGCCGATAGGCGCCGACGGTAATCAAGTCGCGGTTCTGCTGGTAGGTCGAATACACCTGCCGGAAGCGATTCGACGAGGTCGAGCTGTTCGCGCGTCGCAATTTGGTGCATTGCACGACTGATCGACGCCTCGACATCCACGGCCGGATACAAGCCGTTCTCAGCGAGCCGGCGCGACAGCACGATGTGCCCGTCCAAAATGGCGCGCGCGGCATCCGCGATGGGATCGTTCTGATCATCGCCTTCCACCAGCACGGTGTAGAACGCCGTGATCGAGCCGACGCCGCGATCGCTGTTGCCGGCGCGCTCAACCAGCTGCGGCAGGCGGGCGAACACGGACGGCGGATAACCCTTGGTCGCGGGAGGCTCGCCGATGGCGAGCGCGATCTCGCGCTGCGCCTGCGCGAAGCGCGTCAGCGAATCGAGCAGCAGCAATACCTTCATGCCGCGATCGCGGAAGTATTCCGCGATGGCGGTGGCGAGCCAGGCGCCGTGCAGGCGCATCAGCGGCGGATTGTCTGCGGGCGTGGCGACCACCACGGCCCGGCGCATGCCGTCGGGACCCAGGGTGTTGCTGACGAAATCCTGGACCTCGCGGCCGCGCTCGCCGATCAACCCGACGACGGTGACATCCGCCTTGGTGTATCGGGTCATCATGCCGAGCAGCACCGACTTGCCGACGCCCGAACCCGCGAACAGGCCGATTCGCTGTCCGCCGCCGACGGAAAGCAGCGCGTTGATGGAGCGCACGCCGACATCGAGCGGATCGCGTATCGCCCGGCGCATGAGCGGATTGAGCGGCTCTCCGGTCAAGGAGACGCGATCCGTGCAGCGCAATTCGCCGAAGCCGTCGAGCGGCCGTCCGGCGCCGTCCAAGACCCGCCCCAGCAATTCGTCGCCCACAGAAACGGAAGATTCGCTGTGGGTCGGAATGACGCGCGCGCCCGGCATCAAACCGCGGATGTCTCCCGTCGGCATGAGAAACAGCTTGTCGCCGGAGAAACCGACGACTTCCGCTTCGATCTGTTTGCCCTCCGCCGTGTCGACCAGGCAGCGCCCGCCCACGGCGGCCTCGCAGCCCACGGCTTCGAGCGTCATGCCGACCATGCGATTCAGCGTGCCTTCGACCACGAATTCGGCGGCGCTCGCCATGCGCTGGCGCGCTTGCACCAACGCTTCCACCCAGCGTTTGGAACGCTGCTGGGCATTCTCCAAGTTCAAGCGGCCCCGCCGCGCGGAGTGGCTGCCTGGCGTTCGGTTCCCAGCAATTCGCTCAAGATGCTGCCGAGGCGCGTCTCCAAACGCGCATCGATGCGCGAAGTGTTGGTCGTGATTTGGCATCCGCCGCGCGCCATGACCGGATCCTCGACGATGGTCCAGGCGCGCTCGTTTTCGGTCGGGGCGAGATGCTGCTTGACCACCGCGGCATCCTCCGGATGCAAATGCACGCGCACGTCCCGCGTCGCGACCGGCAGCGCCGCGATCGCTTCGCGGATGATGCCGATGATTTGCGTCGGATCGGTCTTCAATTCGCGGCGCACGATTTGCCGCGCCAGCGCCATCGCCAGGGTGAGCAGTTCGCGCTCGACCTCGGCATCGAGCGCGTCGAACGGTTTGGCGAGATCGTAGAACATGCCGGCGAGCCGGTCGACTTGCGCCTGCACTTCCGCCCGCCCGGCGCTGCGCCCCTCGGCCAGTCCCTGCTCGAAGGCTTCTTTGTGCGCCTCCGCCTGCAGGTCGGCGAGGCCGCCGACCGTCGCCATTTTTTGCTGCGGCGCCGGGCTCTCCATGTCGGGCACCGTCCAGAGCGCAACGCTCGCGCCGGGCTTGAGATCGGCGTCAGACAAACTCGCCCGCTCCCTTGCCGCCGAGACTGATGGTGCCCTCTTCGGCCATGCGCTGCGCGATCACGATGATTTCTTTTTGCGCCGCTTCGACGTCCGTCAACTTGACCGGGCCGCGTGCCTCCATGTCGTCCTTGAGGATTTCCGCCGCGCGCTTCGACATGTTCTTCAAGACTTTTTCCTGCACTTCGGGCTCGGCGCCGCGCAACGCCACCGCCAGGGTATCGGAGCCCACCTCGCGCAACAGCGCTTGAATGCCGCGGTCGTCGACGTCCAGCAGGTTGTCGAAGACGAACAGCAGATCCTTGATTTGCTGATGCATCTCGCCATCCGCTTTCTCGATCTTGCCCAACTCTTCGCTCAGTTTCTCGCGCTCCATGGCGTTCAAGATGTTGGCGGCGCTGCGTGCGCCGCCGACGCGCCGCAGGGGCGCCGGCGCCGCCACATTCGCCTGTTTCTCGACCAGCTGATCGAGTTCCGTCAAGGCGGTTTGCGGCACTTCGTTCAGAGATGCAATGCGCATCAGCACTTCGGTGCGCAGATCCTCGTTGAGCAGGGGCAGGATCGCCGCCGCCTGTTCCGGCTCGAGATGCGCGAGCACGATAGCTGCGATCTGCGGGTGTTCGCCGCTGATGATTTGCGCGACCGCCTTGGCCTCCATCCATTTCAAGGCCTCGATGCCTTGTCCGGTCTGGCCGCTCGAGACCCGGTCGAGCAGCATGTCCGTCTTCTGCTTGCCCACGGCCTGGGTCAGCACGCGCCGCACATAGTCTTGCGATCCGCCGGCGATGTTCGCCTTGGCGTCCGCGATGCCGATGAACTTGTCCAGCACCGAGCTCATTTGCTCGCGCGACACTTCCTTGAGTTCCGCCATGGCGATGCCCAGTTTCTGCACCTCGCGGGCGCTCAACTGCTTGAGCACATTGGCGGCGTCTTGTTCGCCCAGGCTCATGAGCAGTATGGCGGCGCGCTGCGTGCCGGCGAGTTCGTCGTTAGCCATCCGCGGAGACCCAGTCCTTTACGACCTGTGCCGCGCGCCGCGGATCCTGCCCCACCAAGGTTCGCGCGGCCGCGATCTGCTGCTCAAAACTCGGCGCGAGCTTGATGGCGTTGCCCTGTCCCGACAAACTGAGACGATCGTTGCCGACCTCATCGCCCGCGGCGGACCGCCTCGGCGTCTTGGTGAGCGATTTCATCAGCGGCCGCAACACCAGGAACGCCACGAGCAGCACCAAGGCCGCGCCGACGATCTGCTTGGCGAGCTGCAGCAGCCAGGGCTGTTGCCAGAGCGGCAAGCCATCGACCGGCGGAAGCACGGCGTTGCTCTTGAACGCTTGATTCATCACGTTGATCTGATCGCCGCGGTCGTCCTTGAGACCGATCGACTCCTTGATGAGCTGCGTGAAGCGCTTGATGTCGCTGTCGCTCATCGGCGCGGTGGTGACCTTGCCGTCGGCATCGACTTTCTGCCAATCGTCGAGCACCACGCCCACATTCAGGCGCTTCAAGGTGCCCACCGGCTGCTTCACGTAGGAAAGAGTGCGATCGACCTCGAAATTGCGGGTGCTGCGCTGGGCGCTGGAGCTGGGTCCCGAGGCAGCCGCGCCGGCTTGGGCGGCACCCGCGGCATTGGGCGGCGTCAGCGGATTTCCCGGCGTTGCGGCGCCCGCAATGACCGGCGCACCCGAAGTGCCGGGCGGTTGATTGCTCAAGGCGCCGGGGATGCCTTCGGCGCCGTCGCCGCCCTTGCGCGTTTCATTGCTGGTCTGCTCGCTGCGCACCGCGGTCTTTTGCGGATCGTAGTTTTCATGCGTTTCCTCGGTGACCGTGTAATCCATGTCCGCGGTGACCGTGGCGCGCACGCGCCCGGGCCCAGCATGGGCTCGAGCAACTCGATGATGCGCTGCTGATAGCTTTCCTCGAGCTTGCGGGTTTCCTCGAAGTGCCGGGTGGTGGCGGCGGCTTCCGCGCTTTCGTCCGGAGAATTGAGCAGGGATCCGGCCTGATCGACCAAGGTCACATCGTTCGCCGACAATTCGGGCACGCTCGAGGCAACCAGGTGCACGATGGCCGCGACCTGTCCGGGGTCGAGGCGCCTGCCGGGATAGAGCTGCAGCATCACCGAGGCCGTGGCCTTGTGAGCGTCGCGCAGAAAGACCGAGGGCTTGGGCAACGCCAAATGCACGCGCGCGCTCTGCACCCCCTGCACCTTGATGATGGTACGAGCCAATTCGGTTTCGAGCACCGACTGATAGCGCGCGCTTTCCATCAAGCTGCTGTTGCCGAGCGCGGAGTCCTTCTGAATCATCTCGATTCCCATCGAATCGCTCTGCGGCAGTCCCTGGCTCGCCAACCGAATGCGCGCTTCCTGGACCTTGGACTCCGGCACCGATACCGCCCCTGACGGGTTGAGCTTGAACTCGATGCCCGCGGCGGTCAGCGCATCCATGACCTGGCCGCTTTCGCGCTCGGAAAGCTGCCCGTAAAGCACCGTGTAATTCTGTCCTTGCGACCACAGCACCAGCCAGATGGCCGCCGCAATCGCCGCCGCGACGCCGGCAAGCAAACCGACCTGCTTGAGTCCGGGAATATCGGCCAGGCCGCGCGCCGGAACTGAAGTGGGGACGATGTCAGCCATGGATCAAACCCTCGCGGTCGTCAGACCGACATATTCATTACTTGTGTGTAGGCATCGACGAGCTTGTTGCGCACTTCTGTCATTGCGCGAAATGCCAGCGAGGCCTTTTGAACTTCCAGCATCACCTTGGTGAGATCGACGCTCTTGTCGCCGGACTCGTAGGCGTCCGCCAGGGCAGTCGCCTGGTTCTGCATGCTGGCAATCTGGTCCACCGAATTCTTCATCAGGCTGGCGAACTCCGAAGGCTGCGTCGCCGCGGCGGGCGTTTCGGAAATTCCCGACGCGCGCGCCTGCAGCGCGCGCATTTCGGCCAGCACCTGCGAGATCTGCATGCTGCTCATGGCTGCACCGCCGCGAATTGTTGATGGACGCGCGGCACGGTGACGCCGGCGGCTTTGAATTGCTGCAGCTTGTGGCGCAAGGTGCGCGGACTGATGCCCAGGCGCTCCGCGGTAAGCTTGCGGTTGCCCCCGGTGACCCGCAGCGTCGCCAGTATCAACTCGCGTTCGCGGTCTTTGAGGTCCCGGTCAAGGCCGGAATCCAGTGCCGCGGCCGGCTGCGCCGCCGGGCTTCCCGGCGCCGACGAATCCGCGGCGGCGCCCGCGCCGGTGTCGAGGTCGGCGGCATCGATGCGGCCGCCCGCGGCGAGCCACGCCGCGCGCTGCACGATGTTGTGCAATTCGCGCGCGTTTCCGGGCCAGTCGTGGCTCAGCAATTTGCGCTCCGCATCCGCGGACAGGCTCAAGGCGGCTTGTCCCGGACGCGCGCAAGCCTGCATCGCGCGGCGCGCCAGCGGCAGAATGTCGCCGCGGCGTTCGCGCAGGGGGGGCAGGCGCAGCGACATCACGTTGAGCCGGTAGTAGAGATCGGCGCGGAAGCGCGCGGCGCGCGCCTCTTCGGGAAGGTCGCGGTTCGAGGTGGCAATTACCCGCACATCGAGAGCGATGGTTCGGGTGCTGCCCAGGCGTTCCACTTCGCGCTCCTGCAGCACGCGCAGAATTTTCGCCTGCAACCCTAGGTCCATCTCCGAGATCTCATCGAGCAGCAGCGTGCCGCCCTGGGCCTGTTCGAATTTTCCGGCGTGCGCGGCCTGCGCGCCGGTGAAGGCGCCTTTCTCGTGGCCGAAGAGGCTGGCCTCGAGCATGTTTTCCGGGATCGCCGCGCAATTGATGGCGATGAAGGGTTTGTCGGCGCGCAGTGAATTGTCGCGGATGAAGCGCGCGTACACTTCCTTGCCCGTGCCGCTTTCGCCGGTGATGAGCACGGTGGCGTCGTTCTCGGCGATTTTGCGCGCGAGACCCACCAGCCGCTTCGACTCAGGATCGACCGCGATCAGTTCGTTGGGGGTGACGCGCGCGGCCAGCTGGCGCCGCGCCATGTCGATCAGGGCCTGCGCGTCGAAAGGCTTGACGATGTAGTCGGTCGCGCCGTCGCGCATGGCGGCCACCGCTTGGCTCACGGTGCCATAGGCCGTCATCAGCACCACCGGCAGGTACGGCCGCATCCGCTTGATCGACGACAACAGTTCATAGCCGTTGGCGCCCGGCATGTGCACGTCGGAAATGACCAGGCCGATGTCTTCGCTCGAAAGCAGCTGCAGCGCCGCCTGAGCATCGGCGGCGCTGAGCGCGGCAAGTCCGGCCGCGCGCAGGGTATCGAGCAACGCTTCGCGCAGCGCCGCGTCGTCCTCGACCACCAGTACCGCATCGTTCAGTTTGCTCATGGATTATCCTCTGCCGGAAGTTCGATCACGAACGTCGCGCCGCAGCTGGAGTCGGCGAGCCGTACGCTGCCGCCGTGCGCCTCGACCACCGATTTGACGATCGACAGTCCGATGCCGTTGCCGCGCGCGCGCGTGGTGAAAAAGGGTTCAAAGATGCGATCGCGGATCTGCGCCGGCACGCCGGGACCGTTGTCGCTCACGACGATCTGCGCGCGCCCATCCGCCGTGCGGCGCGCCAACAGTTCCAAATTCAGCGGTCCCGCCGCGGCCTGAAGAGCATTGGTGGCGAGGTTCAATACCGCAGACACCAGCGACGGCGCATTGGCGCGCACCATCAAATCCGGCGCCAGCGTGCGAATGGTCAAGCGGATTCCGTCGCGCAATGCCGGGCGCAACCATTGCGCCACCTGTTCGAGCAGCGCGCTCACGCTGACCGCTTCGCGCGCGGCGCCGCCATGGGCGAAGGCCAGCATGTCATTCACCAGCTTGTCGAGCTGTTTGAGGCTGCCGACCGTCTTCTCGGCGCAGCGCGACAGATCCGCGGGACTGAAGCCCGACAGCATCATCTGCGAGGCGTACAGCAATGCGGCGGCCAACGGCGTGCGGATCTGATGCGCCAGCCCCGCCGCCAATTCGCCCAGCGTGAGCAGGCGTTGTTGACGCGCCAGCAGCACCTGCATCAGATGCGACTCGGTGACGTCCGTGAGCAGCACCACTTCGCCGCCGTTGTCGAGCTCGCGCCTGGAAATATTGACGAATCGGCCGCTGCGCAGTTCCGCGTGCTCGCCGATTTTGGCGGGATTGACGCTCGAGCGCGCGCGCACGGCCGAAAAGAGCTGCCCGAGCAGCGGCTCGCCCAGTAAGCCGAGCGCCGCCGGATTGAATTCCTGAATCTGGCCGCGGCCGTCGAGAACCAGCACGCCGCCAGGCAAGCCCTTGATCAGGGCCGACAAGCGCGCGGCCAGGTGCTCCTTGCCTGCATGCGCCTCGGACAGGTCCGCGCGCAACTGCGCCACTTCGCCGCGCAGCGAATCGAATGCACCCGATAATTGGTCCGAAACCGAACCGAAGGCCAGGAACGCCGCCTGAAGTTCGGAGCGACGGTTTTCGATCAGCTCGAGTTTTGTGGCTGCCATGCCAGGGAAGAAAGCAACTTCTGTGCCTCGGCGGTATTTGCCACGCCTATCAACCAGTTACGAAATGATCCCGGCCTTAAGAAGCGGCGGCGTCAATAATTTGTCAGGCGCTGAGACGGTATTTGCGCAGCTTCTCGACCAGCGTCGTGCGCCGAATGCGCAACAGCCGCGCTGCGCCGGCCACCGTGCCGTCCGCTTCCTCGAGGGCCTTGCGGATGAGACCGATTTCGATGGCCGACATGTGGTCTTTCAAATCGATGCCGCCGCGCGGCAGTTCGGCATCCATCATTTCGTACACGACCGCGTCGGACTCCCGTTCTTGCACGGATGGTGCTTCCGGCTCCTGCTCGTGCGCGGCTCCGCGGACGGCTCCTCGCTCGGCTCGCGGCGCGCGTCGATCCGCACCTCGCTGCCCAGCCACCCCACCCCCGCGCCGCCGCGATATCGATCCGGCAAGTCGGCGGCAGTAATCGTCTGCGCGGGAAACAGGATCGCCAGCCGCTCCAGCAAGTTGGCGAGTTCGCGCACATTGCCGGGCCAGCGATTGCGGGCCAGACAATTCATCGCGCTCTGATCGAAGTGAATCGCACGCCCGGCGCCTTGGCCTTGGCGCTGCACCAGATGCTCGATCAACACCGGCAAATCATCGAGGCGCTCGCGCAGCGGCGGCATCTGCAGCGGGAACACGTTCAGCCGGTAGTACAGATCCTCGCGGAAGCGGCCCGCGATGATCGCCGCATCCAGGTCGCGATGGGTCGCGGCGATGATGCGCACGTTGCAGCGGATGGTTTTGTTGCTGCCGACCCGCTCGAAACTTCGCTCCTGCAGCACCCGCAGCAGCTTCACCTGCATCTGCAGCGACATGTCGCCGATCTCGTCCAGGAACAGCGTGCCGCCCTCGGCAAACTCGAAGCGACCGAGCCGCGTCGACAGCGCGCCCGTGAAGGCGCCTTTTTCATGGCCGAACAGCTCGCTTTCCAACAGGTCGGCGGGTATGGCGCCGCAGTTCACCGGCACGAACGGATGCGCGGCGCGGCCTGACAGCTCGTGAATGTGGCGCGCCACCATTTCCTTGCCGGTGCCGGACTCGCCCAGGATCAACACATTGGTGTCAAACGGCGCGACCTGCTCGATCAGGCGGTGCACGGCGCGCATGGCTTTGGATGCGCCGCTCGGGCGGAAGCGATGGGTGCCCGGCTGCGTCGGGTGACCGCTGCGCACGTTCTGCGCCTGATTGAGTACGGCGGACAGGCGCCGTTGCTTGACGGGCGTTTCCAAGTGGAACCAGGCCACATCAGCTGCTGGTCTCGGCAATTTTGGGGAGCCCATCGCCGCTGATGCAAATGACGGGCAGCGGTTGGCGCATGGTGCGAAGTTGCGCCACGAGCTCTGCGCCCAGCGCTGTGCACGGTCTCGCGCCGCGCAATCACTGCCACGCATTCAGACGTGTTGCAGTGCGCCGAGGGGCGCAACTCCGCCAGATCGCGGATTAGGACCGGTTCCAAGTCCAAAAAATGCAACAGAGCCTGGAGCGCCTTCGCCTCCAAATCTGAGGGCTCGATCACAATAACTTTTGCTTCAACCACGACTGGGACTCCTTCCCATTAATCAAAGTGTGACGGAGCGCACAAATCTCGGGTTCCGTCTTAAGCTTTTCTTCTAACCCTTTGACATAGCTCAATCAATTTCGAGCGCGGAGCCATACTAACTGATGGACTTGAGAGAAAAGCAGTTGGCAAACCCCCGCAAAGAGCGTAAGGGCTTCCCGCAAATAGAGCCGCAGTGTTTGTCCCCGAGAGGGAGTCGGGGGTTCTATGCGCCGGCGTGTTTCGCGCCCGCGACCAAGCGTCGATGATGCCGAAAGATCAGCTTCTCGAGCATGTCCACGACCGAGTCGCTCAATCCGACGAAGCGAAACCGCGTGGCGCGCGCGCCATCGATGACAGCCTCGCCGACCACGACGCTCGGGATTCTGAGCGGCTGCGGCAAAGCTGAATTGATGTAAACCGACAGCAAGCCGGTGGTTTCAGCCCGAATGGCATGCTCGCCGAACCACTCCAACGCGCGCGAGGACATACGCACCCGCTCAGCTCCCGGCAAGCCGCTGCTGCGCAGCGATAGCTCGGCGGTCAGGCGCAACAGAATATTGACCTTGTACTCGAGACGCTGCAGTTCGTGCAGCAGCGCCGGCGATTCATCCTTGAGAGCCTCATGCACCCGCACGTCGTCCAGCGAGGATTCGGCGCCGAGCAATTGATGATTGTCCGCATTGAGCCGCGCCAGCTGCACGCCATCGGCGAGAGGTCCCGGGGTAAAGATCACCGGCAACAATTCTTCGAATATCAGACCATCGCCTAGAAACGAGTCAGGCATGGCGCCAAAATCCTTTGCAATCAGCCCTGGCGCCGCGGCCGATTGTCGGAATAGGCTGCGACCGCCCGCCGGCCCACCGCCGCCATGTCCAGATCCCGGCCCTTGCTGCGCCGCTGATGCTCCAGTAGTCCAATCGCACGCTCATTGGTGGCGTTGATTTGCGCCAGCAACGCCTGGTCCCCCGCCGCTACCTGCCGGGTGCCGCTGCGGAACGACTTTAACAGCTCCATTCGCTCATGGTCGAGCGCCGCCAAGGAATGTAAGTCGCCTTGTTCCGCCGCGCTCAGCATGTCATGCGAAAGCGCCAACGCGCGCGTCAGAGCGCGGGTTGATTTTCTCGCCGCTCATCGGGGCTCGACGATCTGATCCCAGCCGGTCTTCACTTTTTGGATCAGGGAGGCCACCTCCGCAACGATCCGCGAATCATTGGTGACATTGGCCATGGTGAGGCGCGCCAGCATGTACACGTACAGGGCCCGCAGATTCTCGGCGATCTTCTGGCCGCGTTCCATGTCGAGCGTGTTGTTCAGCTGATCGATGAGGCGGATCGCCTTGCCGAGTCGCGTGGCCCTTGGCGATCACTTCATTCACCGGCATGTTATTTTGAATGCGGTCCATGCAGCCCTGCGCCGTCGCAAGATGCGCCAGAATCTGTTCGAACATGATCTGCACCAGTCTTGCGGGGCTGGCCTCTGCGACCAATCCATGGTTGCGAACCGAGCGGTACTGCGCCGCACCTCGTTGCGAGTACATGTTAGCCGCCGGTGCTTAAGGTGCCGCTGCCCAGGCTGGTGGTGCTCTGCGAGGTGCCGGAGCCGGCGTTCGCCGTGGGATTGAACTCGGCGTTCAGATAGGTTTGCGTTTGCTTCAAGAGCGCGACCGCCGTGTCCATCGCGTTGTATTGCGCGGTAAGCTGGGCAGAATAGGCCGCCAATTGCGCGGCGAGCGCGGTCTGCTGCTTGGAGACGTCGCTCAAGCCGGTTTGCAGACCCTGATTGATGGTGGCGAGCAATCCACCGGGCTTGGTGTAGCCATCCACCAAATTGCTGATCTGCGTGGCAAGGCCGTTGCTGCCGCCCAGCAGGTTGCCGACGGAAGCAAGGCTGGCGCTCAAGGCATTGCCGAGTTTGGTGTCATTGGTGGCATAGGTACCATCGGTGCCCGCGGTGATGCCGAGGTCGGTCAACGAATTGACGCCGCCGTTGCCGCTGGTGAATTTGCCCAAAATACTCTGCAGCTGATTCTGGAATGCCTCGAGCGTCGCGTTGCCGTTCAAGGGTCCGGCGGTCTGGGTCGACGGATCGTACGCCGTCAGCGTCTGGATGCTGCTCAAGACGCCGTTCACCGCCGTCACAAACTTGTCGATGGATGTCTGCGCGGACGAGGTATCCGGACTGATGGTCAGGGTCGTCGGCGTGGAGGGGGCGGAGGGCTGCAGCAAATTGAAAGTCACGCCGGTAATCGCGTTGCTGACGACGTTGCTGCCGCTGGTGGCAGCAAAGCCGTTGATCGAAAAGCTGGCGTCCTGCGCGGGCACGGTCGTCAAAGCCAGCGATGCCAGGCCACCGTCTCCGCCCGAGGGCGTGACCGTGATCTGATTCGCCGCGCCGGTATTCCTTCCGGTCAGCACCAATCGCGAGCCGTCGGTGGTGGTAATGATGCTGGCGGAAACGCCGGGGTTGTTCGGCGCCGAGTTGATGGCCGACGGCAATGCCGGCGAGGGTATTGTTGGTCGTGTCGATGGAAATCGCGGTCGACGCGCCCCCCACCTGAATGGTCAGCGTTCCGGTGCCCACCTGCGTACCGTTCGAAAAAGCGGCCGACGTAGCCGTGGCCACGCTGGCCAGATTGTTCACCTGCAGCGAATACGACCCCGCCACCGCGTCTGATGTCGTGGTTGCCGAGGCAATGTTCTTGTCCGCCACCGTGGCGGTAAATGCCGCGAGTTGGCTGGGATCCTCCAAGGCGGGCAGCGAGAGCTTCAGGGTATCGAGCGCGGCGGTAAATGTGCCGTAAGCGGACACTTGGGCGTCGAGCGTGTTTTGCTGATTCGTCAGCTGCGTGGTCTGCGCCGCACCGTAGGCGGTCGTCAGGGAGGAGACGATCGCGCTGATATTCAGGCCCGATCCGATGCCGGTCGAGGTGATCAAGGCGTTGGCGCTCGAGGGGGAAGGGCTGGAGCTGTTCGAGCTGGGAGGAATCACTGAACTCATGGGATTTACGTCCGCGCGTTACGTTGCCCAATTTATCGGCAACTTCCTCCCAGACTTAAGCAAGCGCCATACCAAAAGCGGTCAGAACGGCCTCTCAGGCACGCTTATCGACGACGACCCCGGAAATGCCGACGCTACGCGCCAGGGCGGCGAACTCGCTGGCAGGGAATTCGGCCAGAACTTCGCCGTTGGCGGGATTGATCTGCTGGATGAGCTTGTCGTCCGAGTTCGGAGCGACGCGAAACTGGTCGGGCTTGCCCGAATCGTTGAGATACTTGTTGAGCAGCTGGACCTGGGCTTGCAGGCTTTGGGGCGGCCGGGGCTGCCGCGGGCCTGCCGCTGCGCGGCAAAACATTGCCGCTGTGTTGTACTACCGTTCGTAGGCGCCTGACTTCCGTGCACGAGGCTCACCACCGGTATCTTTACCGGTTGTCCATCGCTAGCCATGGTTCCACCTATTCCTTAACGCGATACCTCGATCATTAGCTTCGATTCCGTTCGAAGACCACGGCCCGACCCGGGTGGGTCGAGCCGTGGGATTTTCCTCACTCCCAAACTATCGGCTGTTAGGCCAAAAGCTTGAGAATCAGCTGAGGCTGCTGGTTGGCCTGCGCCAATACCGAGATACCCGCCTGTTCCAACACCTGGGACTGGGTCAGGTTCGCCGTCTCCGCCGCAAAGTTCGCATCCTGAATGGTGCTGCGCGACTGGGTCAGGTTCTGTGCCGTCGACTTCAGGTTGCTGACCGCCGACGTGAAGCGGTTCTGGATGGCGCCCAACTGGCTCTGGAAAGCCGAGACCGTCTGCAAGGCCGAGTCGACCGAGTGGATGGTCGCATTCGCGCCGGACACGGTGAGCACGTTGTTGCCCGGCCAGGGTACCGGCCGCAGTAATCGTCTGCGCACTGGTGTATCCAACCGAGGCCAGATCCGCCGCGCCGCTGATCTGGACGTTCTGGCCGGCCGACAGTGTCAGCTGACCCTGGACCGTGGTCGCTGCAAAGTCGCCGCCGACCGTCTCAGTCGTCGCGGTGGTGCCCGTCACTACGGCGGACGTCGCCGGATTGTATGCCTGAATGCTGGTGATACCACCGGCGTTGGCACCGGTAACGGTTCCCGTCGCCACGGTGAAGGTCTGTGCAAGCTGGATGTTGCTGCCGTCGGCGGCCGTCAACAGAATGGTGCCGGCGCTGCGGCCGCGCTGCCGGCAGAGACGCCGCCATCCTGAGTCGAGAAGCTGTTGATGCGCAGTAATGATGTCGCTGGAGGTGGGAGCAACGGTGGTGTTCAGACACGCTCACGCCATTGACCGACAACGCATGATGAACCGTTGGCGGTGGTGCCCGTGCTCAAGGCGATGGGCGTCGATGGTCGCCAGCTGATTGCTGGTGGCAGTCGCCGTCAAGCCCTGAAGCGCCGGCGCCGTTGATGGCCGAGGCCTTCGCATATGCAGAGGTCGCGTCCTGGTACGCAACGCCGACCCGAGGTATTGGCGGTCGGTGGCGACTGCGAACTGGCAGCGACCGTGACGGCCGGAGCTAATGTCCAACTGCCAGCTGCAGGACCCGTCGGTCGCCGCGGTTGCTGCACCGTCGGTGGTGTTCGAAGCTACCTGCGCCGATCTGGTTGGCGCCACGCCCTGCGTCAGGTTGACGGAGATGGTGTTGCCGACGTTCGCGCCGACCTGGTAAGTGGTCACGCCGCTGCTGCCGTTGAGCACGTTCAAGCCGTTGAAGGAGGTCTGCTGCGCGATCTGCGTGATTTCCGCGATCTGCTGCTGCACCTGGTTGTTGAGAGCTGCGCGATCCGAAGCGCTGTTCGAACCGTTGGCCGATTCGACCGCCAGGGTGCGGATGCTCTGCAGGTTGTTGACGATGGTGTTGAGCGCGCCGGCGGTCGTCTGCGTTTCCGACACGGCGTCGTTCGCATTGTTGAACGGCCTGATTGGTGCCGTTGATCTGCGTGGTGAATTGCTGGCTGATCGCCAGGCCGGCGGCATCGTCGGCGGCGCTGTTGATCCGCAAACCGGAAGACAGACGCTGCAAGGCCTGCGACAAGCTGGCCTGCGAACCTGTCAGATTGTTCTGCGCGTTCAGCGAAGCGATATTGGTATTAAGTACTAATGACATTGATGACTCCTGAAAGTTTAACCACCGGCCCCTCTTAGGCCCCATGTGTTCACTTCACCCACCTTGGGCGGACCGGTGACACATTCAAAGTCTTTATCGGACCGCACCCCGGGTTCTTGAGGCGCCGGCCCCATTTCTGAGCGGGGTTTTAGTTGCGCCACGTCGCAGATTTGGCGCCTGAGAATTTGACAGTGTGAAAGGCCAAATCGGCTCGGAATCGCGCCTGACGGGGGTTATCGGCCGACCCGGGCGATATTCAAGCCCCAAAAGCCGGGCGGCTTTGGAGTACAATTCCGCCCCCTCCGCCACCGTCGAAATAGCGTGAAATCCGTCAACCGCAAAAGCCCCAAAGTGGGCTTTGTCAGCCTTGGCTGTCCCAAAGCACTGGTCGATTCCGAGCGCATCCTCACCCGTCTGCGCGCGGAGGGGTACGAGGTCGTGCCGAGCTATCGCCGCCGCCGATCTGGTGGTGGTCAATACCTGCGGTTTCATCGATTCCGCGGTGGACGAGTCGCTGGACGCGATCGGCGAAGCGCTGGCCGAGAACGGCAAAGTCATCGTCACCGGTTGCCTGGGAGCCCAGCCGCAGAAAATTCTCGATCGGCATCCGCAGGTGCTCAAGATCACCGGTCCGCAGCGCTACGAAGAGGTGGTCGCGGCGGTGCATGAATATCTGCCGCCGAAGCACGAGCCCTTCGTCGACTTGGTCCCGGCACAGGGCATCAAACTGACGCCGCGCCACTACGCCTATTTGAAGATCTCCGAAGGCTGCAACCATCGCTGCAGCTTCTGCATCATCCCCTCGATGCGCGGCGATCTGGTCAGCCGCCCCATCGGCGAGGTGCTGCGCGAAGCCGAAGCAGCTGGTGCGCGCGGGCGTCAAGGAAATCCTGGTGATTTCCCAGGATACCAGCGCTTACGGCGTCGACTTGAAATACGCCGCACAACCGTGGCGCGATGTGGAGCGCCGCGCGCGCTTCTACGACCTGGCCGAGGCGCTCGGCGAACTCGGCATCTGGATCCGCCTGCACTATGTCTATCCCTATCCTCACGTCGATCGAGTGATCGAACTCATGGCGGCAGGCCGGTGCTGCCCTATCTGGACATTCCCTTCCAGCACGCCAGCGCCCGCATCTTGAAATTGATGAAGCGTCCGGCCGCGGCGGAAAACACCCTGGAGCGCATCGCCGCCTGGCGCCGCGTGGTGCCCGACATCACCATCCGCAGCACATTCATCGTGGGCTTTCCCGGCGAAACCGACGCGGACTTCGAAGAACTGCTCGCCTGGATGCGCGTGGCAAGGCTCGATCGCGTCGGTTGCTTCGAGTATTCGCCGGTCGAAGGCGCCGCCGCCAATGCGCTGAACGAAATCCCGGTGGCCGCGGAAATGAAGGCCCAAAGACGCGAGCGGTTCATGCAGCTGGCGGCGGAGATCAGCGCCGAGCGCCTCAGCCAAAAAATCGGCCGCAAAATGCCGGTATTGATCGACAGCATCGATGCGAGGGCGGCGTTGCCATTGCGCGTTCAGCGAGCGATGCCCCGGAAATCGACGGCACGGTGCGCATCGCGGAGGCCGGGCGTGCGCGCCCATCGCTGAGCGTGGGCTCCATGGTGGACGTGCAAATCACCGCCGCCGGCGCCTACGATCTTGAAGCGCGCTTGCTGGACTCGATTCATTGATGTCGTAACTCGGGTGCCGCGCACCCCTTTTCGGAGGACCACCGTGGAAATTTCTGCAGATCAAGTCGTTCTGATTCATTACACGCTCAAGGATGACGCCGGGGCCGTCATCGACAGTTCGGCCGGCGGAGATCCGCTTGCCTATATCCAGGGACACGGCAACCTGGTCTCAGGGCTCGAGAAAGCACTCGAAGGCAAACCGGACGGCAGCCAGATCGCGGTCTCGGTGAGCCCCGAGGAAGGTTACGGCAAGCACGAACCCGGATTGATCCAACGCGTGCCGAAGCGCACCTTGCAGGGTTCGGGCGAAATCAAGAAGGGCATGCAATTCCAGGCCCGGACCGAGCACGGCATGCGTCTTTTCACCGTGACCGGCGTGATGGGCGACATGGTGACGCTCGACGGCAATCATCCGCTGGCCGACAAGACCCTGCATTTCGACGTGCAGGTCGTCGGCGTGCGCGAAGCGACCGCGGAAGAATTGGAGCACGGCCACGTGCACGGCGCCGGCGGCCATCACCACTAGTCGGCGGCCATCAGGCGCGACCGCCGGGCCGGCGACCCCTGAGTTCCTACAGATATTTGAACAGCGACAGGCCCTGGGTCAGCTGATAGGCCTGCAGCGCCGCGCTCAAGGTGGTGTTTTGCTGATCCAGCGTGGTGATCGCGCTGGCGTAATCCAGCCCCTGCAGATTGGTGATGGACTTCTGCAACTGCGTCTGCTGACTGGTGGCGACCGATTGCTGCGTGGTGATGGAATTCAGCCGACCGCCGATCGTGGCTCGCACATTGGAGGTTTGATTCAGCGCCTGATCGATATTGTTGATCGCGCCATTGATCGTATTGGTCAACGCCGCCGTTGAGGCCGATGTGCTCACGCCCGTCTGCAGGGCGCTGACCAGGTTTTGCACGGTGGTGAACAAGCTCTGATTCGCACTGGGCGCCAGGGTGAATGAGTCGCCCGCGGCCGGCTGCCCGCTCAAGGTCAACTGCACGCCGTTGAAGGCGATGGTGCCGCCGTCGGTATAGCTGCCGCTTGTCACCAGCGTCGCGCCTTCGGTCACTTGGTAGGTGCCCGGCGCGGTGAATGTGATCGCGTAAGTGCCGCCGTCGTAGGCAGCCGGGTTCGACACGGTGGTCGCGCCCACGATGCCGCCGCCGGTGTTGCCCGCGGCCGCGGAAACGCTGAACGTGCCGTTGCCGGTCTTGATTTGATTGAAGACCGTATTGCCGTTGTCGCCGTCGGCGACGGTCTGGCCGGCGGCGATCTGCACCTGCCGCTGTCCCTGGTCGCCGTTGTAGGTGGCGCCGCTCGGACTCAAGGTAAATGGCTGCGTCTGCGCCGCAAAGCCGCCAAATATGTATTCGCCGTTGCCGTTGGTGGTGTTGGCGAGCGCCAACAGACTGTTCTGGATCTGCACGGCCTGGCTCGCAATGGAGCTCAAGTTCGAGTTGGTCAGGATGCCGCTGTTGGCCTCGAGGGCCAGATCACGCAGCGCCTGAAGCTGCGACTGTACCTGCGACAGCGCATTGTCCTCGGTGTTCAAGTTGGTCTGCGCACTCTGCGCATTGCTGCCGTATTGCTGACTCTGCGCCAGAGCTTCCTTGTAATTGTTCACGCTGCCCGCGGCCGTCGGATTCTGCGAAGCGGTGGTGAAGCTCAAGCCGCTCGACATCTGATTCGACGTCTGATTGATGCCGGATTCCAGCAGATTGATTGCGGCCAGAAACTGCGTTTGGTCGATGCCTTGTGTCACGCGCATGTCTGTCTCCTTAGCTGAACGTGCCGTTCACAGAATCGATCAAGGTGGTGAACAGACTGTTGCCGATGGTCAAGGCTTGGGCCGCGGCTTGATAAGCCTGCTGCCATTGCAGGAGGCTCGCGGCCTCCTCGTCGAGATTCACGCCGCTGGTCGACTGCACGCTGGTGAGCGCTTGGGAGTTGACCGCGGCTTGTGCGGTTTGCGCGGTATTGATCTGCTGCGCCTGGCTGCCCAAGCCCGTGATCAGCGCGCTGACCCCGCCGCTGATGCTGGTGGTTCCGTTTTGCAGCACGCCGACGTTCTGCGCGTTGGCGGCAATGAGCGCGTTGCGGTTGTCGCCGGTGCCGCCGGCATTGCTGGTCACGGTGAAGGTATCGCCGCTGGCGGGCGTGCCGCTGATCTGCACCTGCCAGCCGTTTGCCGCGATGTTGCCGCCGCTGGTGTAGGCGTTGGGCGGGCCGCCGTTGATGGTGTAGGTGGTGGGACTGGTGAACGCAATGGTGACGGGCGTCAGCAAATTGGGGTTGCTCGAATCGAGCACCGTGCCCGAACTGATGATGGCGGCGCCGCTGTTGGTGCCCGCGGCGGCGGTTTTGACCGCGCCGGCCGCGGCAATTTGCGCCGGATTGCTGAGTACCACCTGCAGACTGCCGGCGGCCGTCGCCGTGGGCTGCACCAAAAATTGATCGCCGTTCGCCGGGGCTCCCGACAGCACGATGGAAATGCCCGCGGCGGTGTAAGGGCTTGCCACGGTGCCTGCTCCCGCCGGCGTCACGCTGGTGCCGTCGGCGGTGTTGGTCAATTTGGGCGTACCGCCCACAAATGACAGGACGTAGTCGTTCGCGGTCAGCGCGCCCAAGCCGCTGGCATCGACCGTGACGCTGGCGGTTACCGCGTCGGTATTGTGCGAGGAACCCGTGGCGAGCGGCGTGCCCACCGAAAAAATAGGCGCTCCCAAATTGCCGCTCAGGTCCATGCCCTGCGCCTGCTGCGAGTTGACCGTCTGCGACAGGGCGGTCGCGATTTGCCCGAGCTGATTCAAAGCCGGATTGATGATTTGCGAGCGCGCCGCCAACAAACCGCCCAGATCGCCCGAGGTGATGTTATTGCTGATCACCGCGCTCGTGGCGGAGGTGCTGATCTCCAGCTGCGTCGCGTTGAACTGATTGGCGACCGTGGTCAGCGAAGTGACCTGACCCTGCAGCACCAGCGGCTGGCCGTTGCCCACGAACACGTTCAAGGCCCCATTCGGATCGGTGGTCGTACTGATGCCCACCAGCTGCGACAAGTTGGATACCAGTTGATCGCGCTGGTCGAGCAGCTCGTTGGGCTGTTGACCCCCGTTCTGCGCGGTCCCCGTCACGATCTGATTGTTCAGCGTGGAGATCGCCTTGGCGATGGAATTGATCTGCGTCACATCGGCCGTGATGCGCGAATTGACGTCCGTGTTCAAGGAATTGAGCTGGCCGCTGGCATTTTGGAAGCTGCTCGAGACGCTCTGGGCCTGGCTGATCAAAGCCTGGCGCGACGCCGTGGAGGTCGGATTGTTCGCCACGTCGGAAAACGCGCCGTAGAAGCCCTGCAGGGCGGTGCTCAAGCCGCCGATCGTGGTTCCGAACAGATTGTCGATCTGATTGCTGTAGTTCTGCAGCGCGTTGAGCTGGCCCAAACTGCTTTGCGAGGTGTTCAGTTGATTTGCGGCGGCCTGGCTGAAGGCGCGGTTGATTCCGGAAACCACGACGCCGGCGCCGATGGTCGCGGCGCCGTTGGACTGCGGTATCGCTTCGGTCAGATTGACCGTTTCGCGGTCATAGCCGGGCGTGCTGGCATTCGCCACGTTATTGCTGGTGACGTTGATTGCCTGCTGAAATGCCTGCAGCGCCGAGACACTGATTCCAAATACATCTGCCAAAATAGCTCTCCGCGCTCACTCAGACTGATTCACTCGACTCCCGCAATATCGGCCACCACGATAATTTCTAAAGTTTTGCGGTGCGGACGCTCAGCGCCGACTGGAAGGCATCGCTGCCGAGGATTTTATTTAACTTATTGCCATAATCCGGATCGGTGGCATAGCCGGCGTTGCCCATGGCGGCGATGTAGGCACCGGCATTGCCGCCGGCTGCGATTACGTCCTTATATCGGGGCGAGTTTTTGAGCAAGTTGGCGAAATCATTGATGCTTTCCTCGACGGAGGCATACGCCCGAAAGGCCGTGCGGCGCGGCGTTGCGACACCGTTGATGACCTCCATGCTGTCGGCGGTCGCGCGCGCCCCTGTCCACTCATTGCCTGCTTTGATCCCGAACATGTTGTGGCTGGAGGAGCCGTCGGCAGCGTGCGGCAGGCGCTGGCCCCAACCGGTCTCGAGAGCCGCCTGCGCGAGCATCGCCTTTGGGTCGACGCCCGAGCGCCGCCGCCGCGCGTTGAATCGAAGGCATCACGCGATTCACAAACTCCCCCGGCGATTGCGCGATTGCGGCCGTGGGCGCCGCCGCGGGCGGCGCGGCCGGCACGTGTTCGCCCGAACCGGCTTTTACCGCGGCTGGCGCCGATTTGCCCGCCAACTGCCGCTTGAGCAGGCGCCCTATGCCTAAATCGGCATGCTGGCTGATGCTCAATGCGACCTGCTTATCGAACATGTCCTGATACATGCCCATTTCATTGCTGTCCGGTTTCTTCGGCAGCGCTCGCGTCGCGCATGCTCTTCAGCATCATTTGCAGAAACAGCGCTTCAACCTGCTGCGCGACTGCGCTTAAGGCCTCTGGCGAATCCGGATCGCGCTTCAACGCCGCCAGTCCGTTGATGTCCGTGTAGGTGGTGGCGCCGGACGTATCGATCGGGGCATCGGCGGGCGTGGGCATCATCGGCGACAGCGGCATGAGCGTCGTCATTTAAATGACCACCAGCTCGGCCTGCAGCGCCCCGGCTTCGCGCAGCGCTTCCAGAATCGCGACCAGATCGCCGGGAGCCGCGCCGACATCGTTCACGGCGCGAACTATTTGATCCAATTCGACGCCCGGCTTGAACAAGAACATGCGATTCGATCCTTGGTCCACCTTGATGGTCGAATTGTTGAGGACCACGGTCTGGCCCAGCTTGGAGAGCGGGTTGGGCTGGCTCACGGTCTGCTCTTCTTTGATCGTCACCGACAACGAGCCGTGCGACACGGCCGCGGGGGTCACGATGACATGGCTGCTGATCACGACCGTGCCGGTGCGCGAATTGATGATCACTTTCGGCGGCGGCGGCACCGGGCTCCACTTCCAGATTTTCAACCTTGGAAAGGAACGCCACGCGCTGCGTGATATCGATCGGCGCCCGGACGCGGATGGAACCGCCGTCCATGATCGAGGCGATGCCGTCGCCCATGCCCTTGTTGACGCTGGCCACCAAGCGGGTGGCGGTGGTGAAGTCGGGGTCGTTCAAATTGAACGTGATCGACTCGCCCTGCGCGATCTGCGAGGCACGGCGCGTTCGACGGTCGCGCCGTTCGGAATGCGGCCCGAGCTCGGCACGTTGACCGTGAGCTTCGATCCGTCGGTGCCTTCGACGCCGAAGCCGCTGACGATGAGATTTCCCTGCGCAATCGCGTAGATCTGTCCATCGAGTCCGTGCAGGGGCGTCACCAGCAGCGATCCGCCGCGAAGACTCTTGGCATTGGCGATGGAGTTGACGGTGATGTCGATGGTCTGGCCGGGCTTGACGAATGCCGGCAGCACCGCATGCACCGCGACCGCGGCCACATTCTTGAGCTGCGGCACGACGCTGGCCGGCACCACGACGCCCAGTTGCGCCAGCATGTTGTTGAGCGACTGAACCGTGAAGGGCGCCTGGCTGGTCTGATCGCCGCTGCTGTCGAGACCCACGACCAGTCCGTAGCCGACCAGCTGGTTGGTGCGCACGCCCTGTATTTGCGCCATGTCCTTGATGCGCTCCGCCGTCGGCCGGCGGCGAGCAGACCCAGCCGAACAGCACCAGCAGGCCCAATTTGATGAGCTGAGCGTTGCATGATCAGTACGGCGCGAACACGGAGTTGAAGAAGCGGGCGAGCCAGCCCATGCGTGTTGGCACTGTTGATCACGCCCTTCCCGGAATAGCTGATGTGGGCATCCGAGACCCTGTCGGAGGTGACGGTGTTGTCGGCCTGGATGTCGGCAAAGCGCACCACTCCCGAGACATGCACGAACTCATCGCCCTGGTTCAGTTTCATGGTCTTGTCTCCCTGCACCACCAAGTTTCCGTTGGGCTGCACTTCCATCACCGTCACCGTCAGACTGCCGGCCAAACTATTGCCCTGGGTACTCGAGCCTTCGCCGTCGAAGCTGTCGGCGCCCGCCAGGGTCGTGGTGAAAATCGGCACACCCCCCGCGGTGATGGTTTTGCCCAGGATCGTCGGCCCGGTGTTGTTCACTGACGTGGTCTTGGTGGTCTTCGTGACCGCGCTCTTGCTGGCATTGGTCACTTCCGCGAGGCGAATCGTCAGTACATCGCCGACGCGGCGCGCTTTGAGATCCGCGAACAGCTCGATCTGCTGGCCCGATTGATAAATGGCGCCGTCGGTGCGCGGTGTCGGCGGCGGCAGCACGCGCGCGACCACCGGATCCGGTTTGTGATGCTTATGGGGCATGAGGCCGCAGGCCGCAGATGAGCGCAGCACGCCAGCACGAGTGAATAGCCGGATCATGACAGGTTGGTCGTCAGGAACTGCAGCATCTGATCGGTGGTGCTGATGGCCTTGGAATTCATCTCGTAGGAGCGCTGGCACTCGATCATGGAAACCAGTTCCGTCACGGAATTGACGTTCGAGGTCTCCAGCGCGCCTTGCGAAATGGTGCCGAGCCCGTTGGTGCCCGCCGTGCCCACCTGCGGGGCGCCGCTGGCCGCGGACTCCACCAGCAGGTTGTTGCCGCTGGGCTGCAGGCCTTCCACATTGATGAAATCGGCCAGCTGAACCTGGCCGATCTTGGTTCCGTTGGCGTTGGTCGCCGAGGTGGCCGTCACCGTGCCGTCGGCGCCGATGGTGACCGATTGCGTGCCCGCCGGGATGTTGATGGCGGGCAGCAGCGGATACCCGCTCGCCGTCACCACATTGCCCTGATTGTCCAAGGAAAAGGTGCCGTCGCGCGTATAGGCGATGGTGCCGTCCGGCATCGTGATCTGGAAGAAACCGCGCCCGGTCACCGACAGATCCAGGGCGCCATTGGTCTGATTGACGCTGCCCTGGGTGTAGTCCTTCTCCGTGGCGACGATGCGCACGCCGGTGCCGAGCGTGAGGCCGGTGGAGTACTGCGTGTTCTGCGTACTTTGCGCGCCGACCTGCTGAATGTTCTGGTACATCAAATCCTGAAAGGCGGCGCGACCCGCTTTGTAGCCGGTCGTATTGGTGTTCGCCAGGTTGTTGGCGATCACCGCCATGCGGGTGTTTTGCGCGTCGAGACCGGTTTTTGCCGCCCATAATGCAAGATTCATCGGATATTTCCTTTCGCGTTACGACGTCAACATCATCTTTTCCGCACTTTGTTCATCGGTGTCGGTTGAGTTGATGCTCTTGATCTGAAATTCATACAGACGCTGCAGCTCGATCATGCTGATCAGCGACTGCGCCGCGTTCACATTGCTGGATTCCAGCATTCCAGAGGTGACCGTCACCGTTTCGTCGGTCTTCGCCTTGCCGCCCGACTTGAGCCGCAGCAGGCCGTCATCGCCTTTTTGCAGAGTCGCCGTCGGCGGATTCACCAACTTGATTCGATCCACCGGAGTGATGGCGAATGGCGCGGAACCCTGCGGCTGCGCCGAGACCGTGCCGTCGCTGCCGATGTTCACCACCGTGGAGGGCGGTATGACGAGCGGGCCGCTTTCGGTCAAGACCGCCAAGCCGCTGGCTGTCGTGACCGCACCCAGGGGCGAGACCCGCAGATCGCCGGCGCGCGTGTACGCTTCCTTGCCGTCGGTGCCCTGCACCGCGATGAAGCCCTTGCCGTTCACCGCGATGTCGAGGTCGCGTCCGGTATTCTCCATGGTACCCGGGGAGAAATCGGTGCCGGCATCGCCGGCCACGGCGTTGACGCGCGTGGCGTAGCCCGGTCCGTAGATCGGCTGGCTGTCGAAGCTCACTGAGTCCGCCCGAAAGCCGATGGTGCTGAGGTTGGCGATGTTGTGATTGTTCACCGCCTGCGCTTGCATGATCTGCTTCGCGCCGGTCATCGCCACGTAGAGTGCTCTATCCATGATTAATGCGTGATGTTAATGACGGTTTGCGAGAGCTGATTCGCCGTGGTGATCACCTGCGCGTTGGCCTGGAAGGCGCGCTGCGCGGTGATCATGTTGACGAGCTGAGTGGTCAAATCCACGTTCGAGGCTTCCAGCGCCCCCGATTGGATGGAGCCGAATCCCGCCGATCCTGCCGTGCCGGAGATGTGCGTGCCCGAAGTGAAGGTCTCGGCCCAATTGGTGTCGCCCAGCTGTTTCAGGCCCTGAGGATCCGGGAAATTCGCCATCGCCAGCTGCCCGAGCTGCGTCGAACGGCCGTTGGTGTAGACCGCCGACACCACGCCGGTGGGATCGATCGACACGGTGCTCAATTGGCCCGTGGCGAAGCCGTTTTGAATGATCGAGGTCACGCCGAAGCCGCCGCCGAACTGCGTGGTCTGACCGAAATTGAAAGTCATGCTCATGGCCGCTGCGCCGTCGGGCGGCGCGAAGCCCGGAAAAGTCAGCGCGCCGCCCACGGGGGCCGTGACCGCGCCGGCGTTGGAAAATTGCAGCGTATTGGTGGTCGGCAGCAGAGTTCCATTGACCGTCATGTTGACATTCCACAGGCCCGGGGTGGCCGTCTGCGTGAAGAAGAAGGTCGCCGGGTAGGAATTGCCGAGCGAGTCGTAGACCGTGGTCGAGGTGGATTGGTTGTAGGTGGCCGGATTGGTCGGATCGAACGCTCCGCCGGTCGGCGGCGTCGAACCTGCCGGCAGATTGAGGATCGCGGTTCCGGCAGAAGTGGCCTGCGGCGTGCTTTGCGCGGTTTGCAGGTTCAAGTCCGTCAGCGCGCCGGTATTGAATCCGCCGGTGGCGGTGGGCGGATAGACCTGCAGCGCCTGGCCCGTGGCCGTGACCACGTTGCCGTTCTTGTCTTCGGAGAATTGGCCGTTGCGCGTGTACACGACGCCGTTGCTGGGATCCTGCAGGGTGAAGAAGCCGTCGCCGCTGATCGCCAGGTCGAGATTCGATCCCGAGGTGCTGATGTTGCCCTGCGTGAACTGCTGCGCGGTGGTCGAGACCCGCACGCCTTCGCCGACGGCGGAGGTGTTGAGATTCACCGCGCCGGCGGCGAATACATCGGCGAATTCGGCGCGGGATTCCTTGAAGCCGACGGTGTCCGCGTTCGCGATGTTGTTCGCGGTCACGTCCAGATCGCGTGCTCGCCGCGGTCAATCCCGATAGCGCAATGTCGAAAGAAGCCATGATTTACTCCTGATGAATTAGTTTGAGATCTGCTGAACGCTGCTGAACGGCACGCTGCCGATACCCGCCACGTTCAAAGTCAGTCCCGTCGATCCCGCACCCATGCTGACGCTTTCCACGGTTCCGTTGACCAGCGTGGTCGCCGCCGTGCCGCCGGATGTCGCGCCGGCGTATAGCGCGCTGAGCGTGTAGGTTCCCGGCGGCGCCTGCGCACCATTGCTCATGGCGCCGTTCCAGGAGAAACTCGCGAGACCTGCGGATTGCGCGCCGAGATTTATCTGACTGACGAGCGCGCCGCTGGCATCGCTGATATTGAGCACCACTTGAGAGGTGGTCTGCGGAACATTTACCGCGCCGGTGAGCGTCGCGCCCGCAGCAAGATTGGCGGTGCTGCTGTTGACCAGCGCTTGATGACCCAGGAGCGATGAAGCCTGCAGCGCCTGGCTCGAGGACAGCGAGCTCGAGAGAGCGCCGAAGGAGGTGTTGAGCGAAGTGATGCCCTGCACTTCACTCAGCTGCGCCAGCTGGCTCAGGAAGGTATTGCTGTCCACCGGACTGGTGGGATCCTGGTTTTTCAATTGCGCCAGCATCAGCGTCAGAAAATCCGTGCCGCCCAGGGTTGTGCCGCTGGTGACGGCGGCCGATCCGCTGCCGCCGGCCGCGCCGCTGCTGCCCGTGCCGGCGGTGTTGCCGGTGCCGGTGCCGGTGCCCGCCGGCGGCGTGGTGGCGTGTGTTCCGTTGATTAACATTGCTGCTTATCCTCTCGCCTAGTGGCCCATCGAAATGGTTTTGAGCAGCAAATCGCGCGCCGTGTTGATGGCATCGACATTGGTCGCGAAGGTGCGGTTTGCGGAAATCATGTTGGTCATCTCCTCGATCGAATTGACGTTCGAGCTGAAGACATAGCCGTCCTTGTTGGCCGCCGGATTGTCCGGCTGGTAGCGCATCAACGGCGGCGAGGTGCTTTCGACCACCCCGAGCACCCGCACGCCAACGCCGGCATCCTCCTGGCCGAAACCGGCGGCGGACTGGTCCATCATGGTTTGAAACACCGGGTGCCGCGCACGGTAGATCTTGCTGGGATCGCCATTGACGCTCTCGGCGTTCGCCAGATTGCTCGCCGTCGTGTTGAGGCGGATGGTCTCGGCGTTCAGTGCGCTGCCGGCGGTATTGAATACGTTGAACAAAGACATGCTTCTCTCCTTGGCGTGCTGCTACTGGCCGTTGATGGCCAGCGTCAGCTCCGCGATCTTCAAATTGATGAATCCCAAGCTCGCCTGATAGCGCACGTTGTTTTCAGCAAAAGCCGCCTGTTCAACCGGCATTTCCACCGTATTGCCGTCGAGCGAGGCCTGATAGGGATTGCGGAACTTCAAGTCGGCGGAAGGCGTCGCCGGGTCGTTCAGCGCGATGTGCGCGCCGTCGGTGACGGCGAGCGGCAGCGGCGCCGCATCGGTTTTGCCGAGAACGGCGCTGAAGTCGATGTCGCGCGCCTTGTAATTCGGCGTATCGGCGTTGGCGAGATTTGTCGCCAATATTCCGACGCGTTGTCCCTGCAGCAGCAGGGCTTGCTCATGAATTCCAAAAACGTTCTCGAACATGCGGTCGACTCCTGTTGGGGATAGCAGTAGCAAGAGGTGTGCCAACCGCAAAGGAGCCCAGCCGGGCGATCAAACGGCGCTTTGGGTCCTCCGCGGCGCCCGCGGATCGCGATTCAGCATCCTGAGCCGGCCGCCGGCGGCAAGATCTTGCCGCCGCATGGCGTGTTGGCCGGCGGCGCCTGCCGGCGCCGCGTTGCCGGCGCGTCTGGCACGGGGCTTGCTTATCCGGTAATAGCTATGCGAATTGCGCCAAAATTTCGTCGCGGCAAATTGCGCCGCTGCCGCGTGCTCGCCGTACTGGCGCTTGCGCCGGCGTTCGCGGGCGCAACGATATCCGACCCTCGGGACATCGCGAAGCTGGAGGCTATTGCCAGCTCGGAAGCCGCGTTGCAGTTCCCGAAGCTTACCGATCGGCAGCGTTTTCTCGTCGGCCCCATCCAGCCCAATCTGCAATTCGACCCTTGCAATCGGCCGATCAAGCCGGTGGTCGCCTCGCCGCAGCACATGAAAGACAGGGTGATGATCGAGCTGCGCTGTGATGATCCCAAGCCGTGGCATCTTTATGTACCTGTCAGGATTGTCGGCACCTCGCCTGTTGCCGTCGCCGCGCATGCCATTGTCGCCGGCACGGAAATAAAGGCCGCCGACCTGAAAGTCGAGCAACATGACATCTCGGAACTGCCCTTGGGCTTCCTGGATGACCCGGCCATCGCAGTGGGACTCATCGCCAGCCGGCCAATAGCCGGGGGCGCATACCTTACCAATCAGCAGCTGACCGCTCCGAAGGTGGTGCTCCGGGGTCAATCCGTCACGCTTCTCGCCGACGCCGACGGGATCAGCGTGCGGATGGCGGGCCGGGCCTTGAGCGATGGCCTGATGAATCAGCGAGTTAAGGTCCAGAATCTGTCATCTGGCAAAATCGTCGAAGGAATCGCCCGTTCAGAGCAGGTCGTGGAAATTATTTTGCAATAGCCCTTAAGTGACCCACGTCACAGCCGATAACGAAGGTGGCGGTGAGGCATTTGGGGCGGACTCTAAAGTTCATCCAAGTCCTGACGATAACAAGGCATGGGCATGCGCTGCCCTTAGGAGATGTCGGTGAGTGACAAAATCAGTGGAATATCAACGGCCGAGCCGGTTTCGAAACCCACGGGTTCGGGCGGCAATGGCGTTGTAACTGACAAGTCGCAGGGCGAAGCTTCCGCCGCGGCCGCTGCGGCGCCGCCGGCGGATCATGTCACCCTGACCGACTCCGCGCGCTCCTTGCAAAAGATCGAAGAAGCCGTCGCCAAGACTCCGGTCGTGAATGCAAACAAAGTGGCCGCCGCGAAGCAGGCCATCGGTGCGGGCACTTACAAAGTCGATGCGGCCCGGGTCGCTGACAAAATGTTGAAATACGAGCGCGGCCTGAAGTAGCCCATGAATCCGGATGCCCGCCGCCGCCTCGAAGATTTACTGGATCGCGAGATCGAGCTTGCGCAAATCCTGAAGGAGGCCCTGGCTGCGGAAAAGACCGCCCTGACCGGGGACTCTCCGTCTGCCGTCGAAGCGAACGCCGCGGAGAAAGTCCGCGTGCTCCAGGCCATCGAAACGCTGGATCAAGAACGCCGTGCTCTGTGCGCAAGTGCGGCCAATCCGGGGATTGCCGCCACTGTCGTCGAGCGCTGGCGCAGCCTGATGGAACTCATGGCGGGGTGCCGTGCCGCAAATGAGGTGAACGGGCACATCATTCATGTACGCCGCCACCAAATCCGTCAATTGATCGACATCGTGCGCGGCGGCCCGTCGCTCACGTATGACCCGCAGGGCAAGACCTTCGCCAAGGCGCTGCGCGCCATTGCCCGAGCCTAACTTATGCTAGTACTCAGCCGCCGCGCCGATGAATCCATCGTCATCCAACCCGCCGACGGTGTGGATGCCAACATGACCATGGCTCAGCTGTTTGCCAATGGTCCAATTCAGATCACGCTGCTCGGCGGAACGGGCCGGCGGGTCAAAATGGGCATAGAGGCTCCCGAGCAGCTCGCCATCCGGCGAAAAGACGTCGCTTGAGGTCCAAAGCCGGCTGACCGCCTTGCGGTCGGATTTTACTTATCGGTTCGGCGGCTTAACTTTCCAAAGCGCTTTGCATCGGCCCCTTCGCTATCGCCATGGCGATGTGCATAATGGGCCTTCTCAAGAACAATTCAACGGAAGAGTCGTACGGATGGAGCGTCGATTGCACACCCGCCACCGCGCGCGCACGACAGTGTACGTGGTCATGTCCGGCCGCAAGAGCCGAATCTGCAAAGCCAAAAATTTGAGCGCCAACGGCGTGTTCGTGGAGACGGAAAATCTCGGACTTCGCAAAGGGCAGCAGGTGCAGCTGGCCTTCGCGATTAACCTAGGTTTAGTGACGAAAATTCACCGGCGCACGGCGATCGTCGCCCATGTGACCCGCGGCGGCACCGGCCTAATGATGGAGCAGTTCGCGGGGCGTTGAGCTTGACACATCCTGTAAGCTTACAGAGATGCCGCCCTTCGATCCTCCCCGCTCGGATGCCATCCGCATCCGCGGCGCCCGCCAGAACAATCTAAAAAATCTCGATCTCGAGCTGCCGCTCAACGAACTGATCGTCGTTACCGGCGTCAGCGGATCCGGAAAGTCCTCGCTGGTGTTCGATACGCTGTATGCCGAGGGCCAGCGCCGCTACGTCGAGACCTTTTCGCCGTACGCGCGCCAATTCCTGGATCGCATGGACAAGCCGCAAGTCGACCGCATCGAAGGCATTCCGCCGTCGATCGCCATCGACCAGACCAACCCGGTACGCACCTCGCGCTCCACCGTCGGCACCATGACGGAACTCAATGACCATTTGAAATTGCTGTTCGCACGGGCCGCGGTGCTGCATTGCCGGGGTTGCGGGAAAGCGGTGCGGCGCGACACGCCCGCCAGCGTCCAGGAGCACCTGAGCGTGTTGGCGCGCGCTCACGGCGATCCGAAACTGCTGCTGACCTTTCCAGTGCCGATTCCAAAGAACTTCACCGAGGCGGAAATCAAGGGATTGCTGGCCGCGCAAGGCTACACGCGCATTCACGAGAAGCGCGCCGACACGCTGCAGGTGATCCAAGATCGCTTTCGCTGGTCCGCAGTCGACGCCGCGCGCGCCGCCGATGCAATCGAAGCGGCGCTCAAAGTCGGACAGGGACGCATCGACGTCTACTGCGGAACCCGAGGCCGCGGCCGGCAACGCCGCGGCGCCGTGGCGCTTTTCAACCGGCCTGCATTGCGCCGATTGCGACATTCAGTACAAGGACCCCAGTCCGAGCACCTTCAGCTTCAATTCGCCCATCGGCGCTTGCGAAACCTGCCGCGGCTTCGGCCGCAGCATCGGAGTCGACTATGGCCTGGTCGTTCCAGACGCGGCGCTCAGCCTGCGCGCGGGCGCCATCAAGCCCTGGCAAACCGAATCCTACAAGGAGTGCCAGACCGACCTCATGCGCTTCGCCCGCAAGCGCGGCATTCCAGCGGACACCGCCTGGCGCGACCTCACCGATGCGCAGCGCGCCTGGGTGATCGAAGGCGAAGGCGAATGGACCAAGAATGTTTGGTACGGCGTGCGCCGCTTTTTTGCGTGGCTCGAAACCAAAGCGTACAAAATGCACATTCGCGTGCTGCTGTCGCGTTACCGCTCCTACACCGAATGCGGCGCGTGCGGCGGCTCCCGGCTCAAACCCGATGCATTGCTGTGGCGCGTCGGCAAGCCCGGCAAGAACATCCGCGAATTGATGCTGCTTTCGATCGAGGCCGGCCGGGATTTCTTTGCGGCGCTCGAATTGCCCGCGCTGCAGGGCGAGGCCACCGAACTCTTGCTGCGCGAGATCCGCGCACGCCTGAAATATCTTTCCGATGTGGGGCTGGGATATCTGAATCTCGACCGCCAGTCGCGGACGCTGTCGGGCGGCGAGGTGCAGCGCATCAATCTCACCACGGCGCTCGGAACCTCGCTGGTCAATACCTTGTTCGTGCTCGATGAACCCTCGATCGGATTGCACCCGCGCGACGTTGGTCGCATCGTGGGCGTCATGCATCGGCTGCGCGATGCGGGCAACACCTTGGTCGTGGTGGAGCACGATCCGAAGGTGATACAGGCGGCGGACCGGGTGCTCGACATCGGACCCGGACCCGGCGAACACGGCGGCGAAATTGTGTTCTATGGTCCGCTGCGCGAACTGCGCGGCGCCAAAGCATCGCTGACCGCGGACTATTTGTTCCGGCGCAAGCGACCGGCCATCGCGCTTCGCGCGCCGCGCGGCGCGGCGCGGCGCGCGAGAAATTGCCTGCGGCTCGAGGGCGCGGCCGAACACAACCTCAAGAATATCGACGCCGCGATTCCGCTCGGGCGACTGGTGTGCGTGACCGGCGTCAGCGGCTCTGGCAAATCCACGCTGGTGCACGATGTCCTGTTTCCGGCGCTGCTGCGCGCCAAGGGCAAACCCACGGAAAATCCGGGCCTGCACCGCGCGTTGCTGGGCGCAGAATTGATCGACGAGGTGGTGATGGTGGATCAGAGCCGCATCGGCCGCACCACCCGCTCGAATCCCGCAAGTTACGTCGGTGCGTTCGATGCCATCCGCGATTTGTTCGCCAAGCAGCCGGAGGCCCGCGAGCGCAAATACAGCGCGGGAACGTTCAGCTTCAATGCCGGCAACGGCCGCTGCCCGGCTTGCGGCGGCAACGGCTTCGAGCACGTCGAAATGCAATTCCTTTCTGACGTGTATTTGCGCTGTCCGGATTGCAATGGCCGCCGCTATCGCGCCGAAGTGCTCGAGGTCGAACTGAGCCGCGGCGGCGTGCCAGGCAAGAGCATCGCCGACGTGCTGGATCTCACCGTCTCTGAAGCACTGGCATTTTTCAGCGCGGACCGGGAAGTTTGCCTGCGGCTGGCGCCGCTCGCCGAAGTGGGGCTCGATTATTTGCGCCTGGGCCAGCCAGTCCCCACGCTGTCCGGCGGCGAAGCGCAGCGCCTCAAGCTCGCCGGGCATCTGGCGGACAGCGCCGCCCGCGCGCAACAGCCCAGGAAAGGCGCAAGCGCCGCGCGCCAAGGCGGCCCGCGCCGCGGCTCGCTGTTCCTGTTCGACGAGCCTACGACAGGCCTGCATTTCGACGATGTCGCCAAACTGTTGCGCGCATTTCGGCGGCTGATCGACGCCGGGCACTCCCTCCTCGTCATCGAGCACAATCTCGACGTCATCCGCGCCGCCGATTGGATCATCGACTTGGGTCCGGAGGGCGGCGAAGCCGGCGGATGCATCGTCGGGGCCGGCACGCCGGCCGAGATCGAAAAAATCGCCGCCTCGCATACCGGGCGCGCACTGCTCGAAGAGGACAACGCCGCTGCGGCGGTGCGCGACGCCGAGCCATCGGCCTATGCAAACGCGCCGGTGCAACGGAGCGGGTCCTCGGCCATCGAGATCCGCGGCGCCCGGGAACACAATCTCAAGAACATCGACGTGAACCTGGGCCTCAACAAGTTCACGGTCATTACCGGCGTCTCTGGCAGCGGCAAGAGCACGCTGGCATTCGACATTTTGTTTGCCGAGGGTCAGCGCCGCTATCTCGAATCCTTGAACGCCTATGCGCGGCAGTTCGTGCAGCCCGCTTCGCGCCCCGATGTGGACGCCATTTTCGGCATCCCGCCCACCGTTGCGATCGAGCAACGCACCAGCCGCGGCGGACACAAGAGCACGGTGGCGACGCTCACCGAGATCTATCACTTTCTGCGTCTGTTGTTCGTGAAATTGGGGGTGCAATACTGCCCCGGCTGCAACGCCCGGATCGAGCCGCAATCCGCCGATGCCATTGCCAGCCGCCTGCTCAGCGAATATCGAGGGCGGCGGATCGCGTTGCTGGCGCCATTGATCATCGCGCGCAAGGGTCTGTACACCGCGCTCGCCAAATGGGCGCGCGGCAAAGGCTTCACGCACCTGCGCGTGGACGGCAGTTTGATCCCGACGAAGAAATGGCCGCGCCTCGACCGTTTTGTCGAGCACAACATCGAATTGCCGGTGGCCGAGCTTTTGATCGGCGCCGCCGGCGAGGCCGCGCTGCGCGAAAAATTGGCTCTGGCTTTGCAGCACGGACGCGGCGTGGTTCACGTGCGAAGCGGGTCCGATGCGGATTCCGCGGCCGGCGTTTTCTCGACCAAGCGCGCGTGCCCGAACTGCGGCAGCGGTTTCCCGGAACTCGACCCGCGCCTTTTTTCGTTCAATTCGAAGCACGGCTGGTGCAAACGGTGCTTCGGCTCCGGCTTGCAATTGCCGCAGTTCGACGCCGAACAAAGCGGCGAGGAAGCGGCGTGGCGGGAGGACCCGGACGCGCCGCTCGAAACCTGCCCGCAGTGCGCCGGGCAACGCCTGAATCCCATCGCGCTGCATGTGCTTTTTCGCGGCCGGTCGATCGCGGCGCTCACGGACCTGCCGGTGCAGGAATTCTCGGCGCAGCTCGCGCAAATTGAAATTGGCCGGCCGCGAACGCGACATTGCGCGCGATTTGTTGGCGGAACTAGCCGCGCGCACCGCGTTTCTATGCGATGTCGGCCTGGGATATTTGCAATTGAATCGCGCCGCGCCGACCTTGTCCGGCGGCGAGGCGCAACGCATCCGTCTGGCGGCGCAATTGGGATCGAACCTGCAGGGCGTGTGCTACGTTCTGGACGAACCGACCATCGGCCTGCACCCGCGCGACAATGTCACGCTGCTCGATACCTTGGATCGGCTGCGCGCCAAGGGGAACACCCTGGTCGTCGTGGAGCACGACGAGGACACGATCCGCCGCGCCGATCACGTCATCGATCTGGGCCCCGGCGCGGGATCCCGCGGAGGGCGCTTGGTGGCGCAAGGCACCGCAACCCAGTTGGCGCGCCTGGAGAATTCGCCAACCGGCCGGTGCCTGGCGGCGCCGCTGCTGCATTCCCGCTCGCGGCGGCGGCCAGTCGCGGGCGAGAGCCCGGTGATCGAAGTCCGCGGTGCGGACCTGCACAACCTGCGCGGAATCGATGCGCGAATTCCGTGCGGCCGGCTCACCGTGATAACCGGCGTTTCAGGATCCGGCAAATCCTCCCTCGCGCGCGACGTGCTGCTCGGCAACTTGAAGCGCTTGCTGGCGCGTCCGAGCCGCGCGGATCGCGCGCGCAAAGCCGACGTTGCGCTTCTCGGATGCGAGGCCATCGTGGGTTGGCAGCCGATCAGCCGGGTGCTCGAGGTCGATCAAACCCCCATAGGCAAGACGCCGCGCTCGTGCCCCGCCACCTACGTCGGATTCTGGGACTCGATTCGCCGCCTTTACGCCGAGACAACCGAGGCGCGAATGCGCGGCTACACCCCCAGCCGCTTTTCTTTCAATACGGCGGGCGGCCGCTGCGAGGCTTGTGAAGGCCAGGGCATGCAGCGCATCGAAATGAGTTTCTTGCCGGACGTGCAAGTGCTTTGCGATGTTTGCGGCGGCAAACGCTTCAATCCTGAGACCTTGAGCGTTTTGTTCAAGGGCAGGAATATCGGCGAAGTACTGGCGATGAGCGTCGAGGACGCGCTGCCGTTCTTCGCGGCACAGCGCAGCGTTCATCATCCGCTGCGCCTGCTCGCAGACGTCGGGCTGGGCTATCTCAGTCTCGGCCAGCCCAGCCCGACGTTGTCCGGCGGCGAAAGCCAGCGGATCAAGCTGGTCGCCGAACTGGCAAAAGTGCGCACCGACGAGCTCGGACAAGACATCGCACGCCGCGAGGGCCAACACACCCTGTACGTGCTCGACGAGCCCACCGTGGGCCTGCACATGGCGGATGTGGAAAAGCTGTTGCGCGTACTGCATCGGCTGGTCGACACCGGCAATACCCTGGTGGTGATTGAACACAATCTCGACGTCATGGCGGAAGCGGACTGGATCATCGACCTGGGGCCCGAAGGCGGCGCCGGCGGAGGGCGGATCGTGGCGCAAGGCGCGCCCGAAAGCATCGCGCGCCGGCCCGGGAACAGCCATACCGCGACAATCCTCGAAAAATTTCTCGATGAGCGGGGCGCGCCTTAGCGGCGCAATGCCCTAAATCCTCAGGCCGGCGCTTGCAATGCGCGCGTCGATTCCATCAATTCGATGCGATTGCCGAAGGGATCATCCACATAGATGCGCTCATAGCCCTCCAGCGGCTCGTCTTCCTTCAGGGTATATCCGGAGCTTCGGAGAGTTTCTCGCAACGCGGGCAGTTCCGTTACCAGCAGAGCCACATGAGCCTTGCGTGCGGGTCGAAAATCCGCTTCGACGCCCACATGGAGCTTCAGCTCGCCGCGTTCGAACCAGCAACCGCCGCGCTTGGCGAGATGCGGAGGCTTGGGAGTTTCTGCGATGCCGAGAATGTCCGCGTAGAACCTCCTCGCCAAATTCTCGCCGCCGGGCGGCATCGCCAACTGCACGTGCTCGATACGGGTTACGCCCACGGCGTTCGGCTCATCCGGGGCTCAACGGAATCCGGCTCGGATGCGCAACCCCCTTCTTCACGCCAAAGTCCGCCGGCAAGGGAGGAATGACCTGGTTGGGGTACCAAAAGGTCAAGTGACAGCTTTCGCACACGCCATCCATGGCTGCGCCCGCGTTCATCATGCCGCTCGGGTCCTTCTTGTCGACGGCCGTGAGCATTTGCGTGGCCGCCTCGCGCAGTGCCCGCGCAAATTGCACGAACGCCGGGCGTTTGGCTTCGAAGAGCTTTTGCCCCTCTTCGGCGCTCAACACTCCGGATGTACCTTGGTCGAGGACCGGACTGCCTGGCGCCACGAGCCTGCGCCCGTCCATGACGAGTAGATTGGTTCCTTCGATCAGCGCAATGGCATGGCGCCTGGCTTGCTGCCATTCTTCATCGGAATGGGGCTGATGAAAAACGGTTCCCTTTGCGGTGGTGGTAACGCTGACCGAATCCCACAGCGCATCCGCCGACGGATCGATGACTGCGTCCATCAGTTCTTGGATGCTCGCTGTCACCAGAAATGGCGATGGCGCCGGGGCGGTTGCGGGCGGCGCTGCTGCCGGTTCGGCAGCCGTCACGGCGGCTTTTTGACAACCGCCAAGTTCCAACAGAGCGATGAGAACCGAACACAGCGGCATTAGCGGGCTTTTCACCACAAACCATTCCTTGTGCAGCCTGAATCTTTCGGACGGCGCGATAGTGTGAATCTTCGGCGGCAAGAACGCCAGCCGCCGCGCCCGCCTCGCCGACCGCGAATTATTTGCCGGCGGGAATGCCGGCCGGCGCCTTTTTGACCGCTTCCTTGGGATGCAGTCCCTCATCCTCGATCAAGCGCCGGCGCACGTACAAAAAGCGAATCGTTTCGTATTCGAACGGCGAGCCGCTCGAATAGTAGCGAAAGTCGACGTGGGCGCGCTGATCGATCGCGTTGACGGTCCCCAAGCCCCACGACAAGCCGCCGCGATACAGACCCGCGGCATTGATGGCGTATTCCGCGCCGTAGTCGCCGAGAAATCCGACGCCGTCGCGCAGCGTCGATGGTCCCAACAACGGGATTACGAGGTAGGGTCCCGGATGCATGCCCCACATCGCCAGGGTCGTCGCAAAACCGGTTGGCGCGCCGGGCAATTTGAGTTTGCCGGCGACGTCGAACAAGCCGCCGATACCGATGATGGTGTTGATGGCCAGGCGCTCCAGACTGCGCAAACCATACTTGAGCCGCCACTGCAGCGTGTAGTTGATGACGCTGTCGATCTCGCCAAGATTGTCGAAAAAGTTATGGATACCCGCACGAATGGGCCGCGGCGCGCGCCGGTAGGTGTCTGCCACCGGCAAAAAAATCGCCTCGTCGAAACGCGCGTTGAATCGGTAGGTGAAGCGGTTGAGACGCTCCCAGGGATCGTAGGTGTACATGGGCGGCGCATCGGCCGGCGTCACCAGCGGCGGCGCTTCCTGGGGCTCCTGAGCCGGAGCCGCGGCTGACTCAGCCGCGACCGCTTCGGCAAACGCCGCGGCATTTGCGGCGGCGGCCGCATTGTCGGCCGCGGGCGTTTGGTCGGGGACGGTCCGGATGGACAGGACCCGCGAGGCACAACCCGCGAGCGCCCCGGCAACCAGACCTGCGAGCAGCGCCGCTTTCACCGCGGGCACCAGTGCCTTCATGGGCCGCTCCGCGGCCAGGCGCCCGACAGCATGTCGAGCATGTCGGCCACCTGCTGTCGATCGCCGACTTCGCCCAGATGGCCGCCGTGATCGTAGACGATGATCCTGGGACCCAGCGTCTCTTGCAGCCAGGCGAGTTCGCGTTCGTTGAGGATCAAGTCGTTGCGGGTGGTCTGCGCATAATAATCGCCGTCGTCGCGCAAGGCATCGGAAATTATGTCCAGGCGGTTCGAGGCGATCAACGAAGAACTGGTATCACGCGGCCTGCGCTCGAGATAGTAAGGAGCGAACACCCGCGCAAAATAGTCGGCGAACGGTTTTGCGCGCAGGTCGCGTTGGATGTTTTCGAGCGAGTCGCCCACCTTCGGCGGATGATCTGGATCGATTATCGCTCCGGTCTTGGCGTACAAATCGCCGATAAAGAACATGTCGACCAACTGCAGGCGAAAGGTCAGCGCGATCGCGGCGGAAAAATCCGCGTCCGTCTTGAGCGTGGCGGCGGCGGCGCCGAGCAGAAAGTTCTCATCCAGTTCGAGGCGGTCCGACGCCCGATACAGATTGGCGATTTGCGCATAAAGCCTGCGGTACAGAAGCTCGACGCTGCGTTCCCCCGGACCGATGGTCGCCGCGAACAGCCGGTCGAGGCGCCCGACCGAGGAGAACAGGCTCACCGGCGGATTGATCATCACGACGCGATGGATCTTGAGCTTGTGCTCGGCGGCATCGATCGACTTGACGATGGCCGCGTTCGCACCTCCCAGACTGTAGCCCACCAGATCAATGTCGGTGATTCGAACCTTGCGCGGCAGGTGCGCAACGATCTCCTGCATGGTGGCGTACAAGTCCTTGCCGTCGCGCATCAAATCGCCCGCGACCCCGGTACTCGACGCCGCAACGATGAACCTTGGAAAGGTGGGGGACGGCATGGTCAGAACGTGATAGCCCGCACCGTATAGCGCCGCGCGCAGCACCGACATTATCTTGGTGTTGCCGTCGCTTCCGGTGCCGGATATGACGATGGCCAACGGCGCGGGTTTGTCTTGCGCCGAGAACCACACGCGCAGTCTCGCGTCGAACCAGAGAATCTTCGGCACCGGCAGGCGCCACGGCAGCTCGGCATCGATTTCCGTGAGCGGCACCTTCGCGGGCAGAGCGGCCATGTCCTGCGGCGGGGTGCCGAACACGGTGGCGCGAAGTCCCGCGGAATCGGCGAGGCCGATCACCAAGCGCGGATCCGGCGGCGGCTGGGGCGGCGCGGGCTGCGCGGCCAAAGCGGCGCCCGCACTTAAAACCAAAGCGAATGAAATCAGGCTCGATCCGGCTCTCATCGTCATTCGCATTCTTGTTACGATAACAGCAACGGCGCGCACTATCGACGACTGCTGCGCGTAGGATGAGGCCTACCGGAATTCAAGGTTGTGAATAGCGCGAGGAAGGTCCGGATGCGGGGCGAGCGGCGGGACACTGCGAAAATCACGGCGCTGCGCGCGCTGCTGCAAACGAAGCACGGCCGCGCGTTGCCCTTGCCGCCGAGATTGTCGCGCCTGTACGGCGAGTTTCGACTGCCCGTGCCGCGTTCGGGACCGCTGGTCTACAGCAACTTCGTCAGCACCCTGGACGGCGTCGTGTCGCTGCAGGTGAAAGGACATGGCGGCGGCGGCGACATCAGCGGCTTCAGCGCCCAGGATCGCATGGTGATGGGCCTGCTGCGCGCCGCGGCCGACGCCGTCATCGTCGGTTCCGGGACGCTGGCTGCCGACCCGGAACATCTATGGACTCCGCAGGCCATCTGCCCCGAACTCGAGGACGACTATCTGCGGCTTGGCCTGGCAATGGCCAAATCCCGCGCGGCGCTGAATGTGATCGTGAGCGCCGCGGGCTCGCTCGACCTGCGCCTGCCGGTGTTCGCGTCGGGTGCGGTCGCTGCGATGATCGTGACGACGGCGAGCGGCGCGAAACGGTTGAACGCGCAGAGACCGCCTCGCAGCGTGCAAATCCACGCGATCGCGCGCCGCTCGGGCGAGATTTCAGCCGCCGAGATTTTGCGGGCGGTGGGCGGCGCGACCGCCGGCAAGCGGATTCTGGTCGAAGGCGGTCCCCGCTTGCTCGCCACGTTTTACAAGGAGCGCCTCGTCGATGAACAATTTCTGTCGCTTGCGCCCCAGCTCGCGGGCAGAGAAATCGGCGATGCGCGCATGAGCTTGGTGATGGGAAAGACATTTGCGCCGCGCGACCCTATTTGGGGTCGATTGACCGATGCCCGCCTGGGCAGTCGACTGCTGTTCCTGCGCTATTCCTTCTGAACGCCGCGGCTTTCGACGGCCGTACCAGCGTCAGCCTTGCGGCGGCGCCTCCGGCGCCGCCGCTTGAAAGGCCGGCAGCTCCCGGCACGCGGCGTCGATGGCCAGAATCCGCGGGAAGGGATTCATGTCGACCGAGAAGCGCCGTGCGTTGAACACTTGCGGGACCAGGCACACGTCGGCCATCGTCGGGGAGTTGCCATGGCAGAAACGTCCCGTCGCCGAGTCTCGAACCAGCCATCGTTCCAAGGCGTCGAATCCAACGTTCACCCAGTGCCGATACCACGCATCGCGCGTCTGCTTGTCCAATGTCAGTTTCTCTTCCAGATAGCGCAGCACGCGCAAATTGTCGAGCGGGTGAATGTCGCTGGCGATCGCCTGCGTGATTGCGCGAACCCGCGCCCGCTCCAGGGGCTGCGCCGGCAGGAGCGGCGGATTCGGATACAGCTCGTCCAGATACTCGATGATGGCCACCGACTGCGTCAGCACGGCGCCATCGTCGAGCTTGAGCGCGGGCACGAATCCTTGCACATTGATCTGCAGAAAATCCGACAGGCGGTGCTCGCCGGCGCGCAGGTTCTTGCTGACCGAGGCGTAGCGCAGATTCTTCAGAGCCATGGCGATTCGCACCCTGTACGAAGCCGAACTCAATCCATAGCCGTATAGAATCATTGTTGATAGTAGTATATTGCCGACAGCGACTCCGACACCACCGGGACTAAGTTCATGCTCAAAAACAGCCTTTTGGCATTTGCTCTAGGCGGGATCGTCGCGGCCGGCACTTGCATGGCGCATGCGAAACTGCAGAGTTCCGCGCCGCCCGCCAATGCTCATCTGAGCGAAGCGCCCAAAACGCTGACGCTCAAATTCAGCGAGGCCGCTCAGCTGGCGATGCTCAAGCTGATGCGGGATGGCAAGGAAGTTCCTGTCCCCCTCGACAAGAACGCCAAGGCCGCGGAAACATTCACGCTCACGCTGCCGGCGCTGCCGCCGGGCAACTACACGGTGCAATGGGCCGCCGTGGCGGCGGATGATGGTCACGTCACCAAGGGTTCCTTCGTTTTCTCGATCGCCGCGTAGCGGCGGCGGCGCCCGAGGTTTGAGATGCAATTCAGCGGCTGGGACGTCGCGGCCGTGTCCGCGAAGGCGGTCACTTATGCGGCTACCTTCGGCGCGGCCGGCGCGGTTTTCTTCACTCTCTATTGCGGCGCGCTGCTGCGCGACCCGCAGCGCGTCCTGATCCGCCGCATGATCGCCGCCCTGATCCTCGCAGCGGCGGCCGCCACTGTATTGCGAATCCTGCTGCTTGCCGGTTCCATGAGCGGCGCCGCGGCGGACATGGTCAACACGACTTTTGCCGGCATGATCCTGCGCGCCGGCGAGGGCCGGGCGAGCGGCGTGCGAATTGCCGGACTTGCCCTCATGCTCTTTGCATTGGCGAAGAACCCTGCGTTGCGCGGGCCCGCTATCGCGGGCGCGGTCGCCGCGTCGACATCCTTCGCCTGGGTGGGACACGTTCATGCCTTGGCGCCGAACACCGTGCCCAGCCTGCTGCTGTGTCTGCACCTTATGTGCGCAGCTTTCTGGCTGGGAGCATTGCCGCCGCTCTGGATCATCGCGGCAGATGCTCATGAGCCGCAAATCGCGGCCGCCGCCGCGCGCTTCGGCAAACTGGCGGTGCGGCTCGTGGCATTGCTGATCGCAGCCGGCGCCAGCCTGCTGCTCATGTTGATCGGCAGGGCGGCGCCCTTTTGGGCCAGCGACTACGGACGCATGATGGCCGTCAAACTGCTGGCGGTGGGCGCGCTCTTGAGCTTTGCGGCCTGGAATAAACTGGCTTTGACGCCCAGGCTGTTGCAAGGCGATGCCCGGGCCGTGATTGCTTTCAGACGTTCGCTGCTGGGCGAAATGAGCTTCGGCGCGCTGATTCTGTTGACCACCGCAGCCTTCACCACGCTCGCCGGACCGCCCTAACCGGCGCGCGTCAAGGCAGCGTGTAGTCGACGTAGAGGCTGCCCGCTGTTCCCGATACGCAGGCCTCCACCTCGAATGCAGTGCGCAGCAACGCGGGCGTCAGAGTCGACAGCGTTGCTCCATCGCCGGCGACCCGGCCATTCGACAGCGCAAAAATGCGGCTGGCGAAGCGGCCCGCGAGGGTCAGATCATGCAAGGAAGCGATCACCAATTTGCCGCTTTTCGCCAACGACTGCAGACGCCGCGCGGTATCGAGCGCGTGCTTGGGGTCGAGGCCGGCAATGGGTTCGTCGACAATCAAAACATCCGGATCCGCGACCAATGCGCGCGCAAGCATGGCACGGCCGAGTTCGCCGCCGGAAAGCGTGGTTGCGGGCTGCCCGCGATGAGCCAGCAGATCGCACGCCTGCAGCGCTTGGGTAATCCTGGGACCAAAGCTTGCAGGCAGGCCGCCGAGTGCCGGCAGGGTCGGCGTCAATCCCAACGCAACCAACCTTTCAACCGAAATCGGCCATTCGCAGCGGGGATTCTGCGGCAAATAGGCACGGCGATGCGCCAAATGCATGCCGGAGAGCGCGCGCAGGGAAACGCCATCCAACATGACGCCGCCGGAATCCGGCTTGAGCAGTCCTGCCAGCACCGACAGGAGGGTCGACTTGCCCGCTCCGTTCGCGCCGATGACGGCAACGAAATCGCCCGACTCGGCGTGCAGCGAAACTTCATCGAGAATTGCGCGCGAACCGCGTCGAACGCAGATCTTCGCTGCATCGAGGACGCTCATGAGCCGCTCTGCCGCGCCGCGATCATCCGAATTTGCTGAAATCCGCCGCGCGGCGTTCGGAAAATGCCATGAAAGCCTCTTTGAACTCGGCGGATTTGAGCTGCCGCACGAAGTGCCCCGTTTCTTGGCTCATGCGCGCCAATAAGAGCGCCTCGTCGCGCATCAGCGATTTGGTCGCGACCACCGAGGCGGGGGCGCGCGCGGCGATTGCGATTGCCGCGGCCCGAGCGGCCGCATGCAGCTCGGCGGCCGGCACCGCGCGATTCGCAATCCCCCAATTCACCGCCTTTTCGGCGTTCACCGCTTCGCCGAGAACGAACATCTCAAAGGCGCGGACGTGCCCGATGCGCAGCGGCATCAACAGGCTCGAGGCTGCTTCCGGCACGAGCGCCAGATTGACGAACGGGGCGATCAGCGCGGCATCCTCCGCGAGAAAAACCATGTCGCAATGCAGGAGCATCGTGACGCCCACACCGACTGCGCGGCCATTGACGGCGGCCACGATCGGCGTTCGCGCTTTGGCGAGCGCAGGAAGCAGCGGATTGGCGTCCTCCGACTTCGGCGCCGAGTCCGCATTCCCGACGGCCGCAAAATCCGCAAGATCATTGCCCGCGGTGAACATGTCGCCATGGGCCTTGATCAATATGCAGCGAATGCTGGGATCGGCGTCTGCGGCGGCGATCTCGCTCGCCAGAGTCCGGTACATGGCGCGGGTCAGGGCATTTTTCTTCTCCGGCCGGTTGAGGGTCAGCACCAGGAGTTTGTCGGACTTCTCCACCAGAACATGTTCGCTCACGGGAATTCTCCTTCGATTCTATTCACGGCGCCGCCTTGCGCAGCCGCACGACCAGCCAAAAGAAAAAGGGCGTTCCAATCAAGCTCGTCAGCACGCCAAGCTTCAGTTCCGGTCCGACGTGGATCAAGCGCGTGGCAATATCAGCGGCCAGCAGCAACAACGCCCCGCACAACGCCGCCGGCAACAGGATGCGGCTGGGCTGATGGCCCAGCAGCGGCCGCACCAGATGCGGCGCGATCAGGCCTATGAAACCGACGACCCCCGTCACCGCAGTGGCCGCGCCGATCGCCAGCGCCGTGCCGAATACCGCCAAAATATACAGCCGTCCAATATCGACGCCCAGGCTCTGGGCTTGGGCTTCCCCCAACGTCAAGGCGTCAACGCCGCGGGCAGTGAACAGCAGCATAGCGCAACCTACGAGGATGAACGGCGTCGCCAGCCATACATGATTCCAGCTGCGGTCCGCCAGCGAGCCCATCAGCCAGGTCATGATTTCGTACGCCGCGTAGGGGCTGGGCGCAAGATTGAGCGCCAGGGCAATGCCCGCGGCGGCCAGCGCCGAGACGGCGGCTCCCGCGAGCACCAAGGTAATCGTCCCACCGCCGCGGCCCAACGCGAAAGTCAAAAAGCTTGCGAGCAGCGCGCCCAACAAGCCGAGCAGCGGCACGGCGGCGGTGTAGTGCGCCGCCGCCGTGCCGAAATACACCGCAATGACGGCGCCCAGCGCGGCACCCGCCGAAACCCCCAACAGGCCGGGCTCGGCGAGAGGGTTGCGCGTCACTCCCTGCAGCACGGCGCCCGAGATACCCAGGGCAGCGCCGACTTCGAGGGCGAGAACCGCTCGCGGCAGGCGCAGCTGCGTGACGATGGCCGCCGCGAGGCTGGCGTCCTTCGACCACAAACCGTCCCAGACTTCTCCGACCGGCAGCCACACCCGCCCCGTCAGCAGCGAGAACAGGAACGTTGCCGCGAGCAGCAGCACGAGAACGATGATGACGATCCAGTCCTTGTGCATCAGGCGTAGCTTCTGCTGACAAACCAGAACACCCCGAGCGCCACGAGAAACGCCGAGGCGACATCGACCACGATGGGCCGCGGCAACGCCAGCTGCAGGCGCTTCAATCCCAGCACCAGCAAAGTCGCGCCGACCACGAGCGCCAACTGACCCAATTCGACCCCCAGATTGAAGCCCACCAGCAATTCGGCCAGGCGTTGGGTCGGCAGCTGCAATTCGAGCAGGTCGGCCGCAAAGCCAAAGCCATGGATCAGGCCGAACACCAGGGTAACCAGTATTCTCAGGCGTCCGGCGTCGCGTATGTTGCCCGATATCAGCAGGTAGTTCGCGGTGAACAACCCGGCGCCGAGCAACAACAGGCTCGGCAGGCCGCCGAATCCCAGCGCCTGAAACGCAGCCATCAGGCACAGGCACGCGCCGACGCCCAGGGCGGCAATTCGCGGCCGCCGGGTCTGAACCACGATGTTCTCGGCGCCGATCAATGCAATCGTGAGCGCGACCAGCGCGTCGATATATTCGGCGTGCGGCCGCAATATGCCGGTCACGGCGAGCGCCAGCGTCAGGCTGTGACCGATGGTGAATCCGGTCACGACGAACACCAAATCGCGCAGCCGCCGGGAGATCAGCACCAGGCCCAGCAAAAACGACATGTGGTCGACGCCGGTGAATATGTGCATCATCCCCATGCGGATGAACTCCCAAAAGCCGGCATTCTTGAGGCGGCCGCCCTCGCCGCCGGTCACGTCGATCGTTTGGTGCTCATTCGTGATGAGTTGCTCGGTGAATTCCCCGGTTGCGGCGTTTTGCACCTGCGCAAAATTGGTGTGGCTCGAGACCAAATCGAAAAACGCGCCGGAATGAATTTGCAGATTTGCGGCACTCTCGCACTTGAAGGTGAAGTCGAACTTGCTGAAGCCGGCGAGCGACGACAGGATCTCCACCGGCGGAATGAGCGCGCAGCGCTTGCCATCCGCGAGGGGGTAGGTTTTTTGCGTCAAATAATCTCTCAAGCGCTGCGGCGTCGCCGGATTCGCGTCGCTTCCCAGGCGTTTCGCCTCGATCTCCGGAATCGTGACGACCACATCGACCATGCGGCCGTTGATTTCCCAAACCGAGTGGGACTGGCTGCGCACGTGCCCCATGGCGGGCGCGCCCATCCAAGCGCCGCAAACCAGCAGCAGGACCGCCGTCCGTCTCAACGCAGGTCGTCCGCGATCAGCACATTCGCGCGCTTGCGCAGAAACGCTGCGCCGCTCAATTTCAGTTTGTCGACAGCCTGGTTGCGATAGTCGCTCAATACTTGCGCGCGCGCCGCGGCAAAGCCGAACGGCACCGGCTGCTTGTTTCGTTCCATGACGAGCACGTGGATTCCATCGGGCAGCGTGATCGGCTGCGAAACCGCGCCGTCGGGCAACTCCCGGGCGGCGGCGAACAGCGCATCGCCCAGATGAATCTTCGCGGCGAAATAAAATTCCTCGCCCTTGGTCCTCCCTGAATCGCGGCCGTCGAGCCGCGCGAGCGTCTGCGCATCCGCCGCCAGCGTCTTGAGCGCTTGCGGCTGCGCCGGCAATTGCGGCAGCGCGGACACGGGAAATAACAGATCCCGGACCCGCATGATTCCTTCGCTGAGGTAGCGATCCTCATGGGTCTCGAAAAATTGGCGCAACGCCGCTTCGCTGGGCTGCGAGGTGAGCGCATTCTCGGCAATTTCCAGCTCCACCGCGTTGACCAGCGCGCCGCGCACGTCGGGATCCGTCGCGGCGACGTCCAACTCCTTGCCGCGCTGTACGAACAGCTCTTCGCGGATCATGTCATCCAGAACCTTGCGGCGCTGTTCGCGGGTCGCATGGCTCAAGTCGACTCCGTACAGGGTCTGCAGCTGCGCGAGGTAGTCGGCGCGCGATATCGGTTGTTGATTCACGAGAGCGACGTCTTCCGCGGGTACGAACAGCGTGGTGGCGCTGCGCGCGCTAAAGAGCGAGTACCCGGCCAACAACAGGCCGATCAGCACCCCGGCCGCCATGAGCGCGAAGGAGCGCGCATCGCTGATCCGCGCGGGATCGCGCCAAGGCGCGCGCGCGGCTTCCTGATCAATGGGCATTTTGAATCGCACCGGGGTGTGAAATTGAATACACGTACACGGCCAGCTCGCGGATGCTCGCGGCGCCGGCGCGCTTGATCCAGGCGGGGCATACGCCCTGACGGCCGTAAGCTATGGACATACGCAGCGCTTCGCGGCCGCCGTCTCCGTAGAGCGTAACGGCGTCGCTGAGATTCGGCGCGCCGATGGCCGAATCGCCCTTCGCGTCGAGGGAGTGGCAGTCGTAGCAGCCGCCATGGCCTGCGAAAAGAATGGCGCCGCGCGCCGCCGCGGCCGCATCCGCGCGGCGGCCCTGCTGGCGCATGAGAAATTCGATCACGTCGTCGATCTCGCCTGGCGTCAAGGGCTGGATGTTTTTGTCGCCGGGGTTCGGCCGCGGCCGCCCATAGGCGGGCATGATCGCGAGATTCCACGACTTCGGATTGCGGGATCGAATTCCGTAATCGATCACCCTTTCGATCTCAGCCGGTCGGCCGGTGCCATAAAGCCAGTCGGCATCGGTCAGGTTTGGGACGCCCATTGCCGGGTCTCCCTGTGCGGAAGGGCCATGACAGACCGCGCAACGCGCTTCGAACAACGCGGCGCCGCGGCGCACCGCGAAGCGCAGCAGCATGGGATTGCCAGGCAACGCATCCGGGTCGGCGCGCAACAAGCGCCGCGCGGCATAGCCATCCGCCGCGAACACGGCCGCGAGCAGCGATGCCGCCATGATCAGGACGATGAGAAAGCGCATCGCTTCATGATAGCTCAGCGCCGCTTGATCATCGGCTGCCGGGAGCGCTGCCTCGGCTGCCGGCGCTCGACGGCTTTTTGGATCCTACGTCGTGAATCCCACCCAACGCCCGGCCGCGACAATCGCAGTCCACAGCAGCAACGATGCGCCGCCCGCAAGTCTCGCCCCGCGGGGCGGCGGCCCTCGATCCCAGATCTCGAGGCGGCGGGTGCCGAACCAGTGAAACGTCGCCATGTTGATGCCGGCCAGCAGCAAAGCCGCCATTTTCAAGCGAAACGGAACGTTGCCGTAGTAAGTGAGCGCCTTGGAGGAAAACATCAGCATGCCGGCGAGAGCGGCAACGGCGAACGCAACCCAGGTCCAGGGCAGCATTTCCGCGGCGACTTGACTGTACGGACGTTCCTTGCTGGCAAATCCCAGGAGGCGCAGATCGACGGTCATGATGGTGCCGACCACCAGCACCAGCGCGAATACATGAACCGTCTCGATGGTCGGAAACAGCCAGTCGGACTCGCGGATCTGCGTTGCGAAACCGAGATTCTGCAGCTGCGTCAGCGCTCGTTCCAATGCCATGGCTAGCGCGCCGCGTTTTGGTCAGACATAGGCAATCCAGCGGCCGGCGGTGACGATGCCTGCGCCGATGAGCACAGCGCCAATGCCGATCGCGCGGGCGGCGAGCCGCCGCCCCGGCGATTCGGTCCAGTACTCGGGACTTTGCCGCAGGCGAATCTGCACGACCCAGAGAATTGCGGCAAGCGCGGCGACCATCAGCATTTTCGCGCGAAATACCCAATTGAGCAGCTCACGCGCCGGCTCTGTGATGGTGAGGAGAATGCCCGTGCCGAGCAGCACGCCAAGCGTTGCCCACACCCATGGCGTCGATTTGGCGACCACGATAGCCAGCGATTGCCCGCCGCGCGTGACCCCGATGAGCCGGAAACTCATGACGTAAACGGAGGTGAGCAAGATCGCGATGGAAATGATATGGACGGTCTGCACCGTGGGAACGAACCAGTTGGCCGATTGAAATGCAACGCTGAGATTTGTCGCCGACAGCCAATCGCAGAACTCTTGGATCACCGGCCACCTGAGATTTACGCAGCGCCACTTTGAAGGCAAGGCAACGCAACATCTTAGCAAGGCCTCGCGTAAAGTATAGTCGGCAAATGCGCCTTGGAATTTCACAACAATCTTCAGCGATGATCGCGTGGCTTGGGATCGCGCTGTTGTTGGCATGGTGCGTCGGCATGTTCGGCCGCGCCTATTGGACCCCGGATGAGCCGCGCGAGGCGGACATCGCGTGGCGCATGAGCTGGCAGGCCGACAAGGCGGTGCCTTTGCTGGCGGGCGAACCCTTCTGCGAGAAGCCGCCTTTGACTTATTGGCTGGCGGCGGTGCCCATCCGGCTGTTGGGCGAGCAGGCGTGGAGCGCGCGGCTGCCGAATTTGCTGTACGCCTTGATCAGCGCGCTCGGCGTCGGGCTGCTGGCCGCGCGCGCCGCCGGCCGATTGGCCGGACTCGTGGGCGCGGCAGCCATAAGCACTTTCCTGTTGTCATACCAAGTCGCCATTTGGCTCGCCACCGACGCGCCGCTGCTCGCCAGTGTTTCGGTGGCGTTGCTCGGCGCCTACATGGGCTTCTACGCGACGGCCGGCAAGGAGCGCCTGCGCGGCTATCTTTTGATGCACGCCGCGTTGGCATTCGGATTTCTGTCGAAGAGCGCGGTCGCCTGGATGGTGCCGGCGCTGGCGATTCTGACGTTGAGCGTATGGGAGAGGCGTTGGCGCGAACTGCTTCGATGGGAACTGTACGCGGGACTGCTGATTCAAGCGGCGATCATTCTCAGCTGGGTCTGGTTCGTATACCGCGGCGCCGATGGGGCGCAACACTTGAAGATATTCTTCTGGAACAATCTGGTCGGACGCTTCGCGGCGGTCGAGGCGCCGCCCGATTTGCAATACGCGGCGGCGCATCGCAATTCGCCGGGCAAATACCTCATCGAACTGCCCGTGTATCTCTTCCCTTGGACCTTGCTGGTGCTGGCGGCCGCGCGCCGCGCCTGGCGGCAGCGGCAGACCTCTCCCCATGAACGGCGCGCCGTGCGCTTCGCCGTCGCGGCCTCGGTTCCGAGCCTGGTATTGTTGTCGTTGGCGGCTACCGCGCGCAACGTTTACTTGGCGCCCGCGCTGCCCGGAATTGCGCTGCTGGTCGCGTGGTGGGCACGCGAGATCTCGGCGGGTCCCGATCCTTGGGACCGGCGGGCGCTGCGCGCCACGGCGGCGCTGCTGCTGCTGGGCGTCGGCGTAATCGCCGCGGCTTTGAGCTTGCTCGGCGCCGATTCCTGGAACGGTATTGCGCGGCACGGGATGTTCATTGCGATCTCGGCTTTAGGTTTGCTCGCCGCGGCCATATTTTCCGTCCGCGCCTGGGCCGCTGCCGGCGATCATGCCGTTTATTCCCAGTGGGCGATGCTGATTGCGTATTGCGCGTTGCTCACCGGACCCGCTTCCCAGGTCTACCATCAGGTGGACCGTTGGCAGGATCTGGCGAAGATCAGCCGCGCCGTCGAGCGCGTCGCCGCCGGAAGACCGCTGATTTTGCTTGCACCGGATGAAACGACGCGTGCGATCGTCGATATGTACGCCCGCACTTCGGTCGCGAGCATTCCGGGACCGTTGGATGCCGCGGGCGTGGCACGCGTGCGTGCGGCGGCCGCCGCCGCCCCCGGCAGCTTTTTCCTGGTGCAACTGCCGAAGCAATCGCCGCCGGGTCTGCCGTGGCGCAGGAGGCCGCCGGAAGCGGCTCTGCCGGACTGGATCCCGGCGGCAAACCCGTCGCTGATCAACATTTATTCGCTGCCCTACGGGCGGCGCTACGCGCTGCTGCAGCTCAGGCCTTGAGCAAGCGGCGGTACAGAGAATCGTAGTCTTTGATCTGCCGGGTCCAAGAAAAATCCTTGGCCATGGCATTTTGCATTACCGGCAACCAGCTGCGCGGATCCGCGTACCAATCGAGCACGGTGTTGACGGCCCAGCGCACGGCCGGCGCGTCGTAGTCGTTGAACACACAGCCGGTGCCCCTTCCCAAGCTGGGATCGAAATGCTGCACGGAATCCGCGAGCCCTCCCGTATTGCGCACGATCGGAATGGTCCCGTAACGCAAACTGTACATCTGGTTCAGGCCGCACGGTTCATAGCGCGACGGCATCAGGAAAATATCGCTGCCGGCTTCGATCAAATGCGCCAGCGGCTCATCGAATCCCGAGCGGTAACTCACGCGGTCGGGGAAACGCTGCGCGAGGCTCGTGAAGAAACCGGCATATCTCTGCTCCCCGCTGCCGAGCACGGCCAGTCCGAAATCGCGCGTCTGCAGAAGCTCCGGAAGAGAATCGAACAATAAGTCGATCCCCTTCTGCTCGGTCAACCGGGACACCATGCCGATCAACGGCTGCGTGGTCGACAGCTTCATCTGCAGCGTCGCGATCAGCATTTCCTTGTTGATGAGCTTGCCGCGCAAATCCTGCGGCGCAAAATGCGCGCTCAGATGCGGATCGCGGCGCGGGTCCCATTCTTCATAGTCGACGCCGTTCAATATTCCGCTGACGCGATCCGCGCGGCCGCGCAAGGCGCCCTGCAGACCCATCCCGAGAGGCGTATCGCAAATTTCGCGCGCATAGGTCGGACTGACGGTGCTGACGCCGTGCGCGTGCTGAATGCCCGTTTTCAGTGAATTGACGAAGCCGCGCGCAAGGTCGCCCTGGTCCAGCATGGACTGTTGCGCGCCGAGGCCGAGATCCGCCGCAGCCGCACCCGCTATGATGCCCTGATAGCCTATGTTATGGATCGTCAACAGCGATTTGGCCCGCGCCAGCAACGCGTCGCCGCGATAAAGCGTCTTCAGGTACAGCGGCAAGAATGCCGTGTGCCAGTCATTGCAATGAAATATATCAGGACCGAATCCCAAGCGGCGGCAGCTCTCCAGGGTCGCGCGGGTAAACAGCAGGAAGCGCCGATGCTCGTCGGGATCGCCGGTATACAGACCGCCGCGATCGAACAGCGCCGGGCAGTCGATGAAATACACCGGCACTTCGCTGTCCGGGTAGTTCGCAGTCCTGAGCGAAAAGCGATACTCGGTATCGCCGATGATCAGCGGCACGCGCTCGGCACCGCGCACCGGCTTTAGGGAGGGTTGGTTGGCGCGCACGATGCCGTAGAGCGGCATGAAGGCGCGCACGGTGTGCCCGATGGCGCCCAAATTTTTTACCAACGCGCCGGCGACATCCGCCAAACCGCCGGTTTTCGCGTACGGCACGATTTCCGAACTCAAAAGACACAGCTTCAACGGCGTCATGAAAACGCAGTCTAACAAACGCCTCGGAACCCTGAGAGAAACCTGGTGCAGCCGGGGTCCGAGTATGTCAGGCTTGGCTCAATGCGACACGCAGCCCGCAACAACACCGGACGTTACGTCAGCCGGCTGACCAGTGGAACCCTCGCTGTAATCATGGCGGGAGGGCGCGGCGAGCGCCTCAAGGCTCTCACGCAGCATCGCTGCAAACCGGCCACGCCGTTCGGCGGAAAGTTCCGCATCATCGATTTCGTGCTGTCGAACTGCGTCAATTCCGGCATCCGCCAGATCGCGGTGTTGACCCAGTACAAGTCCCAATCGCTGATTCAGCACATACAACGCGGCTGGAGCTATCTGCGCGGCGAGCTCGGCGAGTTCGTGGAATTGATCCCGGCGCAACAGCAGATCGGACAGCACTGGTATCGCGGCACGGCCGATTCGGTGTATCAGAATCTGGAATTCATTCGTTCGCATCATCCGACGCATGTGCTGATCCTGGCCGGCGATCACATCTATAAAATGGATTACGGCCCGATGATCGCGTACCACGAGAATTGCGAGGCGGATATCACCGTGGGCGTGGTGGACGTGCCCATCGAACGCGCCAACGAATTCGGCATCATGACCACCGACGATACCAACCGGGTGATCAAGTTCGCCGAGAAGCCGCGCGATCCGGACCCGATCATCGGCCATGAAAAATTTGCGCGCGCCTCCATGGGAATTTATGTCGTTGCGCTTGACCGCCTCGAGAAGCTGCTGACCGAGGACGCGGCCGACGAAAAGACCAATCATGATTTCGGCCGCAACATCATTCCTCCCGCCATCGCACGCATGCGCGTTTTCGCGTACCCCTTTCATGACGTGGAAACCAGGGCGCAGAATTATTGGCGCGATGTAGGCAACGTCGATGCCTTGTACGAAGCGAACATGGAATTGATATCGCTCAATCCCGAATTGAACATCTACGACCATCAGTGGCCGATCTGGACCTATCAGTCGCAGCAGCCGCCCGCGAAGTTTGTGTTGGACGACGACGGCAGGCGCGGCATGGCCGTGAACTCGATGGTGGCGGGCGGCTGCATCATCTCGGGCGCCTACGTGACCCAATCGCTGCTGTCGAGCGATGTGCGCATCGAGGAAGCCAGCGTGATCGAGAGTTCGGTGCTGCTGCCGGGCGTAACCATCGGGCGGCATTGCAAGATAAGGCGCTGCATCCTCGATGAGGGCTGCGTGATTCCGGACGGTTTGCAAATTGGACTGGATCACGCGGTGGACGCACAGCGTTTCTTCATCACCAAGCGCGGTGTGGTGCTGGTGACGCAGGACATGCTGCGCGCGCCGCCGGGCGCCGCGCCCGCACCGCCCGCCGCACCCGCGCCGTCCGGCTAGGAGCCTGCCTGAGTATTCCGGGTGGCCGCGAGCGTGACTAGGCGCCGCGCAAGTTGAGCGCGGCGCATGCCGCGATCACGCTACCGGCATCGATGCCCAGCATGCCGGGCTCCCCGTCGACCAAACCTGTGAGCAGGCGCACTTCGGCTGCCGCCGTGCCCCATGGCCGGTAAAGGGTTGGCGATGCCTTGCCGAACAACACGACTTGCGGACAGCCGACCGCCGCCGCGGCATGCGCGGGACCGGAGTCGACGGTCACCAGAGCGGCGGCGCGATCCAACAGCGCCACGAGGCGCGGTATGGGCAGATCATCGGCGACATTGTGCAGTCCGCCGATTCCCGCCAGCGCGGCGAGTTCCTGGTTGAGCTGAAATTCCGGGCCGGTGCCGAGCAGCACCAACGCATGCCGGGGATGGCGCCCGCGCAGGTACCGCAGCACCTCCGCCCAACGTTCGTTGGGCCAATACTTGTTGTTGACGGCGAGGCGGCGCGGCCCGCGCCGCATCGTGCGCTTGTTGCCGATTTGCACCAGTATCAACGGTTGTTCCGCCAGACCGCGGGTCTCGAGCCACGCGGCAAGTTGCGCGCGTTGAACTTGCGTCACCACCAGGTGGCAGCCGGGAAGCACGGCGGCGATGTCGGCCGGAGCGCCGCTCACTCGGCTCGGCATGATCTGCGCCAGCCGCCGCCATTGCTGCGTTGCATGTTCGCCGGGCAACAACGGGTGATCTTTGACATCCACGATGTACTCGCCCGGGATGCCGGCGCGCTCGAATAGACGCATAGCCGCCTCATCGCTGTCGCAGAACCACGTGGGTCCCGCGCCGCGGGCGCGCAATCGGCGCACCACCCGCTGCTGGTCGATGCTCATCCAGTAGGGCGTCTTGCGGCTGCGCACGCTGAAGATCTCGCCCACTCCGGGCTGGCCGCGCAGCAGCGGCGCACTCCAGGGTCCGGAGGTCACGATATCGACGGGGGCGTGAAACTCGGCATGAAGAACCCGGATCAGCGCCGTCAACAACACCATGTCGCCAAGGGCTCCGCAGCGCAGCACCAGGGGCCGCATGAGTCGCGTGCCTTGCATGAACCGCTCCTGATAGCCAAAGAAAGTCCCCGGCCAGACCGAAAAGCATGCGCTCCCGATGCGCTGCGAAGCAACACGGACGGCCGCGGCGATCGCGGGCGGCCCGCATGCGGCCCGCGTGTCCGCCAGGCGGGCGTTACCGGGAGTACAGGCGCGCGCCGCGGCCAGCCGCGCCGTGCGCAGCAACTGTTAAACGTTATTTGCCAGCGCGGACCCATTTCGGCATCCTCTATGCGGACGCAGGAGAAGAGGGATGATTTCCGAGGATTCACCCGGGCGGCGCGAAAGCCAAATCAACACCGACACGCCAAACGCCTTGCGGTTTGCCGCTCTGTACGACGATTTGCGGCAGCTTGCCCAGCGTCAGCTGCGTCGCAGCGCCGGGGCGTCGATCAGCCCGACCACCTTGCTTCATGAAGCCTATCTCGACATGTCGGGAAAAGATGCGGTGTTCCCCGATCGCGAGCGCTTCATCGGCTATGCGGCTCGAGTGATGCGCGGCCTCATCATCGATTTGGTGCGCGAGCGGCACGCGCTGAAGCGCGGTGCCGCCTTCCATATCACGCAGTTGCCGACCGAGCTGGGCGCACCTGGCGGCGACGAAGCGGCACTGACGCGGCTTTCCGACGCCCTGGACGAACTGGCCACCCATGATGCGCGGCTCGCGGAGGTGGTGGATCTCAAATATTTCTGCGGTTATACCTTCGAAGATATCGCCGCACAGCGCGGCACGTCGAAAAAGACCGTGCAGCGCGATTGGGAAAAGGCCCGGATCATTCTATTCAGGCAATTGACTGACGTTTCGTAAACGGTTGAAAAAAGTCCTCGCCACGGCGGCGGCAATCGCGCTGCTCATCTGCCCGCAAGCATTCGCCTGGGGCGATCAACCTGCCAAAACAGCGGGTCCGTCGCTCTAACGCAGCGCCAACGGCCGCATTTCAGCCCCGGCGAGATGGACGTGCAAAACCTGCGCCAAGGTCGGCGCTATTTGCCGCATGTCGATTTCGCCCAGCGATTTCCCCTTGAGAATCTGCGGTCCCACGATGAAGAAGGATCGAGCGCATTTCCACCCGCTCCGGCACGTAGCCGTGCATGCCAAGATTGCCGGGCTTGGTGACGAGCGGCATCGACAGGCTGTAGGCCATTTCGTAGCCGATCTTGAAAGAGACCAGGAAGGCGGCATTGGGGAAGCCGCGGTTTTGGCGAATTTCCGCCTGCGACCAGACTCGATCGATTCCATTGGCAGGCTCGCCCGCAAGCTTCTCGAGCAGCGCTTTGACGCGGCCTCGAAGCTGCTCATCCTTCGGGTCGGCGAGCATCACCGCGGCGCTGCCGCCGGCCGGCCACAACATCGCTTTCCAATCGGTCACCTGCTTGTCCTTGTCGACGCTGAAGAGCCCCGCCTGAAGGAAAGCGGCGTACAGGTTTACGTCGTGCTCGACCGCAGCGAATCCATGGTCGGACACGACGCAGACGGTGGCGCTTCCCGGAGCCGCTTTTTCGGCGGCGGCGCGCAGCGAGCCGACCACGGCATCCAGCCGTTCCAAAGTCTGGTTGGATTTTATGCTGAACGGACCGGAGGCATGTTCTTCGGTGTCCAATCCGGTCAAATACACGGTGAAGAACTCGGGGTGCTTCTGTTCCAGCAAGCGGATGGCGAAGCGCGCGCGGACTTCATCTTCGGCGAGCGTTTCCTCCATGCCACCCGGATAGCGGCCGAGTTCCGCCGACAGTTCCTGTTCCAGGCCCGGGGTGCTCAAGGCGCGCTGCAGTTTGAGATCGTCGTCCGTGCCGGCACGCCAGATTTGCGGCAAATTGTAGGTGATCTTGGCCCCCACGCTCACCGGCCAATAGATGTTGGCCGTTACAAGGTGCGCCGCCGCCGCGGCGTCCCAGAGCGTCGGCACCTGGATGTCTTCGGCGTACCAATACCAACCCCGTTGATTGCGAAGCTTGGGGTCGAAGGTCGTGTTGTCGAGGATGCCGTGCTTGGCCGGCGAAGCGCCGGTCAATAAGGTGGTGTGACTGGGATAGGTGAGCGTCGGCAGCACGCCTCTGACGCTTCGTGCATAGGCGCCATCGGTCAAGAAAGCCCGCAGGTTCGGCACTTTGAGTCCGTGGCGCTGTGCATCGAGCACGGCTTCGGGCTTCATGCCGTCGACCGATATGAGCAGAACCAGCGGCGCGTTCTGCACCGCATGCGCGGGAGCGGGCGCGGGCGCGGCCTGGCACATGAGCGGCAAAACGCAGCACAGCGGCAGCCGGTATTTCATTGCACGCTCGTGCTTGCAAGGCTGCGAAACAATTGCAGGAACTCCTCGGCCGCCACGTGCACGTTGCGCTGCCAGTCATCCGCGGCGCTGTGATCCGCCCCGTCGGTCACGTATTTTACGCAGGCAAATCCTGCATTTTCGTGCCAGCACACCTTTGCCAAGGCGTAGGCCTCCATGTCGATCACCGCGCATTCCGCCTCGATGTCGGCGGTCGCGAACGAGTCGCCGCTGCCGCAGACGGCCTCCGGCAAATGCGTGAACACCGGATCGAATGCCAGCGATGATGGCGCCGTATCGTACGGCGTGACGCCGAGCGGGAACCCCAAGCCGCTGACATCCATGTCGCGCTGGACGAACTCGCGGCAAGCCACCAGCGTGCCGGGCGCAAAGCTACGGCTACCCGCGGAACCGAAATTTACGACCAACGGCATCTCCTCTCCCCGATGAGCATAACGGGACAGTTCCTTGGTGAGCGCAATGGCCGCATTGACTTTGCCCACGCCGCAATACAGCACCGGCACGCCGGCGGCCTCAAACACGCCGGAGGACTCCACGCGCAACGCGATTACCACGATGGTGCCCGGCAATTCAGTCATGGAGTTTTCGTGGGCCCTCAGTAGCTGATGCAGGCGCGCAGGCGCAGCTCGCGCCAGGAGAAGTCCGGGACGATGCGCAGATCGATCAGCGCCAACAGCGCCGTGAGCTGATAACCGGCGCGATCGCACAGGCCGGCGGCGGCCCTCATGGTGCCCCCGGTCGCCAAGACGTCGTCGACGAGCACGAGCTGGCCGCGGCCCTCTTGCATCTCCAGCACGCCCGAGCCGTACTCCAGCTCATAGGCCGCATCGACCACCGGCGGCGGCAACTTGCCTTGTTTGCGAACCAGCACAAATCCCTTGCGCCGCCGCTGCGCGAGCGCCGCCCCCAAGATGAATCCGCGCGATTCAATGCCCGCCAACGCGTCGACCTGCCGCCATTCTTCGGCGCTCAGCAGGGCATCCAGCGCATCCACCGTGGCCTCGAAGTGATCCCGCAGCAAAGGTGCGATGTCACGGAACAGGATTCCCGCGCGCGGGAAATCCGGCACATCCCTGATCGCCTGCTTCAAATCGACCATAAGTCCCCGCTGTCGGCATCCCAGCCCCAAGTTTAGCGGCTAAGCCGCCAAGATTCCCGCCGGAACCCTTTCGCCTTCCGCGATGCTATCCTGCGCGCTTGGGCGCTGCGCGACGACAATTAGGGTAAAAAATTACGAATGATTTTGGTCATCGACGTCGGCAATACGCGCCTCAAATGGGCCTGGCTCACGAGTACCGGACTGTCCGACCAGCAGGCCGTGGTCCATCGCGATGCCAAGCCCGGCATCTGGACCACCACGCTGTTCGAGTCGGGTCAAAGGCCCAGCCGGGTATTGGTCTCGAACGTCGCGGGTCGCGTTATGGCAAAGACCCTTGCCAAACTCGCGAAAAAAAAATATCGCGTCAACATTGAGTTCGTCACGGCGGCGCGGGAATTTGACGGGCTGACCAGCGGCTATCTCGACCCCTCGCTGCTGGGCGCCGACCGTTGGTTGGGGCTGATCGGCGCGTGGACCAAGGCTCACGGCGCCCTGTGCGTGGTGGACGCGGGCACCGCCGTCAAGGTCGATGCCGTGGATGCCAATGGCCAGCATCTTGGCGGCCTGATTGCGCCGGGTATTCATATGATGCGCGAAGAGCTGATGAGCAATACCAGCGACATCGCCAAGGCCGCTTCCAACAGCACACCGTCGCTTGCCGGCGTGCTGGCGAACAACACCATTGCCGCCGTGTCCCGCGGCGCGGTGTTCGCGCTGGCGGGGATGGCGGACCATGCCTGCGAGGTCATCGCGCAAAGCACCGGCACCGCGCCCAAATTATTCATCACCGGAGGCGATGCCAACATGATCGCCGGCACCATGCGCGCCCAGGGGGAGATCGTGCCGGATCTGGTGCTGCAAGGCTTGGCGGTCATCGCGGCCCAGCCGCGCTAGGAGCCGCGCGTGTTGCGCCCGGGAGCCAAGAATCTGATCACCGACGTCGCGGGCCTCAAGGTCGGCCACGCCACCAACGAAGCTGTCCGCTCCGGCGTCACCGCCTTGTTGTGTGAGAGCGGGTGGGCGGCGGCCGTGGATGTGCGCGGCGGCGGTCCCGGAACGCGCGAAACCGACGCGCTTTCGCCGGAGAACCTGGTGGGACGCGCACACGCCGTGGTGCTCGCCGGGGGTTCTGTGTTCGGGCTCGCGGCGGCAGATGGCGTTGCCGCCGCTTTGTCGGCACATGGCAGCGGTTTGCAAATGCGCCCTGGGTCGCCGCCCATTCCCATCGTGCCCTGCGCCGTATTGCACGACTTGAGCAATGGCGGCGACAAGGACTGGGGCCTGACGCCGCCGTACCGCGACTTGGGCCTGATCGCATCGAGCGCGGCTCAAGCCGATTTTTCGTTGGGCTCCTACGGTGCGGGGCGCGGAGCGCTGGCGGGATTGCGCAAAGGCGGCATCGGCTCCGCGTCGCTGGACTGCCGGGGCGGCTTGATGGTCGGCGCGCTGGTGGCCGTCAACTCCGTCGGATCCGTCTTGATGCCGGATGAAGAGACCTACTGGGCATGGCCTTTCGAGCTGGACGGGGAGTTCGGGGGCCGCGGACCCCCGCGCAGCGCGATGGACGCGAGCGATCCTGCGCCCGATGAGGCGCGGCTGATGGCGATCGGCCGTCTGCGGCCGGGCGCCAACACCACGATCGCGGTGGTCGCCTGCAACGCCGACTTGAGCTCCGCGGAATGCAAACGGGTGGCCATGATGGCTCACGATGGCATTGCGCGCGCGCTGCGGCCGGCACACACTCCTTTCGACGGCGACACGGTGTTCGCGCTGGCCGGCGCGCAACTGGCGCTCGACGAGAGTCTGCTGCGAGCGGCGCAAATCGGGCGGATCGGATCGGCGGCCGCGGATTGTCTGGCGCGCGCCATCGCCCGAGCGGTACATTTCGCCTGATGCATTTCTGAGGGTGTTCGCGTGGCGGCGCTAACCGCGGCAAATCATACTGCGGCAATTGGTTTCTGCGCGCACTCGGGGTGGGCGGCCATGGTCGTGCTCGGCGGCAGTGCCGCCGCCCCGGAATTATTGGCGCGATCCCGCGTTCAACTGATCGACGCTCATGATCCCGAATCCAAGCAGCCCTATCACGCGGTCGAATTTCTATGCGTCGAGGAAGCAACCGGGCGGCTGGACGGCTGCATGGCGACCGCGACCCGCCTCGCCCACGACTGCATCCGCGCCCAGTCTGAACTCTTGAAGGGGCGCGGGATGGTGGTGAAATCCGTCGGCATCGTCGACTCATCGAGCCGCAAGCACATTTCGCTGCCCTCGATTCTCGCCTCGCACGCTCTCATTCATGCGGCGGACGGCGATCACTTTCGAAACGCGCTGCATGTTGCCGCGGAGCGATGCCGGCTGCGGGTTTGCCGCATCCCGGCGCGCGACTTGGAGGCCCACGCGGGAAAGAACCTGCACCTGCCGCCCAAGCGCATGCTCGAAACAGTCGACGAACTCGGATCGGGGAAGGGTCCACCCTGGGGCGCCGATCAGAAGAAAGCGGCGCTGCTGGCCTGGACACTTCTCGATGGGCGCGCTGCCTAAGGGTGCTGGGAGTCGCCGATCGCCGCCGCCACAGCCGCTTCAAAATCGACCTGCGCGGTGCGCAAGCGCTGCAATTCTTCTTTTGCCCACACATGCTTGAGCTTACCGTCGATCAGGATCGCGGCGCGGTCCGCGTAGTGTTCGAGGATGTCCAATGAATGCGTGGCCAGCAGCAATGCAGCCCCGCGCCGTTCAATTCGCGCTCGCAGATGCCGTTTGAGGATCAACGCGCTCGCCGGATCGAGGCCGTTGAACGCTTCATCGAGCACGATCAGCGCAGGATCGCCCACCAAGGCCAAGAGTATGGCCAGTTTTTGGCGGGTTCCGAGCGACAGCGTGTCGACGAATGCCTCGAGGTAAGGAGTGAAGCGCAGCTCCTCGGCCAGCATCAGCACATCATCGCCGATCGCGCCGAGGCCTTTGGCGCCGGCGTGCACTTCCAAGCACTGACGCGCGGTCAAAAGCGGCGGCAGGACATCGGGCGCGCACCCGTACCCGAGCCGCAGCTTGGCTTCGAAAGGAGCCTGCCGCAGCGAATGCCCGGCGACCAAGATCTCGCCCCCGGACGGGACCATGCGGCTCACCACGCAATCCAGCAGCGTACTTTTCCCGCAACCATTGGGGCCGAGCAGCACGAACCATTCGCCGGCCGCCAGCGCGATCGAAATATTTTCCAGCACGGTGCGCGATCCATAGCCCGCCCGCAGGTCGCGGATTTCCAGGATGGAATTTTTCATGGGCGCCTGGCGTTCCAAATGAGCGCGGCGCTCACGATCAGGCACCCCGCCGTCGCCGTGCACACGCCGGCTTCCGCCGCCGTGCGATAGCCGACATCGGCTGCCGCGAGCAGCAATGCTTCGATCACGCCGGACGCGGCGATGGCTGAGCAGGCGGGCAGCAAGAATGCTCGAATCGCCTCGCCGGAGCGCACCGGCAGCGGCGCCAGCCAGCGCCGCGCCGAACGGCTGGCTGATATGACTCCGGACACGAGCAGCAGCAGCGCGCCCACTATTCCGAATAGGGCGATCGCTATCATGGCCGAATCCGCCGTGGTGCCCAACGGCATGATGACGAGGATTGGAATCGCTGCCCGAGCCACAATTTTAGGCTGGGCCCAGGCGAACGCTTGGCGGATCGGCCAACTGCCGAGCGCGCTCAACGAGGGGCGAATCCTTGCGGGGCGCCGCGATTTCTGCTGCGGAACGTAGCGCGAACCGGGCGGAAGGTCCACGGGTTTCGGCTGCGGCACGAGAAAACTACCGAACATGCCGGCGATGATTCCGCCGCTCAACGTTCCCCATACCGAGAGGAGCGCAATGCCGTCGGCGCGCTTGGCAAGCATGAGCGCGAGCGCGCACGCGCTGCCCGAGAGCGTGAGCAAGCCGATGGCGGCGATCGCCGGGAGCATCTCGATGAGCAGCGACTCCGCGCGCGCGGTCCACGCGCGGACAGGAACTGCCGCAAGCCAGGATCGCGCGAATTCAGCGCGTTTGAGCGCCCGCCGGCGCGCGATCAGCACTGCAGTGGCAACCGCGGCGACGCTGCTCGAGAAGAGACCGTGGGAACGCAACGCGGCGAGCGGGAATCCGACAGCCGCCTCGACCCAGAACGCGGCGAGCGGGAATCCCAAGCCAAGCAACAATACGCCGGTCTTGGCCGCGGAGCGCGTGCGCCGATTGAGCCGGATCAATTTCGCAGCGGCAAGCCGCGGAGCGCTCACCTTGGACCCTGCGCATTCGGCGGCAGCTCGGGGCAGGCCGCAATCAACGCCTGGGTGTAGGGGTGGCGCGGCGATTCGAACACGGCACCCGCCGCTCCTTCCTCGACGATTCGGCCCTGCTGCATCACATAGACGCGATCGGCGATGGCTCTGATCACGTGCAAATCATGCGACACGAACAGGTAGGCCACCTTGAGACGTTCGGCGAGTTCGGCCAGCAGCGCAAGAACCTGCGCGCGGATCAGTACATCGAGCGCGGATACCGCTTCGTCGAACGCGATCACGGCTGGTTCGGTGATCAGGGCTCTGGCAATCGCAATCCTCTGGCGTTCGCCGCCTGAAAATTCGCGCGGCAGGCGCCGCGCATCGGCCGGCGACAGTCCAACCTGCTCCAGAACCATGGCCACCTTGCGTCGACGCTCCGCCTTCGAGGGGGTCGGACTCAGCAGATGGAAGGGCTCGCCAATCAGCTGCTCCACGCTCCACCGCGGATCGAAGCTGCCATACGGATCTTGAAACACCACTTGGATGGAGCGCCGCAGGCGGCTCAAGGTTGCGCCGCTGGCGCTGCGACAAGTTCTCGCCCAGCAAACTTATTTCCCCCGCCTGGGCCGGTTCGAGCGCGAGGATCACACGCAGCAAGCTGGACTTGCCTGAACCCGACTCGCCCACCAAGCCCACCGTTTCGCCCGCGTGCACGGATAAAGAGACCCATCGACGGCGCGCAACGGCTGCTGCGGACGCCACAACGAAGTACGCCTGCGCGGATATTCGCGCACGATGCCGCGCACCTGCAATACCGCGGGCGAGGTGTTTGGCGCGCACGCCGCGCGCTTCGGTCGCAGCTCCGCGGCCGCCAACAGCGCCGCCGTATAGGATCATTGCGCGGGCGGCGCAAGATCTCCGCTGCCGGGGCCTGCTCGACGATCTCGCCCCGCCGCATCACCGCGATCGATCGGCGAGCTGCGCAACGACGGCAAGATCATGCGTCACCAAAATCATGCCCATGTTTCGCGTGCGCGCCAATCCCTGCAGCAAGCAGCAGCACTTGCGCTTGGGCGATCACGTCGAGAGCCGTGGTGGGCTCGTCCGCGATGAGGAATGGCGGCGACAGCACCATTGCCATGGCGATGGCCACGCGCTGGCGTTGGCCGCCGGAGAGTTCATACGGCAGCCGGTCGAGGCCGCCCTGTTCTCCTTGCAATCCGACCAGGTCCAGCGCGTCGCGCGCCAAGCTTCGCGCTTCCTTGTGCTTTACCTGGCGGTGCGATCGCACCGTCTCTGCCACCTGATCGCCGATGCGCATCAGCGGATTCAATGCGCTCATCGGCTCTTGGAAAACCATGCCAAGGTCCCGGCCGCGAATCGCCTGCATCTCCGCCTCGGATTTGAGGCTCAAGGTCTCGCCGTTCAGTCGCGTGATCCCCGCGGCCGAGGCGCTTGCCGGCAACAGCCGCATGATGCTGAGCGCGGTCATCGATTTCCCGGATCCCGATGCACCGACCAGCCCGAGGATTTCACCCGCGTGCACTTCGAGCGAGACGCTCTTGACGACGCGCGCTGCGCCGACGGCCACGCTCAGGCTCGATGATTCCAGCCGCGGCGGCGCAGCGCTCATGCGGCCCGTCCGGCGCGGCGGCGCAAGCCTTCGCCCAGCAGATTCAATCCCAGGACGAACAGTAGCAATGGCGATTCCCGGGAAGAGCGCCAGGTCGGGCGCCAGCGCCGTCAGGGTTTGCGCCTCGTTGAGCATGCGGCCCCAACTCGGCGTCGGCGGCTGCGCGCTCAATCCCACATACGACAGGCCTGCCTCCGCGATGACGCCGAGCGAAAACTGGATCGTGCCTTGCATCGCCAGCAAGCCCAGCAAGTTGGGCAGAATGTGCTCCCATGAAATTCGCAGCGGCCCTTTGCCCGCGACGCGTGCGGCCAGGGTGTAGTCCCGCGTCCATTGCTGCAGCGCGCCGGCGCGGCTCACGCGCGCGAACACCGGGATATTGAAAATGCCGATGGCGATGATGGCATTGACGGCGCCGGGGCCGAACACCGCGGTAATCAGAATGGCGAGCAGCAAGGCGGGAAAGGCAAATATCAAATCGTTGCCGCGCATCACGATCTCGTCGGTCGCGCCGCGCCGCGCCGCGCTCAACAGCCCGAGCGGCACGCCGATGCAGGCGCCGATGATCACCGACAGCAACGCCACGCCGACCGAGGTTTCCGCTCCTTGCATGATCATCGACAAGACGTCGCGGCCCAGTTGATCGGTGCCGAACCAATGCTGCGCATCGGGGGGCCGCAGCTTGTCGGCAATGTGCAGGATGCGCGGGTCGTACGGCGTCCAGATGCGCGCCAGCGCGGCCACGGCCACGAACACCGCGGTGATGAGGGCGCCGGCGCCGAGGCTCGCACCATTGCGCGGCAGCCCTCATGTTTCGCCCGCCCGCAATCGGGGATTGATCAGCACGTAGCCCAGATCGACCAAGAAGGTCACCATCACCACGGCGAACACCAGCACCACGACCACGCTCTGTACGACGATCAGGTCGCGCTGCACGATCGCTTGAAATACCAGCCGGCCCAGTCCCGGAAGAAAGAAGACGTTTTCGATGATCACGCCGCCGGCGAGCAGAAAGGAAAACTGCATGCCGAGGATGGTCAGCACCGGCACCATGGCGTTGGGCAGCGCGTGTTTGATGAGCACCCGCCGCTCGCCGACGCCCTTGGCGCGCGCGGTGCGGATGTAGTCCTCATGCAGCGTGTCGATCAGCGCGCCGCGCAGCACCCGGGTCAGAATCGCAGCCTGCGGCATGGCGAGCGCGATGGCGGGCAGGGTGAGCGCTTTCAGGGCCGGCCAGAATCCCGCCTCCCAACCGGGAAATCCACCGGCGGACACCCAACGCAGCCCGATCGCAAATATCAGCACCAGCAGCATTCCCAGCCAGAAATTCGGCACCGCGAGACCCAGCTGGGATATGGCGCCGACGATTGAGTCACCGGGCGCCCTCTTCTTGCCGCGGCGTACAAGGCGCTCGGGAAGGCCGCGGCGATCGACAGCAGCAAGGCGTAGAGCGCCAGCGGCAACGACACTTGCAGGCGCTCGGCGAGCAATGCGCCGACTGGAACGCGATAGGTGTAGCTCAATCCGAAATCCGCATGCAGCAGTCCGCCGATCCAGGAGCCGTAACGCTGCATCGGCCCTGCATCCAAGCCCAGCTGGTGACGCATGGCTGCGACGCTGCCGGGGTCGGCTTGCAATCCCATCATGTAACGCACCGGATCGCCGGGCACCACTTGAACGATGACGAACACGACGACGGTCGCGGCAAGCAGTGTCGCCAGCAGCACAGCTGCGCGCGCGGCGAGATAAGCGCTGCCGAAGCGGCGCACGCTCAGGATCAGCAAGCCCAGGGTCCCGGTCAGAAAAAGGCCGCCGGCAATCCTGAACGCGGGTGGAGCGATGGCGGCGGCCGCAGTCAGTTCATCGTCGTGATGCAGCTGCGCGGTATCGTCGATATAGGCGTGCGTGACATCTACGACGCCGAGCACGTTGTCGAAGCCGATGCCGTGCACATGCGCGTTCCAGATATCCAATCGCGGATATTGGAACAAAAAGCCGTTGACGGCGTCGTCGGCGAGCTTGCGCTGGATCCGCTGCAGCAGATCTTTGCGCGCCGCCTGCATCGACGCTGTCGTCCAATGCGGCGATCAGCGCCTTGAATTCGGGATTCGAATAGCCGAAGTAATAGTCGTCGCGCGCATAGATGTCGTAGTCCAGCGGTTCGGCATGCCCCACGATGCTCATGTCGAAGTCATGGCGCGTGTAGACCTGATCGAGCCATTGCGCCCATTCCAGATTTTCGATTTTGACCTGGATTCCGATCTGCCCGAGCTGCGAGGCGACGATCTCGCCGCTGCGCCGCGCATAGCTCGGCGGGGGCAGCTTCAGCGTCAGCGAGAAGCCGGCGGGGTAGCCGGCTTGCGCCAGCAATGCCTTGGCCTTGAGGACATCGTGCGGATACATTCCCGTCAGATCGACATAGGCAGGATTGTGCGGCGGAAAATGGCTGCCGATGGGCGTGCCATAACCGAACATCGCGCCGTCGATGACGGCGCGCCGATCCAAGGCATAAGAAATCGCGCGGCGCACCAGTACATTGCCGAGCGGCGCAACGCGCTCATTGAGCGCCAACACCGTCTCCATCTCGCTGGTGCCGGTGAAAACCTTGAAGCGCGGATCGGCGCGCGAACTGCGCAAAGCTCTCGGGCGCCGGATAATTGGCGAATGCATCCACGTCGCCCGCCATCAACGCGGCATACGCCGCGGTCGGGTCCGTGATGAATTTGAATGTCACTTGGCTCAAGAGGGCGGGCGCCGCCCGATAGTCCGGATTGCGCTCCAGGGTGATGGAGTCGCCGCGCCGCCAGCGCAGGAATCGAAACGGGCCCGTGCCGACGGGCTGCAGCGCGTTGTTCATGGCGGAGGCGGGCGACACCATCACCGCCGATCCGAACGCGAGAGATTGCAGCAATCCTCCGGAGCGGCGGCTCAGCAGCATCCGCAAGGTCAATGGATCGACCGCTTCGACTGCACGTATCGCCCGCAGCCGCGATCTTTGCGGATTGGTCGAACCGGGCTCCAGGATGCGATCCAGCGAAAATTTCGCGGCGGCGGCATCGAATGCGCTGCCATCGTGGAATCGGACGCCGCTCTCCAGGTGAAATACATAGGTGAGGCCATCGCCGGAGACTTCCCACGAAAGCGCGAGACCGGGCAGCACCGAACCGTCCGCGGCGAATTGCACCAAGCCCTGATACACATTGCCGTAGAGCACCTCGGAGATCGCCGCTGCGGGGTTGACGGTAGGATCGAGAATCGGCGGCTCGAGCTGTATGCCGATGACCAGGCGCTGCGCGCCGTGAACCGGACACGCCGCGAGCAGCACGGTGCACAGCACGGCGAACGCAAAGAGCGCCCGGCGCCTCAACTGCGCTGCCGAAACGAGTTCATGCGCTGCCGGCCAGCAGCGAGTGCGCGGCCAGCGCCATGACCTTGGCGGAATTCACCATGTCGTCGATCAGCACGTACTCATCCGGCTGATGGGCCAGGTCGAGAATTCCCGGACCATAGGCAATGCAGTCTCGCAGCTTGCCGATGCGATCGATGTGCTTCTGGTCGTAGGTGCCCGGCGAACAGACGAACTCCGCCTCGCGCCCCAGCACGCGCCGAACCGCGGCGGCGGTGCTGCGCGCCACCGGCCCGTTGCGATCCGCCATGGTGGGTTGCACCTCAAAAATGTCGCGCAGCTCGTACTGGAAGCCCTCGCGCTCTGCAGCCAGCTGCTCGAGCAGCTCCCGCACCTCGCCTTTGACGCCATCCATGTTCTCTTCGATGAGCAGGCGACGGTCGATCACCATGCGGCAGGAGTCCGGCACGCAGGGTGCGGGATAGCCGGAGGTCTCCGCCTGGCCGCCGTGGATCGAGTTGATGTTCATCGTCGAGTGCCGCGCGCCCGAGGGCACCACGGGCATGTCGGTGCGCCGCGCCGCGAGCCTGGGGTAGAGATCGCGCTCGAATCGATCGATCAAGGCGTTCATGTGGCGCACCGCGCAATCGCCGAAAAAAGGCATCGAGCCGTGCGCCATGCGGCCGCGCGTTTCGATTTCGGCCCACCAGACGCCGCGATGGCCGATGCAGACGCGATCCACGTTCAGCGGCTCCGGAATGATCACATGATCGACGCGCGGCGTGGAAAACCAGCCGCGCTCCGCCAGATAGTGAACGCCGCCGTAGCCGCCGGACTCCTCATCGACCGTTGCGGAAATCTCCAGCGCTCCCGGCAACTGCGCGTCCGAATCGATCAGCGCCTCGACCGCGATGATGGATGCGGCCAGGCCGCCCTTCATGTCGCAGGCGCCGCTGCCATAGATCTTGCCGTCGCGGACCGCCGCCGCGAAGGGGTCCACCGTCCAGCCCACGCCGGATTGCACCACGTCGATGTGGCCGTTGAAGTGCACGCAGGGCCCGGCGGCGCTGCCTTGCCGCCGCGCGATGACATTGATGCGCGGATAGCGCTCGCTGTCGCCCGGCGTGCCGGCGGCCCGCACATAATCGACGCTGAATCCACGCTCGCTCAAGCGGCGGCCGATGAATTCGGCGCAGGGTCGATAGGCTTCGCCGGGCGGATTGACGGTCGGGAAGCGAATCAACGCGCGTGCCAGTTCAACCAGTTCTTCGCGGCGCGCCTCCACCATCGCGAGCAGATTGTCCTTGGGATCGGCAGTCATGCGCCGCTCGTGGAATGCCGCGCGCGCGTCAGCGCGGCCCGGCTGCGCGCCTGATCGGCCAGGACAGGCAAACCCAGCCGCGCATAAACGCCGGCGAGCGCGCTGTTGACCGGCACGCCGTTAGGATCCGCTCGGCGCCGCAGTTCCAACATGTGCTGCGCCATGGGCAACCGGCCCGTCCTGAGCGCGGCATCCAGCAAGACTTGTTCGAACAAATCGCGCTGCGCGTGGCTGCCGCCCGCCTCCGCCATGCGCGGCAGCGCGACGCTCAAATGCTGCCAGGCGAGTTCGAACGCGCCGTGCGCGTAACAATACAGGCCCTCGCAGCCCGGCAGCGCCACTTCGCGCCACACCGTGCGCGTAAACGGGGGCGCCTGCTCGGAATACTCGCGCACCGACTCCAACAGGGTCTTTGCCTGCGGGCGGCGCGCCCGCGCCAACCCGTATAGGTACTGCAGCGTCAGAAACGGCTGAATCGTATCTTGTGCGCGCGGCTCGAGATGATCGCCGAGATCGTCCCAGCGCGCGCCGACATCGACGCCGGCGAGTTCCAACCTGGCCAGCAGTGAAACGGCGCCGACCTGATCTTGCGAATAACTCTTGGCGACGCCCCAGCAATGCCGGTCATACAATTCGAGAGCGTCGCTCTCGCGGCCCTGGCTCAAATAGAACAACGCCAGGTGCCACCACAGGTGCGTGAGCATGAAGGAGTTCAGCCCGGACCAGGTGGGCGCCGAGTCTTCCAGGAATCGAGCGCCCTCGTCCATGCGCCCGCGCGTCAAAAATACATGCGCAAGGGCATGCTGCGCCCAGGGTTCCTTGCGGCGCATCGCCAGGGCCGAGCGCGCCTCGGACTCGGCTTCTTCGAGAAGGTGGCATTGCTCATAGGCGAACGCCTTCATGCCATAGACGTAAGGAACATCGCCGTTCGCTCTGCCGGCCTTCAAGGCGATGCGCAGCATTTCGGCAGAATTGCCGCGATTGAATTCAAAGTATTGATGCGTCTTGACGATGGCAAGATCGCGGGGAAACTCATCCGACACTTGGTCGCACAAGCGGATGCTGAGCTCGAGGTCATCGTCGACCCAGGCGCGCAACATGGCGCAGTTGAGTTGTTCGCGCCGCGTGGCGCAGAGCGCCGCGCGCTCCGCCGCCGCCAGGTACTTTGCGGCGCGGGAGGCGCCCTCCGGCGCCTCCAACAGCATCCAAAGCATTCCCGCATACACGTTGGCCATGCAGGAATCAGGGTCCGCGGCCGCCGCGGCGAGGATGCGTTCGGCGCGCGTTTCATAGGCCAGGTAGCCTTCGATGAATTCATCGATCTCTTGCAGCGTGCTGTCACGCTCGCCGGTGATCGGATTTCCCAAATAATCCCGCTGCATTCCTGCAATGATACTGGAGCTTTGAGATTTACCGGAGCTTTGCGATCAACCGGAGCTTTGCGGGCCGGCGCGTTGCGGCAGGCTCGAGGCGCGCGGCGCAGCGCCTTGATTTTCCTTCAAGAACGCCGCGGCATCCGCCGCCGAGCGCTGCGGAATCTCGAGCTGCGGCAAATGCCCGACATTTGGATAGGTTATCAATTTCGATCCGCTGATCGCCGCCGCGAATTTCTTCGCCGCGCCGGGCTCGATGAGCGGGTCGCTCTCTCCCCACAAAATCAATGTGGGAACCTTGATGCTCGACAGCAGTTGCGCGGTCGAGCCCGCGCGCGGGCCCATATTGATGCCCATCAAGATTTCGCGGTGTCCTGGGGCCCGCTGAAACTCGGCGAAGCGATCCACGATAAACGGCGTTATCAGCGATTTGTCGTAGACATCCTCCTTGAGGCCCTGCTCTATCAACGGCCGGTTGTCGATCTTGCTCAGCACGGCGCGTCCGAGGCGATAGCGCAGGATCTTGAATGCCAGGGGCGGATCGCCCGGTTTGTCGTTGGCGAAACCCGCGGCATCCACCAAAATCAGCGCATTGACCCGGTCCGGGTGGCGCACGGCGAGTTCCCACGCAGCCCCGCCGCCCATTGAATTGCCCGCGACCGCGAACTTCGGCAGCATCAGTTTCGCGGCGAAAGCATCGACGAAGTCCGCCAATCGATCGCCGCTGATGGAACTGCCGGCGGGTGCGCGGGTCAAGCCATGGCCTGGGAAATCGAGACTGATGATGTGAAACTGCGGCTTGAGTTCCCGCACCCATCCATCCCAGGTCGTGAACGAGTCCGCGAACCCATGCAGCAGCACCAGCAAAGGAGCGCTTGCATCGCCGTCGTCGCGAAAGTGCACATGGTAACCGCCGGGCAGATCGACGAAGTGCGAATCCGCCTGGGCGTATTTCGCTTCCAGGGTCTCGAAGGGAATATCGGGTCCGCGCAGCCAGAGCCACGCGCCGATCAGTATCAGGACGATGAGCCCGAAAATGCCGCCGAGAATTTTGCGCATGTCTTTGAGCCTGTCTGTTTTTCAACTAGTACTTGTAGCTCAGCCTGATGCCGATCGTCGCGGGCTCGCCGGCCGCGGCCACTTCGCTGCTGGGCAGGAAGAAGTTCCGCGTAAGATCGTAGGATTTGTCGAAAATATTTCGGCCCCACAAGGTCACCGTCCAAGGGGCGCCGGAGGCCGGCGCCAGCGACAAATTGGCATTCGCCAGCCAGTACTTGGGAATGGTGAAATCGTTGCTGCCGAGCAAAAAGAACTGGCTGTAGGTGTCGTGAAAACTGTAATTCGACTCGGCCGTCATGCTGAAGTTGCCCACATTCCAGGTATAGCTCGCATCGCCGCCGTAGCTCCACTTGGGGAAGCTCTCCGGGCGCCCATTATAATCGACCGGCGACAGCGCCGGATTCAAAGGGACATCGAGCAGTTTGCTGGTGTAGTAGCCCTCGGCGAAGCCCGCGTACTGGGTTACGACGATCGACGCCAGCGGCCGCCACTCCAAATCCACTTCACCGCCGCTGATGCGCGAATTGGCATTGACGAATCGGCCGATGAACGACTGCGATGCGTCGTCAAAGACCTTGCCCAGAATCTGCTGGTCCTTGTAGCGGTAGTAGAACATCGATGCGTTTGCGCGCAGGGTGCGGGCGATGTCTGATTTGACGCCAATCTCGTAGGCGGTGAGCTTTTCCGGCTCGAACGGGTCCGCCGCCGGTGCAGTCACGGTATTGTGAGCGGTGAAGCCCCCCGACTTGACGCCGCGGCTGATGCTGCCGTAGAGCAGCGTGCCCGCAATGGGCTTGAAGTCGAGCTCCGCTTTTCCGGAAGGCAGGTTCGATGTGATCGATCCGCCGAGCGCGCCGCCGGTCAGCGAAGGCGCCCCCGGCAGAAACGCCGTATTGAGCCCGATCAGTTCCCGGCTCTCGTGATCTTCCCGAACGCCGAGCGTCGCTTTCAGGGTATCGCTGATTTGATAGTTGCCTTGCGCGAAGACGCCCAGGGAATTGGCGACCTGTTCGTAAGTCGTGACCGCAATACCGCCAAGCCGGTCGGTGAGATCGGAATAAAAATTTTCGCGAAGATCTTCGTTCGAATAGAACAATCCGCCCACCCAGCCGAAACGCCCGCCGTTGCCCGCGAGGCGCAGTTCTTGGGAGAACACGTCAAGATCGCTGTTCAAGTATTCGTCCGAGTCGTCGAATTGCGTGGCATCCCAGTCCGCATATTCACGCCGGATGAGCTTGTCGTAGGCGGTGATAGCCGTGAGCTTGGCGCCGCCGAGATCGATATTGGCGGTGAGGTCGATGCCGTCGTTGCTGTTGTCGAGACCGGGTTTCGAGCCGGCACTTATTCCGATCAGCTTGGCGAACGCCGGATTCAGAGCCCAACCCGTGACATACCGCGAGGAATCCGCGGGAATTGGCGGCGCGCCGGAGCCCGGCGTATAGGGCTGCAGCAGGTAGAGGCCCTGTTCATCCGATTTATCCTGCGCCCCGTGCACGCCGAGCCGAACATCGACGGCCCCCGTCGGCTCCCACTGCAACTGGCCGCGAACCGCGATCTTGTTCTTGTCGCCCAGCGCTTGTCCGGTGACGCGATTGCGCTGCCATGCGCCGCCCTGCTCGGTCGCCACCGCCAGTCTTCCCATCAGCCCCTCGGCAAGGCTGCCGGAGACGAATCCTTCGGCGTCGAGCTCATTGTGCGAGCCGTACTCGAGCGAGAACCCCGCGTGCGGGTCCGCGGTGGGCCGATTGCTGATGAAATTGATCTCGCCGCCCGTGGTGTTGCGGCCGTACAAAGTCCCCTGAGGGCCGCGCAAAACCTCGACGCGATCGATGTCGAACAGCTGCCCCTGGGTTTGGATGGGCAACGCGAACGCGACGCCGTCCAGGCTCACCCCCACGGGCGACGTATTATTGGAGGTGTAGTCGATGAACCCGACACCGCGCAGACGAAATTGCGGTTGACTGCTGCCGAATGCGGGTTCCACTTGCAGGCTGGGAACCGCATTTTGCAGATCGTTGACATAGCTGATGGACTTGTCCGCGAGACTTTGGCCGGAGAGCACCGACATGGCGATACCGACGCTTTGCGCGGACTCCGCGCGCCGCTGCGCGGTCACCACGACTTCCTCCAGACCGGCGTTATCGCTTATCGACGACTGCGCGGTCTCGGCCGAGGCGCCCGCAGCGATGAAAATGGCCCCGGCGCCCGCAGCGGCGGCCATTAACCGAATGAACATCCCAAGTCTCCTGATAGCCGACAGCTAAGAATCTGCGCGCATCATCGGCGAGGCGCATGTCCTTTGTGAAGTGATGTTTCTGTAGGTGGTGATGCGGATAGGGTATTTCGCTCAAGCACATAGCCTAAACGATAACGGTTCGCGATTGGAATGGAACATCAGGCGGCCGTTCGAGCACTGCGGGCGGCCCGCTGCCGAGCGGGCATTCGCGGCTGTAGAAATTACACGTGCGGTCCCGCACGATTTCTTCTATGTCGATCCATGCGTAAACTAGCCGCCATACGTTTCCTCCAGGCTGCTAATGCTGCGGAATTTCCCCATGTTTTTTGCGGGCGCGAGCCTTTTGGCCGCGGCTCTCGCGAGCGCCCAGACTTCGCCCATTCCGGCTGCGGACTACAAAGTCGCAAAATCCTGGCGCATCGGCGGGACCAACGCATGGGACACGCTGGCGTTGGATGCCAGCGGCGCCCGCCTGTTCGTGACGCGGGACGACCATGTCGATGTGATCGAAACCGTGAGCGGCAAACTGACGGGCAACATCCCGCGCACGGCGGGGGTTCACGCCATCGCCTTTGCGCCCCAGCTGAAACGCGGATTCACCAGCAATGGCCGCTCCAATTCCGTCTCCGTGTTCGAACTCGATACGCTGCGCGTCGCTTATGAAGTACCGATCTCGGGCACTTCGCCCGGCGCCATTCTTTACGAGCCCCAGCAAAACCACATCTTCACGGCCAACCGCGAAAGCGCGAATCTTTCGGTACTCGACGCCGGCACCTTGCAAGTCGTCGCCACCGTGCCGCTTCCCGGCGCTCCCGAATCGATGGCCACGGACGAGGCGGGCCATGTGTATGTGAATATCAACACCGCGCCGGGAAGGCTGGTGATGATCGATGCCAAGTCCCTGAAGGTAAAGGCCAAATGGCTGCTGAAGGAATGCGCGGGACCGACGGCGATCGCCATTGACGCGCTGAATCATCGATTGTTCTCGGTGTGCGCCAATCAAGTCATGGCGGTAACCGATTCGCTGTCGGGCAAAGCAATCGCTCAAGTCGTCATCGGCCGGGGATCCGATGGCACCGTCTTCGATCCGGAACTCGGTCTGGTGTTCAGTTCGAACGGCATCGACGGCACCCTGACCGTGATTCATCAGGATTCGCCGGATGCGTATCGGGTCATCGCCACCGTCACGACTCAAGTCAGCGCCCGAAGCATGGCGCTCGATCCTGCGACTCACAAGATCTATCTGGCCGCCGCGCAATTCGGTCCGCCGCCCGCGGCGAGCGAGGATCAGCCGCGGCCGCGCGCCGACCGTCGTGCCCGACAGTTTTCTATTCTCATTGCACAGCCAAAATAGGCAAATCATGAGCGGGCGCACTCAAGTGGTTTGTGGACATTGCGACGCGGTAGTCGGCTTGCCGAGCGATCGATTGAAGGATGCACCGCGTTGTCCGAAGTGCCATTCACCCCTGTTCGAAGGCAGGCCGGTTGAATTGACCGAGGCGAATTTCGACAAGCACCTGAGCCGTGGCGATCTGCCGCTGGTGGTGGATTTTTGGGCGCCCTGGTGCGGACCGTGCATCGCCATGGCGCCCTTTTATGAAGCAACGGCGCGCCTGATGGAGCCCAAGTTTCGTTTCGCCAAGCTAAACACGCAGGACGAGCCGGCGCCGGCCGGGCGCTTCAACATCCGCGCCATTCCCACCATGATCGTGTTCCGCTCCGGCAAGGAAATCGCGCCGCCATACCGGCGCCATGGACTCGGGTGAGATGCAGCGTTGGTTGAGCGCGCTGGCGTCGAACCGAGATCGCTAAGTCTTGCGAAACAGCACGACGAATCGGTCGGTTTTGCCGAGCGCAGGTCCTTTGTAGCTGATCAGGTCGCGCGCATCGTCAGGTCTTCTGAGCAAGTCGCTCTTGGCGACGACTTTGAAGCCGTGGGCGCTGAAATCCTGAACGGCAAACGGCTCTTCGATGCGATGCAATGTGCCGGCGTCGGATTTGCCGTGACCGGCCTTGGCCGAATGATCGATCAACAAGAGGACGCCGCCCGGTTTGAGCGAGCGCGACAATTGATCGAGGACGGAGCTGACATCGATCTTCGGCCACGGACTCTTGGGATCGGTATCGACCCAGTACATGTCGTGATACACCTTGACCAAAAGTATCGCGTCCAAGCTCGCAGGCGGCAATTTCATGTCGTTAAGATCGACGGTTTCCTGCGTCACATTGGCCAAGCGGCCGCCGGCCATTCGGTCCTTCAATGCCGGCTGGCTCCAATGATCGAACGCAAGATTGTTGATCATGTACACGTGGCCGCTCGCGCCGACCACATAACTGAGCAATTCGCTGTAGTAGCCGTCTCCCGCCAGGACGTCGGCAACTTTCATCCCCGGCTTGATGCCCGCGAGGCGCAGCATTTCCGCCGGGTGGTCGAGCGCGTCGCGGGCTGAATCCGCCGCGGGACGGCCGGGGTGCGTGAGCGCCGCGTCATACGCATCGGCGGCATTCGCGTGCGGGCTGGCAAATAGCAACGCTGCCGAGAGCGCCGCGCAGGCAATGCTTGATTTGTGTTGAATCATTTGTTCCCACCCTTGATGAATATCAGCGCAATTAGCGTGATGAGCCCGGCCGACGACAAATAATACCCGACAAAGGCCAGTCCGTAGTGAGTCGCCAAATAGTTGGCGATGGGTGCGGCCAGCGATGCGCCCAGAATTCCGGCGAAATTAAAGGTCAGCGAGGTGCCCGTATAGCGCACCGGTGTCGGAAACAGCGTCGCCAGGGCGCTTCCCAACGGCCCATAGGAAAGGCCGCTCAAGCCGAACCCGCATGCCAAGAACACGAATACCGCTGCCGTGTCATGCGCGCCGAACAGCGGTTTGAAGCCGAATCCGTAGGCGATGATCAACGCCGTGGCGATGATCAGCATCGCACGGCCGCCGATGCGGTCCGCCAGCGACCCCGCCACCGGTATCGCCAGCCCAAAGAATACCGCGGCCAGCATTTGCATGATCAAGAATTGCTGCCGCGAAAACCCGAGCGAATTCGTGCCCCAGCCGAGCGCAAAGACGTTTGCCAGATAAAACACCACGAAAGTGGTCGTCGACCCCAGCGTTCCCAACAAAAGCTGCAAGGGAAATTTGCGAAACACCACGTTGAACGGCAAGCGCACGCGTTCGCCCTGGGCGATGCTGCGCCGGAACGCGGGTGTTTCAACCAACTGGAGCCGGATATACAGACCCACGGCGACCAACACGGTGCTGGCCAAGAAGGGCACGCGCCAACCCCAGCTGAATAACTGCGCCTCGGACAATTGATTGCTGATGAGCAGAAAAGTGGCGATCGAAATCACGAGGCCGAGCGGCGCGCCGAGCTGCGGAAACATGCCGTACCAGGCATGCTTGCCGGCCGGCGCATTTTCTGTCGCGAGCAGCACGGCGCCGCCCCATTCGCCGCCCAAGCCGATCCCCTGGCCAATGCGGCAAAGCGCCAGAAGCAGCGCCGCATACAGGCCCGCCGAGGCATAGGTGGGCAAGAGCCCAATGCAGATGGTCGAAATGCCCATGGTCATGAGTGCCGTGACCAGGGTGGTTTTACGGCCGACGCGATCGCCGAAATGTCCGAAAATTGCCGCCCCGATGGGCCGCGCGACGAACGCTAACGCGAATGTCGCGAGCGATTGCAGCGTCGCGACGGCCAGATCGCCTTTCGGAAAGAACAGGCGTGGAAACACCAACACCGCCGCGGTGGCATAGATGTAGAAATCATAGAACTCGATTGTGGTCCCGACCATGCTGGCCAGAAGGATGCGCCGCGCCTGCCGCGCATCGGGCGCAAGATTGGAGTCGAGCAAACGTGTCCCCGGCAGTTGAGTAGCCTGCCGATACTACAGCAAGCGCTCGAGCCGAAAATCAGTGCGCTCGGCGTCGCCCCGGAATGGACGGAGCCGCTCGCCCGGCTGGCGCGGGACGGTACGCCGGCCTGCGTCCGCCGCGTCCTCGATCGGGATGATCGCGGCGTTCGTCGCGATGCCCACAGCACCACGGACCCACCGCGTAGCCGACGCCCCAACCACCGTAATCATAGCCATAAGGCGCGTAATAGCCGGCGTCGTACGCACCGTCGTAGCCGCCGTCATAGCCGGCGTCGTAGCCAACCCCCAAGCCGGTAACCGCGCAGGCACAAAGCAGCAGCGCGCCCGCCGCACCCAGAGCGCTTGCCCTCAGACGGCGGTACAGCAGTCTCATTTCGGCTCCGCATGGGTGTCGCTCTCGCTCCACTCCATCACGCCGAACGGCGCGCCGGCGGGATCCGCGAGCACCGCGAGCATGCCGCCATGCCGGTCGACGCGCGGCTGCACCAAGATGCGGCCGCCCAAGGCCCTTGCTTGGTCGACGATTTCCGCCGCATTGTTGACGCGCACGAAATTCAGCCAGTGAGAGCGGCGGCGCGCGCCGCCGCGCGCGAGATCATTGGCACTGGCGCGGGCGTAGTTGTCGGTGGACAGGATCAAATGCTCGAGCCCGTCCTCGCTCGGCAAGTCGAATACATCGTAGCCGAACAGATCTTGGTAGAACGCCGCTTCCGCTCCCGCATCTTTGGCGTGCAGTGAACTCCAGATCCAATCGCCCGTCGCCGGCAAGTAATCCGGCGTATCGCCGCTGCTCGAGGCGAGCAGCGCAAAGACAGCGCCTTCCGGATCCACCAACACGCATTGACGGCCGCGCAGGGGATAATCCCTGATATCCGCCAGGACTTTTGCCCCGTGCGACACGGCAAGGCGCTTGGCGGCATCGATATCAGCCGTGGCCAGAAAGGTCAGCCATGCCGGCTGCCGCTGCTGACCGGCCGGTATCGGCTTTTCGACGATTCCGCCGATAGGCCGCCCCTCGAGCATTACCACCGCATAGTTGAGCTTGCCTGCGCCGATGTGCTGGAAGGTCCAGCCGAACAGTGCACCATAGAATTTCTCGGCCGCGGCCAGATCCGGAGTGGTCAGATCGGCCCAAAGCATTTTTCCCGGATGATGTTCGCCGCTCGCCGGAGAATTCAGAGGCGGCAGCTGGAAATCCGCGGCGTGCGCCAGCGCCGCGGCGCCCAGGATGATCGCAGCCGCGACGAGCCCCGTCAAACCGCGCCGCCGGTAGGTACACTGCATCGTCTCATACTGCTCGCAACGACTGCGATATGCTGTACGGCGCCGCTTCTGAGCGGCTGTCAGAAATCGCTTACTCAACCGGAAAAGATATGCGTATCAAGGCGGCTGACTATCGAGTGAGCCCGGGTCCCGCAATCGACCTGAAGCGGCGCCCGAGCGCGGTACCCCCGGCATACCGCACCGATCGTGAATACCGCGATATTCTGAGCGCGCACGTCAAGGAATTGGGCATCCAACAAGAATTGCTGTATGCGTCGAACCAATACGCCCTGCTGATCATTTTTCAAGGCATGGACGCCGCCGGCAAAGACGGCGCGATTGCGCACGTCATGTCGGGCATCAATCCGCAAGGTTGCCGCGTGGTCAGCTTCAAGCATCCCAGCGCCGAGGAGCTGAAGCACGATTTCCTGTGGCGCACGACCCGCGAGCTGCCGGAACGCGGCCAGATCGGCATCTTCAACCGATCCTATTACGAGGAGGTTTTGATCGTGCGCGTGCATCCGGAAATTCTCCGGGCCGAGGGACTCCCCGGCGATCTGGCGGATGAAAAGAGAATCTGGCGCGACCGCTACCGCTCCATCGTGAACCTAGAGAGTCACTTGATTCGCAACGGCACCCGGATCATCAAGTTTTTTCTGCATCTCTCCAAAGAAGAGCAGCGCAAGCGCTTCCTCAAGCGCATCGAAATGCCCGATAAGAATTGGAAGTTCTCCGCCGCGGACATCGCGGAGCGGCAGTATTGGCGGCAATACATGAAAGCTTACGGAAAATGCCTGGGCGCGACCAGCACCCATCACGCGCCGTGGTACATCGTGCCCGCCGACGACAAGGACAACGCCCGCCTCATCGTGTCGCGCATCGTGCTCGATACGCTCGAGGGACTGCGCTTGAGTTACCCCAAATCCAGCGCCGCGCGCCGCCGTGAGTTGCGCTTGCTGCGCAAGCGGCTCGAACAGTAGACGCGCAGGTCCTACGGCTTGCGCGCGCCGACTACGATGAGCACCACCCCCGCCACGACGGCGGCGCCTCCCACCCAGGGCGGAATCGCGTGTTGCTGCGAAACTTTGGCTTCCACGTCCCCGATCTTGAGCACGCTCTTTTCGCTCGAATAAGAGGGCGACCTGATGAGCACGAATAACCCGCCAAGGATCAAAATCGCGCCCAAGATTTGCAGCACACGCATGTAAACCCCGTTGACTTGAAAACTTGAGCGGCAGTGTAGCCCCCCAGGGGCCTCGAGACGTAGTTCACGTGTGTTCTTTCGGATCTGATGATATGTTTTGGGCGTTATGGCTCGGAACCTCGCTCGTCCATTGACGCTCGTGCTGCTGCTGGCGCTGCTGCTGCCGCTGCAGAGTTTCGCCGCGGCATGGAGTTGCAGCGCGCACGACGCCGGCGCCGCGGCGCACCTTCACTGCGACGACGGCTCCGGGAAGCCGTCCGGCGTTCCGCCGCACCATCACTGCGGCACGTGCTGCGCCGCCGCCCTTGCCTTGATGCCGTTTCGCTGGACGGCGCCGCGCCCGCCGAGCCCGGCGGCATCCCTGCCCCTGCACCTGTCACCTCCGAGAATCGCCCTCGACCGTCTCGATCGCCCGCCACGCTCCGGGCGCTGATTCGCGGCGCTGCTGCGCCGCCGATTTCCGCCCCGGATGAGAGGAGGACGCGATGCGATGCGAATTTCTTCTATTGATGACGCTGGCCGCGCTTGGCCTCGGCGGCTGCAGCGCCTTCAGCCAGGACGGCGGCTTCACTGCCGTCAGGGATGCCGCACACCGGCAATTGGCCGAGGACGTCCAATGGCCGCGAACCCCGCAAGAACGGGCCAAAACCGACGCTCAGGTGGCCGCGCTTCTGCAACGGCCTTTATCGGTCGAAGATGCCGTGCAAATCGCCCTGCTCAACAATCGCGCCCTGCAGGCAGCATTCGAGGAACTGGGAATCTCGGAAGCCGATCTGGTGCAGGCGGGCCGCCTGCCCAATCCGCGCTTCGATCTTCGGCATGCCGGCGCCGCGGGGCAGTACGACATCGAGGAGACCGTGAGTCTCAATGTGCTGTCTCTTTTGACGATGGCGTATGCCCGCGACATCGAAAAGCAGCGCTTCGCGCGGGTCCGGAGTTTCTTGGTTCTGCGCGCCGCGCAACTCGCCAACGATACCCGCGATGCCTACTACGCAGCGGCGGCCGCGCGCGCCTCCCGTGAATATTTGCAGCAGGTCCGCGCGGCGGCCGAAACCGGGGCCACGCTGGCGCAAAGAATGGTGGCCGCCGGCAACTGGAACCCGCAGGACCAGGCTCGCGAGCGGAATGTCTACCTCGATGCCGTTCAAGGCTTCGTTCACGCAGAGCTGGCAGAACAGGCCGCGCGCGAAAAACTGATCGTTTGCCTGGGGCTGGCCGGAGAGAAAGCGGAGGCGCAGCTGCAGCTCGCGCCAATCTCGCCCGGATTGCCGGCAAGCCTGGAGAGTCTTCCCGACGTCGAGAGCGTTGTGCTGCAGAACCGGCTCGATCTGCAGCTGATGCGCTTGCGCATGGATGAACTGCGGCAGCGTCTCCAGCTCACCCGCAGCACCCGCTTCGTCAATGTACTTGATGTCGGCGCGACGCGCGTCCAGCAGGGCTCGCGCGAGGCCCCCTACGAACGCGGCTATACCATCACCCTGGAGGTGCCGATTTTCGACAGCGGCTCCGCGCGCGTGAAGAAATCCGCGGCCCTGTATGCGCAGGCGGTCGACCGTTTCACGCAGGCCGCCATCGAGGCGCGCTCGCAGATCCGGCTGGCCTATGCCAATTACCGCGCGTCGTTCGCACTGGCGAAGCAGCAGCGCGACGAGGTACTGCCGCTGCGCAACGCCGCCATGCAGGAGAATCTGCTGCGCTACAACGCCGCGCAGATCAGCATTTTCGAATTGCTGTCCGGTGCGCGCGACCAGGCCGCGGGCCTCGACGTCTACATCCGGCGAGTGCGCGATTTCTGGATCGCCAAATCGCAGCTCGACGCCGCGTTGCTGGGAGATGCCGCCGAATTGCGGCCATAGGGGAACCATCATGCTTTCAAGACGAAGCTTTTTCAGCAGCGCCGGGCTCGCCGTTGCGGCCGGCGCGGTCGCAAAGGTCGCGCTGGCGGCGCTTCCCGAAATCGTGTCGACGGATTCTCCGGCCACGCAGCCGCCGCTGACTGCGCCCAACGGCAGACCCTATCGGGCGGTTGCGACCTTGAACGGCTGGTCGCTGCCATGGCGCATGCGCCATGGCATCAAGGAATTTCACCTGGTCGCGGAACCCGTCATCCGCGAGATTGCGCCGGGCATGAAGGCCAATCTCTGGGGCTACAACGGCCAATCGCCCGGCCCCACCATCGAGGTGGTCGAGGGCGACCGCGTGCGCATATTCGTCACCAACCGGCTGACGGAGCCCACCAGCATTCACTGGCACGGTCAGCGCCTGCCCAACGGCATGGACGGAGTGGTCGGCTTGAATCAGGCCGCGATCAAGCCGGGCCAGACCTATGTGTACGAGTTCGCCGCGCAACGCGCGGGAACATTCATGTATCACCCGCATGCCGACGAGACCGCGCAGATGGCGATGGGCATGATGGGCTTCTGGGTGACGCACCCAAAGGACCCTGATTTCATGCCGGTGGACCGCGACTATGTGTTCTTGCTGAATGCGTATGACATCAGTCCCGGCAGCTACACCCCCAAGGTCAGCACCATGCTCGACTTCAATCTATGGACCTTCAACAGCCGTGCGTTTCCCGGCATCGCGCCGATGGTGGCACGCCTCGGCGAGCGCGTCAGAATTCGCGCCGGCAACCTGACCATGACGAACCACCCCATACACTTGCACGGGCATGAGTTCACCGTCGTGGGTACCGACGGAGGCTGGACTTCGCCGGCCTCGCGCTGGCCGGAGGTGACGGCCGATATCGCGGTCGGCCAAATGCGAGCCATCGAGTTCACCGCGGCCGCGCCCGGCGATTGGGCCTTCCACTGCCACAAGAGCCATCACACCATGAATGCCATGAGTCACGCGCTGCCGAACAGCATCGGCATGGAACAGAAGGATTTGGAGCCGCAAATTGCCGCGCTCGTGCCCGGTTATATGCACCCAGAAATGCACGGCATGGAGATGAACATGCCGCTGCCGGCCAATACCCTGCCGATGATGACGGGCTCGGGCCCGTACGGCGGCATAGAGATGGGCGGCATGTTCACCGTGATGAAGATACGTGCGGATCTGGCGCATGGGGATTTCCGCGATCCGGGCTGGTATCGGGCGCCGCCAGGCAGCGTCGCCTATGCGTGGGAGGGAGAACCGCCGCCGGCCGTGCGCGGCCGACCTGTGCGATAGCGAGTCCGCTAGGTGAGCGGTGGGCGCGGACGCAGCCGGTCTCGGCAATAGATGAACAGGCTGTTTCCCGCGATGCTCACTGCGAAAAGCGCCAGCGACATCGGAATCACCTCGAACACCTTGTGCAAGCCCAGCCAACTGACCGGCGAATCCCACCACCGCAGGAAACCGGCAACGTCTCCTGCGCCATCCTCTCGCGCGCAGCAGCGCATCAAAACGTCTTTGATGCCGTCGCCCATGCCGATATGCGGCCACTCTCCCTGACGAAACCAGCCGTACAACTGCATGCTGATGAGGTAGAGAAAGGCGGCCAGACATCCGTAGCCGATCACGGCGCCGATGACGCTGGCAACGCGCAGCGCTGCGGTGCGGACGCTCATGTCTGGGCCGCCGCAGGACATCCCTTGACCTCGAGACGCAGGATGCGGCCGGATTCGCCCTGCAAATCGGCGGGGTTCAGCAAACTATCGGTGGGCTTCAAGTCGATATCGATCCAGTAGACATTGCCGGTGCGCTTGCGGTCGGCGATGGACGGATTGAATCCCAACTGCTGTGCTTGGGCAACCCGCGCCTGAGCCCGCTTCGGTTCGCTGTAAAGTCCCAGGGAAATCACCGATCCCTCGTTCGGTCCCGGCATCTCCAGCGCATCGTCGATGCCGCCGGCCTTGAGCTTGGCCAATGTCTGGTCGGCAACCAAGCGCACCGCGGGCAGCGGCAAGTACACCCAAACGCCGGCCCACACCTCGCCGTCGGCGACGCGCTGGCGCGGATCGTATCCGCCGCCGCGCAACGTTGATGCCGCATGGGCCGCTTCCGATACGTCGCGAAACGGTCCGACGCTGATGCAGCGCTTCACATTGGTCAAAAGGCCGGCGCTGCCGCCCCGGGCGCCCTCAGACGGCGCCGCAGCGGACGCGCTCGGCGCGCCGGGCGGTTCCGCGGCGGCGGCCGCGGCCGCCGCCGCAGCATTATTGCCGCTCGAATCGGCGCGCGCCGCCTCCGGACTTTCGGAAGCAAGTTTCAGCGTCGCCACGGCAGTCGCGGGCGCCGCGGCAGTCGCGGGTCCTTTGGCAATGCCGTGCGCCCACAGGAAGTAGCACACATTGGCCAGCACCAGGCAGACGACCAGAGTTTTCAATAGCGTCAAGCGTCACCCATGAATCAAGCGCAAACTCGCCTCGCCGGAGACGAAGCGCTGCGTGCGCTCCTTGGTTTCGAGCAACAACGCTCCGTCAGCATCCACGCCGCGAGCGATACCCGACACCTCGTGGTCCCCGACCAGCACTCGCGCGGCGCGTCCGTTCAAGCCATCGAGCGCCGCCCAGGCATCGCGAAACGCGGCAAATCCAAAACGCTCGTACTGCAGCAGCATACTCAAAAGTTCGTCCAAGATGGCCCCAGCCAGCCTATTGCGTGAAACGGGCCCCCGGCAAGCATCCGCCACCGACGCCACCCCCACCCCGCCGGTCTCGAGCTCGCGGCGCGCCTTCGCGGACAACCCTACGTTGACGCCGACGCCAATCACCACATGCGCCGGACCGCCCGCTTCGGCACGCAGTTCGATCAGCACGCCGCCGAGCTTGCGGTCTTCGAACCAAATATCGTTCGGCCATTTCAGCTTGATGCCGGCTGCGCCGGCGCGCGACAAGGCCCTGGATACCGCGACCCCGACCCCCAAGCTCAATGCCGGCAAGGTACGCACCACGTCGCTGCACGTCCAGCCCAGCGACATGGCGATGCCGCCGCCAAAGGTCCCAATCCAGCGCCTGCCCAAGCGCCCCCGCCCCGCGTGCTGAAGCTCCGCCATGCAAACATCAGCGCTGCCCGCAGGAGGCGGCGCGCTGCCCAGCAAGCGCGTATTGGTCGATCCGATCTCGAACAACAATTCGAGATCGTGCAGATGCGGCTTGCGTTCATCGGCCAGTTCGGCGCGAATTCGCCCGACATCCAGCAGCTCCACCGGGCTTGCCAAACGGTAGCCGCGGCGCGGCAGGGCCTCGACCTCGATGCCGATCGCGCGCAGGCGCTCCACGCCTTTCCACACCGCCGCCCGGGTTTGATGCAGCTGCGCCGCCAGCGATTCGCCGGAGTGCACCTCTCCGTCCGCCAGCAGCCGCAGCAGCGGCGGGTGCGCCGGCACTAGGCCGCTCGCGATCGAAACAGCCATAGACGCCGCACGCGGTTTTCTGTTCCCGCACGCATGCGCGCGATGTTGCTGCGATGGGTAAAGATTACAAAGGCCGCGACCGCGGCGCAAAGCGTGCAGAGTGGAATATTGTTCGGTTCGAGCGCCAGCACGGCCGCCAGAAGCGCAATGGTCGCCAGCATCGTGGCCAGGCCCACATAGCCGAACAGCAGCAACACGATGATCCAACTCAGGAGCAGCGGCACGAGCAGGCGCAATTCCATGGCGGCGATGACGCCGACCACGGTCGCCGCGCCCTTGCCGCCGCGAAATTCGAACCACACCGGATAGACGTGCCCCACGATCACCGCAAATCCGCATGCCGCAGTGAGCCATTCGCGCGAGACGCCCGCATCGATGCCGATCCCGGGCAGCGCGGCAGTGGGCAGCCACCACACGGCGACCATGCCCTTGGCAATGTCGATCAGCAGCACGAAAAATCCGAACAGCTTGCCCTGCGTGCGCAGAGCATTGGTGGCGCCCGCATTGCCGCTGCCCATGCTGCGAATATCGACGCCGCGCATGCGCCCGAGCAGCAAGCTGCCGAGCAGCGTCCCGAGCAGATAGGCAATGAGAATTTTTACGCCGAGTTCCAACATCGGACGATTATGACGCAGCAGCCTGCTCAAGTGTGCCGCGCGGCCGGGAACGCGGCAGGTGGATTTCCGCCAGCATGCAGCGCACCCCGCCGCCGCCGACGTGCTCGATGGTGGGGATCGAGACCGGCAGCAAGGCGGCGTGAGACTCCAAAATGCCGCGCTGGGTGCGATTCAAGCTGTCCCAGGCCGTCGTCGACAACGCGATCAGCTTGCCCGCCGGCGAGGCCAGTTCCAGCACGTTGGCGGCGAATTGCGCCATTTGCGCCAGGCTCACTTCGACGATCTCATGGCCGGTTGAACGCAGCTTGGACAACACCGCGGCCCGATGCGCATCGTTGAGTATCGACGCGCTGCAAACGACGGCGAAGCCGCTGCCGATCGCCAGCAAAACGTTGGTGTGATAAATGGCGGCGCCGCCGGCATCGGCGGCATCGAACGTCATGAGTTCGTAGTCCAGTTGCTGCGCGAACTCGCCGAGCACATCGAGGTCGGTGCGCGGCGAGGAGCTCGCGTACGCAATCCGATGCGCGCGGTCGAGAACGACGCTGCCCGTGCCTTCGAGATACTTGTCCTCCGACTCGCGATGCGTAAGATCCACCGTGCGCGTGACGCGGAATCCCCCCAGCCTTACGACCTGCTGCAGAACCTCATCGCGCCGCTCCCAGCGCCGGTTGGGCGCGAGCATGGGATAGAGCGTCACCGTGCCGTCATGATGAAAACTGACCCAGTTATTCGGGAATACGGCATCCGGCTTGGGGGGCTGCTCGCTGTCGGGCGCGATGAGCACCGCCACGCCGGCGCGCTGCAGGGCTGCGGCAAGTCCGTCGAATTCGTGCAGTGCAGCCTTCTGTAAGTCTTTTCCGGCAAGCGCCGCGGGCTTCGCTTGGAAGGCGTTGCTGGGCGCCGTTTGCGGATTGCAGCCAAAGGCGGCAGGCCGCACCATCAGCACGGCCCCGGCGCTTTGCCGTTCCCGGCCAGGGTGATCTGCGACCGACATAGGCAGGCACTATACTAGCTATCTTTGGGGGAACGCTTTGCGGGTATCGATTGCCAAATCAATAGGGTCGCTGGCGTGCATGCTTGCCTTGCAGGCTCATGCCGCCAACCCGCCCGCACCCGCGAAACCACGGGCCACGCCGCCGCTCAAGCCGGCGGCGACCTACCCTTTCAGCTTCGATATTTTGCTGGAGGATGCCAAGCGCAGGGCAGCAGCGCCGTACGCGCCGCCGCGCAACACCGAGCCCTCGGCGCTGGACAAGCTGAGCCCGGAAGAGTATCGCAGCATGCATTTCAACCCCGAAGCCGGTATCTGGCGCGCGGAGAAATTGCCCTTTCGCCTCGAGCTGCTGCGCGCGGCGCCCAACCTGCCGACGGTTACGGTCTCGACCGTCGAGGACGGACGGGCCAAAGACGTGGTGGCCACGCCGGCGATGTTTCAGATGTCCGGAATCAGGCCGACCCAGTTCGCCAGAGTAGCGCTGCCGCTGTCGGGTTTCAGGATTCGCAGCCGTATCAATTCGAACAAGGTCTGGGATGAATTCTTGGTGTTCCAAGGCGCCAGCTACTTTCGCGCCGTCGCCAAAAATCTTCTCTATGGTCTGTCGGCGCGCGGCCTCGCCATCGATACCGGCGAGCCGTCCGGCGAAGAGTTTCCCGTGTTCACGCATTTTTGGATTGAGCGGCCGGCGCCGCGCGCGAACGCCATCGTCATCTACGCGTTGCTGGAGAGCAAGTCCACCACCGGCGCTTACAAGATTACGGCGCAACCGGGCGTGGAGACCCTGACGGAAGTGGAATTCACGCTGTTTCCGCGCGCCGAAATGCGCGTGGTCGGCATCGCCCCGCTGACCTCCATGTTCCTCTTCGACGAGACCAATCGCGGCCATCTCGACGACTATCGGCCGGAAGTCCACGATTCCGACGGATTGCAAATCACGACCAAGTCCGGGGAACACCTGTTCCGGCCGCTGGCGAATCCGCTCAAGCTGCAGGTCTCGAGCTTCACCACGCAAGTGCCGGAGGGTTTCGGGCTGGTGCAAAGATCGCGGCAGCAAAGCGATTTCGAGGATTTCGACGCCCAATATGAGCGCCGTCCCAGCGCTTGGGTGGTCCCCAAGGGCGACTGGGGTGCGGGAGCGGTTGAACTGGTGGAGATCCCGTCGGGCCGCGAAACCAATGACAACATCGTCGCATTCTGGCGCCCGGCGGCGCCGCTGCTGCCGGGGCACACGGCACATTTCGCCTATACCATCAGTTGGTGCGCGGAACCGCCGCTGCCCAAAGGCTTGGGCGAAGTGGTCGCGACCCGTTCCGGCGCCAGCATCGACCGCAAGCGGCGCGTGTTCGTGCTGGACATCGTCGGCGCCGGCGAGAAGCTCGATGGCCTGCGTCTGGATTTGAGCGCCTCCGCCGGCGCGATTTCCAACTCGGCGCTGGTCTCGAACGGCGAGATGCACGGTCTGCGCGCCAGCTTTGAGATTGATCCGAAGGGTGCGGACTTGATTGAACTGCGGCTGCGCGTGATGCGCGGTGACACGCCCGTGTCCGAGACCTGGTTGTACCGATGGACCTCAAGCTGAATACCAACACCGCCTTCGAGGCCGACGCACCCAGCGGCATGCCGCCGGAGGCGCCCGTGAGCATGCCGCCGCAGGATTTGCGCTACAAGCCCTGGCGGACCGAGCGGCATCTCATTTCACCCGCGGTGCTGTACGCGCGCTTCATCCTGATCGCGGTGACCCTCGGCGTGACCACCTACGGCGTCTATCAAATGCTGCAGGTCGTGCGTTTCGCAAGCATGACCCTGCTGCAGGGGACGATGATATTTTTCTTCGCCATCTCCTTGGGCTGGATCGCATTTTCGGCCGGCTCGGTATTGGCCGGCGCATCGAAGCGGCGCGATGCGCCGGCCCCGGGGCCGGCAGCGGCCGGCGCCGCGCTGACGGCGCTGGTGATGCCGATCTACAACGAGGATCCCGCGCGCACCGCGGCCGGCCTGCAGGCGATGGCGGAAGCGCTGCGGCGCATCGATGCGCATCGGGGCTTCGAGATCGTGATGCTCTCCGATTCCACCGACGCCGATGCTTGGATCCGCGAGACCCTGCAGGTCGCCAGGCTGCGCGCCGCGCTGCATTCGATCATGCCGGTCTGGTATCGGCGGCGCTGGCTGAACGTCGCGCGCAAGTCTGGCAATCTCGAGGACTTCGTAACGCGCTGGGGCGGGCGCTACGCACACATGATCGTGCTCGATGCCGACAGCCTCATCGATGCGCCCACGCTCCAGCAGCTGGTCCAGGCGATGCAGGCGGACCCCAAGTTGGGCATCCTGCAAACCGCGCCGCAGCTGATCGGAGCGCGCACGTTGTTTGCCCGCTTGCAGCAATTCGCCGCCTGCGTCTACGGCCCGGTCATCACGCGCGGGCTGTCCGCTTGGTCGGGCGACAGCGGCAATTACTGGGGCCACAACGCCATCATTCGCGTGTCCGCGTTCGCCCAATATTGCGGTCTGCCGAAACTCAAGGGCCGCAAGCCTTTTGGCGGTTTCGTGCTCTCGCATGACTTCGTCGAGGCCGCCCTCATGCGCCGCGGCGGCTGGAAGGTGCGCATGGCCACCGATTGCGGCGGCTCGTGGGAGGAATCGCCGCCGACGCTCATCGATATCGCGGTCCGCGACCGCCGCTGGGCGCAAGGCAACCTGCAGCACATGAAAATCATCGGCAGCGCAGGCTTGCGATTCGTCAGCCGCATGCACCTGGGCGTCGGCATCATGAGCTATATGTCCTCGCCCATGTGGCTGGTGATGATCGGCATCGGCTTCGCGCTCGCGATTCAATCGCGCCTGATCCGTCCGGAATATTTCAGCCATGATTTTCAGCTGTTCCCGACCTGGCCGCGATTCGACGTGGCACTCATGATGGCGCTGTTCTGGTTCAGCATGGTGGTGCTGCTGGTTCCAAAGATGCTCGGGCTGATTCGCGCCTTGTTGTCGCGCCGTATTCGCCGCGGCGCCGGCGGGGTCATCGGCATCGCGGCCAGCTTCTTTTTGGAAGTCGTTCTTTCGGCGCTTTACGCGCCGATCCTGATGATCGTGCAATGCCGGCATGTTTTCGAGGTATTCATGGGCCGCGATTCGGGCTGGAAGCCGCAGCGCCGCGACGCCGGCCACACCACCTGGGGCGAAGCCTGGCGCTTTCACCGCCGGCACATGCTCTTGAGCTGCGTCACCGCGGTCATCGTGTACTTCATATCTCCTCCCCTGCTCGCCTGGGTTTCCCCGGCACTGCTGGGCCTGTTCCTGTCGGTGCCGCTATCGCAGATGAGCGGCAGCGAGGCATTGGGCAGATTCTTGTCGAAACTCGCGCTGCTGCGCACGCCGGAAGAAGTGGAAACACCCGCTTTGGTTTTGCGCCGCGAGGAATTGGCGCGCGCTTGCGATGCCTTGCCCACGGACGGATTGCGCTACCTGGCGCGGCACCGCGAGGCACGCTTCGCGCATGTCTCCGGCAATTTGCCGCGACCCGCCGATCCTCGCGGCCATCCGGACCCGCACGCCTTCACCGCGGAACGGAAATTAATGGATGCGCGAACGCTGGATGAGGCGCTGCAATGGCTCACGCCGGTGGAGCGCGTCGAGGTGGCCGCTGACACGCGCTTTCTCAATCAATTGGCTCTGCTTGCCGATTCCGTTCAACCCACGTTCTCGATCTAGGATTCCAAACTCATGGTTCGTCGACGCGAAATCTTGAAAAGTGCGATTGTTTTGGCCGCGGCACAGCTGGGGCGGCCCGATCTGGCGGCTGCCGCGCCGCAGCCGGCCAACTCCCGGCCCACGGCCGCGACCGGCTCCGGGCCGGCAAAGCCGTTCGATTATGCGTGGCTCAAAGGCCAAGCGCGATTTCTCGCCAGCAATCCCTATCAGACTTCCAAAGATGTGCTGCCCGCAAGCATGACGGCCTTGAGCTACGATCAGTATCAGTCGCTGCGATTCCGCAGCGACCACTCGTTGTGGGGCGATGCGGGTCTGCCGTTCCGCGTGCAATTTTTCCACGTTGGGCGCAGCTTCGCCCAGGCTGTGCACATCTATGAAGTCAACGATGGCCAGGCGCGCGAAGTGCTCTATGACCCTTCCATGTTCGAATTCGACAAAGCAGGCCTCGACCCCGCAGTGATGCGGGATCACGCCGGCTTTGCAGGATTTCGCGTGCAGTTCGTGACGGATTGGCGCGACGACGTCGCCGCCTTCCTGGGAGCCGCTTATTTTCGCGCCGTCGGCGGCGACACGCGCCAATACGGATTGTCGGCGCGCGCGCTCGCCGTGGACACCGCCTACCCGCGGCCCGAGGAGTTCCCGCGTTTTACCACCTTTTGGTTCGAACGGCCGGCGAAGGGTTCCGGCGTCCTCACCCTGTATGCGCTGATGGACTCTCCCAGCGTCGCCGGCGCATTGCGCTTTCTCATGGCGCCGGGCGCCACGCTGACCATGGACATCGATTCGGCGCTGTACCCGCGCAAGGCCATCGACAGGCTGGGCGTCGCACCGCTGACCAGCATGTTTTTCTACGGTGAAAACGATCGGCGCATAGCGAACGATTGGCGGCCCGAGATTCACGACTCCGACGGGTTGTCGATATGGACCGGCGCCGGAGAGTGGATTTGGCGGCCCCTGACCAACCCCGCGCAGAATCGCCTGAACTCCTACTTCGATGAGAATCCGCGCGGTTTCGGCTTGCTGCAGCGTGACCGCAACTGGGATCACTACCAGGACGACGGCGTCTACTACGACCGTCGGCCAAGCCTCTGGGTCGAGCCCAAACCCGCCGGCCGCTACGGCTGGGGCAAGGGCGCGGTGCAGCTGTTCGAAATTCCGACCAGCGATGAAACCTCCGACAACATCGTGGCATTTTGGAACCCGGCCGAAAAAACCAGGGCGGGCCAGGAACTGCTGTTCAGCTACCGTCTGTACTGGGGCACGCACATGCCTTACTCATCGCCGCTGGCGCAAACCCTTGCCACGCGTACCGGGATAGGCGGCACCGTCGGCCAGAAGCGTCAATACTACTCGTGGCATTTCGCGGTCGACTTCTCGGGCGGCGAACTGGGCGCGCTTCCCAGAGACGCCAACGTCGAAGCAGTGATCAGCACCACGCACGGCAGCACCACCGAGCACGTGACCGCGCACTACGTCGAGGAGTTCAAAGGCTATCGCGCATTGTTCGACGTCAGGCCGGCGGATGACAGCAACGACGCCATCGACTTGCGCATGTATCTGCGCGTCGACGGCAAGCCGCTGACGGAAACCTGGATCTATCAGTGGACTCCGCTGCCGGTGAAGGATCGCCGGGCGGCGCTGGGCTAGGAGCCTGTCCCGCTAACCCGCCGCTCCCAACGCGATCACGTGCTCGCGGCCGGAGACGACGACGCCGCCCGGCTTCTCGAGAGTCACCGCGAAAGCCGCGGGCTTGCGTACCATGAGCGCGGCGCGAATCGGAATGATGACCTCGCTCTGGTTCGCCGGCACATCGAACACGCCGCCGTCCACCGGATAGCGCTTATCGCGTCCGGCATCGAATATCCAAAGTTGATATTGATGCATCGCCGGGTCGTTGGGCGCCAGTCCCGCGAAGTGCAAAAAGCCGCGTTGCGTGGCGGGATCCCATACCACATCGCCGCTCACGCCGGCGGCTGCGGGGTCCTTGCCGGCTGCCAGTGGAATTTTGAGCGTATCTGCTTTCGCGAGCAGCGCCGTGCGTTGCGCGGCAAGCGTCGGCGGCGCGGGCGGCGCAGGCGGCGCAGTCACCGCAGGCGGCTGCACCACCGCAACCGGCGGCAGCGGCGGGCGCTCCCAGCCGAAAATCGCCAGCACCAAGCACGCCGCGGCGGCCAACCAGCCATACATGCCGAACCGCTTGCCGCGTCCCGGTGCGGACAACGGACGAACGGCCGCCGCCCCCGGCCGCGCCGAATTGAAATCGGCGATGGAGTTTGGCGCGGCGAAGTGTTCGGCCGCCTGCTGTGTGATCCGCGCGGCGAGCGCGGCGGGCAAGGTCTCATCGCCCGTGCCGGCGGCCAAGGCGACCGCCGCCGCCGCGCGCTCCAGATCCCGCAGGGCGGCGCTGGCGCGTTCGCTGTCCATCGCGTCGAGCATCCGCTGTTCGGCCGGCGACAAGCCCTCCGTGACTTGCTTGATGAGCAAATCCAGGAGGGCTTCGTCGGGCTGATCTTGGGGACGCGTGTCCGACATCAACCCTCGCTCAGAACGCCTTCGGCGTCTACGTTCATATATTCACGTACCTTGATCAGGCCCCTGCGCATGAATGACTTCACCGTGCCCAGCGGCATGCCGAGCCGCGCGGCTATTTCCGACTGGCTCAAGCCGTGCAATAGCCCCAATTCCAGCACCTGCCTCTGCTCCGGCCCCAATACCGCCAGCGCGCGCGCGGCCTGCTGCGCCTCGATCGAGGTTTCGGAAGCCGTGCCGGGATCGGCCCATGCGACCGCCTCCAGGACCTCGACAGGATCCATCGGCGGTTCGGCGCTTGTCTTGCGCAACCGATCGATCAACCGGCGGCGCGCAATCATCGCGATGAAAACCTTGTCGGATCCCTGCGAGGCATCGAAGCGGCCCGCGCTGCGCCAGATGTCCAGGAAGATCTCCTGGGTCGCGTCCTCTGCATCCGCAGGCGTGCGCGAAAGGCGCCGGGCAATACTCCACACCAAAGGACCGTATTGGTCTATGCACTCGCGCACGGCGGCGGAATCGCCGCTGGCAATGCGTTGCAGCACGGACGGACTCATTGGTTGCCTGAGAACCTTATTCGCATGGGAGCCACGGACGGATTCAGCTTGATTGTCGTATGCAGCTTAATTTGCGCGGGAACGGGCGCATGATAATGCATTTCCCCGTCCGGATACGCTTCCGGCGCTTAGCTGCCGGACTTGGGAAATTTGAGCAGGCGCAGCTTCTGCGTGTCGCCCACCGCCCGGCGCAGCTCGGTCTCGCGTTGCAAATGCGGGAGCGCCTGTTTCGGGTTCAAGATCACCCACCGCCACTCATTGAGCTGATGTTTGAGCAGAGGCAACAACGCCGGCTCCGCTTCGGAATTCGAATTCTCGCTGGGCAGCAGCGTCGTGCAATACAACTCGAAATACTCGGTGAAAAGGCTCTCGTACTGCACCATTGGATCCAAAAACGCGGGATCCTGGACCAGATCGGTGCCAAGATGGCTTGCGCAAAGATAGCTCGCAGATTTGCGCACATAGACGGCGTGCTCGGCCACCACCGCGTGCTCATACAGCAGCGTCCGATGGAAGTGCGCCAGTATCTTGGCGCGCGCGCTGCCGCGAACATTGTGCTTCTTCAGATATTCGAACAGAGCCTTGCCATGTATCAGGCGCAGCGCGGCATGCCTCAGGGCCACGGCTTGATTGCGCAACACGACAAAATCGGCCACTTGCCGCATCAAGCCGGAGTGCTCGAGTTCCCAGGCGTTCCAAGATCCCGGCGTGGCGAGAATGCGCTGGGCGACCACGTGCTCCCTGGCGTCGTCGCTGCGCAGAGCGCTTTCGATGCGATGAGTGGATTCGCGCATGAGTCTTGCGTGACTGAACGCGCCGCGTTGCACCAGTTAATCCCCTTGCGGCGCCCGCCGGCCCGCAGTGAATATGTTGAACGCTTAGCTTAGGCGCAATCGAACGCGAAGATAAGAGTCGCCAATGCGCGACGTCGGACGGTTTTCTCAGGCGATTTTCGCAGCCTGCGGCTAGGCGAGCACCGGCGGAGCGAGATGAATCTGATTGCGCCCGGAGCGTTTCGCAACGTAGACCGCCGCATCGGCCTGCGCCAGCAGCGGCTCGCCCCAAATGCCGAGCGTATCGCTCGCGGCAATGCCGATGCTGCAGGTCACGCTGATGGGTTCGCCGAACCCGGACACGCGCAGGTCGGCCACCCGCTCCACGATGCGCTGCGCAATCGGTGTCGCCGCAGCGGCGTCAGCGCTGCTCAAGATCACGACGAATTCTTCTCCGCCGTATCGGCCGATGACGTCGGATTGGCGCAGCTCGGCATGAATTGGATCGATGATGGCGCGCAGGCAGGCATCGCCCGCCGGGTGCCCATAGGTGTCGTTGATCTGTTTGAAGTGGTCAAGATCGATGAACAACAGCGCGATCGGCAAGCCGCGCGCCTTGGCCCGGGTGCAGGCAGCATCGAGGCGCTCGATCAGCGATCGACGATTCAGCACGCCGGTCAGAGGGTCGGTCTGCGCCCGGCGCTCGGCGTCGGACAAGGCCGCACGCTGCGCGCGCAATCGATCCGCGACGCCGAGCGCAATCAGGATGGAGGCTGCCACCATCGACAAGGGCAGTCCGTAATAGTCCATCGCATCCGAACCCACCGATGAAGTCATGAGGAAGCGCAGCGCCGCCGCAATCGTAAATCCTTCCAGCAGCGCCCATGCGATGAGGAACCAGCCGGCCGCGCGATTGCCGCGCCGCCACGCGAGCACGCAGACGACGACGGTGAAAAGCGCCGCGACCACGAACATGACATTGCCGGCGAGGTTGACGAGCGGCAGCAGGCCGATGAACTTCGCGGCATTGGCTGCGGTGATGATGACAAAAGCGACCGCCAGCCAGCCAAAGATCGCATAGACGCGCGGCGAGAAATGCTTGAGGTCCGCGATTTCCCGGGTGAAAAGGCAGGCGACCGCGCCGCTCATCCCCACGGGGACATTCCAGGCGAACGAGTCGAGCGGCGCCGCAAAGGAAAGCCCGGGCCAGTCGAATCCCTGTCCCGACAGATAGGCCACGTACAGCGCCTGAAGCGAAAACATCGTTGCGTACAATATGAAGAGCGGGTCCTTGAGAACGAACCAGATCAGAAGCGCGGCGAGCGATACGGCCATGAGGGCGCCGAAGGTCAGCGCGATCATGCGCGCCCGCTCGGCGCCGTGCGCCAGGGTGCTTTGCAGCGCAGCCTGGGAAACGCTGAGATATTGCGGCTCGTTGCTGCTGGAGACGAGGTGCGCATACAACGGCTGAGTCGGCGGCACGCCCTCCGGAACGATGAACACCATGTCGCGCGCGCCCAAAAATGCCGGCAGATTCGCCGCAAGGATCAGCGGTACGGGCTTGCCCTCCCGATACGCCAGCAGCTGCGCCTGCAGGCCGCGCGTGGCATTCATGACGAGTACCGGCGTGCCGTCGATGGCGGCGGGCTCATGCGGAGTGAGCTTCAGCCAATAGTCGCGCCAGCGGGTGTGCCCCGGCGCTTTCGAGAACGGCTGCAGCTGATCGTCGAGCGAACCGCTCGCCACCGCCTGCGGCGTCGGAGCGGCGTCCGCGGGTGCCAGCGCGCGAATCCTGATCGCCGTATCGGCGGCGAGGCCTTGCGCCGCGGCCAGGCTTCCGAGCGAAATCAAGAAGCCGGCGGCGAGCAGCGCACGCACTTGGATACGGCTGTCAGTACTGCCGCGACAGGAGCCAGTGCGCCAAAGCGCGCAGCTCGTCGGCGCGTTCGCCGAATGGCGCGAGCGCCTGGACGGCTTGATTGTGCAGGAGCCTGACGCGCTGTTGCGAGGCGGAGATGCCGATGATCGCAGGATGGGTCGGTTTTGCGCGCTGGCTGTCGGCGCCGGTGGCTTTGCCCAGCATCGAGGCGTCGCCCGTGACATCCAGCAAATCGTCCTGGATCTGAAATGCGAGACCGACCGCATTGGCAAACCGCGTCAGCGCGCCGTAGAGGCTTGCTTCCAGCGGAGGCGCGCATTCCGCGGCCATCAGCACGCTCGCTCGAATGACGGCGCCGGTCTTGCGCGCATGCATGTCTTCGACCTGGCTGATGTCGAGCCGCCTGCCCTGCACCGCCAGATCGATCGCCTGGCCGCCGGCCATTCCCGAGGTGCCGATGGCTTGCGCCAGCATGTCGATCAGACGCAGACGGATCGCGGGCGATGCCGGCAGTTTCGGATCGCGCGCCAGCAGCTGAAACGCCAGCGGCTGCAGCGAATCGCCGACCAGCAGCGCGGTCGCTTCATCGTACGCTTTGTGGCATGTCGGCCGGCCGCGGCGCATGTCGTCGTCGTCCATGGCGGGCAGGTCATCGTGCACCAGCGAATACACGTGCACCAGTTCGATTGCGCACGCCGCGGCCTCGACCTCATCTTCGGTGAGTCCCACCGCGCGGGCCGTGGCAAATACCAAAGCCGGGCGTATACGCTTGCCGCCGCCGAGAACGCTGTAGCGCATCGCCTCGTGCAAACGCGACGGCACGACCTCGGCTTCGGGAAGGCGGGCCGCCAGGGCGGCTTCCGTGCGCAGCCGCCACGCTTCTAGCTGGGCGCCGAAATCGTCCGCATCCACTTCGCGGATGCGCCGATCAGCGGAATCGTTCACGGGCTGCGGCTCACGCGCTTGATGTCGCTGAGCGGTATCGCGGTGACGGCGGCGTAGCGTGCGCCGCCGTCTGAATACTCAAACGGCAGCTCCGGAGCCATGGGCCCCGCCACGCGCGGTCCGCGCAACGAGGTCAACAGCGCCTTGACCGGATTGCTGAATGCGTCGTTGACGGCGGTTCCTTCGAATCCGCAGTGCGCCATGCAATTGTCGCAGCGCGGATTTTTGCCGACGCCGTACTTCTCCCACTCGGTGTCCTCGATGAGCGCCTTGTAAGTAGGCGCATAACCCTCGTCGGACAGCAGGTAGCAGGGTTTCTGCCAACCGAAGACGTTGTAGGTCGGATTGCTCCACGGCGTGCACTGATAGGTTTGGTTGCCCGCGAGAAAATCCAGGAACAGCGCCGAGTGATTGAAAGACCAGGCCGGTTTGCCTGACGGACGGCGGCTGCGGCTGAAGATATTGCGGAACAGCTGCTTGCTGGCATTGCGGCCGAGGAACACGTCCTGACGCGGGGCGTGGTGATAGCTGTAGCCCGGAGAGACGGTGATCCCTTCGACGCCCAGCGCCATGGCGGCATCGAAGAACTCGGCCACGTCGTCCGGATCTTCGCCGTTGAACAACGTGCAATTCACGGTGACGCGAAAGCCTTTGCCGCGCGCCAATTCGATGGCGGCAACAGCCTTCTCGAACACTCCCTCCTGGCACACCGATTCATCATGACGCTCCTTGTTGCCGTCGAGATGGATCGAAAATGTCAAATAGGTCGAGGGCTGGTATTCGTCGATGTGTTTGGAAAGCAAGATGGCGTTGGTGCACAGATAGACGAATTTGCGGCGCGCCACGATGCCGGCGACGATCTGCGGCATTTCCTTGTGAATCAGCGGCTCGCCTCCCGGTATCGACACGATCGGGGCGCCGCATTCGTCGACCGCGCGCAAAGCTTCCTCCACTCCCACCCGCTTCTGCAGGATCTCCTTCGGATAATCGATTTTGCCGCAGCCCGCACAGGCCAAATTGCATTGGAACAGGGGTTCCAACATGAGCACCAGCGGATAGCGCTTGTCGCCGCGCAACTTACGCCCGGCGATATAGCGGGCAACCTTGTACATTTGCAGGAGTGGGATAGCCATATGCCTATATTACCAGCACCGCCTGCCGGTGGTCGCGCCAGATTCGATTCCATTCCAGCATGAACCAGGGGGTAAAAATCCGGCCGCCCTGCGCGCCGATTTCGCTCTGCAGCGCCTCCGGGCTGATCCAGCGCCAGGCGGCGATCTCGTCGGAATTCACCTTGACCGGTTCGCGGCATCGCCCGATGTAGACCGAACACAATTCGTTCTCCGCGCCGGTGGCGTCGAATTGCGCCTGGTATTGGAACTTGAACAAGAACTGCAGGGGGCAGTGAATCCCCAGTTCCTCGGACAGGCGCCGCTGCGTGGCCGTCTCCAGCGACTCATCGCCGCGAGGATGGCTGCAGCAGCTGTTCGACCAGTACATCGGCCACAGCCGCTTGGAAGCGGCGCGCTGCTGGATCAGGAGTTCCCCGTGCTCATTAAAAATCAGCAATGAAAAGGCGCGGTGCAGGACACCGCGTCCCTCGTGACATAAGGCTTTGCTCAAGACCCCCAGGCTGCGGTCGTGCTCATCGACCAAAATCAATGCTTCGGCATCGCGGCGGCTTTGCTCATGGGAGAGTCAGGCAACGGCTATCTCAGCAATCCGTTGTCACGGAACCAGCGAATCGCATCCTCGAACGCCTGCAGCGGCGGGCGCCATCGATATCCCAGTTCTCGCTGCGCCTTGGCGCTCGAAAAGAACATCTTCTTGCGCGACATGCGCACGCCTTCCAGGGTGATGCGCCCGCTGCGGCCCGAAATCCTCGAGACGCCTTCCGCCAAGTAGGCGATGGGCAGAACCATGCCGTACGGCAGCCGTACGCGCGGAGGGCGGCGTCCTTCCAAGGCCGCGATGACCGCGAGGATCTCCCGCAAACTCATGTCCTGGCCGCCCAAAATATAGCGCTCGCCGGAGTTGCCGCGCTCATATGCCAGCAGGTGTCCGGCGGCAACGTCATCGACATGCACGATATTCAAGCCGGTATCGACATACGCGGGCATTCGCCCAGCGGCGGCGTCGAGCACCAGTTGACCCGTGGGCGTGGGCTTCACGTCGCCGGGACCCACCGGCGTGGAAGGACTGACGATGACCACGGATATGCCGCCCTGCGCGGCTTCACGCACGACCTCTTCCGCCAGGTATTTCGAGCGCTTGTAGTGGCCGATCATGTTCTGGAGCGAATTCGCGCTCCGTTCATCGCCCGGAGTACCGTCGGCCGGAATGCCGATGGTCGCGACGCTGCTGGTGTAGACGATTCGCCGCACGCCTGAGCGCTGCGCCGCATTCAATATATTGCGCGTGCCTTCGACATTGGTGCGGTACAGCTCCGCAGGATCGCGCGCCCCCAAGCGATAATCCGCGGCCACATGAAACAATCCCTCGCAGCCCTGCGCCGCGCGCTGCAGCGAACTTGAGTCGCTCAGATCGCCCTCGGATATTTCAACATCGAGACCTTGCAAGTTTCGCCGGTCCGAGCCGCGGCGCGCCAGAACCCGGACCTGCCACTGTTCGCGCAGCAACGCCCTGGCGACTGCCGCGCCGACGAATCCGGTCGCCCCGCTCACCAGGGCCTTCATGCGAGATTTGCGCCAATGGCGCGCAGCGAGCGCAGCGCGATTCGATAGCGTTGCGCGAGCCCCAGCAAGGAAGCGATCTCGCGCGGCGCCAAAATCAAACCGCCGATCAAACGCGCGATGCGCACGCGCCCGGCTGTGCTCGCCGCGACCACCGCGCGCGGCAGCACATCCGCGGCGCTGTCGACGATGACTCGCACCGCAATGAAGGGAAGATCGTGTCGCGCGGCGATCTGCGCCACGGCCGCGCTTTCCATGTCGACGGCGGCCGCCCCCGTCGCGTGAAACGCCGCGGCCTTATCCGCCGGCGTCTCGATCGCCAGCGTGCTGGTGAGCAGGCAGCCCTGGGTCACCGTGCACAGCGGAGCGAGACTCGCGGCCAGCTGTTCGCGCCACGCGCGGCAGGCAGCGTAGCGGGCGCCGTCGGCTGAAAGCACTTCGCACGGTATGACAACGCTTCCGGTCTCGAGCGAAGGGTCGAGACCGCCGGCCATGCCGAAGGTCATGAGCGCGGAGACTCCGGCATCAACCAGCGCCTGGGCCGACGCGGTCGCGGCGTCGCGGCCTATGCCGCTCAAGGCGAGCAGCGATCCCTCGCCGAGCGAGGCGAGTTCGCTCAAGGGCGGGTCGCCGCCGCGCGGCATCGAGGGGCCCAACGCACGCGCTTCCGATGCGAGCGCCGCGACGACGCCCACTGAGTTCAATGATGGGACCCTGGGCTCAATGAGCGATTCCGCGCCGCGTCAGGCTCCGGTACGCGGCCAGCGCCCACAACGGGAAATAGGCCGAATAGCCGTGGTAGCGCAGGTAAAACACCCGCGGGAATCCCGGCGCGGTGTAGCTGGGATGATTCCAAAGGCCGTCCGGCTGCCGCGTATGCAGCAAGTATTCCGCCCCGCGCCGCGCCGCATCGGATCCGGCTTCTCCGGCCGACAACAGTCCCAGCAGGGCCCATGCGGTTTGGTAGGGCGTGCTGCCGAAATCTTCGGGGAGGCGCGCCTGCAGTGCATAGCTGTCGTTGCTCTCGCCCCAGCCGCCGTCCGCATTTTGCTCTCGTACCAGCCAGGCGACCGCGCGTCGCACCATCGGATCATCGGCAGCAACGCGTGCCTGGGCCAACGACATGAGCACCGACCAGGTGCCGTAAACATAATTCGTGCCCCAACGGCCGAACCACGAGCCATCGGCCTCTTGTTGTTTGCGCAGAAAGGCGATTGCACGCGTCAGCGCCGCCTTGTCTTGGGGTCTGCCGATGCGCGCGAGAACGGTGACCACTCGCGCCGTCACATCGCTGGTGGGCGGATCCAGGAGCGCGCCGTGATCGGCGAACGGAATCTTGTTCAAATAGTAGCTGGTATTGTCCGCGTCGAAGGCTGCGAATCCACCGTCGCGGCTTTGCATCCCCACCAGCCAGTCGAGCGCGCGGCGCACGCTTTCGGAATAACGCGACGAGTCGCGCGCCTGGTGCATGGCCCAGGCCACCACGGCGGTATCGTCGAGATCAGGATAGAAATCGTTCGCGAATTGAAATGCCCATCCGCCGCCGGCCAGATGCGGCCGCCGGACCCGCCAGTCGCCGGGTTCATCGAGCAACTGTTTCGTCTTGAGCCAATCGAGTGCGCGCGTCGCTGCCTGGTGCGCGGTTTCGTCGCCGGCTTCCTGCATGGCGAGCGCGGCAAGCGCGGTATCCCAAACCGGCGAGACGCACGGTTGACAGTAAGCGCTCGAGGGGCCGACCACCAGAAGCTTTTGCAAGGCGCGCTTCGCGGTGACGCGCCGCGGGTCGTCGGCCGGGTAACCCAGGATCGCCATGGCTTCCAGGGCATTGACCATGGCGGGGAAAATGGCGCCCAGGCCGTCCTCGCCATTCAGCCGCTCGATGAACCATTTCTCGGCGCGGCGCGTCGCGCGTTCGCGCATGGCCTTGGGAACCAGCGGGTCGATCATGCGGCCGATATGGTCGAACAGCAGGAACGCCTTCGCGAGCAGGCCGGCGCGCCTGAAGTAATGGCGTTCTTTCTCGGGCGGCGTCGTATACAGCTCGCGGATGCCGATGTTGCGCGGATTCCTGGCCTTCGGTTTGCGGGTACAAAGAATGAACAAGGGCACCATCACGGTGCGCGACCAATAGGAGACTTTGTCGATGTGAAACGGGAACCATTTCGGCAGCAACATGATTTCCACGGGTATATACGGCACGCCGCGCCAAGGCAGCTCGCCGAACAGCGCAAGCGCGATGCGCGTGAATACATTGGTCCGCGCGGCGCCGCCGCGCTCCAATATCGCGGCGCGCGCCCTTCGCATGTGAGGCGCCTGCGGATCGTCGCCGGCGAGTTTCAGTGCGTAGTACGCTTTGACCGTGCAGCTCAGATCCAATTCGCCGTTGTGGTAGAGCGGCCAGCCGCCGTGCTCCGCTTGCCGTGCCCGCAGATGATTGGCGATCTTCGACTGGAGCGGCGCGTCGATCTCATCGAGGAAGTGCATCATCATGATGTACTCCGCGGGAATGGTGCAATCCGCTTCGAGTTCGTAGAGCCAGTAGCCTTGATCGTTTTGCTGCGCAATGAGCGCATCGCGCGCCGCGGCAATGGCGCGATCGAGCGGCGATGCGTCGGCGACCCGCTTCAGTGAGCGCGCGACAATATCGCTGTGCGCGTCCGGCTGCTCCGCTGGAAACGGAGTGGTCTTCGGCGCGGTTCGATTCACGACCCCGAACTCCCGTAGCGCCGCAGTTCGCGCCCTTGTTCGCCTTCGGACTCGTGCTCGATGGGCACCGCCGCGGCTCGCGGCCAGCGCGGCTCCGGAAGACGCGCGAGCGGCAAGCCGTGCGCCGCGCGGGCGAATAGGCGCTTGAGCATCCAATCGCTGCCGATGAAGGTGTTGGTCATGAGCATGGTCATGCTGACGGCGGTTCTCGTCACTTTTACTTGCGCGCCGGCCGTAAAGCCGGGGTTACGCGCGATTTTACGCAACGTCAAGACCGCAAGGCCGATCGCCCACAGGCAGAAGCGGCGGATCCCCTTCTCCTTGGCCGGAATTAACAATGTGTAATCCAGCGCATTGCGCAGGTGCGCATGGGCAACGGCGACCAATTCGATGATTCCCGCCTTGAAGCGCGGATCGGCCGTTTCGCCGGAAACATTCGCAAGGTCGACACCCTGACGGGAGAAGACCTCCTGCGGCAACCAGCAGGCGCCGCGGCTGCGGTCCTCCCAGATATCCTTGAGGATATTCGTCATCTGCAGACCCTGGGCAAAGGAAGCGGCGAGCGCGCTCAAGCCGGCCCGCTGACGCGCAATATCGGCCGAATAGTCGCAGAACAGCTCGGTCAGCATCTCGCCCACGACCCCGGCCACGAAATAGCAATAGTCGTCCAGATCGCTGGAGCGGGGCAGCCCTTTGACGCTGGCGTTGAACTGGAAGCGCGGCATGCCGTAGCACATGAGCTCCACGCAGCGGCCGATGGCGGCGCGTTGCGCGGCGCCCAAGCTGGCGGTTACCCGAATGACGCGATCCATATTGCTCACCAAATCGCGCTCTGTCGGCAATGTGCGCTCCGAGAGGCGGTGCTCCAAATCGCGCGCCAGGGCGCCAGGTTCGGCGTTTCCGCCCACGGCGGCGCTGAAACGCTGTAGGAAAGCCAGCGTTTCGGGCGCGGAAAGCGCCGGCTCGTCCTCGATGGTATCGGCAATTCTGCACAGCAGATATGCGCTGGTCACGGGAATGCTCAAGGCAGGCGGCAGTTGCGGAATGGTCAACGCAAAAGTGCGCGAAACATGCGGCAAAATCTGATCCTGGTAGACCTCATCGGAACTGACGGAATCCATGCTGGCAGTATCTCGGAAACCCGCAAAAATAGCATCATGTCAGCCGGTTGGGACTGGTGCAAATCCGCAACATCGCTTGCAGTCCATTGCCACTATCGGGGGCGGGCAGTATAAACTGCGACGCTATGGACGTCCCGCCCGCCGGCTATCCGCTGCTCGAAACCATCGCCCTACCCGCGGATCTGCGCAAGCTGCCGGCGTCAAAATTGACCGAGTTGGCGCACGAATTGCGCCAATTCCTGATTCACAGCGTCGCCACGCGGGGCGGCCATTTCGCAGCCGGGTTGGGCACGGTAGAACTTACGATCGCGCTGCATTATGTTTTCAATACTCCCGACGATCGCCTCGTTTGGGACGTTGGACATCAGGCCTATCCCCACAAGGTATTGACGGGGCGCCGCGAGAAACTGCACACCATTAAGCAGGACGCGGGACTCGCGCCGTTTCCGACGCGCAGCGAGAGCGAATACGACACTTTCGGCGTGGGCCACTCGAGCACTTCGATCAGCGCCGCATTGGGCATGGCCGTCGCGGCTGCGCAACGCGGCGAGGACCGCAAGGTTGTAGCCATCATTGGCGACGGTGCGCTCACCGCCGGCATGGCCTTCGAAGCGCTGAATCACGCCGGCTCGCTTCCCGCGAATCTATTGATCGTGCTCAACGACAACGATATGTCGATCTCGGAAAACGTGGGCGCGCTGTCGAATTATCTGGCGCGCGCGCTCTCGGGCCGCATGTATTCGCACCTGCGCGAGAGCGGCAAGAAGGTGTTGCGCCAAATGCCGACCGTGTGGGAACTCGCGCGGCGTTCCGAGGAACATTTGAAAGGCATGGTGCTCCCGGGAACTCTGTTCGAAGAAATGGGATTCAATTACATCGGCCCCATCGATGGGCACGACGTCAAGGCGCTGGTCAACACCTTGCGCAATCTGCAAAAGCTGCGCGGCCCCCAGTTCCTGCACGTGGTGACGCGCAAGGGCAAAGGCTATGCGCCGGCGGAAGCCGACCCGATCAAATGGCACGGACCCGGTCCGTTCGACCCCGCCAGCGGCATGATCTTCAAGGAAGCGAGCAGCGGTCCCACTTATTCGCAGATATTCGGCAAGTGGCTGTGCGACATGGCGGAGCGCGACCCCGCGATCGTCGGCATCACGCCCGCCATGCGCGAAGGCTCGGGACTGGTGGAATATTCGAAGCGATTTCCCGCGCGCTACTTCGACGTTGCGATCGCCGAGCAGCATGCGGTGACCCTGGCGGCCGGCATGGCGGTCGAAGGCTTGAAGCCGGTCGTCGCAATCTATTCGACTTTCTTGCAGCGCGCGTACGATCAGCTCATTCACGATGTCGCGCTGCAGAACTTGCCGGTGATATTCGCCATCGACCGCGCCGGCCTCGTCGGCAGCGACGGCGCCACGCATCAAGGCAGCTACGACCTCTCGTTCCTGCGCTGCATTCCCAACATGGTGGTCATGGCGCCGGCGGACGAGAACGAGTGCCGCCAGATGCTGTATACCGGCACCACCTTGAACTCGCCGTCGGCAATTCGCTATCCGCGCGGCACCGGACCCGGCGTGCCGATTGCCGCCGAGATGACGGCGCTGCCGCTGGGCGTCGCGCAACTGCGCCGCGAAGGACGCAGCGGTCTGGCAATTCTCGCATTCGGCGCTCTGGTCGACTCGGCGCAAAAAATAGCGGAGCGCCTGGATGCAACCATCGTCAACATGCGCTTCGTCAAGCCGCTCGATGAAAAAATGATCGTCTCGGTGGCCGCGCGTCATCGCGCGCTCATCACCGTCGAGGAAAACGCCGTCATCGGCGGCGCCGGCTCGGGGGTGAGCGAGTTGCTCGCGGCGGCCGGATTGCAGCTGCCCACGCTGCATATTGGAATACCCGATCGCTTCATCGAGCACGGCACGCGCGACACCTGCCTTGCCCGGGCGGGACTCGATCTCGCCGGGATCAGCGCTCAGGTCGAGAGCTGGTGGGCGTTGCAGTCACAGGCGCGCATTCGTTCAGTGAGCAGCGCCTAGGAGCCCAGCGCTCCTAGCGGGCGCCGGCTCGCTGCAACAACGCCGCGACTTCCTGCAAGTTGCGTTTCGTGGCCAGCTGCAAGGGTGTGTGACCGGCGTTGTCGGCGGCATTCGGGTCGGCGCCGCGCGCGAGCAGCAAGCGGACAATCTCGATCCGGTTTTCGGTCACGGCCAGCATCAGCGGCGTGCGGCCGGCCTCGTCCCGGGCATCGATCAGGGCTCCTTGGTCCAGCAATGACGCGGCCCGTGCCGCGTCGCCCTGCGCGACGGCCGTTTGCAAAGTCGCCGGCTGGAGCGCGCTGTCGGCGCGAGCGGCGCGATCCGCGTTCATGGCAGCGAGTTGCGGTGGCCGGCGCGAGCGGAAAGTCGAGCGGGTTGAGGCGTACCAGTGTTCTGCGCCACGCTGGGCGGCGCGGCGGGCGCGGGTGCGGGTGCGGGTGCGGCCAGATTCAGCGCAGGCGCGCCCGCGGATTTCGACCGCGCCGGCGCCGCATAAGATGACACGGCGGAGGGTTGGTCCGCCGCCAACTGCGGCGGCTCGGCCTTTGCCTTGGTCTCTGCATCCGCCTCAGGCGCAGACATCGACGCCGTACGTTTCCCGGCGCGGGGCGGGTTTTCCCAATAGCGCGGCGCGAAAAGCAACCCCGCCAGCAGTGCCGCGCCGATGGTGCCGAACGCCGTGATTTTCCAGCGCGCATCGTTGGCGGCGGGCAGCGCTGGATCGACGATCTGCCGCGGCGCGCGCTTCGCTAGCTCCTCGGCGACGCGGCGGCTTTCGGCCAGGATCGCATCGCGTACGGCATCGCTGGGGCCGGCGGCATCCGCGGCTGCCTGCCGGTAGCGCGTCAGCAATTCCTCGTCTCGACTGTCGTCATTCGGGGTCATGCGTATTCCCACAGCATCTGGCGCAGCTTGGCGCGGGCGTAGCGCAGCCGGCTCTTGACCGTTTCGAAGCTCGAACCGGTCGCCGCGGCGATCTCCTCCACGCTGAGATCGCCCTCGGCCTGGAGCAGAAACGCGGTGCGCTGCTCCGGCGGCAACTGCGCGACGGCGCTCAGCAACGCCGCCGCCTCGTCCTGAGTTTGGACCTGCGCCGGCGGCTCGAGTTTCGCCGCATCGGCCAGCCGTTCCAACGGACTCAACCCTTCCGGATCCTTATCGTCGCCGCCGTCGAGGCTTTGCAGCCGCGGATGGGCGCGAATCATGTCGACCGTGCGGTGATGCGCAATGGTGAACAGCCACGTCGTGAATTTTGCGGTCGGCTGATAATTTGCAGCGCCGCGTACGACCGCAAACCAGACCTCCTGCATCAGATCATTGGCGGCGGCCTCATTGTTCACGGCGCGGCGCAGATAGCGAAAGACCCGTGACTCATGCCGCCGATACAGGAATTCGAACGCGGCGGCCTCGCCGCGCCCGAAGCGCAACATCAAATTCTCGTCGGTCTCTTGCGCCAGCCCCATTCACTCCATTATCAGCCGCCCGGCGGGTCCGGTACATATCTTTGCATGGGTGAATCGGGGAAAGGATTGAGGCGTTGCCATTCCGGGCGGGCGGGTACCACGCCCATCGCCACCAGATTCTCGTAGCTGTCGTAGCGAATTTTGATGAGTTCGTTGGGCGTGCTCGACAGGCGGTCGAACGTGGTGTCCTGCACATGGGAGGTTTCGCGTACCCCATGCCCGGTACCGAGCTTCGGCGCCGGCGCGCTATACGGAGACGGCTCAGAAGGCGTGACTTGCGCCAGCCTGGGCGCGGAGGCTCCCGCTTCAGGGCTGGGCGGCGCGGCGCGGCGCGCGCCATCGGCGGCACCTTCGATCCGATTTTGCGCGTATCCCGACTCCTCGGAGCGCCGATCGAAGGCTTCATAGCTTTGTACTCGTGCCGGACGCTCGAGAAACAGAGCAACGCCAATGACCCCGACGTTGGCGGGACGTCCGGTTCGTTGCGCGTAGGAATTGCCCGCGGCGGTAAAATTGAACGCGGCGATTTCCGCATTGCTCTTGCGCCACCCGGCGATTTCATAGCATTCCCCCGGGTTGAAGACATAGCCGCTCTGGCCCCACGCTGCGCTTTCCCCGCTGATGACATTGATGCCATCCACGGCGGTTACCGCCAGCACGCGTTCGCCGCGGTGATTTTGAATCATGATCGAATAGCGGGCGCCGGGCCTGCCCGCGACCCAATATTCTCCGCGGCTTCGATACATCGGCAGCACGCCGCCGGTGTCGCGGTCGATGATCTGCACATCCGCGAGCCTCCCAGTCGCATGGGCGTCGGTCCGCACGCCAAATACTCCTAGGCCGATCAGCGCGATTCCAATGGCAACGTATTTCATGGGGATCTCCTGTTGGGGTGCTCCCACCTGAATCGATGCCCCGCGGGAAAAGGGGTTAAGATTCGCGCGAAGATTTGCCAGGAGCGGGAATGCCGGTCAGCTTCACTTCACATAACATTCGATTGGACGACGGCTCCTACACCAAGCCCGACGCCGGTTATTCGATGGACCTGCATCCGTGGTTTCTCGCGGCAAAACGCCTCTTGGATGCAACTTTCCCGGGCGATAAGCGGCATCTGCGCATTGCCGACTCGGGCTGTCTCGAGGGCGGCTACACGGTCGAATTCGCGCGCCTGGGCCTGCAGGCGTTGGGAATCGACGTCCGCGAATTGAACATCGAGGCCTGCCGCTACGTTCAGTCGAAAGTCGATTTGCCAAACTTGGAATTCGTCCGCGACGATGTGTGGAATATCGGCGCGCACGGCAGCTTCGATGCGGTGTTCTGCTGCGGACTTTTCTACCATTTGGACAAGCCGCGCGAGTTCCTCAATCTATTGTCGCGAGTGACGAAACGCCTGTTGATCCTGCAAACGCATTTCTCCGAGGCGAAGGACTCGCCAAGCTTCATTCAGCCGCGCCGGTTTCGTCGCGCGCTGGCCAGGGTCTTGCCGCTCAAGAACACCGGGACCACCACCCACAAGCTGTCGTTTCTGACCAAGCATGAGGGGTTGCCCGGCCGTTGGCTGCCGGAGTTTCGCACCCAACGGGCGTTTCTCGACCGCGAGAACCGCCGTTGGGCATCCTGGAACAACAGACAGTCGTTTTGGATACAGCGCGAATACCTGCTGCAAGCGATACGTGACGCCGGATTCGATCTGGTGCTCGAACAATTCGACGGCCTGGGACCTGATATCGCCTTCGAGATGACCGAGGGCAGCTATCGGACCTCCGGGCGCAGCACCTTCATCGGCATCAAAACCGCGTACGTTTCGGACGCCGCGCCTGCCCTGGCGCCGGGATTGCGTCAAGCCTGAGTCACCCATGTTGCACACCTGGGAACACATCATGCATTCAAAGCAAATCCAGATTTTCTTTGCCGCGATGGCCGCCTTGTGGCTCAGCGGTCCCGCCGCCTTCGCAAATCCCACGCCCGTCCCGCCGGCAGGCGGCGATATTCCCGCGGATTTCAAAATCCCGACAGGCGCCGACGACTACCTCAAGCGCGAGGTCATGATTCCGATGCGCGACGGGGTCAAACTGCACACCGTCATCATCATTCCCAAGGGCGCGGCGCGCGCACCCATGATTCTCGACCGCACGCCATACAACGCCAGCAAATTCGCCAGCGGCTCGGACAGTCCGCGCCGCGCCTTGATTTTGCCCTTGAGCTACGGCGAGCTCGCCGACGCCGGCTACATCATCGTGGCCCAGGATGTGCGCGGGAAATACAAATCCGAAGGCGACTATGTGATGAATCGGCCGCTGTCGGGCGATTTGAATCACACGCCGGTGGATCATTCCACCGATGCCTACGATACGATTGATTGGCTGGTGAAAAACGTGCCGGAATCGAACGGTAAAGTCGGCACCATGGGCACCAGCTATGACGGCTTCACCGTGCTCATGAGCCTGGTCAATCCGCATCCGGCATTGAAGGCGGCGGCGCCGTTCAATCCGATGGTGGACACGTGGAAGGGCGATGACTGGTTTCACAATGGTGCCCTTCGTCAAACCTATGCCGATTACATCTATGCGCAAACCGCGAGCAAGGATTCGGAGGACAAGTGGATCGCGCCGCGCTACGACGCTTATGACACGTGGCTGGCCATCGGTTCCGCGGGAGCGCTCGGCAAAGAGATGAACATGGATCATTTGCCTTTCTGGCAGCGCCTGACCCAGCATCCCGCCTACGATAGCTATTGGAGCGAACAGGCCGTGGACAAAATTCTCGCTGCGCGGCCTCTCACCGTACCGACGCTCTATGTGCACAGCCAATGGGACCAAGAGGACATCTACGGCGCCACTGCGGCCTTTGCAGCGACGCGCGCGCAGTCCGGAGCGGGACACGACAATTCCTACCTGGTGATCGGCCCGTGGCGCCACGGCGGCGGCAACGGCGACGGCTCCTCGCTGGGCGCGATCAAATTTGACGGCGACACCGGCCGTTGGTTTCGTCTGCATGTATTGCTGCCCTTCTTTGATTCGCATCTCAAGGATGGCGCTCCGAAGGCGGATATCGCGGCGGTCACCGCGTTCGAGACGGGCGCCAACGTCTGGCGGCGCTACGATCAATGGCCTCAGTCCTGCGCGAGCGGCTGCCCCTTCAAGTCCGCGCCGCTATACCTGGCGCCCGGCGCCAAGTTGAGCTTCGACAAGCCGTCCGCGGGCCCCGCATTCGATGAATACGTTTCGGATCCGGCGAAGCCGGTCACTTACCGGCCGCGGCCCATCCGTCCCACCTACGCCTCGGATTCAAGCTGGCGGCGATGGCTGGTCGATGATCAGCGCTTCGCGGCGGATCGCACCGATGTTCTGACGTACACCTCCGACGTCTTGACCGCGCCGCTGCGCATCGCCGGTCAACCCGTGGCGCATCTGTTCGCCTCGACCAGCGGAACCGACGTCGACTGGGTGGTCAAGCTCATCGATGTCTACCCGGACGAAGTTCCCGGCGACGTGGAGATGGGGAGCTATGAATTGCCCGTCGCCATGGACATCATGCGCGGCCGCTATCGAGACGATCCGGCAAAACCCTCGGCCATTCCCGCCGGCAAAGTCATCGGCTACACACTCAAGCTGCCCAACGCGGACCATGTGTTTTTGCCCGGACATCGCATCATGGTCCAGGTTCAATCGAGTTGGTTTCCGCTTTACGACCGCAACCCGCAAAGCTTCGTGCCGAATATTTTCTTCGCCAAGCCGGCGGACTACGTCAAGGCCACGCAGCGTGTGTTCCACAAAGCCGACGCCGCGAGCTACGTCGATCTGCCGGTGGCCAGATGAGCTGCGCCCGCGCGCCTGAAATCGAGACACCCATGACAGCCGCGAATCTGCTGGTGTTTGCCCTGGCGCTGGCCGTTGCCGCGGGGTCTCCCGGACCGAGCGTGGCGGCGCTGGTGGCGCGGGTTCTCACCGGCGGACTTCGCTCCGTGCTGCCGTTTTTGGCGGCCATGTGGCTGGGCGAAGCGCTCTGGCTCACATGTGCCGTGGCGGGTCTCGCGGTGGCGGCGCGCACGCTCGGGATGGTGTTCGTGGCGATCAAGTTTGCCGGCGTCGCATATTTGTTGTTTCTCGCGTGGAAGATGTGGTTTGGGCCGGCTCAGGTTTCCAAGGACGAGCTGCCGTCGGGCCGGTCGCCCTGGCGCCTGTTCGGCGCGGGACTCGCGGTAACGCTCGGAAATCCCAAGATCATGGTGTTCTATCTGGCGCTGCTGCCCACCATCGTCGACCTGGACCGGGTCGGCACCGCTGCCTGGATCGCGCTGACCGCCGTCACGCTGCTGGTGCTGATGTCGGTTGATCTGGCATGGGCGCTGCTCGCGGTGCGCGCCCGACGCTTGCTCACCAGCCGCAAGGCGGTAAAGATCGTCAATCGCACCGGCGCGACCATGATGGCCGGGGCGGCGGCGCTGATCGCCGCGCACTGAAGCCAAGCTAACCGAGGAAGGTCTCGCCGATGGCGCGGCGGAATTTTTCCACCCCGAGCGCGAGGCGCTGGCCGTAGGTTTCCTTGGCATCGAGGCCGGCAACATAGGTCACCTGCTCCTTGTTGTCGGTGGCTGCCTCCCACACCGTCTCCGCGATTTGTTCGGCGCTCGAACCTTTCTCGCGGCGCTTCGGATCCATGAAGGTCTTCATTGTTTTCGCTAGCGCCGCCGCATAAGCGGGGTGTTGCGTGAGCACCAAGGAACGCGTCGCAAAATCGGTGCGAATTCCGCCCGGCGCGACGGTCTTGACCTTGATGCCGAATTGCCCAAGTTCGAACGCCAGGCTCTCGCTCCAGCCCTCGAGACCCCATTTGGTGGCGTGATAAACGCTGTTGAACGGGAAAGCGACCAGGCCGCCGATCGAGGTCGTGGTGATGATGCAGCCCGAGGCGCGTTCGCGCATCGCCGGCAAGAACGCCTGTGTCACCCGCATCACGCCGAGTAGATTGGCATTGATCTCGGCGGTCAGTTGCGCATCCGTCGCGGCCTCGAAAGGACCGGCGAGTCCGTAGCCGGCATTGTTGAAAAGCACATCCACCGGGCCGAGCTCGAGCGCCCGCTTCGAGGCTTGCGCAATCTGTGCAGGCTGCGTCACATCGAGAGGCAACACCCTCACCCCCGGCACGTCCTGCAGCTCCTGCTCCTTGGATGGGTCGCGCATGGTTGCGATGACCTGCCACCCCTTGCGGGCGAAAAGCAGCGCCGTGGCCCGGCCTAGGCCGGTCGAACTGCCGGTAATGAATATTGTCTGAGCCATGGAATTGCCTCCGGATTCGATGCATCGCGATATCATCGTGCCGCCGATCAAACATGAGTATGCCAGCGAATTGAACCGACGCCGCCTTCTAATGCTGCTTCTCGCCATGCCGTGCTTGCTCGCCGCGGTCGGCGCGCCGTGGCAACGGAGCGGGCCGCCATGGCGCGCCGTGCCGACCGTCACGATCGTCGGCCGCGAGGATGATCCGCGCCTGCCGGCGGTACGCGAGGCGCTGGAGTTTTGGAATCGCACCCTCGCCTCGCTGCCGACGACGTTTCGATTCGGCAAGGCCACTCGGGTCGACGGCAGCGTGCCTGATGAAATCCTTCGCGAACTTTCAGATTCCGCGCTGAGCGGTTCGTCGCGGTACGCCGATGCCTTCGCATCTTTCGGCGGCGATCTCTTGATCGTGCTTTCCGACGCGGAATTCGTTTCCTTTACCGCCCGCATCGGCGATCGAACGCTCATCGCCATAAAAAATGGGGCGAGCCGGCCGCTGAACCTGCCCAATGTCTTGCCGAACGTGATCGCGCACGAGCTCGGTCATGCGCTGGGTCTTTCGCACAATTCGGATCCGGCGATGCTGATGTGCGGTCGCCCCGCCCCGTGCCGGCCGGCGGCCTTTTCGTCGGACTCGCCGCGGATGTTTCCGCTGACGGCCGCCGATCTGTCGCGCCTGCGCGAGTTATATCCGCCTCACTGGCGCGCGGACTGACTGAATTATTGTCGCATCGGATCGGCGCCGGCGTTGCCCGGCGGGTGAACGGCTTGGCTTGACGGTAGCGCAAGGCTCATCGCCCGATCGAGCACCGGGTCCACCCCCGCGCGCCAGTCTTTGAAACTCAAAGGGACGACCACGTCCGGCTCGAGCGACTTGACTCGAAGCTCGAAGAAATAGTTCAGCCAAAAGCATGCTCTCCAATCGTCGCAGGGATGTTGATAATCGTGTTTGCCCGTCTGGTAGACAACGCACAGCGGGTCATGGGGCAGGCAGCCCTGCCCCCCTTCGGAATAAAACTGCAGTCGATCGCCCACCGGCTCGCCAACGATCACGACCCGCTCGCCGGCGGCGTGTTTTACAAAAACCGCGGTGGAAATTCCGGCGGAGAAGGTCGCAGGTCCCGTGAGCACCATGACCCTACCCCCCGGAGGGACCAGTTTTGGCAGCTCGCGCGCAAAGTCATAGGTGTTCATGTAGTCGCCGCCGCCGTCGTAGCGCAGGTCGAAAATCACATTGCAGGGTTGAGACCTGCGTAAGTCATGTTGGGTGGCTGACAAAAAATCCTTGATGCTTTGGCCGCCCTGGTCGACGTTGGACTTCAGCTGAACGAATTGGCTACAGCTTCCCGGCAGGCGCAGACTTCGAAACGCTCGATCAAAATCCGTCAACGAGATTGGCAGCGGGTGATCGGGTTCAAATGCACGCCAGGACGGGCCCAGGCCCGCCGAAGGCTCGCTCGACAACCAGCGTTCCGCGGGCACCTTCGGCTCGCCCGCCGGCGGGGCATAGGCGTCCAGCCTTCGGGTGATTGTCGCGCCGGCGGGGGTTTCCACCGTCCAACTCGAATGTTGCAAGTCCGGCGCCACGCCGATGCCGAACAACAAGTCCTGCTGCGTCAGATACTGCGACGCATGCAAGCGCCGCCAGCTTAAGGTGCCGCCGCGCAACTGCTCGAGTCTACTGATCACCGCATCGATGGATTGACCGTCAATTGCCGTCACCCGGCCGCCCAAGAGATCGGCGTTGTTCTCGGTCGCGCGCATGACGTAAAAGCCATCGGAAAATGCGGCCACGCGTACGGGAAGCTCCAAAATTTCGGCACCGGCCGCGCGCTCGACCCAGGAATGACCGTTGTCGGCCAAAGCATCGATCTGCATCAGCAACACGCGAAAATGCGGCGGATCGAGCACCATGCCAAGTGCCTCGAGTGCATCGACGCGTCCATTGGCTTCCGTGCGGCCGGCCGGGGGGAATGAGCGGTCCATTGCGATGAGCAGGCGGAAATAGTGGACGTCCTGGCGCTGCGCCTCCAGCGCGCTGGTCGGTTGGGCATAGGTTGGCTTCGGAGGCGAAGGATGAAAGTGCAGCCGCATGGCGCCGAAGAATCCGAGCATGAATATCGGGACCAGCGAGATCACCGTCAAGCCTATGAGGGTGATTTTCTTAGCGGGGGATTGCACGTGCTGTTCCTTTTCGCAGCATGGTTAAACAACACCGCTCGGGCGCCAGAGTTACGCGGCGCCGCGAATAAAATCAGGCCCGAGCACGGTGGCGCCTCGGCCCGGTTGCAGCGAACGCAACTGGCCTGTTAAAACGCGGATATAACCGCCATAGTGCGCCACCACAGCGCTGCGCCGAGAATCGCATCAGTACCATCACGCCGACGGGATTGCCGGTCCGACATGTCATCGCGGTCGCCCTCGGCAACGCCATCGAGTTCTACGATTTCGTCACCTATGCATTTTTCGCCGCGCAGATCGGCCGTGCATTTTTTCCTTCCGATACTCCCGGCACCAGCTTGCTGGCATCGCTGGCCACTTTCGGCGCCGGATTTCTCACGCGACCTCTCGGCGCCTTCGTATTGGGAAGGCTCGGCGATCGCATAGGCCGCAAGCCGGCCATGATCGCCTCATTCACCTTGATCGGCATCGGTGTGACTGGCTTGCCGCTGATACCCACCTACGCGTCCATCGGGATTGCCGCGCCCATCCTGGCGATTTGCTTCAGGCTCATTCAAGGTTTCGCGCTGGGAGGCGAAGTCGGACCAAGCACCGCGTTCTTGATGGAGGCGGCGCCGCCGTTGCGCCGCGGGTTCTATATTTCACTGCAGGCAACCAGCGCCGATGTTGCCGTGATGGTCGCCGGCGTGGTGGGCGTGGGCCTTGCCAGCATCTTGGATCCCGCCGCGCTGGACAGCTGGGGCTGGCGCGTGGCGCTGCTCGCCGGCGCGGTGATCGTTCCGTTCGGCGTGCTGCTGCGCCGGACGCTCGCCGAGACACTGCAGCCGCTGCACGATGCGCGCGATGTGCCGACCATACGCAGCTACTCTCGCGTCGCCGCGGCGGGCTTGGCCTTGCTGGCCTCCGGAACGACCACCAGCTACCTGCTCAATTACATGACCACCTATGCCAATTCCACCCTGGGGATGCCGGCGAGAATCGCCTTCGGCGCGACCGCCGTCGTCGGCCTGTGCGGCGTCATATGCGATCCGTTGGGAGGCTGGCTTTCGGATAGGGTCGGACGCAAACGCGTGATGATCATCCCCTGGCTGTGCCTGGCGCTCGCGGTCTTTCCGTGCTTCATGTTGCTCGAACGCGTGCGCAGCAGTTCCGCGCTGTACGTCGCCTGCGCGGTCCTGGCCTGCGCCTCGACGCTGTCCGCTTCCGCGTCGCTGATCGCGGTCAACGAATCGCTGCCGCATCGGGTTCGCTCAGGCGCGTTTGGCATCATCTATGCGTTGTCGATTTCCATCTTCGGCGGATCGGCGCAATTCATCGTGGCATGGCTCACGCGCCTGACCGGCAATCCGCTGGCGCCGGCGTGGTACATGATCGGCGGCGTGATCGTCGGGCTGATCGCCCAGCAGGTCATACCGGAGAGCGCGCCGATCAAAGTCGGAGCGGATGTGCGGCGTGGGGTTCGCTCACAGCAGTGACTCTGAGCGACGGACGGGCCGCCTGCCAAGGAGTTAAGATTTGCGAGGGATGCATCGGGAGGGAGCGATGTGGAAGCGGGCTGCAATCTATGGTGCGTTGCTGGCGGCCGGGACCTTGGGTCTGCAATGGCTGGATTACCTGCGGCTGGTGCGGGTGCACTCCGGCGACATCTATATATTTTTGATCGCGGCGGCCTTTCTTGCGCTCGGTCTGTTGGTTGGGGCGCGGGTCTTCAGAGCCCCGCCGCCGCCCGGGAATTTCGACGGCAATCCCAAGGCCCGGGCAGCGCTTGGGATCAGCGCCAGCGAAATGACGGTGCTGGAGGAGATCGCCGCCGGCCGGTCCAACAAGGAAATCGCTGCGCGCCTCAAGGTTTCTCCCAACACAGTGAAGACGCATGCGGCGCGGCTATTCGAGAAACTCGGCGCGAAGCGGCGCACCGATGCCGTGAAGAAGGCGCGTGAACTGGGCATCGTGTCCTGATTCGCAGCAACGAGAGGGTGATTTTGGGCCAATCACCCTTTTGTACGATGGATTTGCGCGACGGATTCGGGCTGGATGACGGCCGGATAAGTCATCGGGAGAGATCGATGTTGAAAAAAGTGCTGTCCTACGGTGTCGTTGCCGGTCTGCTCGTCGGTGTGCCGATGTCCTGGATCACCGTGTCCATGAGCGGCCATACGATGATGCGCTATGGCATGGTGATCGGCTATCTGATCATGCTGATCGGGCTGAGCACGATCTTCGCGGCGATCAAGCGTCATCGGGATGCGGATTTGGGCGGGGTCATTAAATTTTGGCCCGCGTTCGGTCTGGGACTCGGGATCAGCTTCATCGCCGGGGTGCTCTACGTGGTGTCGTGGGACATCGCCTGCGCAATCGCGCATTTGGACTTCGCCGGAAGCTATGCCAAGGCCATGATCGCGCAACAGCAGGCCAAGGGCGCCAGCGCGGAAGCGCTGGTCAAGCTCACCGCGGAAATGGAGCAATTCAAGCTTCAATACGCGAATCCGCTTTATCGCTGGCCGATGACCTTCGCGGAAATCTTTCCGGTGGGCGTCTTGGTGTCGTTGGTATCGGCGGCGTTTTTGCGCAATAGCCGCTTCCTGCCGGCGCGGCCGGCGGGCGGGACGCTGCCGGTCTCGCAGCGGACCTAAGGAGCCCACAAAGAAAAAACCCTCACCAACTTCAAGTCGGTGAGGGTTTCCCTTTTTTCTTTGATAAAAGGCATCAAATTAAAAGCCTGGCAGTGACCTACTTTCACATCGACAAAGTCGACACTAGCATCGGCGCAGAGCGTTTTCACTTCCGAGTTCGAAAAGGGATCGGGTGGTTCCCACTCGCTATGGCCGCCAGGCAAACCGGTTGCAAAGGGCCGAGTCATGGCTCAGCCCTTCACGAATTCAACAATTTGTTTCGACCCCAGAAGTTATCCAGGATTTGTCGCATTCAAGTCAATTGATTGTCCCATACACGATTCGACGTTAGGCAAATCGCTTGGGTGTTATATGGTCAAGCCTCACGGGCAATTAGTACTGGTTAGCTAAACGCATTACTGCGCGTACACACCCAGCCTATCAACGTCGTAGTCTTCGACGGCCCTTTAGAGACCTTAAAGGTCTAGGGAGATCTAATCTTGGGGGGGGCTTCCCGCTTAGATGCTTTCAGCGGTTATCCCGTCCGTATATAGCTACCCGGCAGTGCCACTGGCGTGACAACCGGAACACCAGAGATACGTTCACTCCGGTCCTCTCGTACTAGGAGCAACTCACCCTCAAATCTCCAACGGCTACGGAAGATAGGGACCGACATTCTGTTACTTCCTCTCACCTATCTGAGAGTACTGACCACCTGCTATCAGGCGGCGCCTTGCCGCGAGGCAAGGTCTGCATATCGCTATGCAGATCGGACTATATCTTGATGCAATCAGGCCGCACCAGCCCTGATTGATCTTTGGCGTATAGTCTCTGAGGATTTCAAAGTCCCGAGAATTGTTTCCCGGTTGATCCTTCGTCTCGAACCATTCGCATTCATTGAATAAGCGATGCTGACGATTTCTTTGAAACCGTCCGCCGATAGATGAAGTTCAGAATTCATCATCTCGACGATTCGCTTGAACGACTCGAAGTCGTTCTTTTTCACCGTATGCAATGTGTATCGATCGAAGAATGGAATCACTTTCATTGTGAGGTCTTGTCGATTTCTGACGACGAGAACGTGTGTTCGGTCGTTCCTGCTTCCACGGTGATTCGCCTTAATGATTCCGCAGCCCATCCGTTCCCGAATTGATTCGAGTACGTGCCTGCTTGAAACATTCTGGCTTACGTGAAATTCAGGGACAGCCTGCCACCCGATTCGCACATCAGGATTTCGTTGGAAGGCGACATGAAAGCTACCTTCGCCATCGACAAATCCCGCAATGTAATGACATTCCATGACTTTGACCTTTCCTGCTGATTGTCTGCACGATTAGATTTTCACTACCGCCCGCCGCCGAGCGATGAGTACTAATCGATACTCAGAGTTTCCAGCAAATAGCCAAATTTAACGACAGCACAAGTCTACTGTCTCACGACGTTCTGAACCCAGCTCGCGTACCACTTTAAATGGCGAACAGCCATACCCTTGGGACCTGCTACAGCCCCAGGATGTGATGAGCCGACATCGAGGTGCCAAACTCCTCCGTCGATGTGGACTCTTGGGAGGAATAAGCCTGTTATCCCCGGAGTACCTTTTATCCGTTGAGCGATGGCCCTTCCATACAGAACCACCGGATCACTATCACCTACTTTCGTACCTGCTCGACATGTCCGTCTCGCAGTTAAGCACCCTTATGCGATTGCACTCTATGCGCGATGACCGACCGCGCTGAGGGTACCTTTGCACTCCTCCGTTACTCTTTGGGAGGAGACCGCCCCAGTCAAACTACCCACCATACACTGTCCCCAACCCGGATTACGGGCCAAGGTTAGAACTGCGAAGTTGTCAGGCTGGTATTTCAAGGTTGCCTCCATGAAGACTAGCGTCCCCACTTCGTAGGCTCCCAGCTATCCTACACAAACAAATTCAAAGTTCAGTGTAAAGCTATAGTAAAGGTTCACGGGGTCTTTCCGTCTTTCCGCAGCTACGCCGCATCTTCACAGCGATTTCAAGTTCACTGAGTCTCGGGTCGAGACAGTGGGGCCAGCGTTACGCCATTCGTGCAGGTCGGAACTTCATGATTTCCACGATTACTCGCGGCATAGACTATACGTTCATCTGACTACGATGATTGATGTGGTCTCATCGCTTTTTCAAAAGTCAGGGCCGGCGTGTTATGGACTAGCTGTCTAGACCATCTGAGGATCTCATCCCTCAAGTCGTTACGGGGAAACGAGTTGGCGCGATCGCCTTCTCGAATCTTACCCTCGGTATTGCCCTCGACGCACTTGCACAGACGTCGTTAGGGTTCCACCGATTTGAGCCGGTCATCGGAATAGTGTCGCCACTAC
>CAWETY010000002.1:0-178457 GCA_963812125.1 uncultured Gammaproteobacteria bacterium
GCGAAGAATGGTAAGCGCCGCCAACCCCAAGCATTCAATTGCTCGCCGACACAACGGCTGAGATCGTGGCGGCTGCCGAAGCTCCCAACAAGAGCGCACCGGCCTGGCTGGCCGCCTGCCAGCTCGCAAAATAGCCGACCCGGCCGGGCGGTGCATACTCGGTCAGCATCGCGGTCGCGCCGCCGATCGAACCGCCCGCAGCCAATCCCTGCAATAGTCGCGCAAACACTATGAGCAGCGGCGCCGCGACGCCGATGGCGCAAATGACGGAATCACACCGATGGCGAAGGTCGCAGCGCCCATCAGGCCGAAGCTCAGCAACAGCGCGAGTTTTCGGCCTTTGCGGTCGGCCAGAACGCCGAAAACGAGTGCGCCGAGTGGTCTGGTCAAAAATCCAACCCCGAAAGCACCGACCGACAACAACAGCGAGGCCGTGGCATCGTCAGCGGGGAACATGACCTTGGCGATTACGGGCGTCAAGAAATCCATAGACCGCAAAGTCGTACCATTCGAGCATGCTGCCGACGCACCACCGCCAGCAGCACGTGTCCCGACGGCAGAGTCGCGCTCGACCAGATGGGATCGAATCTCGGATTCAATCGGGCCGGGTTCGCGATGCCCATGCGCCGACTTGGACAGAAATCGATCTGCTTCCTCAAGCGCAGCGCAAGCGATCCATTCGTCTAGCCTGTGCGCCTGGTCGATGGAGCCTGGCCCACAAACCACGGAGGGAATATGGCTGCGTTCGAATATACCCGCCTCGCTGCCGAACGGGAGCGTCGTCACGGGTAACTTCGCCCCGAAGTCCGTCAGCACCCGCATCGATCGACTCGGAAATGGGCTGTGAAACGGGGGTACGTCAAGTTCGATTTGTTCGCTACTTCAAGCGCTGCGAAGACCACGCCGTCAAGATATTCAGAGATCTGACTTTTCGATCGCGGACTGCGTCTTGCTTCTTGGTCGTGCGATATTCCCAATGCACGCCACAACGTTCGGCGACGATGTTGGTCGCCGCTCCGCCGGCGATTCGACCGACATTGAGAGTGCAGTGATTGCCGGCGATTTGCGGCAGCCGCGCGACATCCCGCAAGAAACCGCACGAATCCGCCGCCGCCTCGATGGCATTGACCCCTCGCGATGGATCGCTCGCATGCGCAGCAACTCCACGAAAACTGGTATGCGAACCGGTGACCCCATTGTGGGCAATGCCGATCCTCATGTCGGTGGGTTCCCCGATGATCGCAAAGGCGGCAGGCGGCAGGCTTTCGACGACGCGCTGGACCAGGGAGTGCGCGCCGAAACAACCGACCTCCTCATCGTACGAAAGAGCGAAGTGTAGCGGACGCTGCAGACTCATGCCCTTCCAGCTCTCAGCGGCAGCGAGGCTGCAGGCGATGAAGCCCTTCATATCCGAGCTGCCCCTGCCGTAGAGCAGTCCGTTGTGTTCCACCAGCGTGAAAGGATCGCTGGTCCACTCCTGGCCATCGACCGGCACCACGTCCGTATGACCCGACAGCACCACGCCTCCTTCCCGCTCCGGTCCCATGCTTCCCAAGAGATTGGCCTTGTCTCCGGTCGCATTGTGGACGAGTTGCACACGAGCGCCGCGCGACTGCAGAAAGTCGGCAGCCCACTCGATCAGCGCGAGGTTTGAGTTCCGAGAGGTGGTATCGAAGGAAACCAGCTTCTGCAGGATCGAGACGCTCGTATTCTTCATGCCGCCACGTGATGTTGTTTTAGCATGAAACCGTCGCGCGCACCGCACTGCAGGTAAGACGGTCAGCACTCGACACTACTGCAGAGATCATTGTTGGGTAAACACTATTTCTGCATGTGCGAATAGCAAACATGCAAGACCGCATTGCCGCACTAAATCGCGGCGCGCCTGCGTCGCGGCTGTGAGATGCGACGCGAGCCGGTATTTGTAGTCCTTTTCGCGCTGCTCAGTTTTGTAGGGGCTGAGCGAGCGACATCGAAGGATGCAGAAGTGCATTGTCGATGCGAGTTTTTGAAATTGACGCTGCGTTCGAAGTGCATGTACTTTCAGAGCGTCCTCAGTGCGGCTCGACTCGACCGAAAAATATAAGGGGGTGAAAGATGGATATTCGACAATTTTCGTTCCGGCAGCGCTTTTGTGCCGGGCGCGGCGTTTCTCCTCTTTACGATTCCGGCGTTCGCCGCAGATCAGCCCGCGGCCGATGCGACGGCGCCCCTCGGACGAGAATAGTCGTCACCGCGCAGAAGCGCGAGCAGCGCGTGCAGGACGTGCCCATCTCGCTGTCCGTGATGGGAGGCGCCGACCTCGACAAGTCCAGCATCCAGAGCGTGATCGGATGCCCTCAGCATGGTGCCGGGCGTCGCCGTCAATCTCACCGGCCAGGGCGGCGAGACGCAGCTGACTATTCGCGGCGTCACCGCCGCGGCCCGTTGTTTGCCGGGTCCGAGCCCCATCGGCTACTACCTCGACTCCGTGCCTTTTGGGCTGGTCCGATCGGCTGTGGAACCGGATGCTGAATTCCTATGATCTCAACCGCATCGAGGTGCTGCGCGGCCCACAAGGTACCCTGTACGGCGCAAGCGCTCTGAACGGCGTGGTGCGCGTGCTGACCAACGACGCGGACTTGAACGACTTCGATTTCAAGGCACGCGCGTAACGTGTCCTCGCACGGACAGCGGCGGCGGCAACTGGCGCGAAGATGCTGCGGTCAATATACCGATCGTCGACGGCAAGCTCGCGGCACGTCTCGTCGTCGGCGAGGAACACGACAGCGGCTGGATCAACAGCCCGCTGCAGAACAATAGCAACGATGCCGATATCAAGAACGTCCGTCTCAAGATCAACGCTCAGCCTATCGACGATTTGAGCATCAAGCTGGGCGTGACGCACGAGGAGGCGAGCTTCGGAGCGCCGCCGATGGGGACCAATGACTTTACCGCATCGACCGAAGATCAGTCGATCGCCCGCGCTTCAGCGCCTACGACATGAAGGTGGATTACCAGTTGCCTTGGTTCACGATATCGAGCGCCACCAGTTATTTTACATTCCGCAACGACGGTAGCTTGGACGTCGATCCGGGCAGTGATCATACCGCCGCTGACCACCAGCCTCAATTCCCGGGTGTTCAGCGAGGAAATCAACCTCAACTCCAAGCTCGACGGGCCGTGGCGCTGGTCGGCTGGCGCGTTCTATCGCAATGCGACTGACAGCATCTACCAGACTTTCGGTGATTTGATACCGGCGCCGGTCTCCGAGGCGACTCCTCGCGCTCGGCGGCGATCTTCGGCGAAATCGGGCGCCGCTTCATCGACAACCAGTTGGAGCTGGCGGTCGGAGCCCGCTACTTCCACGATGACGTCGGTCTGCAGCAGAACTGATCCTCTTCGGGGAGCCGCCGGGCACGCCGCTGCTGCAAACGGACTCCCCGTTCCATGCCCTGACACCGCGGGTGGTGCTCAGCTGGTTCCCGAGCCATGACTACACGATGTACGCCTCCTACTCGCAGGGCTTTCGCAGCGGCTTTCCGCAGAGCGAACTGGTGCTGGTGGTGGCGCCGGATTTCACGCCGGTGAAACCGGACAAGCTGACCAACTATGAGATCGGCGCCAAAGGCAGCATGTTCGACAATCGCTTGAGTTTCGAGAGCGCCGTCTACTTCATGAAATGGAAGGACATCCAACAGACGTTGGGCATATCGATCCCAGGCACCACGGCCGCCATCGTTGCGAACGTCAATGGTCAGTCCGCGAGCGGCGTGGGCGTGGATTTCGCGATCACCGCCCGACCTATTCAAGGGTTGCAGTTCGGCGTCAATTTCGGTTGGAACGGCCTGAGCGAAGACGCCACCGTGTACTCCGGCGGGCAGCTGCTGTTTCCCAAGGGATCGCGCATCGACAGCTCGCCGGCCTATACCGCCGGGGCCAACGGCTCCTACGACTTCCCCTTCGCGTCGACCGGCTGGACGGGACAGCTTGCCGCCCTGGTGCGTTACACGTCGCTGCAAACCGCGACGTCGGTATCGAGCGGTTCGGGGCTGCCGCCAATCGTGCTCGAAAGCGACACCATCACCACCGGGCGCGTGAGTTTTGCGGTCACGGCCCCGTCCCATTGGCGTGTAATGCTCTACAGCGACAACGTGACGAACAATCGCGGTGTGACTGAGCCCGCCACGACGCCATTTTCGTCCATCAGCCAGCGTCCCCGCACAACGGGCGTGCAGCTGGACTATCGCTACAAGTAGCGCACGGAACATTCACACCGCTAACCGGCAAATAGCAACAGCAAGAGGCCAAATTCATGCGTCGTTCGATGAGTATCGCTTTGTTCGCTTTGATGTCAGTGAGCGCGCACGCCGCGACGCAGGTCCTTCAGCCACAGGACGTGTTCCGGATGCGCTGGGCCGCGGATCCGCAGATTCGCAAGGACGGCGCGATGATCGTCTACGCGCGGACCGCGAACGACATCATGAAGGATCGGTTGTCGCCGTCGATATGGCTGATCGATACGGCAACCGGAGCGCAGACGCCGGTGGCAACCGGGCCGGGAGAGTATTCATCGCCACGCTGGTCGCCGGATGGCTCGCGCATCGCCTATCTCGCCACCGGCGCCGACGGCCGCACGCAGATCGCAATTCACTGGTTGCGCGGTGAGAGCGCAAGCATTACCAATCTCAACGAAGCACCGAGCGACATCACCTGGTCGCCGGACGGCAGGCAGATTGCGTTCGTCATGCTCGAGACCGCGCCGGGGCCCAGCATTGGTACGCCGTTGGTGAAGCCGCCGGGCGCACATTGGGGCGGCGCGCCCGTGGTAATCGATTCGATGAACTTCCGGGCGGATGGCCAGGGCTTGGAGAAGCCCGGATTCAAGCATATCTATGTGTTGCCCGTGGATGGCGGTGGTACGCCACGGCAGCTGACGTCCGGACCGTTCAGCGACGCGGGGCCGCTTGCCTGGTCGGCGGACGGAAAGTCGATCTACTTTGCCGGAAATCGCAATCTGGATTGGAAGCGCGACCCCCAGGACTGGGGCCGACATACGGCGATGACCTTGAGCATCTATCGATTGAACGTGGCGGACGGCAGCCTGCAGCAACTCTCGCACGACGTCGGTCCTTATCACGCACCGGTACTGTCGCCGGATGGCAAGATGATCGCGTTCTTGGGTTATCACGACAAGCACATCGGCAACCAAAACGTCAGGCTCAACGTCATGGACGCGGACGGCTCGAACCCACGCGTCATCGGCGAGTCGTTGGATCGATCGCTGGTGAACTGCCAATGGGCTGCCGATGGCCGTAGTCTTTACGTTCAGTACGACGATGAAGGCATTACCAAGGTAGCCCGGATGGGGCTCAATGGACACCTCGAGCAAGTTGCATCCAATCTCGCCGTCATCGGTGCCGCAACCCAGCTACCTTACTCAGGCGGCGAATTTACGGTCTCCGCCAAAGGCGCCGTGGCCTATACGGGCGGGGCCACGGATGACCTGCCGGAGGTCTATCTGGCGCGGGACGGCAAGACGCAGCGCCTCACCGACCTGAACTCCGAGTTCCTGAGTGCAGTGAGTCTCGGCAAGTTGTCGGCGCTGCCCGTGAAATCGTCGCTGGACGGGCGGTCCATCGGTGCGTGGGAATTGCTACCGCCTAATTTCGATGCATCCAAGAAGTATCCGTTGATTCTAGAAATCCACGGTGGTCCCTACGCCAGCTACGGCCCTAATTTCGCCGCGGATTACGAGCTCTACGCAGCCGCGGGCTACATCGTCGTCTACGGCAATCCGCGCGGCTCGACCTCTTATGGCGAGGAATTCGCGAACTTGATCTACAATAACTATCCGAGCCATGACTATGACGATCTGATGAACATCGTCGATGCCGCCATACAAAGAGGCAACGTGGACTCGGATAACCTGTTTGTCACAGGCTCTTCCGGCGGCGGGGTACTGACGGCGTGGACCGTCGGCAAGACGCATCGCTTCAAGGCGGCGGTGACCCAACGCCCGGTGATCAATTGGACCAGCTGGCTGTTGGTCTCCGACATGTCGGTATTCGGCGCGCGTTACTGGTTCAAGCAATTGCCTTGGGAAGATCAGGAGACGTATTGGGGGCACTCACCGCTCGCCTTGGTGGGAAATGTCACCACACCGACGATGGTGGTGGTGGGTTTGAGCGATTTACGCACGCCGGTGGGGGAAGCCGAGCAGTACTATCAGGCATTGCAATTGCGCCACGTGCCGACCGAATTGTATGAAATTCCGGGTGCCCCGCATCCGCTGATGCGGCCCTCGCAACTGGCGCAAGAGACGTCGGCAATCCTTGAGTGGTTTGGGCGCTACCGCAGTACCGCAAGCCACTAGAATTCAGAACAATGGACTGAATCGGGAGATAACATGTCTAGGACTTTTCGGATTTCAGGGTCTTCGATCCTCGGCGCGCTGACGCTGCTCTGCATCGCAATCCCGGTTTCTGCGGCCGATGCGAGTGCTTCCGGCCGCTTTACCGTGGGCGATTATCTCGACTTGCAGTCTGCGAGGGATCCGCAGATCTCCCCGGACGGCACACAAGTGGTTTACACCAGAACAATGGTGGACAAGATGGCAGACACCATGCAGTCCGCCGTTTGGATCGTCGACACCGACGGTCAACATCACCGCTTCATCGCCAAGGGAAGCGGTGCAGTGTGGTCACCCGATGGCAAGAGCATCGCTTATCTTGCCGAAGGGCAGCCCAAGGGCGTGCAGATTTTCGTGATGCACTTGACCGTGCCTGGACCTGCCACCCAGATCACCTGGGGTGCGGAGGCGCCCGCGAATCTGCATTGGTCGCCCGATGGCCATCGTATCGGCTACACCATGATGGTTCTCAATCCGGAGAAGTGGACGGTGGAACTTCCGGGCGCTCCTGAGGGCGCGCATTGGGCAAGCGCACCGCGATTCACCGAGCGGCTTCACTATCGTCAGGATGGCGTGGGTTTCACGGAACGCGGCTTTCGACACTTGTTTGTCGTGGCAGCGGACGGAGGCGCACCGCGGCAGGTCACCACCGGCGACTGGAGCATCGGCGAAAGCGTGTACGAATACATCTACACCGTGGATTGGGCCTTCACCCCGGACGGACGCTCCACCATCGTGACGGGCTTCAAAGAGGGCGATCCCGATCGCAACGATCAAGATTGCAACATCTATTCGATTGATCTCGAGTCCGGGGCTGCAAAGCGGCTGACGAGTACAACCGGCGGCTGGCGCCGTCCCGCCATTTCCCCTGACGGCAAAACCATCGCCTATGTCGGGTTTCCCAGGAACGGCGATGGCTACCGTTATTCTCAGCTGTATACGATGAATGCGGACGGGAGCAATGCCACGCCGCGCTCAGCGGACTTCGACCGCGAGCCGCAGCATTTGGTCTGGGCGCCGGACAGCAGCGCCGTGTATTTCACGGCCGAAGACCGCGGCAGCATCCATCTTTACTCATGGTCTGCTCGTGGCGGCATCAAGCAGCTGTCGAAGGGCGCCGAAGTGGTGACGGATCCGTCCGCGAGTCGCGGAGGGGTGGTGCTTTTCCGCTCCGAACCCCAATCGCCCGGGGATCTGGAGCTGTTCAATCCGCGCACGGCGAATGCCGGGCAGCGGCTGACGCACCTGAACGACGAACTCCTGCGGCACATCACTCTGTCGAAGGTGGACGAAGTTCAGTTCGATTCCACCGGCGGCGCGCACATCCAGGGTTGGGTGGTGAAGCCGCCCGATTTTGACCCGTCGCGACATTACCCTCTGATACTCGAAATCCACGGCGGCCCTTACGGCATGTACGACGTTGGTTTCAATCCGGCATTTCAGAATTTCGCTGCCAACGGCTATATCCTGCTCTATATCAATCCGCGCGGGTCGACGGGCTATGGGAATGCCTTTACGAATACCATTGCCAAGCACTACCCGGGTCCCGACTACGATGACCTGATGGCGGCGGTAGATACCGTGATCAAGCAGGGCAACGTTGATCAGTCCCATATGTTCGTTTCGGGTTGCAGCGGCGGGGGCGTGCTCTCGAGCTGGGTGATCGGCCACACCAACCGCTTTGCCGCCGCGGCCGTGCGCTGTCCCGTCACGGATTGGATGAGCATGGCAGGAGAGACCGATATCCCGTACTTCACTTATCGGTTCTTCAAGAAGCCATTTTGGGAGGACCCCAGCGACTGGTTGGCTCAATCCTCATTGATGTACGTCGGCAACGTGAAAACGCCCACCCTGCTGATGACGGGCGAACTCGACCGGCGCACGCCGATCGCACAGACCGAGGAGTATTACGCGGCGCTGAAGTATCGCGGTGTGCCAAGCGCCATGCTGCGCTTCGATGGCGAGTATCACGGCACGGAGAACAAGCCTTCCAACTGGATGCGTACCCAACTGTACATGATGAGCTGGTTTCAGCGTTACGGCGCGAATCCGGCGGGGCCTCCGCCGAAGTAAGGGCCCTCATAATGCCAAGATGGAGGGGTGAATCGGGGGCTGGCGACCTAAGCCGGCAATTTCGCGGCATGTGCGACGCTACAGCTTGATGCCGGGAAACCACTTGCTCTTGGCCAGAAACGCCTTCGGATCGGTCATCTCAATGATTTCGCGCAGCGCCTGTCGCTTGTCGCTGTCATGCTGGTAGTAGGACTTGACGATGCGGTATCCGACCCAGTAGCCCAGGTCGCCCTGCCTGTCATAGGTTGAGTTGTCCAGCCATTTGGAAAGGTCGATGTCGTCTTCATTACCGAGGAACGCGCTTTCGATTTCCTTTTCGTGTCCCTGTGTCGCTGCATTCATCTGAGGGCTGGTGACTTCGCCTGGCCGACCGGTAAGGAGCTCCGCGCCGAATTCTGCGGCGCCTTCGATGAGAGATCTCTCCAACAAAGTGGGATGCTCATCATCATTGAGGGCCGCGACCTGCTGCACGTGGATATATTCGTGGGCAATGACGCGCACGAACCTGTCCTCGACATTGGGATCCATCCACTTGACCGCGCAAAGCGCCTCAAGGCCGATCTGCAGTCCGCCGACGGCGCTCCCCACGCCGACGGGTTTACCGCGGCCCACGGCGATGGTCACCGGTGGAAACCGCGCTTGCGGATAGAGGCGGCCTAATTTTCGCAGCGCGACGCCCACGCGCTGGCGCACGCGCGGCAGGACGACCATGCACTGTTTGGCGTCCGCGTAGATCTCCGGATGCTTCGTCATGGCGTCGGCGATCCTCGACCCGGTGACGTTGCGCACCTCGGCGAGGTGGTGTAATCCGTCCGAGCCCGGATCAAGGTAGTCGTGCTGAAGTTGCTCGGCCGTCGGATGTCCGTTGGTCGCATCGTATAGTTTGTAAAAGGCAGCAACGTCCTCGATATGAATTGCCGGACTGGCTTGTAGGTGCGCCGCCGCGGACGCGGAGCTGCCCGTCAATCCGAAAATCGCGCCGAGACCGAACGCGCTCACTGCGACTCTCGCACGATAATGAATCATAAAATCTTGCGCAGCAGGGGAAGCCGCCGAAACACGAGGCCAGCCAGAGCATAGGTCGCGATGCAGGCACCCAATGACAACAACAGGTCCTTGATCACCGCGGGTGCGCTGAGGCTGTGTAGCGCTATCGCTATCGCGATCAGTACCGGAGGATGAAAGAGATATACGGCGAATGCATTGTCCGAAAGATATCTCGACCAAGCCGCCTGATGGTTGAATCTATGGCGGTACAAGCTTAGAAGCCCGATGCTCATGCCGAGGCAAACCAATGCCTCCCAGAGACACTTTATCGCGCTGACGAAATTGTAGCCGCCGTTAAACGCCGCCTTGTCGAGGTGTGATGATCCTCGCGCAACTATCAGCATCAGCAGTAGCGGGATTGACATCAGTAAGGTGCCGATAGACCACCGGACGGCAAGCCGATCGGGGAACCGCTCAAGCCACGCGGTACGATAGGCAACTGTACCGACCGAGAACATGAGGAGGTATTGCGGAAAATCGCCGAGGTGCACATTAAGAACAGACTCGTTCTCCGGGAAGACGATGCGCGCAAGGAATGTCGAGGTAGAGAGGACAATGACGAAGGCGATGATTGCCCGATGACCGGGGAAGCCGCCGTTGCTTGATCGCGCGCGCGGCGACGCTGTTTGGAGCAGCGCGAAAGCCATTGAGAACAATAGTAACGCGGCGCAAAACCACATGGGTCCTGTTTCGGAGAGCCACTCCGCATCCAGGAGGTGAGTGAGCCATTGATGCGCGAAGCCGCCGGAGCCCCAAGTGTGGGAAAGAAAGTACTGCGTCAGAGGGCCGATGACGAGCATGTAGAGCAGGGTAGGGATGCCGAGGCGCACGAATCTGCCGCGAATAAACTCGTCGGCGCTTTTTCGCCGCCAGGCTTGCATGGTGAAATATCCAGAAACGAAGAAAAGAAGCCCCATGAAGAAGGCTTGTAGAAAACTCTGATAAACGGCAAAGAAGAGGATCGTGCCCAAGCGGGTATCGGCTCGATCGGTGTAATACCAATTGCCGAAAGGACTATAGGTATCGGTCGCGTGCATGGTCAGAACGAGAATGACCATGGTCCAGCGAATATTGTCGACAAACAAGAGTCGACGCGCGGATCCGGCAGCCGCTGAATCGAATTGGCACGGAGGGGTAGTCAGATACTTACCGGAGCCGCGATGATCGTGCAGGAATATGAGCCGAGCTCGGCAATAGCTAGTTGGTGCTACCTGTCGCGCAGCATATCAATGAAAAACCAAATAGGCATCCGGCGCTCGCTCATCGGGGCACCCGTGTGCAGAGGAAACGTCGCTCATAGCCCCTCACTGTCCGTGGTCCAATCAGGGTCCAAGAGGTCGGCAACAGCGCTACAGGCGTGCTCCACTGCGTGCCATCTTCATAGTACCCATTGAGTGCCTCGATGCGACTGGTTTCGTCGGCACAATTAAATGTCTCTTGAGCGAAAGATACCTTGTTCCATTTGTTGACACGCTCGTCTCTCTGGCTGCGTGCCGCATAAATATATTTGAACGTCGCGCTATAGACATATCCGCTGATACGAATGCTGCCAAGATCAACAAACGTATCCAATTTTCCATTGTTGGTCGTAGCGACAGGAGCCCACTGCGGGGCCGCCTGCGCCATGCCGCTGGTGAGTAGAAGCGCTGAGAAAAAGCCGATAATTCGCAGTTCCATGAATAGTCTCCTGCGGCAACGGTTGTTTGATCATACGCCTCGCGCAAACGCCCGGCATTAGTCAGAAATCGAGTTATTCTGAGTCGGCGGCGACTCGGATTCTAATGACGCCTTAATGAGCACCTGGCAAGCTAAGGTGCTGGCAGCAATCCGACAATGTAATGTAGGGTGGCCAGCATGCAGTAGCGCCAGCGGCTCAATATGAAGGACCTGAGTCATGAAACGCGCGGCCAGATTTCTGATGGCGCTTATTGTCACAGGGTGTGCGACTCCCGGCTTGGCGCCAAAGCCGAGTGCCCATGTTCCTGAAGTCATATACGCCATCCCTCAATCGCAAGCTTTTGCGATCGCGTACGAAGCAATTCTGTCGTCTGCCCCACGTTGTGGGGCCGAGGACGTGCACGTCGATAAAATAAGCCGCGGGGACGGCCTGCGAGGCTATGAGGCGGACTACGACAGTTGGTTCTACCGGTTCCATATCCCACGGCGTCTGTACGTCATCCCGGCGGCTGGCATTGGAGCAAGCGGCCAACACATAGATGGGTTTCGCTTCGAGATCACCTACTACTACCATCGGGGATTAAGGGCTGTGAACCTGCGGTTGCCGGACGGGGGATGCGAGAGAGCCTTGGCTGGCGCGCTTCTGGCCGCATTGCAGGGAACAGGATCGGCGACTTCTGTCACGAGCTTGGCGAGACGGCCGTATGGCGAGGGCCGGCACTGGCCTTCAGCGCAATTTCAGGGGCTGCCATGATAAGACGTCTCGCGCGTGTTCTTACTGCAAGCGTAATTGGTTGCGCGCTGACCGCATGCGTTACGCCGGAAACCAAGCCGCCTCGGGATCCGGTAGTTGCGAAGTGGGCGAGTCAGTGGGGATTTCAACCTTGGCTCATGAACGGCGGGGAGGTTTATTGCCGCAGTCAATCCTATTCAGGAAGAGCAGCTCTCTTCGTGCCGCCCATGGATTGCGATCGAGCGCGCACGATGGAGCGATTGATGCGCTCAGATCGTCCGCCTCCTTACGTGGCGTTTCCCGAGAATGGATTTTGGTGATTGTGGACTAGCATGAGGCAAGTGCGCCAAGTCCAATTCCAAGTCCCGGTCTTCACACGCTTCGGTTCTTTTGATAGGACAACATAGGCGCCCACTGCCAGCGCCGTCGCGATTTGCAGCATCATCACGAAACCCTCTTATTGCGGAAGCAATTCAGGTTAGAGAGCTTCGCAACGAATTCCGTTTAGATCAAAGGGTCTGGGGTCAGCGGGACTCAACCCGGGACGAGCGGGAGCGAACTCTCTCCGATGTCATGCCGAGCGCTTGATTCGGGCGGCGCGCTGGCGATTGGGTATTCCGCTGGTCTAAGGTCGGCTAGCTGGATGGCCCGCGTCCGCGCTTTGTCTTTCGCACACGCTTCAAGTATTCGTCTATCGCCAGCCTGATGATGAGCTGCACCGGCGTATCTGTATCGTCCGAGAGTTGCCTGAGCGCAGCGATCTGCCGTGCAAGCAAGTATGGCGGGTATCGCTTCGCGACCGGCGCACCCGGGGTCTTCTTGGTAGCCATGGCCAGATGCTACTACGATCGGGTACGAAGAGAAAAGACTTGTCGAGCCGGGCCGGAATCCGACTTCAGCGGCACAAAGGCCATGGTGCTCGCAGCTTTCTGGCTGAATGCGCGCAATGTCTTCGGCGAACTGATGGGCTCAGCGGAGCAGGTGACGGCGGAAAGCCGCGCATCCGGCATCGCTGCCCTCGAGCCGGTAAGCGCGGATGACATTCTCGGCGTTGACAGTGACCTCCAACCTGCATTCGCGTTGGACCGTATAGACTCCTTCGGCGGCTGTGCCGCCGGGCATCACGCCTTCGCTATTCACTGACCAGACGTACACGCGATCTCCGCTAGTCTCGACCTTCCCGGTGGGATTTCCCAAACGCGCGTATAGCTCATGAATGTTTCGGCCAACGTATTGCTTCAGCTCCATCGAGAGCCGGGTTGCCGCACACCCCACAAGTGCCGCCGCTATCGCTGCCGAAAATATGAGTCGCCTGTTGATCATGCCAGTGAGAAATGCGCCATGGCGCCGCTACCAATCGAGTTCGAGCGGCACGTGGCCAGATTGGCTCGCGACCCGCTTGAGCCATGCGCCGACCGCCGGATAGGCGCTCAGATCGAAGCCGCCATCCGCCGCGCAGTGGGTGTAGCCGTAAAGCGCGATGTCTGCGATCGAGTAGCGGGCGCCGGCGAACCAGTCGTGCCGCGCAAGGTGAGTCTGCATCACGCCGAGCGCGGCCCGCCCCTTGGCATGCCATTCAGGAATGAGATGTCGCTTCTTCTCGAGTTCCTCATGCGGCGAAAAAGACAGCCAGAAGCGCGCGACGGCGATGTAAGGTTCGTGACTGTATTGCTCGAAGAACATCCATTGCAGCACCTCGGCGCGTCCCCAGCGCTCGGTGGGCAACAAAGCCGTATCCTCGCTCAAAAACCAGAGGATCGCGCCGGACTCCGAGAGCGTGCGTCCGTCTTCGAATTCGAGCAGCGGGACGCGGCCATTGGGATTTTTTGCGAGAAATTCCGACTTGCGCGTAGAGCCGTCGTGAAGTCCGTAATTCTTGAGCGTCAGTGGTATGCCGAGCTGTCGGGCGGCCAGTCGGATCTTGTAGCAGTTGCCGGACACTTGCATCTGATGAAGCACAGGCATGTAAATACTCCTCTCATTGCCGCCGGAACTTAATACGTCGTGCGGCCACCGGAGATATCGAAACTGGCTGCCGTGCTAAAGCTTGCCTCGTCGCTCGCCAACCAGCAGATCAGGGCCGTGACTTCCTCAACTTCGCCGAAGCGCCCCATCGGAATCTTTGCCAGCATGAAGTCGATGAAATCCTGCTTCATCTGGGCGAGCAGCGGACTGCGGAATACGGCTGGCGTGACGGCATTGACGCGGATGCCGGTCATGGCGAGTTCCTTGCCCAAGCTTTTGGTGATGGCGATCACCCCGGCCTTCGAAGCCGAATAAGCGCACGCATTGGGATTGCCTTCCTTCCCGGCCACGGAGCTGACGTTGACGATCCGGCCGTAATTGTTGCGCAACATGTAGGGGACCAGTGCGCGGCAACTCAGAAATACGCCGGTGAGATTAATGTTGATGACTTTTGCCCAGTCGGCGATCGGATAGTCCGCCAGCGGCGCGTTGGGGCCGGTAATGCCGGCGCTCGCGACCAGGATATCGATCCGGCCCAATGCAGCAAAACTCTGCTGCGCAACACGCTGCACTTGATCCCAGTCCGTGACATCCACCTCAAAGACAGCGGCGTTGCCGAGCGCGCTGCGGGCGCGGGCGAGCGCCTCGGGGTCGCGGTCCCATACCGCGACGCTGCCGCCTTCCTCGACAATGCGTTTGGCCGTGTCAAAGCCCACGCCCGAGGCGCCGCCGGTGATGATCGCTGTGCGACCGGTGAAGCGTTCGGGGAATGTTTTCACGACGCAACCTGCCACGCGTCGCCCGGATTAGACCTGACACACGATCTCAGCATCTCTGATATTCCCTGACCGATTGGAGCGTAAGAATGCGATTCACGATTAAGATTGTGCACAGCTTAGAGTTGATCTGTCGAGTCAAGATGCGCACCGCGCCGGTCGCGAAGAGTCCTCGTTTCGCTATTCTAGATGCGGCGCAAGCAGATTTTCGATCCATTTCATGAATGCGCGGACTCGGCGCGACAGGTTGCGCCGATGTGCTACTACCAGGGAGACGTCGAGCGGTTTGTGCTGAAAATCGGATAGAAGCTCTATCAACGCTCCACTCTGCAAGTATCGGCCAATCGCCAACCGGGGTGCCTGAATGAGGCCAAGGCCGGCGACGCCAGCGGCTTCGTAGGTTTGCACGCTGTTGACGTACAGCGCACCTCGCAACTGAAGCTTCGCGTAGCTGTCGCCGTGCGGATACTCCCATCCATAGGGTTTTGCGCCGAGCGATGGTGCGAAATGAATTGCCCGATGTTTCTGGAGATCTTCCAGCGAGCGAGGGACGCCATAGCGCGCCAGGTAGGCAGGACTGGCGGCGTTGACCATGCGCAAGCTGCCCAGCGGTCGGGCAATCAGGGTCTCGTCCCCGATGGGACCCAATCGCAATACGCAGTCGAATCCTTCCTGAACCAGATCAACTTGGCGATCCGTACTCGACACCTCCAGTTCCAGCTTGGGATGAGCCGCCATGAAAGCCGGCAATGCCGGCACGATCGTGGTGCGCGCCAACTCGCTCGGCAGATCAACCCGTAAGCGCCCGCGAAGGGCCGCTTGATCGCTTGCGAACATGGAGTGCAGATCATCGACATCAGCCAGCAAATCGCGGGCTCGTGCATGAAATACCCGTCCGTCTTCAGTCAACTGCACGCTGCGCGTCGTGCGGTGCAGAAGCCTGACACCGAGATCTTCTTCCAGCTTACGCACCGCCGTTGAGGCTCTGCCTTTTTGAATCCCTAAGCTATCGGCCGCGTGGGTGAAGCTCCCCATTTCCGCCACCGTTATGAAAATGAGGATGGGTTCGAGATTCTGCATTTTCATGGCCTCGGTATTGTTCACCACAGAAAGAACAGTGAGTTCATTCCCTCGGTATTTATCGCACCCACGACACTCAGTAAGCTTTCGAAATCGGGGATCCCCCCCTTCGGAGAGTGACAAATGTCCGAAACCATGAACTTGAATCGCGCCCGGTGGGCCGGCCGAATAATCAGCGCGCTAGTCGTCATCGCTCTCGCGGCCGACGGCGGTATTCAGCTTTTCGCGCCGGCACAGATCGCGAGCATGCTGCAGGAAACCGGCTTCGCGATGGATGTGACCCGTGTCGTCGGTCCGATCATACTCGCCTGCGCCATTCTTTACGCCATCCCCGCCACCACCGTCCTCGGCGCGATCCTAGTGACGGGCTTTTTGGGAGGTGCCATCTGCGCCCATGTCCGCATTGGTGAGTTGGGGTCGCCGCCGGAAATTATTTCCCTGCTTCTGGGCGCGATGACATGGGGCGGCCTCTACGCCCGCGATCCTCGTGTCCGGGCCATTCTGCCACTCATCCATTGAATCAACCGGGACAGTCATCTGTCCCTCAACATCAGGAGAAAACACATGTTTTTAGTCATGGGAATCACAGGAAAAGTGGGCGGTGCGACGGCACAACATCTGTTGACGCACGGCAATAAAGTACGCGCGCTGGTCCGCAATCGCGAGAAGGCGGCGAAATGGGCGGATCAAGGTGTGGAACTGGTAGACGGCGATTGGAATGATCCGGCGGCCATCGAGCGGGCGCTCAAGGGCGTCGAAGGCGCGTTTGTCATGTTGCCGGCCGTCTGGGCCCCCTCGCCCGATTACAAAGAAGCCAAGGGCGTGATTGCAAACTATGTCCAGGCGCTCACCAAGGCACCGCCGCCGCGGGTGGTAGCGCTGTCGTCGATGGGTGCGAACAGGACCAGCGGACTAGGGATGATTACGGCCTTGTCGCTTCTGGAGCAGAGTTTCCGCAACCTTACATCGCCGATCGCATTCGTGCGCGCCGGTGGATTCTACGAAAACTTCCTCTACGGATTGCAGATCGCCCAGGGCGGAACGCTACCGGTCTACTACAATCCGACAAATCGGAAATCCACCATGGTCGCGACGGACGACATCGGCGCGGAGGTTGCGGCTCTTTTGAGCGGGCCAGCGTGGTCAGGGCGGCGCGTTGTCGAGCTTGGTTCGATGGTCGCCGCGGATGAAGTCGCGCAGCAATTGGGTGAAGTTCTAAATCGCGACGTGAAAGCCTTTGCAGTCCCGCGTGCCGAGTGGGCGAAAGCGTTCGAGCAATTCGGCATTCCGAAGGGCCACACCGGACCTGCCGAGGAAATGTTTGACGCCGTGAATGCAGGATGGATGGAGCTCGGAGCCGAGGGCACGGAGCGCGTGGCGGGCACGACCTCCGCACGCGAGGTGTTCGCGGCGGCCAAGAAGGCCGTGAGGTGAGCCGCGCCGTTGAGGCCAATGAATGGTGCAATCGCTTGATGCGAGAGATGGGTTCTTGAAGCATTCTTTAAATTAGAGACCGCCAAGCGTGAGAAACCCAAGGGTGTGAAGCCCGGTGCTCAAGTGAGCTGGCACTGTTGCACCCCAAATGCACAGGCGCGTATTATCGGTGTGGAACAAAATCCTCGGCCAGCACTTTCGAGGGAGAAGCGACATGACCAAAATGCAGGGATGCTCGGTCCGGGTATCCGCTATCGCAGCGCTGGGAATCACTTTCACCGCACTGTCGGGCTGCATAAGTATTCTGCAGCCGGTAGCCGGTTCCACGGTCACCGATCCGGTTACCGTGGTGGTGTAAATTAAAAACTATTGCGGGCAGTTCCAGGTGCTGCTCGATAGCGCCGATGTGACCAACGTCTTCTCACCCCAGCCAACGGCTCAGGCAGCGACGCAGACCAGACCGGGGTGTTCAACAGTATGGCGGCCGGCTCGCATTCTTTGGTCGCGAGCGAGACGAGCTATGGCGCGAGCAGTTGGTATGGCAACTGCCCCTCGAATTCGGCGGGCGGCGGTAACACGAATTCCACGAGCCCGGTGACCTTCACGGTCGCCACCTCGAAAGTTGGTCCCTTGGCCAACCTAAACGTCACCGGGCCGTGCGCCCTGGACGGCACGCTCCAGAATTTCAATTTGGTGGATTGGGGGAGTTGCAATTACGTGAGTTTCCAAAACCCGCCAAGCATCCCTGCGACACCCACCACGGCATCGATACCCAATGCAACACTGATTGGCAACGGCACCGTATTCACGGCTACCGCCACATTCGAGCCTACCGGGGAAAGTGACGATGGCGTCAATTTCGGAGGAACGGCGCCTATTTCACGGTCGCTCTCGAGTGGCAAGATACTGCCGGCGCGTGGCATTTGAATTACCCGGCCGGCTCCGGCCAACCCTTCGCCACCAGAAGCGTCGCTCTCAGCAGTTCGGGGTCCGTGTCGACGCCGAGTTCCTCGGAGATTGAGCTTCCGCTGCTCGCCTCATCGAAATTTCCCAGTCCTATCACCAATGCGCGAATCGGCGCTGTTTTTTACATGACCGACAATAGTGGCGCCTGCACGGCGGTGTCATCCCCGGTCAATGTACAAAACGGCTGTATTCCGGATGTTTCTTTCTCTCCGCCGGCCATGATGTGGTACAACCCCAATTGCGGCTTGAACGAGGGTGGCAAGGTCGTTCCGTGTGCTTCGGAGACCTACGTTTCTCCATTTTTGGTAGGTTCTGGACAAGACGCGTTAGAGTGCCAACTTGCGTATCACCTGTTCCCAGTGCAGGAATGTCTTTGCTACTGGTGGTCCCGTCCTTTCAGGTCATCTCTCTGCCGACTACGCTGTTGCAAGTGCAGGCGATCCCATATGCCGTCGTTTATCGGCCGCCGGGCGATTTTCGTACGCAACAATTTCAGCAGAACAGCACCTACATCACGCAGCTTTCCGCCGGAACAACGAACACGGCCCAGTCCGGGACGGCCAGCAATTACGTCAAGGGCATCGCCTACAGCAGCGGAACTCCCAGCTCGTTTTCGCTCAATGGCGTCCCAATCCCGCTGCCGAATTTCACCTATAACACTGCCTCAACGATGACGCAGACCAATTCGATGACCAACACTGCGGTGGATGCCACGAATACAAGTGTCATAGACATCACGAAACGGAGGCGGAATGAATATCGTTGCCTCCAAGAGCGACCCGAATACGATTCCTGCGGGGCTGGGTGGCACCATTCACAACCAGCCGTTTTGGAACGACACGATAGTGGCGGCCATTGGGGGAGCATTTTAGACCTGGTCGCTTCCGAATGGAACAACCGCTTACCAATTCGTTGGAGATGTTGGAGCCCGCGGATTTGCCGGTCTATCGACTTGCATTGTGTGCCGCCAACGTCGGTAGCACGATCGAGGATATGAACGGAAATTATCTAGCGGGAGCTCCATTACCAATCGTGGCCGGCAGCGAAACATTCAATTTGTCTGCAACCGATTGCGCGAACCTCCTGACGCTCGATCCATTTTACTCAAACCAGGGCCAAGCCACTAACCTAGGTCAACTGAATACGTCGAGTTCCCAAAGATTCGCGACGATCGCGTCCCCCTTGTCCGGGTCCTATGGGCCCCTATCAGTGCCGCATTCCTATTAAATGCCTCCGTCTCTTCAAATTCGATTCAATTCCAAAGCACAACGCAGTCGTTTGGCGGAAGCGATGCCGTCCAGTCTGCGCTCAGTTCCGCTCACTCGAATACCGCGCGTCACTGCCAATCAGCTAAGACCATTTTTCTCGCTATCAAAATCCGGGTCCGACTACGTACTCGAGCTCATCAGTTTCAACCACGATGACGCTCTGGAACAATCAACAAACTGCGCTCAGTAGCAAGTCAACAATAAAATGCCTGGACAACACACCGTGCGATATAACTGTTATTCCCTACATCAACAGCGCATTCGGCACTCTCCTGTATGAGCTAGACGAACGTGGGTTTGAACTCGAACCCGCCGGTAAATCCAGCCCAAGAGGCCGCTGCAGACGCGCAGACGCTGAAGAGGCATGGCGAATCCTCGAAATACACATGGTGCAAGCATGGCGGCCGGAGAAAAAGAACTATCATTCAGGAGCGTCTCCCAGCGGATTTTGAAGAACCGGAGACAAACCCCTGGCGCTCAACTAACTGGCTTGATCGATTATTTGGAGCAAGTTCGCGCTGGACAGATAGCTATGCAGGTCATTGGAAACGTGGCCGGAGTAACCCTCTGCCCTGGCCGTATTTCACTAACCAACGCGCATTCGCCGGCCTAACTTTGCGTCTGGTTGGCTTCGAGCATCCACACGCCAAGCAGGTCTACCCGATATTTCAGTTCACGGACTCCAGGCAAGCACCTTCACCGCGTAGTCAATTCGTCCCAGCAAGCGGTCCCTCGATTGGCTATCGGCCATGCCGTTCCGATTGCCTACTCACAATCCGAGCCGCAAAGGCGAACTGGCTTCGCGGATCGATTTTGGCAAGAGGCCGGCTGTGTCCGACGACCATGACAATCAGTGACGGTTTGAACCGCGTTGCGTGTTGCGCCGCGCGAGAGTCCTCGCAGTCGGCAATGATACGATTTGAAATCAATACTTGCAGTATCAACTCGGTGTTGTTGTCCTTGGCCGCCTTAACCGCCTGCTCCTCCGCGAATGTGCTTCAATAAACTTATTAGTTATTTCAAAGCGCTGCGCAACAGTTGAGGATGAGCAGCGGTTCTTGCGGAAGCATCCTCATTCGGTGCCAGAGAATTTATTTCCCTGCACGCACCAGGTGTAGTAAATGATTCTAATATCATGGGTGGTCGCGAGTGGCCCAGATAGATCGTGGGAACATTTAGCCCCGAGCACATAGTTAGGGCACACCGGTGCAAGTGGAATGAGCAGACGTCTAATTATCCGTTCGATTCAACTTTAAGCAATCCTAAGGGGCGGGCTCTTTCTCCTCCGTTCCGTGCGCCGCGTCCGGCGCGCCCGCCCCACCACCCCCACCCACTTGCGTTTCCGGAAGTATTGTCAGGATCCGGTTCTTTAAAATGATTTAAATTCCAAGTCAAACCAATTAGGAAAATCCAATAAACAATCGTGAAATCGACAGCGCTTCCAAAAACCGGGGCGTGATTAACCTGATTAACGTTGGTATCCCTCTTGTCCCCTGGAAGGCCCGTCGGGAATCTTGAGAGGAATCGTCTTCCGGTCGCTTGAAGGGACTGGCAGTAGGGTCAAGAATGAGCCCGGCATCTAATATCGTCGCGAGGCCCAGGCTGCCGTGCAGTGTGCGGCTGCTCTTTGCAGTAAGCACCGTCAGCCCCACCATTGTAGAGCAAGCTGACATCCGGGCTGTGGCTGTGTGAATGCGAAGTAACAAACATGTTAATTCGCACTAAGAGATCCCTCAGGGTGACGGATAGCCACTGACTTGAAGCGCGGTGAAGGGCGTATTAGTGTTCATTAGAAATTTGGAGAACCCGTAGGCCAGATTGGGCGCTGTCCCTTTGAAGTCAAACGTCGATGGGAGATGTGGCGGAATCAATGTAGCCGCTCGTACTTCATTTGTTGTGCACGCGCCACTGAATTGCCAGTTCGCTTGGCACGGACGCCGAGAAGTTCCGCTCCCTCTCTTTTGCCGTTGAAAGCTCATCCTGTTCGGCTTGCGATAATTGAGTTGACTGCTTATTTCTGCGAATTTTTTGATTAAAAAAAAAAAAAAAAAAAAAAAAAAAAACGGCGTCAAAAACGCACCGTAGCGCCTAATGGCCCAGTAGTGTCCGGACGTTATTGGAACAAATTCATCTGGTTGGCGAAATCGGCGTCATTTTGCCCGGACGAAGTAGAAAACAGCATATCCAAAGGGGTTTGCTCGAACATGGTTAGGCTCAGGATCTGTAGCATTTCGTAGAGGCTCGCTTAGATCTTCAATCGCTTTTTGACGATGGCGACGAGCACGTAGATCGAGACGGCGATCCAGATCTGCGTCTTCACGGCGTTCTCGGTCGTGCCGTAGAACTGCTTGATCCGAAGATGCTGCTTGATCCACTTGAAGAAGAGCTCGACCTGCCATCGGCAGCGATACAGCTCGGTGATCGTCAGGGCTGGCAGGACGAAGTTGTTCGTCAGGAACACCAACCGCTTGCCGGTCTTCGGATCGTTGAACCGGATGCGCCGCAGCGGCGTCTCGAACTTTGTGGAGTAGAAACCCGTGAGGACGACCGTCTGATCGCAGATCAGCCCGGTGCTGCGATCCACGGGACGCGAGTAGCGACGCTGGGCATTCAGGTTGGACTTGCCGCGGGTCACAAAGAAGCTGCCCGCCTGGTGAAAGCGAAAGAGCCGCTCGAAATCCAGGAAGCCGCGATCCATGACGTAGAAGGCGCCGGCTTCCGGCAGCAACTGGTCGAGGATGTTGACGTCGTGCATCTTGCCGTCGCTGATGTGGATAAAAGCCGGGATATTGCCGCGCAGATCGAGCAGCGTATGCAGCTTCACCGCTGCCTTGGCGTGCGAAACGGCGCCCAGGGAAAGACCGAAAGCACAAATCGATGGTCGTGGCGTCCAGCGCGTAGACCGTTTCGTTCAGATCCACGCCAAACGGCTCGTCGATGTACAGCTTGCGGGCCATGCGATCAGGCGCTGCGCGAAGTCGGCATAGATCCGCCAGTCGCGCACCTCGTTCGCATCGGCCAGCGTGCTGCGCGAAATCCGGCTGCGGATCCCCATGTGATAGAGCTTCTCGCTCTGCGCTCGCAGGCATGCCTCGATGTCCCGCAGGCTCTCGCGGTAAGTCAGTTGCGCAAACGCCAGGCACAGAAACTGTTCGAGACAGGTGAAGCTCTTGACCTTGTGCTCGCCGCCGTAGCGGGCCACGCAGCGACGAAACGTCGTCAGCGGCAAGTGCTCGTCAACTGTGCGAAAACCAGCTTGCCTGCGTGCATAGGCGAGATCCGCGAAAATGGTCTTCGCAGGCGCGCAGCGCGCTTCTCGAAGTCGAAATCGAGACCAGAAAAAATCATGATTTATATCAAACCGTTCAAAGAGTTATGCGATTGCGCTGGCTCAACGTCCGGACAGTACTGACCATCACCACAAGATCGAGTGGTGCTTCAATTTGGCTTTTGGGGCAAGACATCAATTTCGATAACCGGATGAATCTCCCAAGCCGTAGCCCTCCAGTTCTTATCGTTGCCGGGGTTGGTATTTTCGGACTGGTTTTCGTGCTCCAAATCGAAAAGCAACCACCCCTTCACTCGAACCCACTTCCCCTTAATAGCTTGCTTCAATGTGGCAGTGCTCCAATCAACGCCTTGTGCTTGCATTTTGTCACGCCATCGCGGAGTTACTTCAACGATGACTCTCTGAGTGGGGCCGCCCTTCGATTGGCTAAGGACAAGTTCGATGTGCGTATCACGGCCAGCCGCGTCGGTCGCTTTACAGTTTGTTGTTTCGACCCCGCCCACTTTTGCGTCGTGCACGAATCCTTCTAGGACAGCGCCCTTGGCTTCGTCCCATCGGTCCTCGTCGTCTCCCCGCCTAAGGAAGGCAGACAGAGAGACCGAGCTGTCATACTCATCAGCTTGCGGTGGTACTTCGCGGTTTTTCAAAATGTTGAGAGCTTTGACGAAATCCGGCTTTGCATCTCCCTGGGGTGGACAACCATCGCGGACGTTGCTGCCGCTGAAACTCTTCAAATATGCAAACGGCTGCGGGGAAGATACGGCTGCGGCCGAAACTGAAGCGACGTGCGGCGCGTTAGGTTTGACAGGACTGCAGGCAACAAGAGCGAATGCAGTCAAAAGAATCGGGGCACGAACCCCCCTGCGGATGTCGTGCTTAGACAATTGGGAAGCGCTGTTGGTAATAAATTTCATCCCTGAATGATCAATCGGCGGTCTTTGTTTCTCACGCCGAAATTATCCGCAAATGTATGGGCGGTCAATACAGACGGCAGGATTGAAGCGATTATTGTTTAAAACTGCTGAGGTGGCGATGACGTATGCTGCGACGCGACTGATATGCGTGGCCGCCACAGAGGTGCATTTCATGGAGGCGCAGGCCGCCGAGCTTTCAAGTAGTATCGCGTAGCGAAGAATGGAGGTAAGCCGGATGGCCAGTATCAAAGATGCTTCACAATACCTATCGCTGAGCGACGCATTGAAGAGCTTGAAAGCGGAGCTCCTTAAAGCGGAGGCGGATGCCATAGACACGGGCGACGAGTTGCTCGAGTTCCGCGATTGCGAGATTGAATTGTCGCTCGAATTTAAGCCCACTCTTGGCGCGGAATTCAATGTCGGAATCTTCAAGATCAAGGCGGGTGCTGCGGCTACAGGAGGTCACAGACTCAGAGTCAGATATAAATCGTTACGCACTCTGGTCGCTGCCCTCGAAGGCGAGTCGAATGGCGTCCTGCCGCCATTGGGCCCCGCTAACCGACTTAAGAAGCCCGCGGCGCGCAAGAAGTAAGAGAGTTCGGTGGCTGTACCTTCCGTAGATCATCCAGGCTTTACCTGGCTCTTGCGATTGCTGGAATCGCGGACGGAACCCGACTCTGGAGATTCGGAAGCGACTGGTGATGTCCCGGGAAGATGGGTAATTTCAGACGGCGAGCGCGCCGTTGCCGTGGGCGGTAACCTTGGCGCGTTGCTCGAGAGAATCCCTGGTGAAGATTTCGGTAGGTTTGCGGTCGCCTTTTGGCGCTTTAGCAATGGCAAACCCAGCAGTGGCAGTTGGGAGTTTGGAGCTGCTCCTGGAGGACCCAGCCCGGTTGGCCTTTCCGAGTTCGAGTCTGCATTAGAAAACGTCAATGCCCCTCTCACCCGGTAGTTTTTCGTTTTCACGAGGACTGCGTAGCCATTCCCAGGCATATATGCAAGTGCGGTTAGTCGGCCCAAAGGGCACCCCCAGCGTCGTGATTACGACGCTCCTCGACACGGGTGCTTCGTACTCGGCGTTTGACGAAGCGCTGGCGACGAGCGTTGGATATGCCGTAGCGAGCTTACCGTTATACACGGTGAAGACTGCCAGCGGCGCAAGCGTGGCCATGCGCCAAATCAACAATGCCTCTATCGAGATTGAGGGTCGCCGTGTCACCGCAAAACGAATTCTTCTGCGAAAAGTTACTGCCACACCGCTTCTAGCGACGCGCGACGTTTTAGTCAGAACTGAATTTGGTATTGATTCATCGTTCGTTTATTTTGACTAGCAGGCAGACGCTGGAAGCCTCGGCGCCGGCTCGCGCTGACGCGCATGGATAGGAGATCACCAGCACAAGCTTGCCAGCGCAATGGCAACAAATCGCGGAACGTTTCGTTCGAGATCCGGAAAGCGAGTCTGACCCGCGCGCCTGCCCGCGAGTATGGCGCGCTTGACTCGCCGGCACCGGCTAACACAGGAGGTGCGGTGCATGCACCGAGCGCAGCGTTGCGGTGTGAACCGCCCTGCCCGAAGTAGAATATGCCATGGCAAGCAGCATTGACATCATCGGCGACGTGCACGGCCAGTACGACAAGCTGGTGGAACTGCTTGAACATTTGGGATACAGAGACACGAAGCGCATTTGGCGTCACGCGAATCGAACGGCTGTCTTCGTAGGCGACTTGATCGATCGCGGGCCCAAACAACTGGCAACCATTAAACTGGTGCGCCGCATGGTTGATGCGGGTTCTGCTCAATGCGTCATGGGGAATCACGAGTTGGATGCAATCTTGTGGGCGAGCGCGGATCCGCAGCAGCTGGGAAAGTACTTGAGAGATCGCGCTAACCCGGGAAATCAACAGCAACATGAGGTGTTTTTGCAGCAGGTCGGTGCAGACTCACCGCTGCACGACGAAGTTATCGCGTGGCTCAAGACGCTTCCTCTGTTCTTGGATCTGCCGGGCTTGCGAATTGCGCATGCTTGCTGGCATCAGCCGTCGATAGACATACTGCAAAAGGCATTCGAAGATGGCCAAGGTCAAACGATCGACAAGCTGTTGCTCGAGAGCCTAGCGGGCAATCCCACCTGGCATGCAATCGAAAGAATATGCAAAGGACCGGAGCTCGAATTGCCGAGCGGATTGACCTATCCGGATGAGGGCGGAAACGCGCGCTACGTCATACGCGTCAAGTGGTGGGAGCCCGGTGCTTTAACGTACCGGGAAGCGGCCGTTGGCCGGCCCATGGTCGTGAACCGGATTCCGGACATTCCCTTGCCAACGGAGTGGCTGCGGCAATCCGAGGCATTGCCACATGGTGCGGCAATGCGCGAAGCACCGAAGGTGCAGAATACGCCGCCGATGGTGTTTGGGCACTATTGGTTTAGCGGCACGCCGGCCGTCATTTCGCAGGCGTTTGCGTGCCTCGACTACAGTGCAGCGCGCGGCGGGCCGCTGGTAGCGTATCGATGGGATGGGGAGAAGGAGCTCTCGTCTGAGAAGCTTGCGTGGGTTTAGAATACAACTTGGCTGTGTCAGTGTGAGTGCAGCCGATAAGTTCGCATCAAACGAAACAAGAAAGTCCACAGGGACGTAACCGCCGTTGCCGCGGCGTACAGGAGTTTTTATGAGGCTTCCGCTTCTCGCGCTCATCGGGGTTGCCGTGGTTCTTCAAGCAGGCTGCGTCACGGGGAGGCGATCGCTGTCTCTTCCGGTGTCAACCCATGACGTACCGTCCCCGACCCGCGGGCAGGTATATATCGCGACCGTCGGCGATAATCGTCATTTCGAAAACAAGCCCTCCGATCCGTCGATTCCTTCCATCGATGGGGATGTCACACAGCTATCTGCCGCAGAAAAGGATCGAATGATTGGGCGCCAGCGCAACACCTGGGGCAAAGCAATGGGCGACATCGGTTTGATGAAAAATGACTCCGTCACTCAACGGGTCCGGTTGCTCGTGGCAGAAGGACTGCGCCGCAAGGGATATAGCACGACTGACGATCCCAAGGCTCCGGTCGCCGCCGCGGTGTCCGTGGATGAGTTTTGGGGTTGGGGCACGCCCGGGTTTTTCGCACTTGCATTTGAAGCGAAGATTCAATGCACGATTTCAGTCACGAGTGCCGCGGGTGTGCAGAAGGCGATCATAAAGGGTTACGGGATCAACCACGGGCAGTTTGCCAAGGATGCCAATTGGCAAGAGGCGTTTGATCCCGCATTCGAGGACTTCATGAGTAACTTCGGTGCGCAGTGGGATGGCCTCGTCTCAGGCACGAGCAGCGGCGGCGGGGCGGCGAGGTGAGTCGGGCAGTCGTGGCGAGTGATGGAGAATGCGGCGAATGAGGCCCTGGTGGATTTTCTTGCGGGGGCCATTGGTGTTCCGAAGCGCTCAGTGCGGATCGTTTCGGGAAGGACCAGCCGACGAAAGGTGTTGGAAATCGATGGCGTGACGGAAGAGGAACTCGCGGCGAAGCTAAGGTAGCTAATTCGGAAACCGCATCAAGGAGACAGTAGATGAATCCGACGAGTTGTAGCCAGGGAAGGAGTTATCGGCTGAGCTTCATTCGAGCACGATTTGCGGGCCCGGTGCGCCGCATGCCAACTTAGTCAGACGCCATCGGCTTATCAGACGACGAAGCGCGCCGGCCGCGCAGGACCGCCAAGCCGCCCAACAACAGCGTCAACCCGCTGGCGAGCGATGCTGGGTCGATTTCCGGCGCTTGCAGGGGCGGAGAGACAACCAGAAATTCTTGGCTCGCGTTGAGCGGCCGTGGCGTATAAACGCTGACATTGGTTGCGACGTATCCGTTGCTGACAGCGGCAAATGCGGCGCTTTCGAGCGCCAACGCACCGCCATTGGGATCGGTCTGTTGACCATCGAAGACATTCCAGATGGCAAAGGAGTAATTGACCTGGCTGTTCGAGTCACCGAGATTATTCAACAAGCCGTTCGCGAGCCAACCGGCCGCGTTATAGGCTTGCTGGGCGGAATAGCTGGTCCCGTCGAATGTCTCGGTGCCGGGAAATTTCTCGGTGCCGTCGAGCGTGCCGGCGCTTGTCATGGAGGCCGACCACAGCGTATTCAGATATGAATCGGTATAAAAGTCGTCGCAAATCACGTAACCCGAATAGCTCGTGCCGTTGCCGGTTATCGTCCCCTGGTACGGGCTGACGTAAACGCCATTCGCCACCGCGCCGTTGCCGACGCCGGTCAGGTCGATGGTGTACTGCGCAAACGCCGTTGGTGTGGCCGAAATCAGGCACAGTCCGAGCAATATTTTGAGTTTCCCGTACATAGGCGAGTATTTCCCCTGCAATCGACATGAAGTGGACCGTGCGCTAGCTTTGCATTCGCGATACATCCAATGCAAAGACAAACTTAAGACACATGACGAAGGCCGCAGCTCGCGATGCAATATGTAAAAACGCTGGGCGGCTGTATGAGCAGATGATTGCCCTGCCGCGCTCAACCATGATTACTCTCATGAAGCTAGGAGGTGGGATCGCACGTCTGATCGATCGCAGCACTTGAATCAGGCGTCATCTTGCGCGAGTTCTCACTGACCGCCAAACAGCATGCCGCCTTCGCCGCCGTTACTATAGTCTTGCAGCCGGATCCGTATCGCATGACGAGGCGGCCGAGCGAGTCAAGAAAGGACTGGCGCGACATCCCAGACCGGCGATCCTGCTGGCGCGGCTTGCCGTGGACGTGTCGATCCACGGTAAAGGCGTCGGCACCGCGCTGCTGAAGGATGCGTTGCTACGGACCGCGCAAGCGGCCGAAACCATCGGCGCCAGGGCGATGGCGATCATCGCAGAATGAGTTTCCGCGCCATGGGGAGGCAAGGAGTTTGACGCTAAAATCGCTGTGTTTCGCGGTCTGCCTGACGTTTTCGATTAATGCCTTGAGTAAAGAGCCGCTCGCGGCCGTCGACAGAATCAGCTTCAGTTCGTTCAGGCCTGACGGCTGGGACATCTGGCTTCTTGCACCGAATACGCCACCGCAACGTCTGACCGATCACCCGGCTCTTGACTATGACCCCGCATGGTCGCCGGACGGTCGCTATATCGTTTTCACGTCCGAGCGATCCGGCGTGCCGGATCTTTTCGTGATGGATACATTGACGAAGGCGCCGGAACGGCCGCTGGTCATTGGTCATGGCATGAAAGATCAAGCCGTCCTTTCGCCAGACGGCCGTACCCTGATCTTTGTTTCGACCCGCGACGGTAAGGCTGATCTGTACACGCTTCCGTTCGATCCCACGCGCACGATGAACGTCGTACTGGCCCGCCGGCTGACTCGAGGCTACGGAGCCAACCTGCGCCCGACCGTCTCGCCCGATGGCCGACGGATCGTCTTCACTAGCACCCGTGATGCGATTGAACACGGCGACAAGCGGTTTCCATTCGCTATTCAGACATCAGGCAACCTGTACGCGATGGAGCTAGCGTCGCGTGAAGTAGTCCGCCTCACCCACACCGATGGCTGGGACGGTTCTGCGATTTACTCTGCTGACGGGAAGCTGATCTACTTCTACTCGGATCGCACCGGACACGAGCCACGCCTCTACTCGATGAATGCCGATGGCTCGGACCCGCGTCCGATGGGTCCCGCGCAACGGGCAATCAGTCCCGCCCCGCTCGCGGACGGACATGTCGCGCTTGAGACTTGGGACGTAGGCGATGACGGGCAACCTACCAACTGGCGGCTTCGGGCGCTCTCGGGAAACTCATTGTCCGAAATAGCGATGGGTTCGAACGACCTTTATTGCCATAGGCCGGTGCCGCAGCCCAAAGGGCAAGGCATTCTCTGCCATGGATTGACCCGGGCCTCTTACGATGCGGGGAAGCACCCTCAAACATTCCCTGGACCCGCGATCGCATCCGGCTATCCGCAAAGTCGTGCACTTGATGGGCGACCTGTCGCGCTTTATGCCATCCGGAATGCCTTTTCCGCTCCACCCAATCCAGTAGCCGATGAGTTCGCATTTCGCACCAGTGCGAGTGCGGTGGAAGTGATCTCTTCCACCGGAGCCGTCGTGAGGCCACTGCTGAATCTTGACAGTGAATCCCTGCACGCGGACCGCCGCGCCATTATGGGCATGGCTTGGTCGCCCGATGGCCAATTCTTGGCCTTTGCGGTGAAGCGATTTCGCAGTACGGCCGCTCAGGGAGAAATCTGGCGGGTACGCGCCGATGGTTCCGCTGCAATGGCAATGACTGGCGCCGACGTCGCCGCGGCGGGCATGCCAGACTTTGGAGCCGGCGGGAAGAAGATCGTGTTTGCCGCCAAGGTGGGCAATGTGACCAATATCATGATGATGAATGCCGACGGAAGCGGCATCAGGAATCTCACCCATAGCCCGGAGCGCGAGAATTTTCCGGCGCTGTCACCCGACGGCAAAATGCTCGCTTATGCCTCAGACCGTGAGGGTTTGCTCGATGCATCCACGGGCGAGCGACGTATGGCGTTGTACATCGCCACGCTGACCGCCGAGGGATCGCTACGAAATGTGCGCAGATTCACTGATCCCAACACTCAATCTGGTCACCCCCGATTTTCGCCGGACGGCCGCTGGCTGGTTTACACATCCGGTGTGAGCGGCGTTAACGACGAACAACCGCTGCTCTCATCGTTAATGTTCTCGCCGCAGCCATATGGGGAGATTTGGGCCTATCGGATTTCCGATGGAGTCCACGTACGATTGACGGATGACAAATGGGAGGATGGCGCTCCTTTCTGGGCACCGGCATTGGCTCGGGCTGCTCGCAATTCCAAATGAACTTCGACCTAGCCACGCGGATTTTTCGTCCGAGTGTCGGGGTGATTTTGAAGGATTCAAAACGCCCGCCCTGTCGTTCGCCAGTCATTTAATCTATTGCCCCTAGCGATAAGCGGCGCCTTATCACGAGTGATGACTGCGCGAATCTTCAACACCTGACGATCCAATGAAAGACTGGGCTTTTTTTGAGCCTGAAGTCGTCACGTTCGAACCGCATCAAATGCTCGTCGTGGGCGGCCGGGCTCCAATTGAGGCTTTGTCGATTGTGTATCCTCAAGACCCGGCGATCGGCACGGCGGGGTAACGGCCAGAGGTCGGCTTTTCTCTGATAGTTTGCGTCCGCGCTTAAGCTCCAGATACTTCGCTCGAGCGGTCATGCCCGAGAACGCAAATCCAAGAACGATAATGCCAAACATTACATCACTAGAGTCCATCAGTAGTGTCCGGACGTTAATTGAACAAATTCAGCTGGTTGGAGAAATCGTCGTCATTTTGCTCAGCGCCGACAGTCGCAAGCAGCGTGTTTAGCGAGGTTTTCTCAAACATGGTCAGGCTCAAGATCTGTAGCATTTCGTATAGGCTCGCCGAGATGTTCAAGCGCTTTTTCACGATGGCCACCAACACGTACACCGACACGGCGATCCAGATCTGTGTTTTCACCGCGTTCTCTGAGGTCCCATAAAACTGCTTGATACGAAGATGCTGCTTGATCCACTTGAAAAACAGCTCCACCTGCCAACGGCATCGATACAGATCGGTGATCGTCAAAGCGGGCAGCGCAAAGTTGTTGGTCAGGAAGATCAGCCGCTTGCCAGTCTTCGGATCTTTGAAACGGATTCGCCGCAGCGGCGTCTGGAAACCTTTGTGAGAGTAAAAGCCCGTGAGCACGATGGTCTGATCGCAGATCAACCCGGTGCTGCGATCTATCGGATGCGAGTAGCGACGCTCGGCCTTCAGGTTCGCCTTTCCTCGCGTGACAAAAAAGCTGCCCGCCTGGTGGAAGCGAAACAACCGTTCGAAATCCAAGAAGCCGCGATCCACGATGTAGAAGGCTCCCGGCTCGGGCATCAACTGATCGAGGATGTTGACCTCGTGCATTTTGCCGTCGCTGATGTGGATAAAGACCGGGATATTGCCGCGCAGGGCGTATGCAGTTTGACCGCTGCTTTGGCGCGCCGAAACGGCGCCCACGGAAACACCGACAAACACAAGTCGATCGTCGTGGTGTCGAGCGCGTACACCGTCTCTTTCAGATCGACGCCAAAGGAATCGTTGGCGTAGAGCTTGCGCGCCATGCCGATCAATCGTTGCGCGAAGTCCGCATAGATACGCCAATCCCGAACTTCGTTCGCATCCGCCAACGCGCTGCGCGAGATGCGGCTGCGAATCCCCATATGATAAAGCTTCTCGCGATGCGCCCGCAGGCATGCTTCGATATCGCGAAGGCTTTCCCGATAAGTCAGCTGCGCAAACGCCAGACACAGAAACTGCTCGAGGCACGTGAAGCGCTTGATCTTGTGCTCCCCGCCATAGCGGGCCACGCAGCGACGAAACGTCGTCAGCGGCAAGTACTCGGTCAACTGAGCGAAAATCAACTTGCCTGCGTGCATGCGCGCGTCCCACGAAAAATGACTTCGCAGGCGCACAGATCGCGCTTTTTGAGTTGAAATCGAGACCAGAAAAAATCATGGTTTATACCATCATTTTCAGCAAGTTATGCCGCTTGAGCGGCTCAACGTCCGGACAGCACTGAGAGTCCATCTCTTCTCATTCCTCGCAATGATGTCTCTGAGTTCCCTGGTTTGCATTCGCGAATATAGGCGTACTTGCGCATGTCGACTCGCTCTAGGGCGAGTCGTCATTCCGTTGTGTTCACCGACGGGCCCCGAACCACGAGATCTCGCGGTGCCGGCGCGTGGAAAACCGCCTCTTCGAGCCGCCTTAAGCGGGAGTGGACGTCTTCGTGCGGATCGGCGTCCATGGTGACCACAATTGTGTGCCAGAATTGGCTCCAACGCTTAGCGAATGATTCAGCCATCTCAACCCTCCTCAGTGCGCCTGTAATACTCCAATGCATTGCCTTCTAAAGTTGTGACCAACCCCCATCGACCGGAAGTTCGGCGCCGGTCGTGAAGGTCGCGTCGAACGCGAGGAAGAGGACGGCCTTGGCAATCTCGTCCGACGTCCCGAAGCGCTTCATGGGAACCATGCCGCTCATCTTCTCTCTGATCTGGTCGGCCTCGCCTTTACCGGTAAACACTTTGCCGAGAGCTGAACCCCGCGTTGACGAAGAGCAGGTCGAAGGTGTCGAACTCGGCCTTCACCCGAGAGGCGAGAGCGTCGATGTCCGTCAACGAGCGGGCGTCGCTCGAAACCACGAGGGCGCCCTTTCCGAGCTCTTTCTCAGCCGACTCCAAGCCTGCCTTCGAGCGACCCGTCACCAGAACACGCGCGCCTCCATCGAGAAGCATCTTCGCCGTCGCGAGCCCCATGCCGCTCGTGCCGCCGATAACCACTGCATTTTTACCTTGGTATCGTTCCATGTGTATTTCCTCGCGAGGCCGGGGGTACTGCGCTAGTTTTGAACTGTTTGGTACGATAATAGACACGATGATCGTGGTCAAGGAGTTTTGAACTATTTATTTCAAAATACTGCAAGAACCCGTGGACGATCGTGTAGGTCCGCAATGACCTGCTGATTCGGGTCACCGCGACCATTTCGCCGCGACCGGCGCTCCTTCAGGACACCGCGCTTAAGTGTGCTGGCTAAGACAAGTCGATACCGGAGACCTTGACGACGGCCTGCCACGCGGCCTCCTGGCTGGCGCGATCGTGGAGGTGTGGGTGGCGCTGCGCCTCAATTGGGCCTGAGAACTTCCCTTGAGCCGAGGCGAAGAATTGCCCTGAGACGTCGGTTCCGAACGCCGATGCTTGTTGGTCAATGAAGTACTAATGTTACTTTCAGGCCTAATTTAGGAAACGGTGAATTGCCTCGTTGGCGTTATCTTGAAATGAAGTATTTCTTAAATCAGTAAAAAAGGTGCTCTGGTCCACCATGTCCCCTGATAACTTACCCTCTCTACTGGCATAAAAAACGCCGCTTTTATACCGCTCATCCGAAATGCCATCTACAAAGCGTTTTGCACCTACTTCCAGCGTATGCACCATTCCGCCCATCAGTGGGAACACGATAGGCATCATCACGTACTTCAACATAAACCGCATTGGCGGGGGAAGAGCATCTGGCGCCTGAGTTCCTTTTGTATTTCCTGGGCTCACAACAACAAACTTGAGCTCAGGATATTTTCTTGCCATTGATAACGTCCACATGGTTTCCGCATACTTGACGTATGCGTATGCTTGCAATGCGTTGAACTTCTCACCAAAGAATGATCCATGAAGAACAGCAGCAAACTCATCTACAGAAGAAGTCCTCATTGAAACCGGCTTTACTCCGAGCATCTTTACGCCTGGAACAGCTTCCGCACTGACTGATAGGACTGTTTTCCTTAACTTGTCCCGTTTAATCAATTCCTCTACTAGAATTACATTGCCTAAAATATTCGTGGCAGCTAATTGATTCATGCCGGAAGGTGTAGATTTCGCAGCCGTTTTCCCAATTACTCCGCCGGCATTTAAAACGATTGCATCAATAGGTTCCTTAATTTCTTCTACCGCTTTTCTTACAGAATTGGCATCCGTAACATCCCCAATAACAATTGCAAAAATCGTTTTCCCCGTTTTCTCCTCAAGGTCTTTTTTTGCTGCCTCTGCTCTCGCTCGATTTCTGCAAAAAAGAATTATCTTTCTTGTTTCATTTTTCAATGCTAACTGTCGGGCAGTCTCTTTCCCAAGCCCAGCATTTGCTCCGGTTATCAAGATACTTTCGTTCATTTAATTCATCCTTCTTTGGTTGTCCCGATAGTCAGTTGACGATGGCCGATCAGCGGGGCCTGAGCGGCCTCGATGCCCGACGCAGTGAGCACGCACTTCTTAAATGGGACCAACCCTGCGTTGAGCAGCAGGAAATCGATCGGCTTAGCTCGATTGACCAGCTCGGCGAGGGAGGACTGAACGCTGGACGGCGAGTCCAAATTCAGCTCCAACGGTGTGAAGACCTGTTTCTTGGTCTCAGCCACGAGTTGAGCGGCCGTTTGCTTGACCCCGGCCAGGCTGCGCCCGGTGACCATGATTTCGCGCCAGCCCTCTCCGACAAGAGTGCGGGCTGCGGCATAACCGAGCCCGGAGGTAGCGCCGGTGACGAGCGCGATCGAATGTTCCATAGGCGTCTCCGTGGCGAAGGGTTAAGGCCGAGTCGTGAAGCCCCGCGAGGCCAAAAGGCGGCTTGTTAATATCGAACTATTCAGTTATATATTGATGCACTAAAGACTGTCAATGAGTTTTGAACTAAATGATTAAAAATGCCGCTAGGCCGCCGGGCCGACCGCGCAGCTTCGACGAGACGGGGGCACTGGAAAAGGCAACCCAGGTGTTTCGGTCGAAGGGCTACGACGGAGTGACGATCGACGATCTCGTCGCAGGGGATGGGTGTGGGACGGCCGAGCCTGTATGCCATCTTTGGGGACAAGCGGGCGATATTCATGCGTGCCCTCAAGGCGTATGCAGAGAGGAAGGGCGCTCTCGCGCGCACAGCGCTCCTCTCGCCGGGGACTCTTCGCGACTCGCTCGCCAGCTTTCTGAGGCAGGCCGTAGAAAGTGCGACCGAGAAAGGTTCTGCGCCAGGCTGTCTTCTCGTGTGCGTGGCGCCGCTTGTGAACGACGCTGAGGTTCGAAAATTCCTGCAGAACGCGGTCGTTGGCGCCGTCACGCTCGTGGAAGGCCGTTTTCGGGACGGGATCAGTGCGGGAGAAATTCCATCTGACTTTCCCGTAGCCGTACGCGCGATCCAAGTCACGGATTTAGCGCGTGGGCTGACCATGCGTGCGCAGATGGGCACGCCGCGCAAGACGCTCCTCAAAGAGGCTGAGGAAGCGGCCGACTTGGTGCTCCTACCTCGGCGCGTCTGACGGATTATCGGAAACGATTCACCGAGAAATGACGCGCCTAACGCGCAAGCAGCACTATTGATCCGAATGGTTGAGAGATATCCCGACGCTGTCGAGAGATTGGCGAAGATCTGACAGGGAGGGAATTGAAGACGTCTGTTAGCTTGCTGAATTTAAATAGATTTGCCGTCCACACAAAGCGCCGCGCCGATTTGCCACACTGGCCTCAAGGCGAGATATCCGCTTAGACGAGTTGAATCGCAGCAGGCGCTTCGGTGAACCGACTGTATACTAAGGTCGTGGGTACCAAAGTTTCCATAGCGAACCGCTATCTGCGCAATCCCGAGGTGCGGGAACGGACCGTCACCAGGTCTGTCGCCACATCATCCGCGATCGAGGGAATTCGAGCGCCGTTCGGAGGCGGTGCGAAATCCGGTGCCAGCAGCAAGGTCCGTCTCAAACGGAAGAGGCCTTAGCCGCCGACTTCAGCGTGCGCGCAATGACATCGCGAAAGGGATGAATCAGGATCAGTTCAGCATGCACGATCGCCAGAGCGGTTGCCTGCGCGGCGATAGTATTGAAGCTGCAAGGCGTATATTCCTGAAGCGCCCCGCGCTCAAGATCCTGCATCAATTTCGGTATTTGGATTGCGGCCGCGAACATGAACGCTCCCTTGGCGATACTTACTCCCCGGTATTCGCCCGCCCACTCATAGATCTCGCCGAGCCAGCGTTGGTGCATGCGGCGGATTTCACCGGCTGTGAAGCGCTGGTCCACGCGCGTTTCGTCGATTATCTGCTGGGTCGCGAAAAGCAATGCTGCGGATTCTCTTCGCTCAAGCTCCCGTACTGAAGTAACGCCGAGTCGGTTGCGGAGCACACGGCCGCGCGAACCCGGTTGAAATTCGGCCTCCGGGCCAACAGCGTCATAGCGTGCGGCCACGGTGAGCCCTTCGCCTCCTCACGACCCGAATGACATATTTCGCGAGACAGTTTTTTTGATAAACATCGAAATTCCATGGTTCTCGTTCTGCGTCCGAGATTAAGATGCGAGGACGTATCCGAAAGCTTTATAGCCCTTCTCGCGCTTGGCGCCATTCGTGCGAGCACGGGCACGGCTAGGTCGACGTCGTCATACACAATGACCTCTCGCTTTCCATCATGATCGCGATGCAGGCGACCGACGTATTGTGCCAGTGTCCCGGTCCATGAAATCGGCATAACAAGAAACAGCGTGTCCAGGCGCGAATCGTCAAATCCTTCTCCTAGATAGCGCCCGGTTGCGAGCACCAAGCGCTCTTCACTTCCGCCGGGCTGAAGTCTTGGAAGCTATCCTCCCATTGGCACATAATGACGCTTGTCATTAATAATGCTATTCGTTACTATTGGCCGTGGCAATCAAGTCATTCAAGGGCAAAGCGACTGCCGCGGCGTTTGCCGAACTTCCAGTCCGATCGCATCCGCCGGACATTCGAAAACGCGCGCTCGCCAAGCTGCAACAGCTTGATGCGGCGATGAGTCTAGAGGATTTGCGTGTTCCGCCGAGCAATCGGCTCGAAGCACTCGCGGGAGATCGCCAGGGACAACACAGTATCCGCATCAACAAGCAGTGGAGGCTCTGCTTCGTCTTCGGCAAAGACGGCGCTGAGGATGTGGAGATTTCGAAGCATTACGAGTGAGGAGGAGGGCAACCGATGAGCATTCGAATTGAGGATTTGGCAAAGATGGATTTCCGCTCCGTAACAGTTGCCGGCGGCAAGCGAATTCCACCGATCTCGCCCGGGGAGATGCTGCGCGATGAATTTTTGAAGCCGATGGGACTCACCAACTATCGGCTGGCCAAGGAGATCAATGTGCCCCCGCAGCGCATCGGCGACATCATCGCGGGCAAGCGGGGCATCACGGCGGATACCGATCTGCGACTGTGCCGCTTCTTTGGACTCACCGACGGCTGGTGGTTGCGGCTTCAGGGCGACTACGACACGCGCCTCGCACGGATGGCACTCGCCAGAAAGCTTGCGAAGATCAAGCCCTGGTCGGCGCACTCGGAGGTGAAAGCATCATGAGAACCGCCGGCTGGAATTAGAGGGCACCTGCACGCCAAGGGTGGCGCTGAACACGCAGATTTCGAGCCGGCGGATAACCTTGCTCGAATAGCCGGGAGCCCAGCTCGTCGAGAACTTCTCGAACCACTCCTGGGCGATGGCTTCAAATGTATCGCCGCCCGCGAGCCTTTCGATCCGTCGCTTCGCACTGAGATCAACGCCTTTCCTTAAGTCCCGTCTGGCCTCGTCCCGCAGTTCGCGCGCCTCCGCGAGTTTGACCTCGGGGAAGACGCCCAAGCTGAGCATCCGCTCCTTGCCATGGACCCTGAACCGCAAGCGCCACCAGCGCTTGCCGGTGGGGGTGACCAGCAAGTAAAGGCCCCCGCTGTCGCGCAATTTGAGGGGTTTTTCACGCGGTTTGGCACCTGAAATTACGGCATTTGTCAGCATTTGTGTGGGTAACTCCATTTTCGGAGGTGGTGTTACCCACATAGTTACCCGCAAATAGGGCCGGCCGTCAATGGATCTGACCGGCAGTAAATGGCGCAAAAATACCGGAAAACATGCGGCATTTCGGCATTTTATGGAAGTCAGTGGCCGTCGCTGGATGAAATGCAGGGAGGGAATTGAAGATCACTGCTATCTTGCGGAATCTAAAGATATTTTTGGGAGTCCGGATAAAGTTACCCCCAAATTGAGTCCCCCGAAGGGGTGGCTGCTGGCGGACGTCCACGGACGCCAGGATCGCGCGCCTTATCCAGATTTGAGTTTCTCTTCCGCATACAACGACAACTCGATCATTCGCTCCAGCAGCTGATCCGCTGATGCTCCCGCAAAATTTTTCAATACCAGCTCTTTGACGTATAGCCGTACCAAGTAACGAAGCTGCAGGGCCCGATTACGCGTCGCGAATACAAAGTCGCGGTGACCACTGTTGACAACAATAATATTGCGTTCGGTATCGAATCGGCATCGCCATAGTTCGCCAGCGGCCCGCTCAAACGTGTAGCCGGGCAAGCCGCGCGTATTGACAACGGCCGGACTCACGGCGCCCGCCAAGCTGTCGGTCACGGTTATCAGCGCCTCCGCAGTGCAAACAATATCTCGCTGGGTCACTGTCACGCCTAGGCAAGCGAGGCCTGGCATGGCCGGCGCCTGGTATTCAACCTCTTGATTAGTGCTCCCCCGTAAGGTTCCGTCGCCTTCAAGCATCCGCCAAGCAAATTGCAGATCATCGACGACCCGTCGTCGTGACCGATCGCGCGGCAGCGCCCGGAATTTGCGAGTCTCACGAAGCGGCGTTGTACTCGCGGCCGGCGAAACCACGACACTAAACAACGGGCCGGCATAGTCAAAGAACTGCCGTTGCGGAGAATCCGTGGGTCCCGAATCCGGAAAACCCGGCAACAGACTCTCCAATTCAGTACCGTCCATGACACCGCTTACGCTGGATTTTGCAGCAGTGCCCTCTTGGCGTGCGCGACCTTGCACATCAAACCAGTCATATTCTTCGCGCGGCAGCGCGAGCATCGCCTCGTGAAACGCTTTTTGAATCGCTTTCAAAGACTGTTGACTGGCCTGCTCCTCTTCGGCGCGCTGCTGCTCGTCGATCAATCCCTTGAGGTGAGTTTCCAGGGGACTCAATGCCGCGATCAATGCTGCATAGCGTTCATCCTGAATAATTCCGGTTCGAGTCCCCGGCGTGAGGTTCAAGAACGGCACATCCAGCAAGCCTTGCACGTAGCGTGACGCCCAGGGAACGTGTTCCAACCCCGGTAGAGTCGAGAGATCCTCAATCACTCGCGTACCGGCGCGAGTCAATGCCACGCGCGCGGTCTCACTCGGCTCGGCCAGATACAATTCCGCGTACGCGTCTCCATAAACGGTACGTACCGGCGGCAGCTGATGCAGCAATCGCCCCTCGAACTGGCGGGGTTCGACCGCGTATTGTTTTCTCGCGAGCTTGTCGACCACTGTGACCCGGACCTTCGCGTCCCGAATCCGATCCCGGAGTTCAGAGGCCAGGTACCACTGAATTTTTTCGCCACTGAGGGTGCGAATGCCCTCGAGCAGCGGCCCAACCTTGAGCTCTGTGCCCTTTTCCGCGAACAAAACCCGGCGCGGACTCACCTCGTAGCGTGAATCGCCCTTGTTCATCGTCATTTGATAAGCGCGCTGGTCGGCACCGGTGGAGGTCATCGTCAGGCTGTCGCCGACCGTCCAGAAGCTCAAGAGACCAATGCCAAATTCCCCCTGCAATTTGGTTCCGTGGCCGTCGGCTTTGAGATGCCTTTTGATGGAGTCGCAAATGTGCGTGGCGACATACTTGAAGTCAGGAAGTCCATCGGCATCGCGCGGCACTCCATTGCCGTCATCCTTGATCGACAGATAATGAGCGCCGTGTTCTCGGCTGCGAGTGATGGTGATGGTCTTCGCCTCGGCGTCGATGCTGTTCTCGACAAACTCGGCAATTGCTTTGAGCGGATTGCTCTGTGACAGCGCGATTATGCGGATCGCATTCCAATCATCGCCGATCCGCAGTTTGCCGCTGTCCTTATTGCTGGCTTTTGTCGCCATCTGAGTCCCCTTTTACGATCGATATAACACCGAGCGCGACCGATCGCACGCAAGCCAACATCCTTCGCGTTGAGCCCGAAGCCACTCGGCCTATTTCTTCCGCCGCGGCTTGGCAGCAGTCCGCGTTGGCCAATTAACCTCGCCGCGCTCGATTTTGGCTCTAATATCGAGCAACTCGCGGCGAATTGGCGCGGACCATTTTTGAAGGATCGAGGGAACATCGCGCCCCTGACGGATCACAGCGACAATAGCAATGAACCGCTCGGCGAGTGGTTCGTACACGATGTAGTGTTCTCGAACCGGGTACACCAACAAGCTGGTGCCTCCGCTGAGTTCTTGCCGCCCACGCAATGCAGTTTGATTCTCCGCAATGAACTGCGCGCCCTCGTGCAGATCATCGAAGTATCTGCTCGTCAGATCTTTGCCCCATCGCGCACGAGACCACACTCGCGCTTCACGTAGGTCTGCGGCCGCTCTTGCGGTCAGAACATACCGCGCACGTGCCACTGAGCGTCAATCCTCATCCTTCAAGTCGCGAATCGACTTGGAAGATAGCCTGCCATGCTTTAGATCATCGAGTCCCTCCAAAACATTCAGCGCGATCGCCCGATCTTGCATGTCCTGGCGGATCAGGTCGCGGATGTACTCGCTCGGCGTCGCGTACACGTCCCCATCGCTCGCCCGTTCGTCGACGTACTTGCGAAGTGCGTCAGTCAATTGCACATTGAGGCTGCTGCTCAAAGCATGGCCCTCCGAGAAAAAGATCCTATGTTTCCATGTTGCCGCTCAATGGCAATAGATATCAATAGATGTCAGCATAGCAAGAAATACTGAAGGTACTTATAAGCCTAAGTGATGGATTTATATTATGGAAAATAGCGGCCAGGGAGGGAATTGAAGACGGCTATTAGCTCACTGAATTTAAAGCAATTTTCGAAAGTCCAAAAAAAGTTACCCTCAAATTGACCCGTAAATGGCGTGGCTGTTGGTGGACATCGGTGGACGATAATCGCTCTGCCGCCGAGATCACGATTCGAGGACGTATCCCAAAGCCTTATAGCCCTTCTCGCGCTTCGCTGCCATTCGTGCGAGCACGGGCACGGCTCGGTCGACGTAGTCGTACACGATAACCTCTCGCTTTCCGTCATGATCACGATGCAGGCGACCGACATATTGCGCCAGTGTCCCGGTCCATGAAATTGGCATGACGAGAAACAGCGTGTCGAGGCGCGAATCGTCAAATCCTTCTCCTAGATAGCGCCCGGTTGCGAGCACCAATCGCTCCCCACTTCCGCCGGGCTGCAGGCCAGCTTGGGCGCTACGAAGTTCCCCGGCCGCCATTCCTCCATGCAGGACGACGAGATTCCGAGTAAATCGCTCAAAGCGTTCTCGAAGAGTCTCCAAATGATCGCGCCGCTCAGTCAGGATCAGCGGACACCGGCCCGCTTCAAGTGCAGTCAGGACGTCATCGAATATCACCGAATTGCGCGCCTCATCACATCCGAGCGCAGAATAGATGGCCGGCATCGACATTGGAGATCCTTCCAACTCCGGCGGTAACTTGAATTCAGTGTTGCGAATGCGGACCTTATGATGGAAGCCGCGCCGCAAGGCTTGGGCCTTGGGGTCCACGCGATGACGCACCGGGCCGCACTGCATGAAGATAATCGGATGGTGCCCATCCTTGCGGGTCACTGTCGCGGACAGTCCCAGCACATAGCGCGCCTTGGAGCGCCGCGCGACCAATTCGAAGCTAAACGCGGACAGATGATGACATTCATCCACGATGATGTGACCGTAGCCAGCGATCTGGTCCGAGACCTCCGTCTTGCGGACGAGGCTTTGTATCAAAGCAACGTCGAGTCGACCCGTGGGCTTGCGGCGACCGCCGCCAATTGAACCGACATCACCAATGTCCACCGACAAGAACTGCTGGAGCCGCTCGACCCACTGTTTCAGCAACTCCTTGCGATGTACCAGCACGAGCGTGTTGATTTGCCGGTGGGCAATCAGTGCCGCGGCGACAACAGTCTTGCCGAAGGCGGTCGTCGCCGCCAGAACACCGCAGTCATGGCGCGACAATGCATCAAATGCGCTCCTTTGATCATTCCGAAGGGTACCCAGAAAGCGGAAGTCTATTTTCGCGCCGCGCTCCCGTAGATCCTCAATTTCGGCTTCAATGCCGTGCGTTCGCAGCAACTCGAGCGTCTCCTCAAGGCAGCCGCGAGGCAACGCCACATGATTCCTATGCAGCGACGCGCAAGAGATGATTCGCGGCTTGCCAAATGTCGGTAAGCGCATTGCCTGTGCCCGATAAAACTCGGGATTCTGAAATGCCGCCAATCGAATGAGCACTGCGACCATAGGAGGTGGAAGCGCCGTACGATCTATGTAGATGTCATCCGACAGGACTATCTTGATGCGGTCCGGCAATGGCTCCTTCACACGCTCGGGCGAGCGCCGCTGCGATGTCGTCTGGCGCCATGGTTCATCACCGTTCTCTTCGGCGACAGGGATCCGAACGCCTAGTACCCGATCGCGTGCTTCCGCCTTGTGAATGAAGTCGTGAACTGCCTGCGGCACGAGACGGGAAAGCGAGCTAAGAAATGCCCATTGATCCCGGTGAGGAAGAAGATTGTCATCCACGAATACGCTGTTGCCGTAATCGCGCGCACGCCGCTGAAGCGGCAGGGCGATGAGATTGCCAAAACCACCCTTGGGTAAAGTGTCCTGGCTGGGGAACATTCGGTCGTAGGAAGCAAATCCTACTTCTGGTCGACGCTGCAGCGTTTCGGTCAATAAAGTGGCGCCCAAGTGGCGAGCATGTCTGGCTGGAATCGGCTGCGAAAAAAAGACCAGACGTGGCCACCCTTGCCAGATCGAGACCGCTCAAGCGCGGCGGGAATCGAGTTCAAACGACACGTCTCCATATAAGCGAGTGCATCGGCTGACCAGTCGTCTCCGTCAAAATCCACCGCCAGAAACCAGCTCGTTTCATCGACCAGGATGGGATACACCCCAGCCACAAAATCCGCGTTGCCAGATCGGCCTGCATCGGCCCCGCGCAGATGGCTGGCGATTACGTTGTCCGACAAAGCAACGAAGGCCTGATTTGGGCACTCGCCGCATTTCACCTGTGGTTTGCCACAAACACCTCTCACCCATTCATTCGCGCAGGCAGGCGCATAGCCTGACTTCCCGGTATTGCGATTTTCCCACCGCACCGGAAACACTTCCGATCGACCGCCAAACAGTCGACGAAACAGTGTGATCTTCTCCGCAGCCGGCGAATTGGCGGTAATTGGCGATGCATTGCCGCAGACCACGGCAGGGGCTCCATGCGCCTGCAGCCGTTTCAACTGTTCTTTTAGCGCACTGCGTTCTGCCTCAAGCTCTGCAAGGCGTGCGCATATTGAATCAATATCACGTGTCATGCTCATCCAGGTCTAAGGGTATTAGCCCGTCGCCTCGAATTGATCGCTTCGGTCTCAGTCAGTCCCTACCGCAGAATAAGGGCCTATCGGCATGCCACCGGGACGAATTGCAACTATCCGTTAAAGGCATACCCGGATACTTTACTATCATACGCAATCTGCGTATAGTGCAATCATGCGCGCGTTGTTCATCGAACTACCGGCTTTCGAGCGACTGCGCAATGAATATCTCGATGATGAGAGTTTCCGAGCGATGCAGAACGCCTTGATGGATGATCCGTCAGCCGGGGATGTCATTCAAGGAACAGGTGGTCTCCGAAAGCTTCGTTGGGCGGACAAGCGACGAGGAAAGGGCAAGCGCGGCGGCCTGCGAGTTATATATTTTTACTGGATCCGTGGATTGGAGTTCTGGCTTTTCACTCTATATGACAAGAATGAACTAAGCGATTTATCGAAGAAGGATCGGGCAACTCTGGAAAGTCTTTTGAAGATCGAATTGAAGATGAGGAAGTAGGCATGAAGAAAAAGCGCAATTTGATGGCCGAGTTGGCAGAGGGCTTTGTGGCGCTGGCCGATCAGCGAACCGGCAAGCGCACTCTGCGCACCCATATCGTTCAAACTAAGGCCACACCAAAAATGTCCGCAAAAGAGTTATCGGCATTGCGCGAGCGTATGAATCTATCTCGGGCGTTATTTGCAAAATATCTGCGGACCAATGTACGTACTCTCGAAAACTGGGAGCAAGGGCGGGCCCGTCCTAACGCGCAAGCAGCACTATTGATCCGAATGGTTGAGAGATATCCCGACACTGTCGAGAGATTGGCGAAGATCTGACAGGGAGGGAATTGAAGACAGCTATTAGCTTGCTGAATTTAAAGCAATTTTCGAGAGTCGGAAAAAAGTTACCCTCAAATTGACCTGCAAATGGCGTGGCTGTTGATGGACCTTCGCGGACATCGGCGGCGGCGCTGCCGCGGGGTTGCCGATAAGCGGATGCCGGCTGAGATCACGCGAACTTGCGGATAATGCGGATTATACATACAATGCGCACCATGAGCACAGATGACAGTGTCACGGTCAGTGCAGCGGAATTTCACCGTAATGTCGGCGCATATCAGGACATCGCTCTTACTAAGCCCGTCACCATCACGAAGAACGGTCGCGAACGTACTGTGCTGCTGTCGGCGCAAGAGTATGCGCGTCTGAAGCGCCGCGACCGCCAGGTCATTGCAGCGGGCGATCTTTCGGAGCGTCAAGTCGACGCTATTCGCAACGCCCGAATTCCGGGCCGATACGCGGATCTCGATAAAGAAATCAAAGACTGAAGACCGTGCCGTTCCCGGAACCGTACGCCGGTCTGGTCATCCGCTATTCCTATCTTTGGAAACGGGAACAAGAAGCGGGGCGCGAAGAAGGAACGAAGGATCGGCCGTGTGCGGTTGTCATGGCGATCATGGACCAAGATGGCGAATGGGAAGTGTTGGTTCTACCCATTACGCACAGTCCGCCCGCCGATCCTGCCGATGCCATTGAGATTCCCGCGGAAACCAAGAAGCGACTTGGGCTCGATACCGACAGATCCTGGATCATGATCACAGAGGCAAACGAATTTCTATGGCCCGGTCCCGATCTTCGATCTGTCCCCGGAGGCGACGCATCGACGATTGCATACGGGCCGCTACCGCCGCGGTTCTTTGCGCACGTGCGCGACAGGTTTCTTGAGCGCGATCAGCGTGAAAAATCCTCGCGCATCCGGCGCACCGAATAGCGTCACGCGACAAAATCATGCTAGCACTAAGATCGGAAAGATTCCCAGCTTGACTAAGCGCGCACGAACTGACGTAGAACGCCCACCGCTGCCGACGGACGCCCAATTGCAATTGCTGTCCGATTCGGGAAGTTTCAAGCGCGCGCAATCCTACGTGCGCTCTGGCGCCGTTGAGATTACAGCTCGTGCCGACACGCAGATCGACGCCATAGTGTCCGGTACGGAGGATTACTCTGTGAGGCTGCTGCTCGGCGGGCGTGAAGCGGCATCACATTGCACCTGCCCCGCCTTTGCGAAGGGAATATTTTGCAAGCACCTTATCGCCACCGCGATCCTCGCTCGCGACCACGAGATAATCGAGGACGAGGCGAGCATCAATTCCGCGACGCCCCGCAGGACTATGGCCACGGCGGATTCCGATCTGCGCGTCTTTCTCGCCGCACAGCCAGCCGAAAGACTTGCCGGCTGGCTCACGGATCTCGCCGAGACCGATCCGGCCATCGAGCGACGTCTGCGTGTCTACCAGTCGCAGCATTCTCCACGCGAACTGCGCAAGGCCCTCGGCAGGTTACTGCGTGCACCGCGATTTATGGAATGGCGCGCCTCGCGCAAGTTTGCCCGTGACCTCGACCCGGTCATTGAACTACTTGCCGAATTGACCAGTACCGACGCCCACAACGGCATCGAGCTCTACGAGTACGCGCTCACCCGCTTGTTCAAGATCTACGAACAAAGCGACGATTCCGGAGGCGATATCGGCGACCGTATTCGAGAACTCGTCCGACGCTACCTCGATAGCCTCGTCCGCAGTACTCCCGCCGGCGCAGCTCGCGCCAAGTCCCTCTTTGAGCTACAGCGCGAAGACCAGTGGAGTTTTCTGCCGATCGCGGAGGTCTGGCCACTCCTCGATGATGCGGGCCGGGCGGTCTATGCAAAAGCCATCGAAGACGAATTTCACGCGCTACCTCCCCGCTCACCCACCGAGGGGAATCGGTTCCAAAGCGGATACTTCTGGCCGACGGAGCGCATGGAGGCACTCGCCGCCGTTCGCGGCGATACGGACACGCTCATCGCGGTCATTTCGCAGGATCTCACGAGCGGCCACTCGTACGAACGCGTCGTCGCTGTGTGTGAGGCAGCCGGTCGGCACCGCGAAGCGACGCAGTGGGCTGAACGTGGCCTGAAGGCGCATCCCGACTGGCGCGGCATGCGGCCGCTCCTGCGAGGCAGTACGAGCGTGCCGGCCTGACCGACGAAGCCCTGGAGCTTTATTGGCGGGACTTTCAACGTCAGCTAACGATCGAAACGTGGCAAGCCCTGAAGAACGCGGCCGGGCAACTGTGGTCACGCTACCGCACGCGAGCACTCGAGGAGGTTTGTCGCCGCGAGCGCACGTTACCTGACGGGCGACGCGACGCGTCTTTGCGTACAAGATTGCTGGTTGCCGATCACGACATTGAAGCAGCCCGCGTACTCGCCGAACAGCACGCGCTCGCACCCGAGTTGCTCGACGGCCTTGCCCAACTGATTGCCGCAACCCACCCGGAGTGTGCGGCAGGACTCCTGCGACGCTTCGTCGATGCTGTGCTTCCGCGGTGTCAGCCCCGCAACTACGCCTATCAGGCTCAGCAGATTGCGCGGGTTCTCGCACTCTCACCCGGCCCGAGTTCTCGGGCTTGGGTCAATCAGATTCGCATTCAGTACAGCGCGCGCCGCAAATTCATTGCACAGCTTGACGCCGCGATGACTCCGGGCGAAGGTCCGAGTCGCGCACGAAACGGTTGACACTCACCTCGACGCCGGGGCGGAGGACCCACGGCAAAACGGGAACCGAGCGGTCCATTGCCTGCGAGTGCGCAACTCATGGGACGTGGCTATGAGCAGAAACTCGGGGCAAAAAGGGAAGGGAGTAGATGGTAGTGGCGCTTGGTGGCATTTGGTGGACGTCCCCGGACAGGGAGGCTATTGAACGAGCATTCCAACCATCTGATTAAATTGCGTTATCAGGGCTTTTCTTTCCGGGGTTGTCCCCAAAGTTACCCCATGAACCTCTCCGTACATGACGGCAGCGCTTAGCGCGCCGCGAGTTATTACAAATTGAACGGCGCAGCGGCGCAACACATTGTTAAACTTCGTGCCCTACCGCAAAGATTGGCGAGTAGGTTAAACGTGTGCGCATTGCCTCATGAAGAATGTTACCGGGCCAGGTCGTTGCCTCATCTGAAATGTTACCGATGACGAGCCTGCCATCATGTCGCTTTCCTACAAGGGAGGCGACATGAAGAGGAAGATGACTCATACCGGGCGAAACGAATTGGCGGATGCTATCCGGCTTCGTTATCGGTCGGCGACGGGCAAGCAGAAGCGTAAGATCCTGGACGAGTTCGTGGCCAGCACTGGCTATCACGAGAAGTCAGCGATCCGTTTGCTGAACTCTGAGCCGGCTCCGAGGCTGCGCCAGACGCGCAACCGCCCGTCTCTTTACGATGAGGCCGCTCAGCGGCGCTCTAATCGTGCTATGGGAGGCCTCCGACCGGGTGTGCGGTAAGCGACTGAAGGCGTTGTTGCCGATTTTATTGCCGGCCCTGGAGCGCAATGGACATCTAAAGCTCGATGATACGATCCGCGCGAAAATATTGGCGATGAGTGCGGCGACGATCGACCGACTGCTGCGCGCGCCGCGCTCTGTGACGCGATCGAAAAAGCGTCGGCGGATCGAGCCCGAGCCGCGCCGCCGCATACCGCTTCGTACTTTTGCGGACTGGAATGAGCCACTCCCGGGCAGTATGGAAATGGATCTTGGTTGCCCACTGTGGGGCGGTTAGCCGGGGCAGTTACATCCACAGTCTGGTGCTGACTGACATTGCCAGCGGCTGGACGGAAGCCGCCCCGCTCGTGGTGCGCGAGAGCAACCTGGTGGTCGAAACGCTTGAGCGTGTCCGCATCGGTTTGCCCTTTGCGCTTCGTGCGCTGGACGTCGACAACGGCACCGAATTTGTGAACGATCGCTTGATCGAATACTGCCTGAGCCGTGGGATCGAACTCACTCGTTCTCGGCCCTACCGCAAGAACGATCAAGCTTGGATCGAGCAAAAAAACGGCGCTGTCGTGCGCAAGCTTCTCGGATATCGGCGCTTCGCCGGCATCGCTGCCGCTCAGACGATTACGCGCCTGTACGGCGCCTCGCGACTGTTCGTGAACTTCTTCCAACCGTCTTTCAAGCTGGCGGCGAAGCATCGGGAAGGCGCGCAGGTCTCCAAGCGCTATCATCCGCCGCAAACGCCCTGCGAGAGGCTGCTGTTGGCCGAGAGTATGCCGGAAGCTGCGCAGTTGAAGCTGCGCGAAATCGCGAACACTCTCGATCCGTTGAAGCTTTTGGAAGAAATGCGAGCCATGCAGGCCCATCTGACAACACTGGCGGATGGCGAGACGCCACCGAGCGGTACGGACGAGCCGCCCGATCTCGCCGCGTTCGTTGCCAGCCTCTCAAGTGCCTGGCGGGCCGGAGAGGTACGGCCGACGTTCTCCGCCGCAGCCAAGCCGCGCTACTTGCGCAGCCTCCAACACGTTGCTCGAGATAAGGTCCCCGCAATGCTGGCCGCTCCTCCAACACCCCCAGCGCCGGCGGTAAAGCCAGAACGCCCGCCGCTTGTCTATGCCGGGCCCGGCAAGGGCAGCTTCCATGCGCTCGCGATGGTGTGGCCACTCGCCTGTCGCCGACTCGAGGGATGCCCAAACATCAACTCTTCGCACCTGTTCGAAGAACTGTGCCTGCAGTTCCCCGGTCGATTTAATCAGTGTCAAAGGAAAACGTTGAGCAAACGCGTGAAGATCTGGCGTGATGATGCCCGTGCTCGCGGGGTGAAAATCGACCATCTCAATTACCGCAACCTCAACCACAAGCTTCGCGGCCGCCGCCCCGATCCCTTCAAGGCTCACTGGTCCGAAATGCTTCAATCCCTGGAGGCCAACCCAGATCAGACGGCTATAGCACTGCTTATCGAGTTCCGGGCCCGCTATCCCGAACACTACAGCCTTCGGCAACGGACTACGCTGGAGCGACGTGTGCGGGCCTGGCGACGCGAGAATATATTAAGGTTCGTGGGGGATATGAGCGTTCCCGCTGTCACTCAAACCGGACCTCAGGCGCCTCCAGCACCAGAAGAACCATCCGCTCTACGCCTTAAAGCGAGATGGAAACGAGGTGGGAACAGAGCTTGGGGTAACGTTGTTCATGAGGCATCCAGTAACAAAATTACGTGAGGCAACACGGACAAGATCAAGCGCCGGCTGGCCGATGGAAGGAGCGTACGAGAGATCGCCAGCGCCTTGGGTTGCTCACGGCGCTTGGTGCGCCAAATCCGCGACGGCGAACGCCTGACGCACGAGAAGCGCGGAGAGCCCGGATCCTTTGTGGATGTCGCAGCTCGATTGGCCGCTGATCATCCACGAGCTCGGGCTCGGCCACCCGATGAAGTTCATCTGGGAGGAGCGAGCCAAAGCGCTCATCACTTATCCGAACTTTTGGAAACAGTTTTATCGCAAGTTCCCGCAGTATCGCGAGGCGACCATCACGGCGCGCGAGTTCGAGCCCGGCGAACGGGTGGAAGTCGATTACGCCGGCGATCCGATCGAGTGGTATGACATCAAGACCGGCGAGATCCACCAAGCGTGGGTGTTTGTCGTCTGGCTGGGGTTTAGCCAATTACTGTATGCCTGGGCGACCGAGGACATGAAGAGCCGTAACTGGCTCGGCTGTCATCGGCGGATGTTTGACTATTACGGCGGCGTGCCGCACGTGCTGTCCCGACTGCTTGAAGACAGGCGTGGTCAAATGCCACCTGTACGATCCGGATCTGAACGAGGAGTACGCGCACTCGGCCGTGCACTTCTCCACCGCAATAGTTCCAGCGCGTCCCGGCCATCCGAAGGATAAGGCGCAGGCTTCATAATGTCTCCAGTTTAAATGTTCAAGCGATGATTGATACTGGCGGTTGCGATTTGCGTCCTCCTTTGCCCTTTTTGATTATTAGCGAATCCACGGGTTCGTAGAGACAACGCACATTGTTGTCGTAGCGGCGTCGGCGTAGAAGGCCCTGGCGGCCCCACTCGTGAATAGTGGTGACCGACACGCCGAATCGTTTTGCAAGGTCTTCGGCGCGAACGAAACCCCTGTCGAATAGGCGTTTTGCGGCGCCCTTGAGCTTGTATGCGCATCGCACGCTGATCACCTTTTTGGATGTGAATGGCTGCTGCCGCCAGTTACGATATCCCAAGGCGTTCAGTGCATCTGCGGCCTGTTGGTCGGTGTGCGTCTCAAGTAGCCGATCCAGTGTCGCGATCACCTCGGGCTTCGTCTTGCGAATGACCGCCATGGGGACGGGCCGGGGCACGGTGAGCCTCGTGATCTGGCCGCCGCGGAAGCGCACGTTGATCGAGATGTCTGCTGTCCTGAGCAACGTGATGTCCTCAATGAGCAAGGCGACCATGCGTTTGCGTTCGAGAGGCGCGGTGCGCTCGTCATTCCACACGCGCGGAAAGTCGGCGGACAGAGCGAGGATCCGCGAGCGTGCTTCTTCGCTCAGCAATCCCTGATCGGCTTTGCGTTGCCGTTCATGTTCCTGTTGTAGCGAATCGAGTGTGCGGAGCCGCGCGTTCCAGTCAGCCTCAAGCGAATCGGCAACGAGACGATTATCGGGATCGACTTTAAGGTATCGCCGTCGGGCTAGCTCTGCATCGTAGCGCGCGCGTTCGAGCTGTGAGGTGCGCAACTTGTCGGCCTGCTGAATGCGACCGGCGATCTCATCGTGCACTGCGAGTGCAACCTCAAGCGCTGCGGGCGCCACCATCTCGAGGAGCAACGCGCCAATGGCTTCATCAATGTCTCGACCGCGGATCGACTGGCAGCTCTTTCCAGCACGGCGAACCACTTCCTCACTGCAGATATAGTAGGGCGCCATCGTGGTGCGCACCTTCTGGTACCGGACACGCATCCGGGCGCCACAGCGGCCGCAGAGAAGTCGGCCTTGTAACAATGCGCTGCCCTCGCGCGGCATGCGACCTCGTCCTGTCGGGCTCCAGCCGGCAACGTTCGCGCGCAATGTTTGCTCATTGCGCTCGAACTCATCCCAACTGATGTATCCGGGGTGAGCTTCGCGGATCAACACGGGCCAGTTCTCACGGGCGATCTTCTTCGGCATCGCCCACTTCGACTCCGCGTTCCACACCCCCTTTGTGCGTCCATACACATACGCACCGGCATACCGCGGGTTGTGTAGGATCTGGATCACTCGGCAATGTTCGATACTGCCCCAGACAACATCGCCTTTGCCGATGCCGCGACGAATCCTTCGCGGAAAACGAATGCCTTCGCGCAAGAATCGCCGCACGACGGCGGTGGCGGACTGGATCTCTCGAAACGTGTCGAAGACTAACCGGATCGACTGCTGGATCTGCTGATCTGGATCTAGTACGACGGCCCCAACCGCGTCATACACGAGGCCGATCGGTAGGCTCATCTCCAGTTCGCCCCGCTTCGCTTTATTGCGCTGGCCGCCGAGCAGTCGAGCCTTCAGGACGTGCAACTCGGCTTCGCTCATCGTACCCTTCAAGCCCAATAGCAAACGATCATTGAAGTGCGCCGGATCGTAGATGCCGTCCTCGTCTAGAATCAGGGTACTGGTGAGAGCAGCAAGTTCCAAGAGCCGATGCCAGTCGGCATTGTTGCGCGCCAAGCGCGATACCTCGAGGCCAAGGACAATCCCTGCATGACCGAGCGCTACCTCGGTGACGAGGTGTTGGAAGCCGTCGCGGTTCTCGGCGTTGGCGCCAGAGAGGCCCTGATCTGTATCGATCGTGTGGATACGGTCGATCGGCCAACCCAGCGAGACCGCTCGATCTCGCAGTGCGTACTGACGCTTGCTACTCTCCGTGTTCTCGAACATCTGTCGAAGAGAAGACTGGCGAACATACAAGAATGCATCACGCCGCAGATGATCGGCGCTGACTTTTTGATGTGTGTCAAAGGACATGCTTCACCTCCAAGTGTGTCTGCAGAATCATGTTGGCAAGTAAACGAACGAGTCCGCGATCGCCTCGGACGTTCAGGGAATTTGCCGTCTGCGGTTGACGGGGCATCGCAACTGGCGGTCCCGACATCAGCAACGCGAGCCCCTGTAGCATGCCGTGGTAGACGATGGCGCCGAGCCCATCGGGGCGGCCGGCACCTTGGAGAACATCGCCTCGCAGAGACTCGTAAAGCGAGATCGCCGCCGGCGGGAGCGCGGCGGCGATGACTATCGTTTTTTTTTGCGCGCCAGGGCGCGTTCGATGCTGCGGGGGTGGACCGAGACACCCAGTTCGTTCTCGGTCAGTCGAGCTAGAGCGCGAGCACCGGGCGGATCTTCCTCGATCCGTTGCGCTTCGATGAACTTCATAACTTCGGGAGTAAGCTTGTGTGCGCCCTTCGGACCGCGCGACTTCGGCAGCAGTCCGCTCAAACCCGCCCGCGCAAAGTCCGCTTCCGCTTGATAAAACGTCGGCCGCGATACACCGAAAAGAGAAGCGGCCTCGCTCTTCTCGGCGCCCTCGATGCGCACTTGCCGCAGCATCTCGTACTTGACCTGTACCAAATCGCGGGAGTCGAAAAATCCATCGGCCTGGAACCAGGGAGCGCGAACGCGCTCCGGGTGGCGGTTCAGACCGCCGGTCTGCTTGAGGTGCTGAGCTTTGCGGTTGGGAGGCGGCAAAGGCGTATCTCGAACTACCGTGGTGTAAGTGAATATATGCCGCACGGATCGGAATGTAAAGTGCTTTATATCGAGCGCATACGTGAAATATGGCGCCAGTATAGTCTATGTTACCGAACGAAAGCGGGTATCTCTGTGATGCAGCGGCATTTATTATCTTACACATGCGGCGTAATTTACTTGACGCGATCATGGTTCGACCCTCCCGCCCAACTCGGTCATGAGAGCGTGTAGCCGCAATAAATCGTCCGGTCGGAACCATGAGCGTCCGGCAGATGCTTGCGTGAAAGCATCGTCTTGGCCCACGTCTGTCCATGACGTGAGCATCGAGCGTAGACGGCCCTTTGCATCGAAATAAATGACTCGATCCTCACCCCAGTTCATCTGTCGTGTGCGCAGAGCCCAGCGAGTCCCGCGGTGAGGATGAAACGGATGAGTGACCTCGAATACCACCTCTCCACCGTTGGAATCAGGTGCAGTTCGTGACTTGTGATAAAGCGTTGGTGAGAAAATGGCGTGAAACTGCTGATGCGCTACCAGCGGTTCCGCTATCGCCGCACGCGACTGACCTCGCTCGCGCAAGTCAACCAGGCGCTCGAGGAGTGCGTCAAGCGCATCAATGATCGGCGCCATACCCGCTTCGGTGTCTCGCGCCGCGAGCGCTTCGAGGCGCTCGAGAAGAGCCGCGCTTAAAGCCGCTGCCGCAGGCCGAGTTCGACGGCGGGGAGTGGAAGGAAGCGAAGCTGCACGCCGACTGCTATGTCAGCGTCGAGAGCGACTATTACAGCGCCCCGCATATCCACCGGCACAAGAAGCTTAAGATCAAGATCACCGAGAACCAGGTGGAGATCTTCTTGAATCTCGAGCGCCTGGCCATCCACCCGCGCAGCCGGCACAAAGAAGGCCGGCGCATCAAGATCGATGAGCACTTCCCGCCGAACTCCGTGGCCTACTACGAGGCGACGCCGCAGAAGTTGCTGTCGCAATCGCGTTTTATCCACCCGGACTTGAACGCTTTGTTCGTCGAGCTGTTCAACGCGGACGTCTACGGTCACCTGCGCCGTGCGCAAGGGTTCGTGCGCACCTGCACGAAGGAGATCAACACCGCCGGGCACGAGGCCGCCAGTGTTCGCATCGCCGCCGCGATCGCCACCATGCGCCGCTACAACCGTTACCGCGTGCCGTACTTCCACGATCTTCTCGTGCAGGCGCGCAAGCGTCCCCCAATCCCCGAGGCTGACCGCGAGATCGTGCGCCGCCCCGGCAACCCTATGCTGCGTTACGCCGGCGGCGCCGTCCGCCGACGTTGACGCTGCTGTTCCCACCGTCAATCAGGAGAGTTTAGATTTATGAGTACCGCAATCGCTAAGAATCTGATGGCCGAGATGAAACTCTTCGGCATGTTCGCCGCCTTCGATCAAAGCGTCTCCGACGCCACGCGCGATCAAACCAGCTACACCGAGTTCCTCGATACGCTGCTGCAGGCCGAATCCGACTATCGGCAAGAACGCAAAACCGGATATCGCATCAAGGCGGCCAAGTTCACGCTGCGCCCAGCGTTCGAAGACATCGACTTCACCGCCAGCCGTTCGATCAGCAAAGCACAGATCAAGGAACTCTACGGCATGCAGTGGCTCGCTGAAGGGCGCCCCGTGCTGTTGATCGGCCAGACCGGTGTCGGCAAGACGTTCATCGCCCAGGCTACTGGTCTTCACGCCTGTGCGTGCGGCAAATCGGTCATGTATATGACCGTGACCACCTGGCTCGAGAATGTCGCGCTCGCGCGATCGAGCGGAACCTACCTGCGCTACCGTGACAAACTGGCCAAACCCGACGTACTAATCCTCGACGACATGGGAATGCGCAAGATGTCGTCCATCGAGGCGCAGGATCTGTGCGAAATCCTCGAAGAACGTTCCATATCGAAGTCAACGATCTTCACAACGCAGCTGCCTCTGGATCACTGGTCCGAGGTCATTGCCGATCCCGTCATCGCCGACGCGATCCGCGACCGCCTGCAGCACTCCGCTCTGACCATCACCATCACCGGCGAGAGCTATCGCGGCGTCAAAGCACGAAAACTTGCCAGCAAGAAAAAAGACGCGTAAGAATCGTCGCCTTCGGCTCCGCCGGTAACCCCATCAGGGTGGTACCCAACTTAGGAAATCAGGCGGTCCCCAACTGGGAAATCCTGCATGCATACATGGCGCGTTCCGAAGGGGTGTATGTGTGGCACTGTTTGCAGAAGAAGTCCCAAAGGACGAGCCGTTCGGATTTGGATCTAGCGATGAAACGATTTAAAGCGATTACAAGGTGAAGTTATGAGAGTCAAGAAGGATAAGGACCGTGAACATGGCCCTCGTCATGTGACGGCGGCGAGGCGCAGTGTCTTCTACGATCTTTTCCCTGCCGAAAAAGCGGCCGAGATGGAGATGCGCGCGAAGCTGTTGATGGGCTTGGAGCATTGGCTGGAAAAGAGCCGCGTGACGCAGGCTGAGGCCGCCAAGGTACTTGGAGTGACTCAAGCACGCGTGTCGGATCTGAAGCGAGGCAAGATCGACCGATTCAGCATGGACTTGCTCGTACGGTTGGCAGCGCGCGTCGGACTCAAGCCAAAGCTGAAAATCGCCGCCTAAAGCAGGGCAATGGTCTCGCCTCCGGTATTGGCGCTTGGCGACTTGGCGCGCGTTTGATGTAGTCACTTTTGTACCACCACAAGCAGATATTGGCCGCCTTCTAAAGAGATAAACCACGTTCGGCATTCGCAACCCATTGATCAATATCACTCACGCTAACGAGCGGCGATTTCGTAATGCGTGGGTCAGGGGTTCGAATCCTCTTTGCGGCACCAGAAAATCAGCAAAATCAATCACATACGAGAGCGCATACGCGGCGCCTGCTTCCTCGCACGACTCCACTGTGCCCAATTTTGTACACACCGCAATGCGTGGGTCAGAGCGACACTCCCAAGCTAAGTCTCTTCGTCATCCGGCCTTTCGCATAGTTGCTCCGACTTCCAGTGCCTTCAGCACATGCTTCGGGTCATTCGTGATGGCACGAATAAGCGCCTTCGCCGGCCCGGTCGGCTCACGCCGTCCTTGTTCCCAATTACGCAACGTCGACAGATCAACCTGTATAAGGGCCGCAAATTTTTCTTGCGTCAACCCCGCTCTCGCGCGCAGCACTTTAATCGACTGCGCGTCGACCTTGGTTGCCCTGGCGGGCTTACGAGTCCCAGCAATGATCTCATTGTGCTGTTGCATGCTTTCTACCAAATCAGCAAACAATTTCTTGTCCATTGTGCTTCCTACCAATTTTCGTTGAGTTTCTTCAGAGTCTTTTTCTCGGCGGCACTCAAATCGTCCTTGATGCCTTTCTTGTATATCGCGATCAGGCGAATTTGTGCCGCCGCCGTAACATAGAAATAAATCACCCGCACGCCGCCGCTTTTGCCTTTTCCTTGGACCGCCCAGCGAACTTTGCGCAGTCCACCGGTTTGTTGAATGACGGCGCCTGCTTTGGGATTCGAGAACAAAAAGCCCTGAAACAGCGCGAATTCATCATCGCTTAGTAACGCGTTGGCCTGTTTCTCAAAGATGTGTGATTCGATAAATTCCATGAAATCATTGTACGCCATTGGCGTAGCGAATATGTAGGTTTTTTACTAGAACGGACAATAGCTTAGGCAGGCTCGGGCGTTCAGTGCCTGCAGTGAATGCTGGACAAAGATCATATGCAGCCAGACCTCAGCATTGCCGTCATCAGCGAATCGTGTTGCGTGATACCAGTGACTTTGAAAAGGCCCGCATTGATGTGTTTAACTTGTGGTCGAGGCCCGCTCCGTGTGAGGCGGAATAGCCGGACGTCGCATGCGTGTCGGCCATTGAGGGCTGGGCTCGTTCGCATTGCGCCTTTCGCTGTGCCCACTTTTGTACAGGCACAAGCCGATTTTCCCAGCGTTTTACTGGTGTAGATCGCGTCCGCCGTTCCTAAGATATTGATTGAAAAGCATCGCTGGAAGGACCTACGGATTCGTAATGCGTGGGTCAGGGGTTCGAATCCTCTTTGCGCACCAATTTTAAAAATTTGGGCAACGTCGCCCGGCACCGAGTATTCGGCGCGTTCTATTCGAACCCCTGACAGACAAAAAAGCCGGTTCGACAAATTGGCGGAGCCAATTTGATCGGCCGCAGGCCGACCCGAAGGGCGAGGCGCGCAGCGCCGAGTAATCCTCTTTGCGGCACCAACCCTGCTATGTGAAGTCCCAGATCTAAGGTGACATTCTGGCTCTCATTACCTTTTATCAATAAGGACCTCGACGTTTCATTCCACTATTTGTACTGTTATTACTGATGTGATAACATTACAAATGAGTACAGTGTTGCTCTAGATATCTCTGCGCGATATGTCGAGGTGGGCAATGGTTGCGTTGAAAGTCCGCAAAGTAGGAAATTCGCTCGGGCTCGTGCTTCCAAAGGAGGTAGTGAGCCGCCTCCGCACTGGCGAGGGAGAAGAGATCTTCCTTGTCGAGGGTCCTAACAATACCTACCGACTCACACCCTTCGACCCAGCTTTCAAGAAAAAGATGGAGAAGGCCGAAGACATCATGTCGCGCTACCGGAACACGCTTCACATTCTATCGAAATGAGCGAGCCGATCTGGATCGAGGACGAGCTCGTGCTCGCGATCCACGATCGGCAGATTGTTGAGCACGGTGGCGCCGAGGGGGTGCGTGACGAATCGCTGCTCCAATCTGCACTGAGTCGGCCGCTGAACCATTTTGCGTACGAAAGCACCGATATTGTTGAGCTTGCGGCAAAGTACACGGCGGGCATTGTGCAAAATCACCCGTTCGTCGACGGCAACAAACGAACCGGTTTCGTTCTCGGCGTGCTTTTCCTTGAACTCAATGGCTATCGGTTCACGGCCAGCGAGGAAGTAGCTGCTCAGGCTGTCCTTGAGCTTGCCGCTGGCTCGTTGGAGGAGAAGGGTTTCTGCGAATTTTTGCGCGCCAACTCGAAGCGAACGAGAGTCCGCTGAAGGTTCCCCCGAACCGGATGCAAGATTGCATGATTTTGCGTACAACGAGTATGCAGGTGTTTTTCTAACGCGGACAATGCGTTTCGACATTAGCTCCGATGTTCATCTGACGTTTTCTTCCGGACGTCCCTGGACATGGATCTTGTGCTCGCGCATGGCACGGCAGAGTTCAGCACGCTTTTGTGGGGAATAAAGAACCCGATCTGATCGAACGAGCGTAAGGGTCCGGTCTAGGGATATGGACTATAGGTTATTGACCACGTAAGTCTCGCGCGCGGCATTTGCCGTGCAAGCGGAGATAGCGTGATGGAAGTGAGTAATCGTGGATTGGCTGCGGCGAATAAGCCTCGGCGCGGATCATGGACATTGGCGCAGAAGCGGCAGGCTGTTGCGGAGTCACACGCGGTGGGCGCTAACGTGGCGGAAGTTGCGCAGCGCCACGGTGTGCGACCGGCATTGCTGTCCTCGTGGCGTCGACAGGTAGCGCGGATGGCGGAGTCGGCGAAGAAGCCCGCGAAGTTCGCGGCGGTGCGCATGAGTGCACCGGCGGCCGAAGGTGTGATCGAGATCGATCTGACCAGTGGCTGCGTGCGGATCCGCGGCATCGTCGATGCGCGGATGTTACGCGAGGTGCTGGCGGCAACGCGATGATCGGACCACCGAGCGGAGTGCGGATTTGGCTGGCGTGCGGCGTGACCGATTTACGCAACGGCTTCGATGGCCTGGCCGCGATTGTGCAGACGAAGTTATCCGAGCATCCGTTCTCAGGCCAGCTGTTCGCCTTTCGTGGCCGGCGCGGTGACCGGATCAAATTGTTGTGGTGGGATGGTGACGGTCTTTGCTTGTTCTCGAAGCGATTAGAAAATGGCCGCTTCGTGTGGCCGCAAGCGGAGAGTGGCACGGTGCATTTATCGCCGGCGCAGTTGTCGATGTTGCTGGAAGGGATCGACTGGAGACGACCTCAACGGACCCATTCACCGCAGCTCTCCGCGTAAGCGGAAAGTACTGTATTTATAGGCATTTAGTCGAGTAATGGTGGGCGGTTCGGCGTATACTGCAGCTCATGCCGAGCCGCCCACTGCCGAGCGATGTCGAGAGCTTACAACGCCTCGTCATCGAGCAGCGCGCGGCCCTGGAATCGGCCCGATCCACCTTGCTATCACGCGATGTGGAGATCGAGAAACTCAAAATCGAACTGGCGCGATTAAAGCGCATGCAGTTCGGCCGCTCCTCCGAGCAACTCGATCACACCATCGCGCAGCTTGAGCTGAGTCTCGAGGAACTCGAGGCGAGCGCGGCGCAGGTCGTGCCGATCTTTGAACCTGCCGCTGCGGAAAAAACGAAACCCGCGCGCCGTGCGTTGCCCGAGAGCTTGCCACGCGAGACGTTCGTCCACGAGGCACCCTGCGACTGCCCCGCCTGTGGCGGGGTTCTGCGGGCCTTTGGCGAGGATGTCGCTGAAGTTCTGGAATACGTGCCATCACGGTTCAAGGTGATCCGCCACGTTCGCCCGAAGTTTAGCTGCACCGCATGTCAGCAGATCGTTCAAGCCCCGGCGCCAAGCCGGCCGATCGCCCGAGGGCTCGCAGGTCCTGGCCTGTTGGCTCACGTACTGGTGTCGAAATACGTCGATCATTTGCCGCTCAATCGCCAAAGCCAGATCTATGCGCGCGATGGAATCGATCTTGATCGTTCGACGCTTGCCGACTGGGTCGGACAATCGAGTGCGTTGCTGCGCCCGCTGGTCGATGCCTTGCGTGCCCATGTGCTCGATGGCAACAAACTCCATGCCGACGACACGCCGGTGCCGGTCTTGTGTCCCGGTCGCGGCACGACGAAACAAGGGCGTCTATGGACCTATGTTCGTGATGATCGACCGTCCGGCAGCAGCGTTCCGCCGGCGGTGTGGTTCGCATACTCGCCCGATCGCAAAGGGCAGCATCCGCGGGAACACTTGAAGGACTTCCGCGGCACCCTGCAAGCCGATGGCTACGCCGGGTTCGACAAACTGTACAACGATGCGAATCCGAACCATCCAATCAAAGAAGCCGCTTGTTGGGCACACGTTCGCCGCAAGTTTTACGACATTCATGCAGCCACCGAATCGCCGCTGGCAATGGCCGCCATGCAGCGCATCGGTGAGCTTTACGGCATCGAGGAACAAATCCGCGGCCAACCACCCGATATCCGCCGCGACATCCGGCAGTCAAGATCGAGGCCGTTACTGGATGCCTTGTATCGGTGGTTCAAAGACACACTCACACAGGTCTCGGCGAAATCCGATCTTGCGATCGCAATCCGCTATGCACTGTCGCGCTGGAAAGCCCTCACACGTTTTGCCGCCGACGGTCTGATCGAAATCGATAACAACGGCGCCGAGCGCGCGCTGCGCGCGGTCGCTCTCGGACGAAAAAATTATCTCTTTGCGGGGTCTGATGCCGGCGGTGAGCGGGCTGCTGCGATCTACAGCTTGGTCGGCTCGGCAAAACTGATCGGCCTCGATCCGCAAGCGTACCTCCGGCATGTCATCGAGCGCATCGCCGATCATCCCGTTAATCGAATCGAGGAGCTTCTACCGTGGCGCGTCGAACTGCACCCAGATCTCGCAAACCGGCTCGCCGCGTAAGGAACGAGTTCAAACCGTCGTCACCTTGGCCGCACATCGAGGAGTTCCTCGAAACGGGCGGCAATATCGAAATCGGCCGTCTCTCGCCGATCGGCTATGTCGCGGTCGCATCGGATGAACACAACATGCTCGCCGCACTGACCCGCAATACCGGAGAAACCTTCATGGCACTGCTCCAGAGACTCGAGGCGGCCGTCGACCTCGCCGTGAATCACGACACCTTTACCGATGAGATCAACGGCCCATAGTCAAGGCGCCCAGACCGGACACTTACGAACGAGCCGCTCGACTAGTACTAGCTCGGGACGGCCGAGTTTTGTTCGTCGCTTGGTTGGTGATGCGGGGTTACCCCGTGTCCTCTCCTACAATCAGTGGGTTAAAGTCGGGCTTTGTAAATTTTGTACTTATAAGGTACCTTAAAATAGACTTTAACTGGCTTTCGGTCTATTTTATGAGACCTTATGAAAGCGACGAAAAACAAATCGGTCCTGCCGCTACGCCTGCGACAGGCCATTGCCAAGCTTGGCGCTGACATTGCGGTAGCGCGACGTAAGCGCTCATTAACCATTGGCATGATGGCCGAGCGAATTGGCGTTCATAAAAATACCTACCTGAAAGTCGAGAAAGGCGATCCGACTGTCTCCTTCGGAATCTACGCCATGGCCCTATTCGTTCTGGGCCTATCCGATGCGCTCACAGCTCTGGCCGATCCTGGCCGAGATGACACCGGCCTCTTGCTCGACGCAGACCACTTGCCGAAACGCGTCCGTGCGCCTAAGGAACCGCAAGCACTATGAAGCGCACGATCGGTGTCTTTCTTGGTGACGCCAGTCGTCGCATTGGCACGCTTCGCTTTGACAGCCAAGGCGCACGCCAAAGTGCCGCTTTCGAATACGACCGTCAGTGGCTTGCCGCTTCGGATCGATTCGCACTCGAGCCCGACCTGCCTTTAGTGACAGGCGCACAATTTCACAAACCACCCCGCCGGGATGCATCGATATTTCATGGCGCCATGGCCGATACCGAACCGGACGGGTGGGCGCGTCGCGTCATTCTCCGTCATCACGCCAAACGCCGCGCATTAGCTCGAGCGGCCGGAGAGGCGCAGGACCACCAGCCGCTCACCCCTATCGACTTTCTTCTCGCGGTCGATGATGTCAATCGCGCGGGCGCGCTTCGATTTCAAGACGAGGAGGGTGTTTTCCAGCGTGCAGCCGGTGAGGGACAGCGAACCGCGCCGCCATTGATCGAGCTGGCTATGATGATGACTGCTAGTCGCGCGGTCGAGACCAACACCGAAACGGCGGAGGATCTTGCTTATCTTCGCGGTCGAGGAACTTCGCTTGGCGGGCTTCGACCAAAATGCTCTGTCATCGACGCGGATGGCGCGCTCAGCGTTGGCAAGTTTCCCAGCATCGAGGATGAGCGGGCCGTTACCAAGGGCGAGGTCTTGGCGATGCAACTGGCTAAGGCGGCGGGGATCAATGCTCCGCAGGCACGGCTCATCGACAGCGACGGTATCCCCGTCACTCTCATTCGTAGATTCGATCGGACGGCCAGGGGGAGACTCATGTACGTCTCCGCCGCAACACTACTGGGTGTAGACGTCGGAGCACCCACAGAACATACCTACACCGAAATTGTCGATGCAATACGTCAGCATGGAGCAGACGCACAAGCCGATATCGAAGAGCTTTGGCGCCGAATCGCCTTCTCCATCCTTATTAACAATGTCGATGATCACTTGCACAATCATGGGTTTCTTCATGTCGCAAAGGACCAATGGCGACTATCGCCGGCTTTCGATATCAATCCCTTGCCCGATCGTCAGCGTGAACTGAAAACATGGATCTCCGAAGAGGCGGGTCCAGCGGCTTCGATCGATGCGCTGATGGCTGTTTCACCCTATTTCAAGCTGGACAAAGAAGCCGCTGTCAAAATACTTGCAGAGGTCGAACGCGCGGTTTCAAATTGGCGCGTGCGTGGCCGCGAGCTTGGAATGAGCGCAGCAGAACTCGAGCAATTCGCCGATGCTTTCGAGCATCGTGAACGAGAGGTCGCGCAATCAATCGTGCGGAAAACGAGGAGTTAAAAACTGGATTTGGATCTGAGATCCCCTAAGTGCGGCCCGTACGCGGTCGAACTCTCCCACACCCAGAATTGAACTCAGAACATCCACTGGGCCGAAGTGAGGAGCCGTGCAGAGTCGCAGCGAAACCGCCGACGATGACGAAGTCGATGTTAGCGTCGCAAAGACGCTGTAGTAGTCGGTTGATGTCGATCACGGATCCGCCGGCCGGCGCTTTCCATCTCAAGCGCCAGATTCAGGGCTGCCTGATGATAAAGCGCGCGCTGCTCGTAGGAATAACTCAAGCTCTCGTCGATCAGGCTCAGGTCGAAGCCAGCGCGCTCGGCTTCTTCAATTGGATTTAGAGTACGGCTCACGTGTTCAGGTTAGCCGCGCGAAGCCGTTGTTGGCAAGTCCCAGCGGCTTCGCGAGCTTCCCCTTGCGTGCCGCCTGTCAGTGTGTTAAATACTGAACCACATGGTTCACTATAGCCAGACCCGCTTCGATGCCTCGTTCGCCGCGCTCTCAGACGCCACTCGACGTGGCGTTCTGGAGCAGCTCGGGCGTGCAGACGCTTCGATCTCGGACCTTGCCGAGAAATTCCGTATGACCCTCACGGGCATAAAGAAGCATGTCGGCGTCTTGGAGCAGGCGGGGCTGGTCTCCACGGAAAAGGTCGGGCGCGTGCGGACCTGCAAGCTCGGCCCGCGCCGACTGGAGCAGGAAGCTGCATGGATCGAAAGATACCGCCAGCTCTGGGACGCACGCTTCGACGAGCTGGACAATGTCATAAAAGAATTGAAACGGAAGGAGAAGATCGATGGACGCAAAAAGAAAGAGTGAGGTTGCCCCCATGAAGAACCGTACGACGGTGGAGCGGAAGTCCGAGCGTGAGATCGTCGTTACGCGAACCTTCAACGGCCCGGCGCGCATCGTGTTCGAGGCGTGGACCAGACCTGAGCTGTTCAGGCAGTGGTGGGTGCCTAAGTCGATGGGAATGTCCCTGCTTTCCTGCGAAATGGATGTTCGTGTCGGGGGCACATACCGTTTCGAGTTCTCATACGGGGACTCAAAGATGGCGTTTTTCGGCACGTACAAGGAAGTAACACCGCACTCGCGCCTCGTCTGGACGAATGACGAAAGTGACGGAGGTGCGGTCAGCACCGTGACCTTCGAAGAAAGAGGTGGCAAGACGCTGCTGGTCTATCACGAACTCTATCCCTCCAAGGAGGCTCTCGATGCCAACGCCGGGATGGAGAATGCGATGGCCGAGACGTTCGCGCAACTGGACGAGCTTCTCCTCACCTTGGGCGCGGGCGGACGGTCATGAAGTCGTCGATCACGCGTACGCTGCCTGGCTCTTCACTGGGGGGAAAGCGAAAACCGACGAGGTTGCCGTATCAAGGTGAGATGGCCGTACGCATCACTCTGATGCTGCTTTTCAACCGCCAGTTCGGCGCGACATGAGGACGATATGCTCAGACGCGATTTCCTGAAGACTGCCGCAGCGACCGCAGTGTTGACTGCGACCCTTCCCGTTCGAGCCACGGAGACCCACGCCATGTCGAATGCGAATTTTGCCGACGTCAATGGCCAGCATGTATTTTACAGCGTGCATGGCGCCGGCAAGCCGCTCATTCTTCTTCACGGGGGCATCAACCCAGACAGCTTCGGGAGCAATCTGGCCGAACTGGCCAAGGGCCGGCAGGCGATCGCCGTCCATCTCCAGGGGCACGGGCGCACGCCAGACACCGACAGGCCACTGCGCTGTGAAACGCTGGGCGACGACGTTGCCGCTCTGATCGGCCATCTGAAACTCGGCCGGGCCGACGTAATGGGCTACTCGTTGGGCGCCGACGTCGCGCTGCAGACCGCCATACGCCATCCGGACGTGGTCGACCGGCTCGTGCTCGTGTCCGGCACCATGAGGAAGGACGGCTCTTATCCTGAGGTGGTGGCGGCTTTCGATCAGCTGGAGGCCAACGCTGCAATGATCGGCGGTAGCGTCAAGGCGTCGCCGTTGGGGCAGGTCTATCCCGATGTCGATTGGACCAAGCTCTTCGGGAAAGTCGGTGATCTGACCAAACGCCCCTTCGACTGGAGCGCCGACGTCGCCAAGGTTCGGGCTCGCACACTGCTGGTCTTTGCCGACGCTGACTCCATCCGACCCGAACACATGGTCGAGTTCTGGAAGGCGTTGGGAGGCGGCCGGCGCGATGCCGGGCTCGATGGCTCACTGCGGCCCGCAAACCAATTCGCAATCGTGCCGAACGCGACTCACTACACGCTCGCCGTCGAGCCGATGCTGCCGGAGATCGTCGAGCGATTCCTCGGAACCGCATAGAAGGCGGTCAGTCGCGCGCCGCGCCATCGCGCGGATTTTTCCGATTGAAGGCCGATTAGTCACTCGATCTACACAGCCAGCGATGTTGCCAATGTGCCTCGCATTGAGTGGATGGTAGCGCTATCATATAATTTTCAGTCAAAGGGGCCAGGGCTGCAATATGAGACGGTTCACCGTTACCGCTGTCGTATATCTGTTGGCCTGCACGACCGCCTGGTCTGAAGATGCCACCGATCTCGGCGCTCGAGTCGCGAGCGCTAAGCAGCAGCCACTGGCACGAGGTGTGCCAAGCCTGCCGTATTTGAACACCCGCCTTACAGCAGAGGAGAGGGCCACCGATTTGGTAGGCCGTATGACTCTCGGTGAGAAAGCCACGGAGATGCAGAACAATTCTGCGGCAGTACCGAGACTCAACGTCCCCGCCTATCAGTGGTGGAGCGAGGCGCTGCATGGAGTTATCAACGACGGTGTCACCGAGTACCCTGAGCCCATCGGATTGGCGGCCAGCTTTGATGCGCCAGCGATCCACGCGATGGCGGCGCAGATCGGCATCGAAGGGCGGATAAAACACGTACAAAATGCCCGCGAGGGACACACCGGAATCATGGGCGGGCTGGATTTTTGGTCGCCCAACCTGAATATTTTCCGAGATCCGCGCTGGGGCCGCGGCCAGGAGACCTACGGGGAAGACCCCTTCCTCACCGGACGCATGGGCGTCGCCTATGTGACCGGACTGCAGGGCGACGATCCCCGATACTACCTCGCCATTGCCACCCCAAAGCACTTTGCGGTCCATAGCGGACCGGAGCCGACGCGGCATTTTGCCGACGTCGATGTCAGCCTCCATGATGAGCTGGATACCTATGAACCCGCATTTCGTGCAGCTGTCGTGGAAGGCCACGCAGCTTCAGTAATGTGTGCGTACAACGCCATCAAGGGAGAGCCGGCATGCGCCAACCGGCACTTGCTGCAGGACCAGCTGCGCGGCCGGTGGGGCTTCACCGGGTACGTGGTCTCTGACTGCGATGCGGTTCGAGACATCGCCGCCAGTCATCGTTACCGCGTGACACAGGCGCAGGGCGTCGCGATATCCGTAATCCGCGGCATGGACAACGAATGCGTCACCTTCACCTCGAGATTCGGCGATCCTATCGAAAAGGCTTATGTGGACGCCGTGCAGCAAGGATATCTGCCAGAAGCCAAACTCGACGTGGCGCTGATCCGCCTGTTCACGGCTCGAATCAAACTGGGCCTGTTCGACCCGGCGGGAATGGTTCCCTATGCGGCGATCGACGAGAAGGAACTGGACAGCCCTTCGCATCGTGCCCACGCGCTCAAGCTCGCCAACGAGTCCATGGTATTGCTGAAGAATGACGGCATCCTGCCCATCAAAAGCGGCACAAAAAACATTGTGGTGGTAGGTCCGCTTGCCATCCAGACCCAGGTGCTGCTCGGCAACTATTCGGGGAGGCCGACCCACAGCGTCTCCATCCTCGACGGTCTGAAGAAGGAATTTCCAACTGCCAAGATCACCTTCGTTTCGGGAATCCAGTTTCTGCGCAACGACGGCGAGCCGGTCGCGGACTCCATGCTCAGCACTCCGAGCGGACAGACTGGCCTGACGGCGAAATACGGCGAGCCTAAAGGTGGTTTTGATGTCGCATCCGAGAAAACGCTCGTCACCAGGATCGAAACCAACATCAATCTTTCCCGCTCCAGTCTGCCTTCGCAGCTCGACGGAAAAAAGATTGTCACCGTGGAATGGAGCGGTTCGATCGCGGTCCCGGAAACTGGTGACTATCTAGTCGGCACGCGCGGCGTCGGCATTGCCGACCTAACTATCGATGGCAAGCGGGTCGCAAACCTGGTGGCTTACGATGACGCGGAGACGGCCACGGGCCGCGTTCATTTCGTCCGGGGGCAGAAATCCGCAATCAGCGTGCATTACCGCAGCATGCCCAATGCACCGCGACTCCAGCTCATCTGGGCAAGGGCGGATGACGATGTCTCTCCCGACACCCGCACAGCCGTCCGCGCAGCAGACCTGGTGGTCGCTGTCGTCGGCATCACCAGCAGGCTCGAGGGCGAGGAGATGCCAGTCTCGATTCCCGGGTTTCTCGGCGGAGATCGAACCAGCATTGATCTGCCCCAACCGGAGGAGGCGCTGCTTGAAGCGATCGCCGGCACCGGCAAGCCCCTCGCCGTGGTCCTTCTGAATGGCAGTGCGCTAGCGGTCAACTGGATGAACAGCCATGCCAATGCCATTCTTGAAGCATGGTATCCGGGCGAGGAGGGCGGGACGGCCGTGGCAAAAACGCTGAGCGGAGAAAACAATCCGGCCGGCCGGCTGCCGGTAACCTTCTACACCGGCGTTGAACAGCTGCCTCACTTTGAAGATTACGGAATGGCCAACCGGACTTATCGCTATTTCGAGGGCAAGCCGCTGTATCCCTTCGGATACGGGTTGAGCTATACGACCTTCAGCTACAGCGGCCTTCGCATTCCTGTGCGCCCCGTGGCGGCGGGACAATCAGTCGACGCAGAAGCGACGGTCACCAACACGGGCAAGCTGGCAGGAGACGAGGTCGTTCAACTTTATCTTAAGTTCCCCCCGGTCAAGGGGGCGCCGCACCTCGCTCTTCGCGGTTTCGAGCGCGTCCATCTCGAGCCGGGTGCAAGCCGGAAGGTTCATTTTGAGTTGAAGAGCCGTGATTTGGGAATGATCACCGAGGCTGGCAATCCGATCGTTGCCTCGGGGGACTATCGGGTCAGCATCGGCGGAGGTCAACCGGATACCACTGCTGCCCTCGTGAGCGGGAAGTTCAGCATCGATGGGCAGATCGCCTTGGCCGAATAGCTATCGGCGCTCTTACTGAGCGCGTACTCATCGCGAATTTTAAGGTCTTCGCCCGACTTTCGGATCGATGGCTTCGATTCCTGACATCGTCAATTGCGCATTGAGCGCCACAAGAGCGGTGGCCTTGAATTCATCCCATTGCTTGAGTGCCTGCTCGAGTAACGCGCGATGTGCGGCGTAACCACTTTGCGCATCCGCACTGGGCGCAGCATCCGCGCCATCGACGGCCCCGGCAAGATCATGGAATGCGCCGGCAAGATAGCGCAGTCCCCTGATGGTGGTGGGGGATGCACCGGTTGCGTCCGGCGACGATTTCGCGGGGCTTAGATCGCTGATGGCGAGGAGCTTGGAGTCGGCGGCGGAAAGGGCGGCCGCGGCCGCTGGGCTGGCGTGCGCTGAGCGCTCGGTGATCTGCGCATGAATTGCCGCCGCCTCGGTCAAAGCCAGCGCCAACGTCACCCGCGCGCGTTCGATGTCGCGGGCCAGCGCGAACTGCTGCGCATACGCGGCGGGCGCCAGACGCACTCGGGGATCGGGCTGCACCTGCAGCGATTGTCGGTAGTGGATGCTGTCCACGCTCAGGTCCAGTTGATACTCCCCCGGAGGCATCCAGACGCCCAATTCCTGTTCACTCGAGTCCTCGGGCTTGAGCGCCTCGGCCGGCGAAGCATGCAGGTCCCATAAAAACCGATGCGCACCTGCGCTCAACGACAGTGATTGAGGCACGTCAATCCAGTCCGGCGTGATGTCGATTTTGGTCAGGTCGGGCGCGGCATGCGCATCGCGTGCGTCGAACACGCGAACGATGGACCCGCGCGCATCGGAAATGGTCAGGGTGAGGGTATCCGCTCCTCGCGCCAGCACATAGTCGATCAGCGCGCCCAGCGGCGGGTTGCTGCCTCGCGGTTCATCCTTCGGCATGGGCGTGCCGGTGAAGCCAGAGGATCGGATGCGATAAGTGGGCGCGGGCGGCAATAGTCGAGTGGCGCGGCCGGGCTCCCCGGCCAGTGATCGCAGCGGCGCGATATCGTCCATGATCCAAAATCCCCGGCCGTGGGTCGCAATCACCAGATCCGTGCCGTGCACCTGCAAGTCGCGCACGGAGGTCCGCGGTAGATTCTGCTGCAAGGCAAGCCACTGCTCGCCGTCGTCGAAGGAGACGTAGACGCCACGTTCGGTACCGCAATAGAGGAGTCCGGGCCGTACCGGGTCTTCTCGAATCACGTTGACGGTGTTGAAGACGCCGCCATCTGCAATACCCCGGACGATCAGTTTCCAGCTTTTCCCGCCGTCGTCAGTGCGATAAATGTAGGGGCGCGGATCATCCAAACGGTGCCGATCGACCGCCGCGTAGGCGCGCATCGCAGAGAAATGCGATGCTTCAATCACCCCAATCTTGGACCACGCGGTGAGCGCGCTGGGTGTCACATTCGCCCAGTGCGACCCGTTGTCGCCCGTGCGCCAAATCAGACCATCATCGGTGCCGGCCCAGATGAGATGCTCATCGAGCGGCGATGGGCCGATGCTGTAGACCACGCCGCGCCGAGCACCGCCATGCTCATCGTCCTTCACCGTCGCAGCGTCGAGGGTCGTGGGGACCGCCGGGGCCTCGCGGCTCAAATCCGGGCTCATGGGTTCCCAGTGCTCGCCCCGATCGGTGCTGCGAAAAATGCGCTGATTGCCGAAGTACAGCGGGCGCGATCCCGTGGTGCCGAACACGAGCGGCAGCGTCCATGTGCGCCGGTACAAGTCCGGATGGGCCAAGGTGGGATCGACGTTCTGGGTCTGCCCGGTGCGCAAGTCGAGCTTGTCGACACGGCCGCCGAAAATAACTTCTGGGTCAGCCGGATCGGGAGCTATGTTATCGCTCTCGCCCCCGGCCGTGGTTTCGCGAAACTGGGTGAGGTTGATCCCATCGATTTGATCGGTACGGCTCGGGATGCCGGCCGCGCCGGAGTCCTGCTGCGCGCCATACACCCAATAAGGAAACCGATTGTCGGTGACCACATGGTAGAACTGCCCCGGTAGGTTGGTTGAACCAGGAACTCCAGGTCTCACCGCCGTCGAGCGTCACCAGCGCGCCTTGATCGACCCCGAGGATCTGACGCAGCGGTTCATGGGGATCGATCCACAATCGATGATAGTCGTCGCCGCCGGGCGCGCCCTTCACGGGGACGAAAGTCGCGCCGCCATCGACGGACCGATACACCGCGGTGTTGCAGACATACACCCTCTGCGGATTGGCGGGGTCGATGGTGACACCGCCGAAATACCAGCCGCGTTGCCAAATGCGCCGGTCGGTGCTCACGCGCTGCCAGTTCTCGCCGCCGTCGTCGGATCGGAACAGGCCCCCCTGAGCGGCGTCGATGAGGGCAAAGACGCGCTGCGGCTGCGACGGCGCGACCGCGATGCCAATGCGTCCCGGATGCTCGGGCAGACCGTGACCTAGGATCGCTTTCCACGTGACACCGCGATCCGTCGACACATAGAGTCCGCCGCCCGGGCCGCTGGACGGGGGGTAGACATTCCAGGGCGGCCGCCGCGTCTGCCACAAGGAAGCAAACAGGCGCTCGTGACCAGGGGTGGCCGCCAGATCGATGGCGCCGGTGTCGATATTTTTGAACAAGGTGCGTTGCCAATGCGCGCCGCCATCCGTCGAGCGAAATACGCCGCGCATCTCGTTGGCGCCGTAGGGATGTCCCAAGGCGGCGACCAACACCTCATTCGGGTTTTTTGGATCGACCAGGATTCGTCCGATCTGCTGCGAGTCCCCCAGTCCGATCGATTGCCAGGTTCGCCCCGCATCGCTGGAGCGAAAAACTCCCGTGCCTTGCGCAATGTCCGAGCGCATGTCCGCCTCACCCGTGCCCACATAGATCACGCTCGGATCCGAGGGCGCCACCGCGAGTGCGCCAATGGATCCCACGTTCATGGCATCGAAAGTCGGCCTCCATGTGCGCCCGGCGTTGTCCGTCTCCCATACACCGCCGTTCACCGCGCCAAAATAAAAATGATTGGGTTCTCCCGGCACGCCGCTGACGGCGAGCACCCGGCCGCCGCGAAAGGGACCGATGGAACGCCACATCAGCGGTTGGAGCAGTGACTCTCTGGAATCGGCGCTGGATTGAGCGAAGCCTGTCTCAGAGATGAGCGTAAAAGGAGCGGCGAGCGCCGCGCCGAGGAGAGCGCCGAGCAGCCATCGTGTGAAAAGCGAGTGCTTCGCTGCTTCGTTCGAGTTTCGAGTTCGTATCACGCGTTCAGGTTAGCCGGACGACCACGCTGCCGGCAAGTCCCAGCGGCAAGCCACTTGTGTCCGGATGCGGATTGGCGCACTGTCTTGGGCGGAAGTGCTGGCATAAGACACGCGGGGATACCATGGTATTTTTCACCTCGAAACGCCGATACTGCAAGGTGGTAGTTTCTCTCCTGAGCATGGGCGGTTGGATCGCTGCCGGCGGCGTGCCGGCTTGGGGGGCGGGCAGCGAGCCGCTCAGGATCGCGGTCATCGCGGAGGCGCAGTCCGTGGCCGGCTCGTCCATCCCCGGTGCCGCACAGTTGGCGGCCGATGAAATCAATGCCCACGGCGGCGTCGATGGCCGCAAGATAGAGATCACCACGTACGACAATCACTCCTCGGCAGCCGATTCCGTGCGCGCGTTTCAACGTGCGGTGAGCGAGGATCGCGCCAATGCGGTGATCGCGAGCTATGTCAGTGAAGTGGTATTGGCCTTGGAGCCCTGGGCATCGCGCCTCAAGACAGTGATGGTCACGCCGGGCGCGGCCTCCGATGTCATTACTCAGAACATCGCCAAAGACTATGAGGCCAATAAGTACACCTTTCACGGCTACCTGACCTCGAGCGCCATGGCCACACTGACCTGCGATGCCGCCAAGGATATGGCGGTGGCGGCGCTGAAAATGAAGTCGGCGGTGATCATGAGCGAGGATGCCGCCTGGACCACACCTCTGGACGCAAGTTACGCACAATGCTTGCCGGCGGCGGGACTCAAGGTTTTGGACCATATCCGTTTTTCGCCCGACACTACGGATTTCACGCCGATTTACAACAAGATCGAAGCCCTGAAGCCGGACGTCATCGTCACCGGCTGGTCGCATGTCGGAGTACAGCCGACGGTGCAATGGCAGAACCAGCAGGTGCCGATTCCCATCATCGGCCGTTCCAGCCAAGCCACGAATTCGGCTTTCTGGAAGGACACCAATGGCGCCGCGGAAGGTGTGATTTTCTGGGACCTCAACGGCCCCAACGTCGCGGTAACGCCGCGCAGCATTCCCTTCGCCGAAGCCTATAAGAACAAATTTGGCAACTATCCCTCGTATTGCGGCTACACCGCTTACGACGAGGTTTATTACATCGCCGAGGCGGTTCACCGCGCGCGCTCCTTGGACAGCGACAAACTGGTGACGGCGCTCGAGCAAACCGACTTCGTCGGGACGATCGGCCGCATCCAGTTTCTCCCCAAGGGAGACCCCCATGTGCATGGGCTGCGCACCGGCGGCAACGGCATCAAGGGTCTGGTGATGCAATGGCAGAATGGCAAGGAAGTGACCGTATGGCCGTCCAATCTGGCCAACGGCCACATGATTTTTCCGTCTTTCGTCAAACTGCCGCATTGATCTTTAGCGCCGATCCGTAAAACTTAAGGATCCGACATTCTCGGCTTACAGATCCTCATCGACGGCTTCGCCATCGGCGCGTTGTACGCGCTCGGCGCCACCGGATTTACGCTGATCTTCGGTGTGTCCGGCGTGCTCAATCTGTCGCATGGCGCGCTGATGGTGGCGGCCGCGGTCGCCGCTTGGGCCGCCAATAGTGCGCTGTCCGCGGGCAATTTTGTCGGCGCCGCCGTGGGCGTCATGACCAGCCTGATTCTGGCGCTGATCACCTATGGCTTGATAGTGCGGCCCATCCAAAAATCCGCGGCGATTCGCCATGAAGAGCGCGAAATCTTCATCCTGACCGCGACCCTGTTATGGGGAATCATGATTCAGGAGCTCATTGCTTTTTTCTTCACCAACAATGCCAAGACCGTTCTGCCCATTTTCGGCGGTGTGGTCTCCGTCCTGGGCGTGCGCACCCCGAAGAATGAGATTTTCACCGCGCTGATTTGCTGGTTGGCGATCGGCGCGCTGTGGCTCTTGGTCAATCGCACCCGCGTCGGCAAGTCAGTCCTCGCGGCCTCGATGAATCCGCGCGGCGCCACCTTGCTCGGCGTCGAGCTGTCGCGGATCTACGTTTTGGTGTGGGGCATCTATGGCGTGCTGGCGGGCATCGCCGGCGTTCTGCTCGGCATGTTTCTCGGTGTGTCGTCCTATTCGGTGGGTCCGCTCACCGCCAGCGCCTTTACGATCGTCGTACTGGGGGGCTTGGGCAGCGTCGCGGGCTCGCTGCTGGCGGCATTCATCATCGGCTATCTGGAAACGATCACCGCCTATTTGATATCGCCGGCGTATCGATTTTTTCCCTCCCTGTTGCTGTTGTTGCTGGTGATGTACATACGGCCCCGCGGCTTGTTCGGGCGGCGCTGAATGGTGCCCGTCACTTTGCGCACGCCGCGATTTTGGGTGCTCGCTCTCTTCATTGCGATCGCCGCGCTGCTGCCGCTGGGGGTTTCCGGCTACATCTTGGGGCTCTTGACGATCGCCTACTATTTCGGCGTGTTTTCCATGTCCTGGGACCTGCTGTTCGGCTTCGCCAATGAGGTGAATTTCGGGCCGACCTTCTTGATCGGCCTCGGTGCCTACACGGCCGGCATTTTGGACAATCGTTATGGCCTGCCGATTTGGCTTTGCGTGGCATTGGGAACGCTCGCCGCGGTGTTGGGCGGGGTGGTGTTGGCGTTGCCGGCCTTGCGCATGTCCGGACCTTATTTTGGCCTGACAACCTTGGTTGCCGTACTGCTGTTGCAAAATCTCGTGGTCGTTTTCGCCGGCCTGACGGGCGGTGAGATCGGCCTTGCCGTGCCCGACGTGATCTCGATCAGCGGCCCGGTGAATTACTGGATCGCGCTGGCCTTCATGGTGGCGAGCGGCAGCATTCTGTATGTATTGTCGCGCTCGGCGGCGGGCCTCATTTTGCAGGCGAGCGGCCAGGACAAGATCCAGGCGGGAGTGCTCGGCTTCAATGTGGTGAAGCACAAACTCTTCGCCTTCGTCGTCAGCGCTTTATTTTCCGGCCTTGCCGGTGCGCTTTTGGTGTTTTATCTCGGCACGGCGTCGGTCGGCACATTGATCGACATCACCGTCGGCGTGCAGATCATCATCGCCGCCATACTGGGCGGCCGGCGTACCATTATCGGCGCTGCAATCGGCGCCATCTTCCTGATTGCCATGACCGAGGCGCTGCGCTCGACCGGCGAGCTCGCCACCTTCATCGTGTCGGCCATCACGCTCTTGGTGGTGATGCTTTTCCCGAATGGCTTCATGGGCATGCTGTCGCGGCGCAATCGATGAGCGGCGCGAGCGCGGCGCTGGTCGAGGTCTGCGGGCTCACCAAGAAATTTGGCGGATTGGTGGCGGTCAATCGGCTGGATTTTTCGCTGCGCCCGGGCGAGATCCTCGGCTTGATCGGACCCAACGGATCCGGCAAATCCACCGCATTGAAACTCGTGATGGGCATCGAGCGTCCAACCGCCGGTTCGGTGCGTTTGGATGGCGTGGAAACCGCCGGTTTGCCCGCGCACCGCATCGCGCGCATGGGGGTGGGACTGGTGTTCCAGCATTCCCGGCCGTTGGAGCGGCAGTCGGTGCACGAGAACATCATGCTGGGTCTGTTGCCGGACAGTCTGTTCAAACTTCGAATCAGCCCGCAGATCCGCGCGCGGGCGCGCGACATCGCCGCGCAGGTGGGCTTGAGCGCCGTGCTCGAGCGCCGCCCTTCGACGTTGCCGTTCGCGGATCTGCGGCGCCTGGAGTTGGCCAAGGCGATTGCCCGCAATCCCAGGGTCATCCTGATCGACGAGCCGTTCGCCGGTCTGACGATGGCGGAAGCGGCGGTGTTTTCCGATCTGTTCGCGGGCTTCAGGCGCGATGGCAAGGCGGTGCTGCTGGTCGATCACAACGTCAAGAGCGTGGCGGCGCTGGTCGACCGGGTGATTGCGCTTTATTTGGGCGAAAAGATCGCGGAAGGGACCGCGGCCGACGTGATGGCCGATGCAACCGTACGCCGCGTCTATTTGGGCGGTTCGATCGAGACGGCGGCGCGGCCGGAATCCAGCTTTGCCGACCGCGATACGCCGTTGCTCGACGTGCGGGACTTGAGCGTGTTCTATAACAAGGCGCAGGCTCTCGAGAAGGTGTCGCTGCATGTGCATCGACGCGAATTCGTCTCCGTGGTCGGCATCAACGGCGCCGGCAAGACCACGTTGTTCAACGCGATTTCCGGCCTGCTGCCTTATCAAGGAGAGATCAAGTGGCAAGGCTCGCCGCTGGCGCGGGTATCGCCGGCCAGGATTGTGCGCAATGGTGTCGTGCACTGTACCGAGACGCGCGATCTTTTCGGCGAGATGAGCGTGCGCGAAAATCTCGATATGGGCGGTCAGCATCAGAGCAAGGCGCAAGCGGCGGATCGTCTGGCCTGGTTGTTCGACTTGTTTCCCATCCTCAAATCGCGCCAGCGTCAGAATGCGGCAACCTTGTCGGGCGGCGAACAGCAAATGCTCGCCATTGCGCGTGCGCTGATGACCAATCCACAGTTGTTGATCTTGGATGAACCGACTCTCGGTCTCGCCCCGATCGTTCTCGAGCAATTGTCCAAGGCACTCGAAGCACTGCGGCAAACCACCGAGATCACGGTGCTGCTCGGCGAGCAGAACGTGACCTTTGCCCTGCCGCATGCCGATCGGGTCTATGTGCTCGATCACGCCCGAATCACCTGGGAGGGCGGTCCGGATCGTTTCGCACGCGAAGCGGGGAGTGGTTATCTCTAGTACCATGTAGCGATGCTGGCTGAATCCATGCGCCGCATCAGCGGCCTGCTGCAATCGGGTCAATACGGCGCGGCGCACGCGCAACTAGAATCGCTGGTGAGCGCAAATCCGGAATACGTGGAAGGGCTGCGGCTGTTTGCCGGCACCAAACAAGTCTTGGGCGATTTCACCCAGGCCGAAAAGCTTCTGCGGCGCGCCCTCGAGATCGATCCGAAATGGGCGCCCACGCTCACCACTCTTGCGGAGCTGTTGCTGACGGCGGGTCGCGGCGCCGAGGCCGTGCCCTTGTTGCGACGGGCAATCGAAGGTCATCCGCGCTACCCGCGGGCCGCACTTCTGTTGACGCGCAGTTACCTGGACGCGGGCCAACCGGCAGCGGCGCTCGAAGTTGCGACAGCCTGGTGCAACGGCGGCAAGCTCGACGATGAGTTGTCGGCGCTGCACGTGGCGGCCTATGCCAGTCTCGGCCGCGCAGGCGAAGCGGTGGCGACCTATCGTCGTCTCGCCGCACTCGCGCCGGACAACCACACCGCGGCGCATAGCCTGGCGATCGCTTTGATTGCGGCCGACCAGCCTGAAGAAGGCGAGCGCGTCGCGCGTCAGGCGCTGTCGCGCACCCGACCGACGGCGGCGCTGCACAATACGCACGCACGCAGCCTGATCGCTCTGGAGCGCTTCGATGAAGCTGAGCTGGCCTTGCGCGAATGCGTCGATTTGGAGCCACGCCGCGCCGAGGCGCACGACAGCCTGGCGCAACTCGTGTGGATGCGCACCGGCAACATCTTCGAGGCGACGCGCGTTCTGGATCAGGCAATCGAAGAATACCCGCATGAAGATGCACTGTGCGCGACAAAGGCCGCGCTGCTGCAGGGCGCCGGTGACTCACGCGGCGCTTACGCCTGTCTCGCCGCACGCGCCGCGCGGCCCCAACCTCCTCCAGCGCTGCTCATCCGCGCGGGACTGGCGGCGCTGGAATTTGAACCTGCGACCGCCCTGACTCTTGCGCAACGGGCCATCGGGGCGCAGCCCAACAATCCGGCCGCCCGCAAACTCCTGTGCGCCGCATACTTGGGTGTCGGGGATGGAACCGCGGCGTTGGCCGAGTGCGCCAAGTTGCTCGAGACAGCTGCCGACGATCAGTACCTCATCGCCATGCAAACCACCGCACTGCGGCTTCTGAACGATCCGCGCTACGACACGCTTTGCGACTACGAAGCCATGGTGATGTCGCAGGTCCTCCAAACCCCACCTGGATGGTCCGATCTCGACAGCTTCCTGGCCGATCTCAGCGCGCGCTTGACCGCGCTCCACAATCCACACGGTCATCGGCTCCTGTACCAATCCTTGCGCCAAGGGACCGAAACCACCCAGGATCTTTCGCGCAGCAAAGACCCGGTGATTGCAGCGCTGTTTGAAGCCTTTGCGGCACCCATCGCGCGCTACCGGGAGCGCATAGGCCAAGGGGAAGATCCTCTGCGGCGCCGCAACCGGGGTGCTTCACGATTCAACGGCAGTTGGTCGGTGCGACTGCACCGTGCCGGATATCACACCAGCCACGTGCATCCGCGCGGATGGATCTCCTCGGCTTGTTATATTCAACTGCCCGACAGCATGAAAGCGGGGCACACGTCCGAAGGGATCTTGAGCTTTGGTGCGCCGGGTATGATCACGACGCCCGTGCTTCACGCCGAGTTGTCGGTGCGTCCCGAACTTGGCCAGCTGCTGCTTTTTCCGTCGTATTTCTGGCACGGGACGCTGCCCTTTCATAGCGCGCAGCCGCGCCTCACCGTCGCATTCGACGTGGTCCCGGATAATGGCAGGTGAAGGGTTCGCGGATTGCGCGGTTCTCAAAAACGAAAATCCCCCCTCGCGTTGCCGCGAGGGGGGATGATTCTCACACGCTAAGACTTAGAACTTGTATTTGAGTTCGATGTTGCCCTCGCGGCCCAGGATCGACCGTCCGAAGTTGACGCCGTTCTGGGCGGTGTTTCCGCCGAAACGGGCGTTGCCCTCGGTGAGGCCCACCTGATTGGTCAGGTTCGAGCCCATCATCCGAAGTTCCCAGTTGTCGCCGAACTCGGCAACGATACCGGCTGCCAAGTCGTAATAGCTGGGCAACGGGTTCAGGCCCGTGTTGTCCTGATAGTGCTGGCCAATGTGCTCATAGGTCACGAACTCGGTCAGCGATCCCCAGGTGAAAGTCTGCGTGTCGCTCGGCGTCACGCGAATCTGGAAGTTCGGCAAGCGCGCGAGCTGTTGACCATTGATGGTGCCGCAGCGGGTTATCAGGTTGATGTCCTGGTAGAAGTAGCAACCCTGGAAATCCTTGTAGTGGGCCTTCTCGTACTCCGCATTGACGGCGATCTTGAAGTCCCTGATGGGCTGGATGTCCGAGCCGGCGAACGGATTCACGCTGCCTACGACCCGGCCGCCGCGCGCCGTGGATCCGTAAGTTGCATTCGGAGCGAGCGGGACATGGTTCTGATCGATGGGCTGATACGACAAGCCACTGAATTCCTTGTCGTAAACCGCGGCGTCGATGTACATGTAACGATTCTGGATCTTGAAACCAGCTTCGTAATTGCGCACCGTGCTGAGAGGCGCATTCGCGGGACAGCCGTTCGAGCCGTTGTACACGTTGCAACGGACCGCGTCGAAGTTGTCGAAGAACACGCCGTTGTTGACGCGCACATAGGCGCTCATCGAGTCGGTGAACTCGTAATTGGCGCCCAACGAGAACGTCGGCATGGTGTTGTGTTCGTGGGCATACGAGTACGTACCGTTGGGCAGCTCGACCGCGTTGTCCCACAAATCGAACTGCCGTTCCCATCTGTACCGGCGATAGATTGGTTGTCTGTTGGTGCAGGTCAATATGTTCGACTCGCACCGAGGCATCTATCAACCAGTTGCTGATTTTCCATGAGTCCGACAGATAGGCGGCAACGTTGGTGGCATTGCCCTGTTCGAGGATTTGGTAACCGCCATTGGCGTTCACAATGCCTTGAGGACTGGTCACGTTGTAAATATTTCCACCGCCGACGGCCTGCAAAATGATGGGACTCGCATTCGGCTGGTTGTTCATCAGCACATTCGAGTCCAACGACCAAGCGTCGTTGTCGGTGTAATGAGCCAAATAAACACCCAAGGTCAAGGTGTTGCCGTCGAAGAGTTCCTTGGCCAGGCGGAATTCGTCCGTAACGCTCGTTAGCTTCTTGCGGACCTGCCATACCTGCTCGGTGATCACACTTTGGTTGGGATTGACCGGCTGGCCGTCCGCATAGTGCGCGTTGGCGACGACGGCGGCGGCGCTCAGTGCGGCAGGCAGACCCAGAGTACCGACGAATGAGGTTAGCGACTGAGGGTTGCCGTTGTTGACCAGCGCATTCGTGGGGATCCAGCCGCCATCGAACAGGAAGGTGTTGAAGATCTTCCAGCCGCCGTTCAAGTCGAGGTTGAGGTTCGACCCGAAGTAATTCAACTGTGCCCCGCGGCCGTTGCTGATATCGTCATTCACGAAGCCGCCGCCCGGGCTTGGAATCAGGAAATTCTGCAGCTGCTTGCTGTTGTAGGTACTGTTCAGCTGGTTGAAGCCGGGATAGGGCTGCGCCTTGCCGTTCACTTCGATATAGGGGAAGTCGGCGTACCACTGGTTCTTGTCGCTCAGGATGCGATACCAGAACATCAATGAGCCGCCATCCATGTCGTGTTTCAATGTGGCGGTCAGCTGTCCCCCGATGTCCGAGGGATATTGCGGGTCTCGCACGCCGTCCGACACGCGGTAGAAGCCGCCAATGCTGCCATACCATCCGTCGATGAGCTTACCGCTCAAGAATGCATCGACGCGCTCCGAACCTTCCGATCCGTAGGTAAAACCGACCGAGCCTGTAGTCTTGTCCGAGCCGGTTCTCAATATGAAATTCGCGGTGGCGCCGGCCTGACCGGAGCTGAAAATGGCACTCGGGCCACCCTGCACAATCTCCACACGCTCGACGGTGTCATCAAAGCGCAGCAGCGAGCTTGAATCCATGAACGACAGATCCGCCGAACCGTATAGCGGCGAGCCATTGATCATGGTGGTGAAGTACGGGGAGTCGCCGCCGCCGTTGGGAAAGCCGGCGACATCGATGTTGACGCCCGTCTGACCGCCCGAGGCCTCCGGCCAAATGCCCGGGGATAGCTTCAAGATGTCGGCCACGCTCGCGGGATTCGCGTTTTTGATCTCTTCGAGGGACGCTGAGACGATGTTGTAGCTCGCGTCCAATTTCTTGATACCTTGCGCCGAGGCGGTGACCACGATTTCCTCGAGGGAACTGCTGGTCGCGGCAGGGGCGGCTGCCGTCGGGGCCTGTGGGTCGGCCGCGTAGGCGCTGCCGGCACTGCAGAGAATTCCTGCAATGGCCATGGCGAGCGTGTTCCTGGCGGTGCCCAGTCGCACGGACGATGCCGCCGTATGCGGTTGTTTGTTGCGTTTTTGACTCATATATCAATCCCCCGGAGTAAATCTATTTGATGCAGCAGTGCGTTAACTAAGTGTTGAAATGTGAAGACCCTGGCGGCGATTCGCCGCCCGAGTATCGAAAAGCGAGCTGGTGGCCCGGCGCAAACTCATGGCGCTACGGCCATGAATCGAGGTCAACCTGCCGGTGGCGCAGCGATCAGCGTGAAAGCTCTGTAAAAACTGCATTTTCCACCCCCCGTCCCCGATACGTCCGCAGCTTTGCAACCACAGACAGGAAGGTCATTGAGCAGACTTAAGACCCCCGGAGTCGGCTGCTGGCGCAGTCTTCTTTCGCCGGTGGGTTGGCTTTCAAAGCCTGTTCGCCAAAGACCACACCACGGTTCAATGTAATTGTTATTTTGTTCAATAGCAACTTATGCGGCTAATTCGCCACAGTTTGCGCCAAATTGCGGCCGATTGCGCCACGCCGGTCTAACGGCACTGACCGACCGCTAAGGCGCCGGTATCGCCAGGTAGACCGTGCTCCAGAGCTGCGCGGCATTGGATTCATCGGCGTCGGAGGCATTGGCGCCAAAAGGTGCGATCTCGAAGCGTCCGTTCACGAAGCGCCAGCTCCAGAGCTCTGAATTTCGCATGCTGTGCGCGGCGTTGATGGCGTGCCACAACGCGGTCTGTGCCGCGAGCAGCTGCTTTTCGATCGCAGGCGGCAGATCGTTGCGCTGCAGTTGTCGACGCAACCCCGCTGCGAACACCGCCTGCTGCCAGGACCAGACCACCGTTCCGTGATAGGCGCTGCGGTTGAGCTTTTCCTGGATGGCCGGTGCTGCGTATACAGGATTGGCGACCACCATTCCCACGGGAGTCAGCAGACCCGTCGGGAACGGCCGCATCAGCGCCGTCACCCCGGCATTCAGCGTCGTCGGTGCTGGCCAACCAAACAGCAGTTCGAACCCGAAGTCAGAATGAATCACGGGAATGGTGCGGTCGTCGGCCATCAACGCCAGCGCCGGGAAGGAGACCGAGGAATCATCGACAGAGTGCAGCGCCGCGCTGTCGGCGATCTTCAAGGAGGCTGCGTAATCTGCAATGGCGCGCCGAGCCGCCGCATTCGGCACGCTCACGCCGAACAGGGGCGGCGATTTAGAGCGCCAGGTCATCGCCATGGCTTTGGCGCGCGTGAATAGCTCACGGTCAGCGGCGTCGAGATAAGAATCCAGCAAGCGGCTCTCAAAGAAGCGGCCGGCAGCCTCCAGGGCCGCAGGCACGAAAACCGCGTTGACATCGTAGGGCACGCGTCCACCGCCCAAGCCGTCATTGCTGTCGCGCCATTCGCCGGCATCAAATCCGGGCTTCAGAGCGATCAAATTCGGCGCGCGCGGATCATCCGCAAATCTCTCCGCGGCGTTCAGCACGAACCTGAAATTGCTGACCAGGTCGGCTCCGAACGCCTTGGGGCTGTCGTTGCGGCCGTCCATTCTTTTGAGAAAGGCCGCGGCTTCCCTCCGGCCGCGAGCATCATCGAGCAGCCATTGAGCCGCCACCGGCGCCAACATGAAACTGCCATCGATCATGTTGTAGTTGAATACCGGCGCGTCGGACTTCTCGCCGCTGGCGCGCAGGTGATCGAGGATGGCGAATTCCCCGATGTCCTCCTCGTGCGCCACTTCGCCTTTCGGCGACAGACGCGTCAACACGGCACCTATTCCCGCATCCACGGCATCGGGCGCCAGCACCGGCATCAGCAGGCGCACCGACATCAAGGTGTCCCGCCCGAAATAGGTATCGAAGCGCCAGGAGCCGGCGAGAAACTTTTCTTTGTAGCTCAAAAAGGTGAGTACGTTGCGAGCCGCGGTATCCGCTTGCGCCCGGTCGTTGAGCAAATGCGCGCCCCAAAGCGGCGTGAGCGGTACTTCACCGCTCAGCGCCGTGATCTTCAGTGCGATCTTGCCGTCGCTCGCGGCCGTCAAGCGATCGGCGTGCAGCGCGCCGTGCGTGACCTCGATGCTGAGCCGATAGCCGGCCGCGCCGTCCAGCCGATCGCGTGCCCAAGTCAGGGTCGAGCCTTGCGACGTTGCGTTTGCGCCGACCTCGGCGGGAAACCTGCCCAAGGCCTGGTAGTCGCGCAAAACGCGGACGCTGGAAAGAACCGCTTGCTTTATGCTTAAGTCCGGCGCGCCGCTCGCGATCGCCTCGGCGGTGATGCCGTACAGGGGCCGTCCGCGCGCGTCCCGCGTGATGAGCGGCTGGGGTCGTCCCTGCAATATCCAATGCACCGGCCGGCTGGTGTGCGTGAACCATAGACCCACGCCGCTGTTGCCCGCGGGAAAAGCGACCAGGATGCGTGGATCCAAACCTGAGCGCAGCAGCAGATGCGCGGCAACCGGACCTTCGCGCAAAAAGCTGTTGAGATTGGGACCTTCATTCACGTCGAACGCGAGACGCGGCCCGGGCTCTGTGTTTCCGAGCGCCGGCAACACGGCCGCGGCGAGCGCCATCGTCAAGAGCGCGCGGCGCCAGGATGAATGCACGTTCAGGGTAGTTCCTCGATGAAAATCAGGTCAGAGGATAAGGGTAAAGGCAGCCCGACGTCGACGCCGATCTGCATCAGGGATTCACCCGTGGCTTCGCGGTTAGCCGCCGGGGTATCCTGGAAAGTGAGCCGATAACGGCGACCGCGCTCGAGCCCTGCCAGGCGATATTGGTGTGTCGGCAAGTCGTCCGCGCTGCCGCGAAACGCATACAGCACGCCGCGCCGCATGCGGGCCGAGTAGTATTCCATGCCGTCCCAATGCACCCCGTCTGGACGGTCGGCGACGTGATACAAATCGGCCTCGCGGATCAGCGGCCGCAGCGCCTTCTTATAGAGCGCAAACTCGCGCTGTGCGGCTACGCGCTGCTGCGCCGTCCACCGACTCGCATCAAGCATCAGCGAGAACCAGCCGAGCATTCCGCTGCGCAATACATAGCGAAAATTTTCGATGCGCGCTGCGGGGTAGCTCGCCACATAGCTTTCCAGCATCGCGGGCGGCAGCACATAACTGGCATCGTAAAAGGCGCGCCGGTTGGCGAGAGGATCATACGTGTCGGTCGCGGAAAAATAGTCGCCATGCGCAGCGCTGCCAAAATCGACCATGCGGCCGCCGTCGTTGCAGATTTCCAGCAGTAAGTTCGGGTGATGCTGGCGCAGCTGCTGGTAAAGTTCATAGTAGGCCCTTGTGGCGTGATAACTCACATCGGTCGAGTTGGAGCCTTGCACCCAGAGGAATCCTGAGTCCTCGGAGATTCGCAGCGTTTCAGGATCCGGCGGAGCGGCGGGATGATCGGTCCGCGAACTGCCCTGTGCCACGAGATATCCATCGTGCTCGAGCATATCGAGGTGATAGTCGCGCACGACACGTTCGAGTTCGCGTTGTGCCCAGAGTTTGGCCGCGGGAACGCCCAAATCAATCGTGATGCCTTTGAAGGGTTCGCTGTGTTTCCAGCCGGCGGGCGGATCGGCAATCAGCCAATCCCTGATCGCGGGATCATGGACATTGAGCGCGCCGGGTTCACTCGATGTGCCGGCCTGGGTCCAATCCAGCCACAGGCCAAACTTCAGGCCGTGCCGATGCGCATCCTCGGCAACGCTCGCGATGCCGTGCGGGAAATTTGCGCAGAATTCGCATGCCAATCGCCGACGTCGCGAAACCAGCCCGCATCCAGATGAAACATTTCCAAGCCGAGCTGCGAGGATTGCTCGATCATTCGATGCGCCAGAGCTTCATCCACCGCCATGCCGCTGCCCCAGCTGTTGTTGACCAGCAGCGGGTAGGAGGGGTCAGCCAGTGTGCGCGGATTGTTGAGCACCGCCCGCACCCAACGGCGCAGGAGGTTGCCCGCATCATCGGGCGCGCCGCGAAATGCGCCGACAAAAATGCGCGGCGTCTCGAAGCTGCCGCCCGGCGGCACACGGGTGCGATAGGGGCCGGGCGTGGGGTCAAGTCCCGCCTCGCCGCGCAGCGAGGCACCCGCGCGCTCGAGCGAAATGCGGGTGCGGCCGCTGAATTCGATGCCGACATACCACCCGCGCCGGTCTCCATTCGGTTCATCTACCAGCAGATAGGGGATCATTTCTCGCGGCCGGTTGGGCCTAGGAATTGCGTAAGTGCTGGAAGCGCCCTGCCAGCGGTCCCCGTCAACCAGCGCATCGAGATGCGTGCCCGCGGAGGAGGGGATATCGGCGCCCTTTTCGACCCAAAATCGTTGCAGCGCCGCCTCAGGATCGATGCCCCAGTCGAATCGAAAACTCGGCAGCAGCGGCAGCCATACCGGCTCATTGCCTAGGTTTTGAATCGATACGGTGTGCTCGATCGGGCCAAACTCCGCGCGTGCCCGCCAGCGCCACACCGCTTTGAGCCGCGGCGAGTCGGCGACGTACACGATCCGAATATCCTTCGATTCAAAGCGGCTCGCGCCGGGGTCCAAGCGCCACGTGACCGTCTGCGCGGCCCCATGCATCTCGACTTGCTGGGGTAAGCGTTTCGTCGCGGGCGTTTTTCCATGCCGGCGCGCCGCGAAGCGCAAGCCTAACCAGGCGCGGTGCATGTTCGCCGGCCTCGACGACAATGGCCGTCTCGGCGGTGCGCGATCGTTCCCCGGGGAATCGCAGCGTTCCCGCGGGCCGCACAAAGTCCGGCGCACCCGATGACGAGCGCGAGCCACGCCGCGAAACGCAACACTGCAATCAGGACGGCAGAACCGTCTGGTACGCGCTGTAGGTCTCGCCGTCGATATCCAGGAAGGGCTTCAGCTTGACGGCACCGGCCTCGGTCTCAACCAGCCATTCATGGCGGCCACCGTGATCGCGTTGCGCGCCAAGGAGCCTGTCGCGCCGCAGCGGCCCCGCCGCGCCGTGCTCGACGATACGCATGAGCACCAGCGGGCCGGCGTGCAGGGCGACCGTGTCGGGGTGCGCCGCATCGACGCTCTCCAATCGGCGCGTGTCCGGCAATTCAAGTTCGATCCTGTCGCCGGAACGCCATTCGCGCCGAATCGCCGCGAATTGTCCGCTTTGCGCGCTCTGGCGCTTGCCATTGATCAGCAATGAGGCGTCCTGCGCCCAAGCCGGTATGCGCAGATTGAGCGTAAACAGGCGTGGGCTCGGCAGCCGCAGCGTCATGCTGACGACGGCAGCGTAGGGATAATCGGTCTCGATGGACAAGCCGCAGGGCACGTTGTTTTGCGTCCAGTTGATTTGCGCCGGCACGTACAAATTGACGTAAATACCCTGCGCATCGGTAAAGCAGGTGCTGATGGCATAGTCGGCCGCGATCATCGGCAGCGTCCCGGAGCAGCACGGCCAACGATCCGGGTGGAAGCCTTTTTTGGCTTGACGTGTGTAATCCGAATAATAGAAGGCGTGACCGTCGGGCTGTATCGGAATCGCGCCGAGCACCGTGTTATAGAGCACGCGCTCCATGCTGTCGCCATAGCGCGAGTCGCGGGTGATGCGCAGCAGATAACGAGTGAGCTTGAAATGCGCATACGCGCCGCACGGGGTCTCAAAGCTTTTGGTCTGGCTCGCGAGGCTCGCGCCGAGCGCACCGCTCTCCGGAACGACGAAGTGCTCATCGGGTCCCCAGCCCCCGGTGGCGAAGCTCTGCGCCGCGACCATGGCGAAACCTTGCTGTGCTGCCTTAAGGTACATAGGATCGCCCAGTGTGAGATACGCCTGGGCTGCGGAACTCAAGGCATTGACGTGGCTGTAGGCATGTTTGCCCGGCAGTGCATTGTCGCCGCGCGCCAGCGCCGCAAAGAATTCGTCATACAGAAATCGCCGGCCCAATTGCCGATGAATCGGCTCGCCGGTCAAGCGCCACGCCAGGAATTGATTTTCCGGCAGGGTGTAACTCTCATCCCAGGCGTGCTGGCTGAAATCCTCGCCCGGCTGCGCATGCTCGTTGCGCGGTATGGCGTGCGGCGGCAAATACGCTACGGCGGCCTGTGTGGTTCGATCGAGGGTTGCGCGTGCGGTCTCATCGAGGCCGAACTTCTCGACATCCAGCAAGCCGCCGACGAGCTTGTCGTAAGTATAGGAGGGGAACCGGTTGTGGCGATAAAAGCTGCCGCGCGAGTCGACAGTCGCCGCATAGCCGCGCACCAACCGTTGCACTTTGGCGCGCGTCGCCGCATCGCGGGCTGATTGCGTAATAGCGTGCCAGCGCGCTCATCCATTGCCCAAAGGTGGCGCCGGGTGCGAAGGCATAAGTGCCGTACCAGCCGCCGAGTTCCTCACCCGGCGCGGGAAGACCTGAGCGCAGCCGAAATGGCTTGAGTAATGAGTCCTCATCAAGCCCCAGCACCAGCCGATGATTCTCGGCCGCCTGGCGCTGGAGCCGGCCCTCGCCAAAGCGCACCTGGCCGTAGGCCAACTCGGCGAGGGGGGTGTTCGATGCGTTCGCAGCTTCGCCCAGGGCGAATGCAGGGCGACGAAAGCCAACGGCGGCGAGCACACCCAAGGCGAGAAGGTCGCGCCTGCGGCGATCGATGGTGTCGGACATGGCCTGTCGCTCCAATGGCGGTTTCGCCCAGAATGCGGCTCGCGAGCCGTTGATGCAAGACGCTGATCGACACGGCACCCGCTTCGGCATTTAATGCGCGCTCCAGCAGAGCGGCGGAGTTGGCGATGCAGCATCGAAGATTTGCACTCATTTCGTCGGCCCTGCTGTTGGCCGCGGCGGCACTTCCCGCGCTCGGCGCCGAGGACACCTTCAGTCTCAGCGCGAGCGCGCGAGATTTCGATACCTATTTCCCAAGCTACTTGGCGAATGGCTATTTTTCCACCATGACGGCGCCGCGCGGTACCGAGGGCAATCTCGCCTACATGGTCGCGTTCATGGACTACGGCAAGGACGATGAGTCGCGCCCCGCCGCCATTCCGGGGTGGAGCGAGATCGACTACTCGACAGGCGACTCGCGCGCTGGGCATTTTTGGATGAATCAGGCGCCCCTCAATCCGGCGGTGTTCGCGGATTACCGCCAGACGCTCAACATGAAAGAGGCGACGTTGACGACGAGCTATCGCTATGTCGATCACCAGCGCAGCACAGAGATCAAGGTCACCACCTTTGTCAGCCAAGCCTCGACGCATCTGGCGGCGACCCAGGTATCGTTGACGCCCGATTTCGAAGGTACGGTAGAACTGTCGTTTGCCTTGAACCTGTGGGCGCCGCATCAGCCGCGCCTGCCGCTCGCTAAACTGACCGGCGAGCAAATGCAAGAGGCGGTCGCCGCCAACAATTTGCAGCTCGTCGCGATCGCGCCGGCGACCCCGGACCGCGCCGCCCTCTGGTATCACGGCGACACGCATGTGCTCGCGGCAAATGGCGACGTCAAGAACCTGACCTTGAGCCTCGACGGCCGCGCAGAACAGGGATTGAACATGGCCGAAGCGGCCGCCGTTGCCTTGCCGGACGGGGTTGTCCCGGGCGATATCGCGCTCTACAAGAGTGAGTACCGGCTCGCCTTGAATGTGAAGATCAAGGTGCAAAAAAATCGCACCTATATCTTCACGAAATTCGTCGCGGCTTCGCGCGAGGGCTGGGGCGGCGATGCACGGGCGGATCTCACGTTGGCAACCGCCGCGCGCCAGGAGGGGTTCAATGCGCTTTTCGATCAGCATCGGGCTGCCTGGCGCGAATTGTGGCGTTCGGATATTGCGATCGATGGCGATGCGCAGGCGCAGACGGTCGTACACTCCGATCTTTATTATCTGCTCGCAACCTCAACCGCCGACACACGCTGGCCGATGGGTGCCTGCGGGCTGACGCCCGGTTATACCGGCCATGCCTTCTGGGACAGCGATACCTGGATCTTTCCCGCGCTCTTGCTGCTGCATCCCGAGCGCGCCAAGTCTCTCGCCATGTTCCGCGCGTACACGCTGCCTGCGGCGCGGGCCCGCGCACAGGCGCGCGGTCTCAAGGGCGCGATGTATCCCTGGGAGGCGGACCCGGAAAATGGCAGCGAACAGATCCCCTATTTCGCGCATGTGCTCAGTGAGCGCGAAATCCACGTCAACGCCGATGTCGCCATCGCGCAGTGGCAATACTGGCTTGCAACACAGGATCGTGGCTGGCTGAAACAAAATGGCTGGCCGGTCATCCGCGACGTCGCGGATTTCTGGGCGAGCCGCGCCACGTGGAATGCACAGCAGCGTCGCTACGAAATCCTGCACGTCACCTCCGTGGCCGAAAGCTACAACGATGTGCCGAACGACACCTTCACCAATGTCTCCGCCCAGAAGGCCCTGCAGCTGGCCGCGAAAGCGGCGGCTGCGGTGGGCGCGCGCCCGGACCCGCACTGGGCCGAGGTTGCCGCGAAGCTCTACATCCCGTTCTCGACAACCGAGCAACGGCATCTGGACTTCGATGCCGGCATGCCGCGCGAGCCCTTGGAGGGCAGCACCCTGGGGCTGTTGTCCTACCCCTCGCTTGATCTGCAGATGAGCGGGAAAGTGCGCCGCAACGACTATGACTACATCATGATTTCCGTGCGCCAAGGACACCACGAGCCGCACGGCATGAGTTTGGCGCCGGCTTCGATCGCCGCCGCCGCCGCGGGCGATGCGGCTGCGGCGGTCGCCTGGTTGCAGCGCAACTTCACCAGCGGTTTGATCAAGCCGCCATTCAATGTTCGAACCGAAACGACGACCAACAATACCGGTTACTTCGTCACCTCTTCCGGCGGCTTTGTGCAGAATCTTCTGTTCGGCTTCAGCGGTCTGCGCCTCGAGGAGAAAGGCCTCATCGCGGCCTATGCGCCCATCCTGCCGGCGGAATGGAAATCCATGACCCTGAAGGACGTCACGATCCGCGGCGAGCATTACGATATGCTCATCGATCGCGACGCGAGCGGCCGCGTCAGGTTGACGCGAACGGCGCTGCGCTCGGAGCCGATGCAGGCGGTCGAAAAATAGCCTGCTAGGACTGCATATTCCATCCGGCGCGATACTCGCGCGTCAGATACTGATTGGCCTCGGGAAAATTGGTGACCAGTCCGGTTTCGCCGTTGTACAGGATCTTTTTTCCCTGCCCCGCGCGCAGCGCCACCAACCCCAGCAGCATGGTCTCGGTCAGCAGCCCCGCATATTCGATCGGCGAACTCGCCGTGGCTTCGCCGCGAATCGCCTTGGTCCAGTTGAGTTCATGCGACCACGGGATCCGCGGCATGCTCTTGGGCACTCTGGCGGCCGCTTCGCCCAAGGTCTGCGGATACAGCCGTGGATTCGAGCCATAGGTATCGTTCAAAAGAATGCCTTTCTCGCCGATGAAGATCACGCCGCCCTCGCTCTTGAGCGTGACCTCATCCGGCAGTGCGTCGGGGCGGGGCGGATAAATGCCGCCGTCGAACCAGGACAGTTTCACCGGCGGCTGGCTGCCGCGCGCGGCAAACTGGTAATGCACGCAGGTCGAGACGGGATAAGACACGGGCTTGCGCGGCGCGCGCCCGGGCGGCGCATTGGCGGCCGCGGGATCAGTGGGAGGCAGGGGCATGGTGCCCCATTGCGTCGAGGTCGCTTCGATGCTCGATGGATGGTTGAGACCCAGAGCCCAGAAAGGATGATCGATCAGATGCGCGCCCATGTCGCCCAGCGCGCCGCATCCAAAGGCCAGCCAGCCGCGCCAGTTGAAAGGATGGTAGACCGGATGGTAGGGCACACTCTCGGCGATCGGACCCAAGTACAAATCCCAGTCGAGGCCCGCGGGCGGCGCGCCGCCGCCGCCCATGGCCGCGGCCAGCACATCCTGTATATAGCGAAAAGTCCAGGGGTTGCCGAAGCCGCCGGGAGTTTCCACCGCCGGCACATTGGTGGGCCGCGCGATGCCTTGCGGCCAGTAAACAACGGGCCGATTGGTCCACACGTGCACCTCGTGTACCGGCCCGATGACGCCCGCGCCGATCCATTCGTTGATGAGGCGCGCGCCTTCGCTTGAATGTCCTTGATTGCCCATCTGGGTCACGAGCTTGGGATTGTTGAGCGCGAGTTCGCGCAGCATGCGCGCCTCATGCACGGTCGCGGTGAGCGGCTTTTGCACATAGACGTGCTTGCCCGCCTGCATCGCGGTCTTGGCGACCACGGCATGATTGTGATCGGCCGTCGCCACCACGACGGCGTCGATGTGCTTCTCTTTTGCCAGCATGTCGCGAAAATCGGTATAGCGCTTCGCTTTGTCGAACTGCTCCTTCAGCTTCACCCCTTCGGGCCGCGCTTGGCCTTGGGCATCGGTCAGCAGCCTCGCCACGCAGCGTTCGCTGTAGGGCAAATCGACGTCGCAAACCACGCCGATGCGGTCGGATTGCGCCAGCACCTGCGCGTTTTGCGAACCCATCGAACCGAAACCGACGACGGCGATATTCACCGTGTCGCTCGGAGCCCGCTGGCCGCGGCCCAGCACGCGGCGCGGAACGATCAATGGAGCGCTCAATGCCACCACGGTGCCCAGGGCTTTGCCTGCGCCTGCGACGAATTCGCGGCGGGTCAGATCTTTCGGCGTAGACATGGCGATGCTCCTATTGCGGTCTCGAATTGGATCCTTCGGATTGTGATGCTTTGACATCCACATGGGAAGGCTCGACGATACGACGGCTTCGACACGAGGAAACGCTATGAATTTTGCAGGATGGGTGGGGCAAGGGCTGTTGAGTGCCGGGCTGATATTCGCCGCGTTGCCGGCCGCGCTCGCGCAATCGCTGCCGGCAGAGCAAGCCGCGGCCTCAGCGGCAACCACGCCGCAAGTTTTATTCAAGAATTTGTTCGTTGCCGTGCAGAACGCGAAAGTCTTCCCCGACAGCAAGACCTTCGCCGATGCGGTGCCGAAATCGGCGCCGGCGGACATCCTGTCGCGCTTCGATGCCGCGAAACCTGTCTCGCGCGAGGCCTTGCAAGCCTTTGTCGCGGAGAATTTCGTGTTGCCGGCGCAGGTGAGTGGAACGGAGCTTCCCGCCGTGAAGCATGTCAGCATCACCCGGCACATCGACTTGCTGTGGGATCAGCTGACGCGCACCACCACCACGGCGCCGCCGTATTCCTCGCTGCTGCCGTTGCCGGAACCCTACGTGGTCCCGGGCGGCCGGTTCCGCGAACTGTACTACTGGGATTCGTACTTCACGATGCTGGGATTGGTGCAAAGCGGACGGCACGAACTGGTCCTGCACATGGTGCGGGACTTTGCCTCTCTGATCGACAAGTACGGTCATGTGCCGAACGGCACCCGCACCTACTACTTGAGCCGCTCGCAGCCGCCGTTTTTTTATGCCATGGTCGGGCTGCTGGGACCTCGGGATCCGGCGGCCTCTTACGCGCGCTATTTGCCGCAATTGCGGCGCGAATACGCCTTCTGGATGCAGGGCGAAAAAAACCTGAGTCCCGGCACGGCCCATCGCCGCGTCGTTTCCATGCCCGACGGCGCGGTGCTCAACCGCTATTGGGACGATGCCGACACGCCGCGCGATGAGTCGTATCGCGAAGATACGGCGCTCGCGCAAAGCAGCGGACGTATCCCTGCGCAGTTGTACCGCGACGTTCGGGCTGCGGCCGAGAGCGGCTGGGATTTCAGCTCGCGTTGGTTCGCCGACGGCAAAACCCTCGAGACCATCGATACCACCGAAATCATACCGATCGATCTCAACAGCCTGTTGTTCGGCCTTGAGGAAGCGATCCGCTCGGGTTGCGCGCGAGTTCACGATGCGGCCTGCGTAAGCGAGTTCGTCCAGCGCGCGAAAGCGCGGCGCGCGGCGGTTGATCGCTATCTCTGGGACGCTGCCGGCGGTGTCTACCGCGACTATCGCTTCGTGAAGCAGGCCCAAGTGCCGCGCATTTCCGCAGCAACGCTATATCCTTTGTTCGTCGCGCTCGCCAGTCGGCAGCAGGCGGCGGCGGTGGCCGCGACGGTTTCCCGAGATTTGCTCAAAGCGGGCGGCATCGTCACGACACCGCTGGTGTCGGGACAGCAGTGGGACGCCCCGAATGGTTGGCCGCCCTTGCAGTGGATCGGCGTCGCGGGCCTGCGTCATTATGCACTTTCAGCCTTGGCCGACAGCGTGGCCTGCCGCTGGATCGTGAGCGTCAATCGCGTTTACACGCAGAGCAACAAGCTGGTGGAAAAATACGATGTCATGACCACCGGCCGGGTCGGCGGCGGCGGCGAGTATCCTTTGCAGGATGGCTTCGGTTGGACCAACGGGGTCATGCGCAAGCTCATGGCGCTTTATCCGAAGTTTGCGGCGAATAGCACGGCGGAATCTTGCCCGTCGCCTGATGCTCCGCAGCGATAACCGTAACCTATTGATTGATAAATCTCTTTTATTGATCAAGCGAATGGATTGGACACATATATCAGCTAACACCATACTGAAATACCCAAAGCTTTGCGGAGTTGATCAGTGACCAGTCCGGTGATCCCGATAGCCCTCGAAGGCGCCACCAAAAAGCGCAAACGGCAAGCGCCGAAAGGGCGCCAAGTGCTGCCGCAGGCGCTGGACGAGGTGGAGGCGCTGATCGGTCCGCCACCCTGGCGCCACGATTTGTTGATCGAGTACCTGCATCGCATCAATGATCGTTATCGCCAATTGGGCGCGCCGCACATGGCGGCGCTGGCAAGACTCCTGGGTTTGGCTCAAACCGAAGTTTACGAGGTGGCCACTTTCTATCATCACTTCGATGTGGTGAAAGAAAATCCCGACGGCTCTCTGCCGGCTGCCGCGGCGCTCACCGTGCGGGTCTGCGATGGCCTCAGTTGCGAAATGGGCGGCGCCAAGCAGTTGCTGGAAAAACTGCCGGCGCTGCTCGGGCGCGAAGTGCGGGTGATCGCGGCGCCCTGCGTCGGCCGCTGTGAGCAGGCGCCCGTGGCTGTCGTGCACCAAAATCCCGTGCCGCGCGCCACCTTGGAGGCTGTGCGCGCCGAAGTGACGGCCGGACGTTTCACCGATACTCCGCGAAACTACATCGATTTCGAGGCGTACACGAAGGAGGGCGGTTATTCGCTGCTGCGCGACTGCATGGAACATCGGCGCGATCTGGAAGGCGTTTTGAAGACCATGGAAGATTCGGGCCTGCGCGGCTTGGGCGGCGCGGGTTTTCCCGCGGGCCGCAAGTGGCGCATCGTGCGCGGCGAGGCGGCGCCGCGGCTGATGGCGGTGAACATCGATGAAGGCGAGCCCGGCACCTTCAAAGATCGCGTGTATCTCGAGCGGGATCCGCATCGTTTTCTCGAGGGCATGCTCATCGCCTCATGGGCGGTGGGCATCTCCGCGATCTACATCTATCTGCGCGACGAGTACCACGGCTGCCGCGCGCTGCTCGAAACAGAGCTCGCCAAACTGCTGGACAATCCGCCGGTGCCGCTGCCGAAGATCGAGTTGCGCCGCGGCGCCGGCGCCTACATTTGCGGCGAAGAGTCGGCGATGATCGAATCGATCGAGGGCAAGCGCGGCATGCCGCGGCTGCGTCCGCCGTATGTCGCGCAAGTCGGACTGTTCGGACGGCCCACCTTGGAGCACAACTTCGAAACGCTTTTCTGGGTGCGCGAGATACTCGAAAAAGGCGCGTCGTGGTTCACCTCCCAGGGTCGCAATGGCCGCAAGGGTTTGCGCAGCTTTTCCGTGTCCGGCCGCGTGAAAAATCCCGGCGTGAAGCTCGCCCCGGCCGGCATCACGGTGCGCCAATTGATCGACGAGTTTTGCGGCGGCATGCAACCGGGACACATTTTTTACGGCTACCTTCCCGGCGGCGCTTCCGGCGGCATTCTGCCGGCGTCCATGGGCGATATTCCGCTGGATTTCGACACGCTGCAGCCTTACGGATGCTTCATCGGATCCGCGGCGGTGATCGTGCTGTCCTCGCAAGACACCGCCAAGGACGCGGCGCGCAACATGATGCGTTTTTTCGAGCACGAATCCTGCGGTCAGTGCACGCCCTGCCGCGTCGGTACCGCCAAAACCAACACCATCATCGCCAAGGACAACTGGGACACGCCGCTGCTGGCCGAATTGTCCCAGGTCATGCGCGACGCATCGATTTGCGGCCTGGGGCAGGCGGCGCCCAATCCCGTCGACACCGTCATCAAGTTTTTCCCGAACGAGTTGAGCCAAAGGCAATCCGTATGAGCGTCACCTCTCCGAATATGCGCCGGCAAACCGAGGCCCCCACCGTGACCTTCCAGCTGGACGGGCGCGAAATGACGGCGCTGCCGGGCGAAAGCCTGCTCGAGATTGCCGATCGCGAGGGCATCGAAATCCCGCGGCTTTGCTACAAGGAAGGGATGGAGGCGGTGGGCAATTGCCGCTCCTGCATGGTGGAAATCAAAGGCGAGCGAGTGCTCGCCGCTTCCTGTTGCCGCGCGCCCACGGCCGGCATGCAGGTGACGACCAACAACGAACGCGTGCGCAAGGCGCAGCAGCTGGTCATCGAGCTGCTGCAGTCCGACATGCCGGAGCGCGAATACACCCGCCACAACGAAGTCGATGAATGGGCCGCCAAGCTGAAAGTCGGCAAGCCGCGTTTCGCGCCGCGTAAGGCGGTGCCGGCGGACCTCTCGCATGCGGCGATTGCCGTCAATCTCGACGCCTGTATTCAATGCACGCGCTGCGTGCGCGCCTGCCGCGACGAGCAAGCGAACGATGTCATCGGTTTGGCGTCCCGCGGCCAGCACGAGAAGATCGTGTTCGACATGGACGATCCGATGGGCGCCTCCACTTGCGTGGCCTGCGGAGAGTGCGTGCAGGCCTGCCCGACGGGCGCGTTGATGCCGGCGCGCGAAGTGGCGCTGTCCGTGCCCGACAAATCGGTCAATTCATTGTGTCCTTATTGCGGCGTCGGATGTCAGCTGACCTATCACGTCAAGAACGACAGCATTCTTTACGTGGAAGGACGCGATGGTCCGGCCAATCACTCGCGTCTGTGCGTCAAAGGACGCTATGGATTCGATTATTCGCGCCATCCGCAGCGCCTCACCGTGCCGCTGATCCGTCGCTCCGATGCGCCCAAATCCGGCAAGTTCGTGATGGATCCCAACAATGTCATGCAAGTGTTTCGCGAGGCGAGTTGGGAAGAGGCGATCGCCCTGGGCGGCGGCACGCTGCGCCGCTTGCGCGATGCCCATGGGCCGAAATCGCTGGCCGGGTTCGGCTCGGCCAAGGGCAGCAACGAAGAGGCGTACCTGTTCCAGAAATTGGTGCGCGTAGGCTTCGGCAGCAACAATGTCGATCACTGCACGCGGCTCTGCCACGCCTCGAGCGTCGCCGCGCTCCTCGAAGGGATCGGCTCCGGTGCGGTCAGCAATCCGGTCATGGATGTCACGCAGGCCGCGGTGGTCATCGTGATCGGCGCCAACCCAACGGTCAATCATCCCGTTGCGGCGACCTTCATCAAGAATGCCATGCGCACCGGCACCAAGGTCATCGTCATGGATCCGCGCCGCAGCGAATTGGCGCGCACCGCGTACCGCTTCCTGCAATTCAAGCCCGACACCGATGTGGCGCTGCTCAATGCCATGATGCACGTCATCATCGAGGAGAATCTGGTCGATGCGAAATTCATCGCCGATCGCACGCTGGGGTACGCAGAGCTGGCGAAAAATGTTCAGGGCTACGATCCTGAGCTGATGGCGCCGATCTGCGGCGTTCCCGCCGATACCATCCGCGAGGTCGCGCGGCTCTACGCGACCAGCTCCGGTTCCATGATTCTCTGGGGCATGGGTATCAGCCAGCATATTCACGGCACCGACAATGCCCGCTGTCTCATCGCGCTGGCATTGATGACGGGACAAATCGGCCGGCCCGGTACCGGGCTGCACCCGCTGCGCGGACAAAACAACGTGCAGGGCGCCTCGGATGCGGGGCTCATTCCCATGATGTATCCGGACTATCAGCGCGTCGATGACCCCAAGGCCATCGCGCGCTTCGCGAATGCCTGGAAAGTGCCCGGTCGACAAGCTCGACAACAAGCCGGGCCTGACGGTGGTCGAGGTCATCAAGAACATCCTCGCCGGCAACGTCAAAGGCATGTACATCATGGGCGAGAATCCGGCCATGAGCGATCCGGACGCGGAGCACGCGCGCGATGCGCTCGCCAAGCTCGACATGTTGGTGGTGCAGGATATTTTCCTGACCGAAACCGCCTACCTTGCGGATGTGATTTTGCCGGCCTCATCGTTCGCCGAGAAAACCGGCACCTTCACCAACACCGATCGATACGTGCAGCTCGGCCGTCAGGCGCTCAATCCGCCCGGCAAGGCGCGGCAGGATCTGGAAATCATCATCGACATCGCGCGCCAACTCGGCCTCTCGTGGTCCTATGGCAGCGGCGAGCAGGCGGTGGCGGCGGTGTTCGACGAGATGCGCCACACCATGCCCAGCATCGGCGGCATTACCTGGGAGCGGCTGCAGAGGGAAGACAGCGTCACGTATCCCTGCGAGAAGGAAGGCGATCCCGGCGACTCGGTGGTGTTCATCAACTCGTTTCCGACGCCGACCGGAAAAGCGAAATTCGTGCCCGCCGACATCATTCCTGCCGATGAACGGCCGGACACCGAATATCCGATGGTGCTTGATCACCGGGCGTCAGCTGGAACACTGGCACACCGGCAGCATGACCCGCCGCTCGGGCGTGCTGGATGCCCTGGAGCCGGATCCGGTCGCGATGTTGAATCCCGTGGATATGGCGGCGCTCGGCGCCAAGCCGGGACAGCTCATCACGATCCAGTCGCGCCGCGGCAAGGTGAGCCTGTATGCGCGCGAGGACGAGAGTTCGCCGCATGGCGCGGTGTTCGTGCCGTTTTGCTTCTACGAGGCGGCGATCAACAAGCTCACGAATTCGGCGCTCGATCCATTCGGCAAGATTCCCGAGTTCAAGTATTGCGCCGTGCGTCTGAGCTTGGGCGGTACGCAACCTGAAACAGTCGAGTTTCGGCGGCGGTCAGATCCTCGAAGCGGTCACGGCCGGCGAGGATTGATTTGCAGTTCCGCCAACTCAGGCAGGGTGTTGGCATTCGCAAACGCCGCGGCATCATCGAAGATGACTTTCGCCCCCTGATTCTGCGCGGCGAACAGGCCGGTTTTGCGCTCGCCGCTTTCGATAAAGGCGCGCAGCCTGTCGCGCAACGCGATCTTCATCAGGCAAAACACCGGCTGCGCCCGCAGCTCGCTCCCTTCGCGCGTGTAGGCGGTCGCCAAGTCCGCATCGGCAGTTCTCAAGCCCGTGCGCGAGGCGTGCGACCAAGTCGGAGGGAAAATTGGGCGAGTCGCACGGCACGGTCACCAAGTATGGCGTACTGCAATGCGAAAGGCCGGCGAGCATGCCGGCGAGCGGCCCGGGAAAGTCGGGCGTTTCATCCGGCCAAACGGGCACGCCCATGGCTTGATAAGCGGGCAGGTTGCGATTGGCGTTGAGCAGCAACGCGGCAACCTGGGGCTGCAGGCGGTTCAGCGCGTGCTGTGCGAGCGGGATACCTAAATGCAATTGCAATCCCTTGTCAACGCCGCCCATGCGGGTGCCGCGCCCGCCCGCGAGAACCAATCCGCTGATGTCGGTATTTTGATCGATCATGAGTGCTCGCTGCAGGAGAGCATCGTAGCGCGTGCAGGCGGAGGCTGCCATCGAGACCCATAGAATCGAGGCCTTCGAGGTGCAGCCCGAGGCGCGCCTGGCGCAGCCGATCGCGAATGCCCCAAAGCTTACCGCCGCCGCCTCCGAGTCGATGCGCGAGATCGGCATCGTCGATGAGCTCGGGACGCGGCGCACGATCAATATTCCGGCCGAGCGGCCCCTGACGGTGCTGTTGGATGATCGCGAGCTGGTGACGCTGATGACGCTCGGCGCCTCGCCCGAACTGTTGGTGTTGGGATTCTTGTTCAATCAGCGCTTGATCAAGAATGCGGCGGCCATCGAATCGATTTCCGTGGATTGGCAGTCGGGCACCGCCGCCGTCGCGAACCCGTGGCGCCGCGGGCGAATTTTCCGGCTTGGCGCTGCGCACGGTGGCCTCGGGAAGCGGGCAAGGATCGATATATTCGCGCTTGCTCGCTCACATCGATGCCATCAGGCTGCCCGGCGCCTCGCAGGCGCGCATTCGCGCCAGTGTTTTGCGCAGTTTGCTGGAGGCGATGCGCCAGCATGACAGCATCCATCGGCACGCGAGATCCGTGCACAGCTGTGCGCTGTTTCAAAATGCTCGTTTGCTCGTGTCCGTGGAGGATGTGAGCCGGCACAATGCGCTCGACACGATCAGCGGCTGGATGGCGCTGCACGGCATCGAGGGCGCCGACAAGGTGCTGTTCACACAGGAAGGCTGACCGGGGAGATGGTCATCAAGGCGGCGCAGAGCGGCGTGCCGATCTTCGTGTCGCGCAACGGCGTCTCCGCCATGGGCTATGATCTGGCGAAAAAATTCGGCATGGCACTGTTTGGCCGCGCGCTGAATCGGCGCTTCGTGTGCTACGCCGGAGAGGAGCGTCTGGACCCCGAATAATCCGCTCTGGCGCGCAACATATGCTCCTTCGTGCATATTGTTGCTGCGACCCACCATGCTACTTTTCGCGCGGCATTTCTGCTTGCAGAGCACAGCTCGCAAGCGGCCGTCGCGCCGCCTTCGATCCATTCGACGAGATTTCAATGAACTCAATCGATTCGGTTTGCAATATTGCTTGCTCTCTCTTCTATTGCCTGCGCCATGCCTGCCGGCGCCGAGGATGCCGCAACCGACGCAGCGGCGGACCCAGGCGCAGGAAACTCCGCACGTCACCGTGGTGGGAATCAAGGAGTCCGACGACTACCGCGTCAAGAGCACGGACTCGCTCGGGCCCTTGGGTTCGCAAGATTTGCTGAATGTGCCTTATTCTGTCGGCGTCCTGACGGAGGATCTGATCCAAAACTCCATGGCGACAACTTCAAGGATGTCTCGAAGTATTTGCCGCTGGTCGCGTATCAGGAGCAGCAGGGGCCCGATATTTTGAGGCCGCAAACCCGCGGCATGCAGGGCGGGAATTTTCAAAACACGCGCATGGACGGCATGCAGATGTACATCACCGTCGCAACCGCGATGGAACAGTTTCAGCAGATAGAAGTGGTGAACGGCGTGTCTGCTTCGCTGTACGGACCTGCCAATCCATCCGGCATGTTCAATTTCGTCTCCAAGCGGCCCGACCGATTATGACTCTGCGCGAAGTCACGGTGAGCTACGCCACGCAGAGCCTGGGTACGGCGCATGTGGATCTGGGCGGCAAAATCGACAGCAACGGCATCGTCAGCTACCGCTTCAACGGCGTGTTCGGCGAGGGCGACGCCTGGGTCGACCACAGTCACGCCAAGCGGACGCTCGGCGAGTCTCGCGATCGATGTGCGTCCGCTGCAGGACACCGTCCTCGAAACCAATTACAGCTACTACCACTTGATCGATACCGGGCTACCCGGGCTGGTTCACCTACAGCGAAAAAGATGGCTCCTGCCGCCGGCGCCCGATCCGACCAACGTGGGCTATGGAGCAGAATTACGCGGGCGTCGACCTGTTGACGCGCATGGGCAGCGTTCGTGTGAAACACGATTTCAATTCCGATTGGCATCTTCGTGGTCGGCGGCCTCAATCAAGACGCCTCGCGCGACATCAACACGCCGGTCAACAACCTGACCAACAACAACGGCAATTACACCTCATCGCTGGCCAACGGCTTCGCGCCGCGCTTCATCATGACGAGCGACGCGGCCTATCTCGACGGCAAGTTCATGACCGGGGCATCGCGCACGACCTGACATCGGCACGGCCGGCTACAAATCGCAATCCTATGCGGTCATTACGCCGGCGACGCCTGCCAGCGTGCTGTTGGGGACCGCGAACATCAACAGTCCCGTGCATATTCCCTATTTCCGGCCGCGGGCCTGCCGAACGTGGGGCTGAATTACGATTCCTCGAACGCGTATCAGCAAGGCGTCAACGTCGGCGACACCCTGCGCTTCACCGACGCCTGGGCGGCGCGCCTCGCGGTGAGCCAGGACTGGTTTCAGCACCGACAATTACAACTCGAAGGCGGCGCGTGACACGGAATACTCGAACCATGGCCTCAGTCCCACGGCGAGCCTGATGTTCAAGCCCGTGAGCAACATGACGGTGTACGCGACCTTCGCCAGCAGTCTGCAGGCCGGCGATTTGGCGCCCGCGGGTACGGTAAACGCGGGCGAGAGTCTGGCGCCGTACCGCAGCAAAGAATACGAGGTCGGCTACAAGGCGTCATTCGGCAAAATCGACTTCACGGCCGCGCTGTTTGAGATCCAGCGCCCCTTCGCCAACATCAACCCCATCGGCAACGTGTTCGAAATATCCGGGCAGCAGGTGAACAAAGGCCTGGAACTATCGGCGGTCGGCGAAATGGCGCCGAACCTCAGGGTTTATGGCGGAGTCACCCTGCTGAACGCCAGGCTCGAAGAGACGCCGCTGGCATCGACAGACGACAAGATTTATGTCGGGGCGCCCAAGGTCAAGGGCAACACCTTGTTCGAATACAGCATTCCAGCGGTCCCGGGACTTGGTGGCGACGTTTGATTGGCAGTTCTCCGGTCCGCGCGCGGCCGACGATACCAATTCGTTCTTTGTCGCCGGCTACAATTTATTCGACCTCGGGGCGCGCTACACCTCGAGCATCGACCAAGCAGGTGACGTGGCGTCTGTCGGTGGACAACCTCGCCGACCGGCCTATTGGTCGACCGTCGCGCCGAGCAATCTGACCGGCGCCAACACCGGCAATCTGCTGGCGCATTTCGGCATCGCCGCGCACGTTGCTGGCGGCCGTGAGTGTCGATTTCTGAGGCAAATGCGAGGAGAGCGGTCATGATTCGTCGCGGGCTGGGTTTGACTGCTTTGCTGCTCGTCGCCTTTTCGGCTGCCGCCGGCGATGCTCCGACGGTGCGCCTGTTCGCCGCGGGCAGCCTGCGAGCGGCGATGACCGATATCGCCAATGTGTACTCGAAAGCCTATGGCGTGGCCGTCACGCCGACCTTCGGCGGTTCCGGCTTGCTCAAGGATCGGCTGGCAAAGGGCGAGGCGGCCGATGTATTTGCGTCCGCCGACATGGGGAACCCGCAGGCGCTCACCGAGGCCGGCAAGTCGGGTCCCACCGTGCTGTTCGCACACAACCATCTGTGCGCAATTGTGCGGCCAGCACTGAAAGCAACGCCGTCCTCACTGCTGGAAACGTTGCTGAATCCATCGGTCAAAGTCGGGACATCGACGCCCATTGCCGATCCGGCCGGAGATTACGCGTGGGCGCTGTTCAAGAAGGCCGAGGCCGTGCGGCCCGGCAGCCGTGCGACGCTCGAGGCAAAGGCCGTCAAGATCAGCAATTCGCCCGGATCCCTGGCGGTGCCGGCGGGCGTAAAGAACGCGGTCGCATGGTTGTTCGAGGAAAAGCGCGCGGATATGTTTCTCGCCTATTGCACCGGTGGCGCGGCAGTTGCCGCGGAGTTTCCCGGGACTGCGACGATTCAGCTGCCGCCGGAACTGGCGGTCGAAGCGGATTACGGGCTGACCATCTTGAACGGCGCGAAACCCGATCGAGCTGCGCAATTTGCGCTTTTTGTTTTGTCGCCGCCGGGACAGAAGATCCTTTCTGAACACGGCTTTGACGCGCCGTTGCTGACCCGGCCCTAGATCCCGCGCCGGTCCCGCCCACCGCGCCGGCCCTGGTACAATTGCGGCAAAAGAACCGGGGCGAATCGTGAGGCGCGGGATGCGGTACACCAAAGTTGCAGCGAACGCCGAGACTTCCCTCGGGCTGCACTTGCGGTATGCCTTCGAGCCCGGCGAACAGCGCGGCGCGACGCTCGGCAATCCGCTCTTCGATCTTCTCAGCGCGGTTTTGGAACTGGGCTCGATCCGGCATGCGGCGCAGTCCCTGGGATGTTCCTACCGCTACCTTTGGGGCTCGCTCAGAAAATGGGAGCAGAAGCTGGGCGAGCCGCTCATCATCTGGTCGCAAGGACAACGAGCCCGGCCGACGCAATTTGCCGAAAGGCTGCTGTGGGCTGAACGGCGCGCGCGCACGCGCATGCAGCCGCATATCGAAGCGCTGCGCTCCGACCTGGCGCGCGTCGTCGACGAAGCCCGCGATCAGCGTCATCAGCTGCTCGCGGTCCAGGCCAGCCACGACATGGCGCTGTCCATGCTGCAGAAGCACGTCGCGGCCACCGCGGATCTGCACTTGGATATTCGGTTTCAGGGAAGCCAGGATGCGCTGCGCGGATTGTCCGATCGGCAATGCCTGGTGGCGGGTTTTCACGTGCCGGCATTGCGCGGTGCCGCGCCGGTTTTTGCCAAGGCGTTGAAGCCGCTGCTGAAACCGGGGCGGCATAAGTTGATCGGCTGTTCGCGGCGCATGCAGGGCTTGATGGTCCGGCGCGAACACGCAGCGCTCATTCGCACCTTTCCGGACGTGGTTCGGCACCGGTTGCGGTTCGTCAACCGGCAGATCGGCTCGGGCACACGGATGCTGATCGATCATTTCATGCATGAGCACTCATTGAACCCCGATGATTTGCCAGGATACGGCGGACTGAGCGAGGAGACGCATGTCGCCGTGGCGCTGTGCGTCGCCAGCGGTCTCGCCGACGCCGGTGTCGGCGTCGAGGCCGCCGCACTCGAGTTCGGTCTGCACTTCGCGCCGTTGGTGGAGGAAAACTATTTTCTAGCCTGTCTGAAAGGCAATCTTGGGACAACCGCCGTGCAACGGCTATGCGCCGCGCTGGCCGGCCCGGGTTGGCGCGACATATTGAAAAATTTGCCGGGCTATCAGCCGGCCCTGGCGCCGGGAAAGGTGCTGGTCATGACGGAAGCGCTGCCGTGGTGGCCCAAGATTAAATCCAGGCCGAAGCAGCGAAAAGCGGTCCTGGCGCCGAGCGTGGCCGCCGCCGCTGCGAAGCAGCCGGTTATCTAACGCGCGACCATTCGGCTGCGGCGCTAAAGCGCTGCGGACTCGAGTATATATTGCAGTGCTTCTCGCGCAAAAAACCCACCAGCGTGAGGCCGGCAGCCACGGCCAGATGGACCGCCAGGCTCGACGGCGCGCCGATGGCGGCGAGTATGCCGACGCCGGTGCGCAGCGCTTTTTGAGTGAGCTCGAAGCTCGCGCGGCCGCTCAAGAGAATGATGTGCTCGTTGAGCGGCAACCGACCCGGCCATCAAGAGTCTCGCCGACCAGCTTGTCGAAGGCGTTGTGTCGCCCGACATCCTCCGCCACGGTGATGCAAATGCGCCGGAAAAATCGAACAGCGCCGCGGCATGGATGCCGCCGGTGTCGCCGAATTTGGACTGAGCCGTGCGCATGCGCTCGGGCAAGCTGAACAGCAGCGCCAACTCGATCGCGCGGGTTGGGGCAATGCGGATTGCGGCCGCGCGCGCGATGGCGGCGTCGAGTCCGGTGGTGCCGCACACCCCGCAGCTCGAGCCGGCCGAAAAGCGCCGCGTCGCGGTTTGCATTTCCATCTGCACATCGGGACGCAGGCGCACATTGACCACGTTCGGGCGGCGCGTGCTCGACTCGACAACGTCGATGTCGCTGACCCGGTTGACGATACCCTCGCCGTACAGCAAGCCCACCGCCAGATTTTCATCGTCGCCCGGCGTACTCATCGTCGTACCGAACGACACCGGTTCGAGCCCGAGCGCCGGATGGTGCAGCAGGTACTCGAGCGGGGCCTCGACGGCGACCCGATCTTCCTTGTGCACGTGCGAGTCCACGCCGGCGCGGATGACCTCGACTTTCATGGTGCCGCCCGCAACGGGCGGCGCTTGGCCTGGGGCGATGAATTCGGCGCTGCTCATCGCAACATGATAGCGCCGTTCGCTTTTACAAGCTGCGAAAGCGTTTAGAAACAGTATGTTAGAATGCGCCTACGACGCCGCTCGCGGGTTTTCATGATCAAACTTTTGTCACGCCTGCCTTGGGCCGCGCTCTACGCGCTATCCGCGTTTCTCTACTTCCTTGCCTACTATGTGGTGCGCCACCGCGAACACGTCATTCGCGAACAGCTCGAAAAAGTCTTTCCGGCCTCGAGTCCGGCCGAGCGCGCGGCGATTCACAAACAATTCTTGCGCAATTTTTGCGACGTCTCGGTCGAGTTGTTGAAGTCCGTGTCGATGAGCGAGGAGGAGATGCGCCGCCGCATGCGCGTCACCAATGGCGAGTTGGCGCGGCACTACCTCGATGCGGGACAATCCATCATGTTCATGACCTCGCATCTCGGCAATTGGGAGTGGCTGCTGCATGGCGTGACGCTGCAACTCGGCTATCCCGTGGACGCGGCCTATAAGCCGTTGCACGACGCCTGGGCGGAGCGCCTGATGCTCAAGCTGCGTTCGCGCTTCGGCGCGAGAATGGTGCCCGCCAAGGAATTGCTGGCCGATTTTTTCCGCAGGCGCGGCGTGGTGCGCGCCGTGGGCATGAACGCAGACCAAGCACCGGTTTCGACCGATCAGCGCTACTGGACCCGATTCTTGGGTCAAGACACGGCGTTCTATGTCGGCGCGGAGCAGATTGCGCGCGCGATGCGCCTGCCGATCCTATATGCCCATGTGCGGCGCGTGCGGCGCAGCCACTACGAAGTCGAGTTCCTGCCGCTGTGGGACGGCCGCGAGGCGCTGGCCGCCAATGAGGTCACCGAGCGTTATGCGCGCGCCTGCGAAGTCGATGTGCTCAAAAGTCCGCAAGATTGGCTTTGGTCCTACAGACGTTGGCGGCTGAAGAAACCATTATACGGTGCTGCCGCGTGAGCTCGAACTATGCTGTGATACCGGGCCCGCCGCACCCACGAGCCGGAGATCGACGATGAAACTGGATGAAAGCCCCCGCAGCGACAACGTCGAGGACGAGCGCGGTTCAGGAATCGGGCGGGGTGCCGGCATCGGCATCGGCACCATCGTCATCGTGGTCATCGGCTATTTTCTGGGCATCAGTCCAGCGACGCTGCTCAGCCTGCTGAACGGCGATTCGCAATCGGTCAGCGCACCCGCCCAGGCTCCCGCGCCGATCGACCCCAACGACAGCCAAGTCGACTTCGTGCGCGCGATCCTCGGCGATACCGAGGCGGTGTGGGGAGGTTACTTCCAGAATATGGGCAAGGTATATACGCGGCCGAAGCTGGTGCTGTTCAGCGGCCAAATAGGTTCGGCATGCGGTCTGGCAAGTTCGGCGGCCGGACCGTTCTACTGTCCTGGCGACCAAAAAGTATATATCGACTTGTCTTTCTATCGGCAACTGGCCACCGAGTTTGGCGCTCCCGGAGATTTCGCGCGCGCCTATGTCATCGCGCACGAGGTGGGGCATCACGTGCAAAATCTCCTGGGCATCACCGCCAGCGCTGAGCAGTCCGAGCGGCGTGCCGGACGCAGCGGCGCCAACCAAGTATCGGTGCGGGTCGAATTGCAGGCCGACTGCTTCGCGGGCGTCTGGGCGCAACAGGCCAATCGCGCGCGCAAGATTCTCGAGCCCGGCGACCTGGACCAAGGGCTCGCGGCCGCCTCAGCGGTGGGCGATGACACCTTGCAAAAACGCACCCAAGGTACCGTCGTCCCGGATAGCTTTACCCACGGGACGTCCGCGCAGCGCGTCAGGTGGTTTCGCCGCGGCTTCGATTCCGGAAAAATCGACAATTGCGATACCTTCAGCGCGGGGGAGTCGCTTTGAGCTTGCCTTCCAGGTGCTTGGCCAGCTGCGCGATGGTGGGATAGTCGAACAACTCGGTTAGATCGACGAGTCCGGGAAAGTCTTTATCCACGCTTTCGTGGATTTCGATCAGCTTCAGCGAACTCGCGCCGATTTCGAACAAGTTGTCGTTCACATCGATTCTCTTGCCCGGCAGCGCGGCTTCGCACAGCGCTTGCAATCGAGCCTCCAGGCCGGCGCCCGCTTCCCGCTCCGGAGCGCCGCGGGATTCGCGCAACGCCTCAAGTTCGGCGAGCTCGCGGTCGAATTCACCCTCGCTGTAGGCTTGTTCCAAGAGATGTCGCTGGACCTTGCCGCTGGTGGTTTTGGGGATGCGCTTGGTCGGAATCACCTGCGCAACCTCGAGTCCCGTGTGCTCGTTGATGAGCCGGCTGACGGCATTCGCCGTGGGCAGAAATTCCGCGATGTCGCCGCGATGGAGCACGAACATCACGAGTTCCTCGCCTTGCGATCCGGGCCTGGCGACCCCCGCGGCGACCACCTTGTTCAAATCGAGACCGGGCGCGCGCTGCGCGATGTTCTCCAAATCATAGGGGTAGTAGTTCTGTCCGTTGACGAAGATGATCTCCTTGGCGCGGCCGACGATGTACAGCGCCGCTTCGTGGATCACGCCCAAATCGCCGGTGTCGAGCCAGCCGTTCGCGTCGATCGCCGCCGCCGTGGCCTCAGGATCGCCGAAATAACCGCGCGTGACGCTGGCGCCGCGGATCAAAATGTGCCCGACGGTCTCGTCCGGCAGGGCGGCGCGCGCAGCGTCGGCGATGAGCAATTCCGTGTTGGGTACGATGTGCCCCACGCTCACCACCTCGAAGGCGTCGCGCGTTTCGATCGGGTTGAGTTCGATTTTCGAGCCCACGCTCAAACGATGCCGGTTCAGGCGAATCCAGCGAAACTCGGTGTTTTGAGGCGGAAACGCCACCGCAAGACTGGCTTCGGCCAGCCCATACACCGGATACATGGCGCTGCGCTTCAATCCGGTATACGCCAGCGCATTCATGAACTCGTTGCAGAGGGAAGCCGAAATCGGCTCGGCGCCGTTGTAGATGGATCGAATCGAGGACAGGTCGGTGTTCTCCAGCCGCCGCTCGCCGAGGACTTTTAAAAAGTGGCGGTAGCCGAAGTTGGGAGAGCAGGTGAGGGTGACGCGTTTCTTGGCGGCAGTCTGCAGCCACAGCAATGGCCGGCGCACGAACAACTCGGTCGGCATGAGGTTGATGTGCACTCGATTCGCGAACTGCATCAGGTACAGACCGATCAATCCCATATCGTGCGTCAACGGCATCCAACTCAGAGAAATATCGTGGCTGTTGTACTTGCCGACGTAGGTCGCACCCTGGGTATTGGCGATCAGGTTTGCGTGGCTCAGCATCACGCCCTTCGGTTCGCTGGTCGATCCGGAGGAGAACTGAATGAATGCAAGATCCGCCGGCGCCGGCCGGGCGATCTTGCCGGCCTTGGAGATGTCCGTGATCGATTCCACCAAAAATGCGCGCGATTTCAGCTGCTCGAACTGGGCGCTTTCGCCCACCTGCTGGGCGAGGGCTCCCAGGCGCTCCAAGCTTTTGGCGTCGGTATACAGCAGCGGATCGCCGAGCTTGCGCGCCACACGCAGCAGCTTGTGGCGGTGCTCGTCGCTGATGCCGACGGCAAGCGGCACGGGAACGATGCCGCCGCTCATGGCGGCCCAAAAGCCGTCGAGAAATTGCTCGTTGTTGCTCAAGAAGATGATCATTTTGTCGCCGCGGCGCGCGCCGGCAGCCTGCAGCAGATACAAAATGCCAACGGCGCGTGCGTACACTTCGGAATACTGCACGTGCCTTTCGTTGTTTTCGCCTTCGACGTAGGTCACGCTGCGCTCGACGGTGTCGCGATTGCCCTCGAGAACCTCCAAAAACGTGGTGTATCGGCTCAGCCTGTGGGCATCGTTCATCGTGTTTCTACCGTCATCATGAGGTTGGAGCGCGGCCGCAGATTGATCTGCGCCTCGAATTCGATGGGTTCATCGGTGGCGCGCGTCAAGCGAAAACGCCGCATCATGGTGCGCATGTGCACCAGCATCTCGAACATGGCGATGTTCTCGCCGATGCAGTGCCGCGGCCCCACCGCAAAGGGAATATAAGCGAATTTGTGGCGCTCGGCGGCATCGGCGCCGGCGAAGCGCTCCGGTCTGAATTCTTCTGCATCGCTCCAAAAGGCCGGGTGCCGGTGCAGCATATAAGGGCTTATGAAGACATCGGTGCGCGGGGCTATGGGGAAGCCGCCGAGTTCGTCGGCTTCGATCGAGCGGCGCGGGATCAGCCAGCCCGGCGGATACAGCCGCAACGATTCCTGCAATACCTGGTGGGTAAAGGACATGGCTTCGGCCGCGCCCAATCCCAAGACGCCTGCGGAGCTGCTTTTGTCGGCTTCCGCGCGCAGCTGCTCCGCGGCCGGCGCGTGGCGGCTGACCAAATACCAGGTCCAGGTCAGCGCGGCGGCCGTGGTCTCGTGGCCGGCTACGATCAGGGTCAGCACCTCGTCGATCAATTCCTTGTCTGCCATCGGCGCGTCGCTTTCCCGGTCGCGCGTCAGCATCAACATGCTCAAGAAATCGAAATGCTCTTCCGGAGCATGGCGGCGCTGTTCGATCAGCTCGCCCACCAAGCGTCCCAGCGATCGGAATTGAAATGCGAACTTCAAATCGCGATTGGATTGCTTGGCGACCACCTCGAAGGGATTGACGCCCATCTGCTGCGCCAAGCGCTCCAGATCGGCGCCGAAGATGGACTTGAGCACGATTTCCAGCGTCAATTCGCTGGTGTCGCCCGAAACGTTGACCGCCTCGCCGCGCGCCGCCATTGCCGCCCAACGCTCTGCGTATTTTTCGTTGACCTCGTCGATCAGTTGGCTGAACCGATCGATGACGCGGCGGTGAAAGGCGGGCTGCATCATGCGCCGTTGCCGGCGCCAGAACGCGCCTTCGCTGGTCATGATGCCGTTGCCGAGCAGGATCTTGACGCGATCGATTCCCTCGCCCTTGGTGTAGTTGCGGTGATTGGTCAGCAGCACGCGCTTGATGTCATCGGGATGATTGATGACGTAGTTGAATACCCCGCGGCTGGGCGCGAACACCCGGTAGATATCGCCGAATCGGTTAAAATAGTCCTGCAGGCGCGCAAGCGACTCCTCGCTACCGCCGATATCGAAGCCCTCGGCGGGGCCCGGCGGAATTGCTATGGTTTGCATGCCGGCATTGTAACTTAGGCGTTGCGCCCCACCGAGCGCTTCCCGACAATACCAGCCGTGCAAAAGAAACGAGAAGACGGCGGCCTTCGCAATACCATTTACGATCAACAGACGCGCTCGGGCCGCCGGCTGACGAAGGGCCGGCTGTGGCTGTACAAGGCCGCGGCGCCGCTCGCGCTGGCATTGATGCGCCTGGTCATCGGTTGGTGCAAGGTGGTGCGGATCCTCGGCGCAGAGCACCTGAGCGCGGCACTCGCGCGCGCGCCGTCGTTCATTCCCGTGTATTGGCATCAGCACCAGTTGTTCTGCGCCAAATATCTTTTCGAGCAGCGCGCCGCCGGCTTGAAATTGGGGGTCTTGATCAGTCCCTCGGTCGATGGTGAGTTCGGCGCGCTGATCGTGCGTCGTCTCGGCGGCGAGGTGATTCGCGGCTCCTCGACCCACACCGGCGCGCGCGCCTTGCGCGATTTCTATCAGGCGTTGGTGCACGAAGGCATCTCGCCGGTGATTGCGCCGGACGGACCCCGCGGACCCGCTTGGAAGTTCAAACCCGGGGCGCTGCTGCTCGCGCAACTCTCGCAGCGGCCCATTGTGCCGCTGAGCTATTGCGCATCGCGCGCCTGGAAAATCAGTTGGGATCGATTCGTGATCCCAAAATTCGGCGCGCGCATCGTCATCGCGATTGGAGAGCCGGTGTACGTCGCGAAGGGCCTCGATGCGGCAGGGCTCGAAAGGTTGCAAGCCGATATGGAACAGACGCTTAGGCGGCTGTTCGAGACGGCCAAGGCGGCGCTGGACTAGAGGCTCCGGGCGCCGCTGACAGGTCTTTTGCCCGAAGCCCTATTAATACAATCGCTTAGCTTGTATTCCTGATAACTTATGCGAGAATCCGGTCGTAGCTGCGTGCTTGCGAATCCGAGGAACTGTGTGACGCATTCGCGTTTCGTGCGGGATTGAGTGGCAAACTATTGATATACAACCGTTACTCCCTTGGGACCAGTGAAGGCGCATGGCAATAGCTCCAAACGATCCCCGCCATGCTGACCTGACCGCCTCGGACATATTGTCCCCACAAACCTGGCCGCGGCGCGGACCCAAGCCGACCGTAGGCCTCGACGTAACTTGCACCAAGATCGCGGTCGACTTTCAGACCATGACCGCGCTCACTGCGCTCGACACCATTATTGTCAATCTGGAGCTGCTGCGCGAGGCGACCCGCGTCGACACGGCTTTTCACCTCGCGCTCGACCCGGAGCTCAACGTCATCGGCGATGTCCAGGTTGCGCGCGGCATGCTGGCCACGGGCAATCCCGAACAGCTGCGCGGCCAGTCCCTCGACGATCTGCCGTGGCTGCAATCGCGATTGGCGCCGCTGCGCGTCTCCGAGGTGCGCGATTCCAGCGCGCCGCGCGAAGACCAGGCCGAGGATGCCGCGGTCTGGAGCCACTTGGGAATCGGATCGGTGCTCATGATCGGCTATTCGATCAAAGGCCGGCCCGCCGGCTTGCTCGGCATCGCCAATGCACGGCCGCGCGACAACTGGGACGTGCAGCTGCATCTGCTCATGAAGCTGGTGGGTTCGAGTCTCGCGACCGGTCTCGAGCGCATCGAGATCCAGCGTCATCTCGAGGACCTCGAGGAGCGCAACGAACTCGCCATCCACAGCGCCAATGACGGCTTGTGGGATTTCGACACTTTGAACAACCGGGTTTATCTGTCGCCGCGCTGGAAGGCCATGCTCGGCTACGATGAGAACGATGTGGGTCAGGCGCCCGACTGGCGCACCCTGGTGCACGCGGACGACATGTCGCGGGTGCAGGCCGCGATCCGCGATCACGTCGCGGGCAAGACGCCGATTTTCGAGAGCCTGCACCGCATGCGTCATGCAACCGGCGAGTGGCGCTGGGTCATCAGCCGGGCCAAGGCCAAGGTCGACGACAAGGGCCGCTTGCTGCGGCTGGTGGGCGTCGAGCTGGACATCACCGAGCGCAAGCTTTACGAAGAGGCGCTGTTTCGCGAGAAGGAAAGCGCGCAGATCACCTTGCAAAGCATCGGCGACGGCGTGATCACCACCGACGCCAAGGGCGTGATCGATTACGTCAACCCGGTGGCCGAGGCTCTGACGGGATGGCGGCTCGAGGACAGCCAAGGCCGCGCCATCGAAGAGATTTTCCGCGCCTTTCACGAGGAAACCTGCGAGCCTCTGGAGAATCCGCTGGCGGTCGCGATTCGCCGCACCCGCTCGATCAAATCGGTGCGCCCGATGCTGCTCATCCGCCGCGACGGCAACGAAATCTACGTCGAGAGCACGGCATCGCCCATCCGCGACGGCAGCGGTGCGGTCTCGGGCGGGGTGCTGGTGTTCCACGACGTCAGCGAGGCGCGCGAACTCAACCGCCGCCTGAGCTATCACGCCAGCCATGACGTGCTCACCGGGTTGGTGAACCGGCGCGAGTTCGAGAGCCGCATGGAGCGGGCATTGAAGAGCGCCAAGGCGCGCGAAACCTCCTACGCGCTGTGCGTCCTGGATCTGGATCAATTCAAGATCGTCAACGATACCTGCGGCCACAGCGCCGGCGACGCGCTGCTCGGCCAGGTCGGCGCGCTGCTCAAATCCAAAGTCCGCTGGCGCGACACGCTGGCACGCCTCGGCGGCGATGAATTCGGCATATTGCTGGAGAGCTGTTCTCTCGATGAAGCGATGCGCACCGCGGAGGCGCTGCGCGAGGCGGTGCGCAATTTCAAGTTCACCTGGGAAGAACGCACCTTCCGCCTCGGCGCGAGCATCGGCGTCGTGCCCATCTCCGCGGATAACGCCGATGTCGCGGCCGTCCTGAGCGCCGCCGACAGCGCCTGCCAGGCGGCCAAGGAAGCCGGCCGCAATCGCGTGCACAGCTTCGAGGAAAATGACATCGATTTGATGCGCCGCCGGCGCGAGATGCAATGGGCCGCGCGCATCAACAATGCGCTGGAAGAGGGGCGTTTCGAGCTCTTCCGGCAAACGATCATGCCGCTGCAAAAGACCGAGGCGGGCGCGCACTACGAGCTGCTGCTGCGCATGCGCGACGAGGCGGGCAAGATTGTCGGACCGGATAATTTCATGACCGCCGCGGAGCGCTACGGCATTACGCCGAGCATCGACCGCTGGGTGATTGAAAATGCCTTCCGCTGGCTGGTCTCGGAAGCCGACGAGCGTGAAAAGCTCACCATGTGCTCGATCAACTTGTCCGGCCAGAGTTTGGGCGACGACAAATTCCTGCCGTACGTGATCGATCAGTTTCATCGCAGCGGCTTGGATGCCACGAAGATTTGCTTCGAAATCACCGAGACCGCCGCGATCGCCAGCTTCTCGCAGGCGAATCGCTTCATCCAGGCGCTCAAAGAATTGGGCTGCAAGTTCGCGCTCGACGACTTCGGCACCGGCTTGTCATCGTTCGGCTACTTGAAGCATTTCCCGGTCGATTACTTGAAGATCGACGGCAGCTTCGTCAAAGAGATCCTGCACGACCCCATCGATCGCGAGATGGTGCGTTCGATCAACGAGATCGGCCACTTGACCGGCAAACAGACCATCGCTGAATTCGCCGAGAATCAAGAAATCATCAATATGCTGCAAAGCCTGGGCGTCGATTACGCGCAGGGCTACGGCGTCTCCCAGCCGCAGCGCGTGCTCAAGGCGGCGAACAGCGCGTGAGCTTGACCCAGAGGAATGAGAAGCTTCGAGGTACTGTTTCCGTCGTGCCTCGAATCTTGCTACCGTCCTTGACTAACGCCACAACCGATCAAAATCACCGGGTTAGCCACTCAAACCGCATGGACAGATCCACCGCGTGCACATGCTTGGTGATGCTGCCCACGGAAATGTAATCCACCCCGGTCGCGGCGATGGAGCGAATGGTCTCGGCCGTGATGCCGCCGGAAGCCTCGATTTTCAAGGGACGCTTAGCCTTGGCGTTGAGCGCCACGCCGTCGCGCATGGCCTCGAGCGAAAAGTTGTCCAGCAATGCAATATCGGCGCCGGCGTCGATCGCAGCCTGCAACTGCGTCAGATTCTCGACCTCGACTTCGACCGGCACTTGCGCCGCGCTGCGTTTCGCTGCCGCGACCGCGCCGGCGATGCCGGCGGCCGCCGCAATGTGATTTTCCTTGATGAGAATCCCGTCGAACAGTCCCATGCGATGATTGTGGCCGCCGCCTACGCGCACCGCGTATTTTTGCGCGGTGCGCAAGCCGGGGATGGTCTTGCGCGTGTCCAGCAGGCGGCAGCGCGTTCCCTGCAGCAGTTGCGCGTAGCGGTGCGCCGCGGTCGCGGTGCCGCTCAAGAATTGCAAGAAATTGAGCGCGCAACGCTCGCCCGTCAACAGGGCCCGCGCGGGTCCATCGACGCTGAACAAGACCTGGTCCGCACGGACTGCCTCGCCCTCGGCGGCGCGCCAGTCGAAGCTCACGCGCGAATCCACCTGCCTGAAGGTTGCCTCGACGTAGGGGATGCCGCAGAGGATCGCCGCCTCCCGCGTAATGACCGTGGCGCGGCCGATTTTCTCGGCGGGAATGAGCGCGGCGGTGAGATCACCGCCGCGGATATCTTCGGCAAGGGCCGACGCCACCTGCTGCGGCAAATCGGCGGGAACCGGCACCGTCGGTTCGAGGCCCGGCATCGGCTGCGCTGTTAGAAGGGCAGACCGTGCATCGGTCCGATCATGCACATCAGCATCGGTACAGAGAGCAAAAAGTTCATGCGCGAAGCGTACAGCGCCACCTTGCGCGCCTTGGCCTTCTGCTCATCGGTTGCCGGCACGATGCCCAGGATTTTCTTTTGATTCGGCCAGATCAGTCCCCACACATTGAAGAGCATGATGGTGCCGAGCCAAGCGCCGATGCCGATGATGAGATTGGGGCGCGAGGCGGGATGTTCGAACAGGCTCAAGGTAAAGGCGCTGACAAAACGGCCCGGCGTCTGCGAGAGCAGGTAGGCCCCCAGCAGCCAGGTGGCCAGCGCCGACCAACGAAACCACAGCAGTGCGCGCGGCGCGATGTACTTGTTGACCCCGGCGCCGCCCGGACCGCCTTTATCGGCGGCCGCGACCGCCATCGCGGGGGTTTGTACCGCGTTGAAGTAGTACAGCAGGCCGATCCAGAGAATCCCGGCAAAGATATGCGCCCAGCGCGTGAATGCCGCCAGGGTGATTGAGTTGAAGGTGAGGCTCCCCTCCACCAGGAATGCGATCAGGACTGCGAGCACGAATCCTATGATCAGAGGCCATTTGACGGTATTTAATGGGTTCATGCGATTCCCCTCCATAAGTTATTGCGCCGGCCCTAAGCCGGGGCCTCGGATCGTGCATTGCGGCAACCTGGAAGAATAGGGGAGTGACCCCAATAATTCAACGATGCCAGGCGATACCGTCCCGGCGGTTATCGTACAATCAAGCCAATTACGTGGAGAATGTCGACTATGGACGCGATCGAACGAATCAAAAGCCAGCTATCCGCCGCCCCTGTGGTGCTTTACATGAAGGGCACCCCGGATTTCCCGCAATGCGGCTTTTCCGCCCAGACGGTGGGCGCTCTGAAGGCCTGCAAGGCGAAGTTTGCGCATGTCAATATTTTCGAGGACCCGGAAGTCCGCGAAGCGCTCAAAACCTATTCAAAATGGCCTACCTTCCCGCAGCTCTATGTCAACGGCGAACTGGTGGGCGGGTGCGACATCACGCTGGAGATGTACAAGAGCGGCGAGCTGCAGCAGTTGCTGTCCGAGGCCGGCGCCGTAGCCGCCTAAGGCAGCTCGGGGTCGGCTTCGACTTCGAGCGGTCCCATGGCCGCCAAGCGCCTGCGGCCGGCCTCGAATACGCCTTGAAATTGATTGCACACGATGCAGAAGAGGTCGGCGGTGCGCTCCGCGTCATAGGCCGCGGAATGCGCCGAAGAGCTGTCCCACTCGAGCCCGGCGGCCAGGGTGGCGCGCATCAGCACGGTCTGTCCGAAGGCGATGCCGCCCAGCGTGGCGGTATCGAAACTTGAAAATGGATGAAAGGGATTGCGCTTCACCTGCGCGCGGCTCACCGCGGCATTCAAGAAATTCAGGTCGAAGGATGCGTTGTGGCCGACCAGCACGGCACGGGTGCAGTCGGCCGTTCGAATCGCCGTTCTGACTTCTTTGAAGATGCGCTGCAGCGCATCTTCTTCGGAGATCGCCGGGCGCAGTGGGTGATGGGGATCGATGCCGGTCACGGCCATGGACGCCGGTTCCATATTGGCGCCGGGAAAGGGGATGACGTGATAGCGATGCGTCTCGCCGCGCGCCAGCGTGCCGTCGCTGCGCATCTCGATGAATACCGCGGCAATTTCCAGCAGCGCGTCGGTGTGCGAATTGAAGCCGCCGGTTTCGACGTCGATGACCACCGGTAAAAATCCCCGGAAGCGCGTTGCAAAGGTGATCGGCGGGAGCTGCGGCATGCTCAGATTGGAGCCAGGCGCCAGCCAATCGGCTCGCCGGCGCGATAGGGGCGCAGCGTACCGCTGCCGAATGCGTACTGCTGCGGCGCCGTCCAGGTTTCCTTGAGCAGGGTGATCGTGTCGGAGTGGCGCGCCAGCCCATAGAAATCGGCGCCGAAGTGGCTGGCAAATCCTTCCAGCCGCTCGAGCTTTCCGGCGGATTCGAAGGCTTCGGCGTACAACTCGATGGCAGCATGCGCCGTGAACATGCCCGCACAGCCGCATACCGTTTCCTTGGTGCTGCGCTCGTGCGGTGCGCTGTCGGTGCCCAGGAAATAGCGCGGGTTGCCGCTGGTCGCGGCCGCCAGCAAAGCCTGCCGGTCTGCCTCGCGCTTCAGAATCGGCAGACAATAATAGTGCGGGCGTATCCCGCCGGAAAAAAGCGCATTGCGATTGTGCAGCAGGTGCTGCGGGGTAATGGTGGCCGCCACAGCGCCGCGGGCGGCGCGGACGAATTCCACCGCGCCGGCGGTGGTGATGTGCTCGAATACCACGCGCAGTGCGCTGAAACGCTCGAGCAACGGCGCCAGCACGCTCTCGATGAAGTGCGTTTCGCGATCGAAGACATCGACGTCGATCTGCGCGGACTCGCCGTGGACCAGAAGCGGCATCCCGATTTTTTCCATGCGTGCGAGCACGCCGTAGACATGCTTGATGTCGGTGACGCCGGACTGCGAGTGCGTGGTGGTTCCTTTCGGATAGAGTTTGACGCCATGGATGAATCCGCAATGCTTGGCGCGGTCGATCTCTTCGGCCGGGGTTTCGTCCGTCAGGTACAAGGTCATCAAGGGTTCGAATCGGCTGTGCGCGGGCAGCGCCGCCAAAATGCGCTCACGATAGGCGCCGGCAAGGGCGGTGGTGGTGATCGCGGGCGCCAGGTTCGGCATCACGATGGCGCGCCCAAAACGTTCGGCGGTGAAATGCGCGACCGCCTTCAAGGCATCGGCGTCGCGCAGATGTACGTGCCAGTCGTCCGGCCGTTGGATGGTCAGGCGATTCATGCCGCGGCCGACGCTGCGGGCCAGCCGCGGCGCAGGAGATCGAGCGTGTAGCGCACGCCAAAGCCGGTGATCTCGGTCGCTATGTGCGCAAGTCCGCCGTGGCGGGTGCCTGCGGCCAAGTCCAAGTGCAGCCAGGCAATCTCGTTGGGCACGAAGCGGCTGAGGAATCGCGCCGCCAAAATATGATCGCCCTTGGAGTCGGCCGAACACTGCAGCACGTCGGCGACGCTGCTTTCCAAATCCGTGTCGTAATCGGCGTCCATCGGGAAGCACCAGACGCGCTCGCCGCTGCTCACACCCGCGGACTCGATCAGGGCGCGGGCTTCCGGCCGATTGGTGAAGGCACCGCTGTAGCGCTCGGTCAGCGCAAAGATGCAGGCGCCGGTGAGGGTCGCGTAGTCGATGATCGCGCGCGGTCTTTTGGCTGCCGCCAGACTCAAGGCATCAGCCAGCACCATGCGGCCCTCGGCATCGGTGTGAATGACCTGAATGGTCGTGCCGTTCGCGGCACGCACCACATCCTGCGGCTTGTAGGCGAGCGGACCGATGCGGTTTTCGGTGATTGCCAGCCAGCAATCGACCGCCAGCGGCGAGCGCAGTGTCTTGAGGGCATACAGGCTCCCCAGCGCGACCGCGCTGCCCTCCATGTCGGTGTGCATGTCCAACATGCCCTTGTGGGCCTTCAAATTCGTCCCGCCGGTGTCGAAACAGATGCCTTTCCCCACCAGGCTGACCGCGGGTGCTGCAGTGCCACGAGGACGATAAGACAGCAGGGCAATGCCTGCGTCGCGCATGGCATTGCCGCGTGCCACCGCGAGGAATGCGCCGCAGCCCAGGCGCTTTAGCTGCCTCTCGCCATGAAATTTGAAATCGATTTTCAAACGCTGCGCAAATTGTTGCAGGAGCCGTCGATAAGCGGCCGCATCCAGGGAATTGGGCGGCAAAGCGGTAAGCCATCGCGCCAGATTGTTGCCGGCTGCGGTTGCGAGCGTCAAATCCAGCTCCTGCAACTTTCCGCTCCGCGCGAGGTCGATACCGAGGAGCTGGGCGCGTTTTTTGGGCTGGCTCTTGAACGTAGCAAAGCGGAAGGCGGCGGCTTCGAGCGCCGCGATGACGGCATGGAAGGTCGCGTCGGCTGCATCCATGGCACAGCCCTGCTGCCATACCAAAACCGTTTTCGGATCGCCCTCCAGCGCATTGCGGGCGATTTTGCCGGCGGCTTGCAGGCGCTCAAAGGTGGATGCCCGAGTGGCTACGCAGGCGACCAGCAACAAGGTTTGCGCTTGCGCGCCCACTCGCAGCTGGTAGATATCGCCGGCTTTGCGGACCTTGCGCCGGTGCAGCGCGCGCAGCATCGGCGCATGCGGCAGCGCCTCCCAATCCGCGGCGGATGGCGCCAGCGGCAGCAACAGCACCGCGCTCGCGTGACGCGCCAGGTTTGCTGCGCGCACCGCTGCGCCGATTTGGCGCACGGGCACGAGAAGACGGTCCAAGGGCAAGCGAGTCGGCATATCACGGCTCACGCGGAATACTCAGGCAGGCTCCTTCTTGACCGTGAAAAATCAAACCCCGAAGATAGCGTGGGTAAACAACGTAATGGCGGTTGGCGCCGGGGCGCTGTAACGTGCCTGGCATCTTAACAGGACACGTGGGTGAGTGTGCATTTCTATGACGCAACAATCGCCGTTCGAAGACATCGATCCGACCGAAACCCAGGAATGGCTGGAGTCGATCGACTCCGTCATGCGTGCTCAGGGTCCGCAGCGTGCGCATTTTTTGCTGGAGAAGCTGGTGGATTTCACGCGCCGCTCGGGGGCGTACCTGCCGTTCAAGCCGAACACCGCGTACCTCAATACGATTTCCAAGGCGCAGGAACCGGAATATCCGGGCGATCGCTCGCTGGAACGGCGCAACGAAGCCTACATGCGCTGGAATGCGCTCGCCATGGTGGTGCAGGCGAACCGCACGAATTCCGAGTATGGCGGCCACATCGCGACTTACGCTTCGGCGGCGACGCTGTATGAGGTGGGCTTCAATCATTTCTGGCGCGCCCGCAGTCCGGCACATCCCGGCGACATGATTTACATCCAGGGTCACTCCAGCCCCGGCATCTATGCCCGTGCTTACCTGGAAGGCCGCTTGGACGTGAGCCAGCTGCAGCGCTTTCGCCAGGAAGTGCGCGGCGGCGGCCTGTCATCCTATCCGCATCCCTGGTTGATGCCGGATTTTTGGCAATATCCCACCGTGTCGATGGGATTGGGTCCGATGATGGCGATGTTTCAGGCGCGCTTCGTGCGCTATCTGGAGAATCGCGGCATCGTCGCGCCCAGCGACCGGAAAGTCTGGGCGTTTTTGGGCGACGGAGAAATGGACGAGCCCGAGTCGATGGGTGCGCTCACCATGCCGGTGCGCGAAAAACTCGACAATCTCATTTTTGTCATCAATTGCAATCTGCAGCGGCTCGATGGACCGGTGCGCGGCAATGGAAAGATCATTCAGGAACTCGAAGCAGCCTTCTTGGGCGCGGGCTGGAACGTCATCAAGGTCTTGTGGGGCGGCCGTTGGGACCCGTTGCTGGCGCGCGATCAGAAGGGTTTCTTGAAGCGCGTGATGGAAGAGTGCGTGGACGGCGAGTATCAGAATTTCAAATCCAAGGGCGGCGCCTACACGCGCGAGCATTTCTTCGGCAAGTATCCGGAGCTCAAGGAAATGGTCGCCAACATGTCGGATGAGGAGATCTGGCACCTCAATCGCGGCGGCCATGATCCGGAAAAGGTGTATGCGGCCTACGCATCCGCGGTCGCTCACGTGGGTGCGCCCACGGTGATTTTGGCGAAGACCGTCAAAGGCTTCGGCATGGGCAAAGCCGGGGAGGGTCTGAACTCGACCCATCAACAGAAAAAGCTGACCGACGACAATCTCAAGGAAGTGCGCGATCGCTTCAACATTCAAATAACCGATGAAGAAATCGCCGGGCTGTCGTTCAGAAAGCCGGCCGAGGACAGCGAGGAGATGCGCTACCTGCAGGAGCGCCGCTCCGCCCTCGGCGGTTATCTGCCCGCCCGCAGTTCCCTGGCGCCGCCGTTGGCGGTTCCGCCCCTCGAACTGTTCAGCACCTTGCTCGAGGGTACGGGGGATCGGGAAATTTCCACCACCATGGCCTTGGTGCGGATGATGACCAGTTTGGTCAAGGACAAAAGCATCGGCAGGCACGTCGTGCCCATCGTGCCGGACGAGGCGCGGACCTTCGGCATGGAGGGAATGTTTCGGCAGGTGGGCATTTATTCCTCGATGGGACAGCTGTACACGCCGCAGGACGCCGATCAGCTCATGTTTTATCGCGAAGACAAACAGGGCCAGATACTCGAGGAAGGCATCAACGAGGCCGGCAGCTTGTGCTCGTGGATCGCCGCCGCCACGGCGTATTCGAACCACGGCGTCAGCATGATCCCGTTCTACATCTACTACTCCATGTTCGGTTTTCAGCGGGTCGGCGACTTTATCTGGGCCGCCGGCGACAGCCAGGCACGAGGATTCCTAGTGGGAGGCACCGCCGGACGAACCACGCTGGCGGGCGAGGGGCTGCAGCACCAGGATGGACACAGTCAGTTGGTGGCGACCACGGTGCCCAACTGCGTCGCTTATGATCCCGCCTACGCCTACGAATTGGCGGTCATCGTGCATGACGGCCTGCGCCGCATGTACCAGGAGCAGGAAAATGTTTTCTACTACATCACGGTGATGAACGAAAATTACGCTCATCCGGCGCTGCCCGCCGGCGCGGCGCAGGGAATTTTGCGCGGCATGTACCTGTTGAAAACCGGCGGCCGCGGCAAGGTGCGGGTGACGCTGTTCGGGTCGGGAACGATTTTGCGCGAGGTGCTGGCGGCCGCGGAGCTGCTCGAGAAAAGTTATGGCGTGCCCGCGGATGTCTATTCGGTGACGAGCTTCAGCGAGCTGCGCAGAAGCGCTCTCGCGGTGGAGCGCTGGAACATGCTGCATGCGGGCGAACCGCGCAAAAAAACCTATATCGAGGAAATACTGGCGGACCGGGAAGGTCCATTCATTGCCGCCACGGACTACATGAAGACCGTGGCGGATCAGATTAGGCAATGGGTGCCGGGCCCCTACACGGCGCTCGGAACCGATGGCTTCGGCCGCAGCGATTCGCGCGCGGAGCTGCGCCGATTCTTTGAAGTCGACCGTCATTACGTGGTGGTCGCCGCGCTCAAAGCGCTGTCCGATGAGGGCAAGATCGACGCGCAAACGGTGAGCAAGGCCATGCAGCAGTTCGGCATCGATCCGGATAAATCCAATCCCGTGTCGGTCTAGGGGCGAACATGGCAAGCCCAATTGAAGTTCGGGTGCCGGATATCGGCGGCTTCAAGGACGTCAGCGTCATCGACGTACTGGTGAAGGATGGCCAGCAAATCGACAAGGAGACGCCGCTCGTCACCATCGAAACCGAAAAGGCGGCGATGGATGTGCCGGCTCCCGCCGCGGGAAAAATCGCGCAGGTCAAACTCAAGACCGGCGACAAGGTTTCCGAAGGTTCCGTGATCCTGCTGCTCGAGCCCGCTGCGGCGGATGCCGCGCCGGCCGAAAAAACCGCCGCGCCCGCGGCGGCGCCCAGCGGCGCGAAAGCTGCGCCGCCTGCCGAAGATCCACGCGCTGCCGCGGCGACACCGAGCGCTTCGCCCGCGCCGGCGCCGAAGGCCGCGGCGCGCAATGCGGCCCCGCGCCGCGGTCGCGATCGACGAGCAAGCATTCTCGAGAGCTCATGCCAGCCCGTCGGTGCGCAAGTTCGCGCGCGAACTGGGCGCGGATTTGGGCAAGGTCGAAGGGACCGGCGTCAAGGGCCGCATCACGCAGGATGACGTCAAGGCGCACGTCAAAGGATTGCTCGTTGCGGCCGCCAACGCCGCGCCCGTATCGGCGCTGCCGCGGGTGGCCGCGGTGGATTTCGCGCACTTCGGCGCCGTCGAGGTCAAACCGCTCTCGCGCATCCAGAAAATTTCCGGCGCGCGATTGCAGGCGAGCTGGCTGAATCTGCCGCACGTCACTCAGCACGAGGATGCCGATATCACCGATCTGGAGGCGGCGCGCGGCGCGCTCAAGAACAAGGCCGCCCAGGAGGAGGTGCGCTTGACTCCGTTGGTGTTCATCATCAGGGCCTGCATATTGGCGTTGCGCGAATTTCCCCGATTCAATGCCTCGCTGGACGAGAGCGGCGAAAATCTGGTCTTGAAGAAGTACTTCAATATCGGTTTCGCAGCCGACACGCCCAACGGATTGGTGGTTCCGGTCATTGCCAATGCCGATCGGCTGAGCATCTATGATATCGCCCGCGCCTTGAGCGCGCTTTCGGAGAAGGCGCGCGCCGGCAAACTGAAGGCCGCGGAAATGCAGGGCGGCAGTTTTACGATTTCGAGCCTGGGCGGAATCGGCGGCACCTATTTCACGCCCATCATCAACGCTCCGGAAGTGGCCATCCTCGGCGTCTCGCGGTCGACTCAGAAACCGGTTTACGAGCGCGGCGCTTTTGTGCCGCGGCTGATGCTGCCGCTGTCGCTGTCCTACGATCATCGCGTCATCGACGGCGCCGAAGCGGCCCGTTTCGTGGTGTTTCTCGCAAAAATGCTCGGCGACGTGAAGGCGCTGCTATGAGCGCCGTGGAGGTGCGGGTTCCTGATCTCGGCGAGGTCAAAGGCGTCACTGTTCTCGACGTGCTGGTCAAGAAGGGCGACAAGGTTGCCGTTGAAGATCCGCTGATTTCGCTCGAATCCGACAAGGCGGCGATGGACGTGCCCTCGCCGGTCAGCGGCGTGATCAATTCCATCGAAATCAAAAAGGGCGATGCGGTTTCGTCGGGAACATTGATTGCGATCGTCGAAGCGGATGCCGCCGCACCCGCCAAGGCCGCCGGCGCCGCGGCGCCGAGCGCCGCATCCGCCCCGCGGCGCCGCGCCGGCCGCGGCCGGATCCGCGTCGATTTCCGCGGCGAGCGCCGCCCCGAAACCCGCGTCCAAACAGGTGGCGCCGCCCCGCCGGCGCTGTCGACTTGGTGGTGCTCGGTGCCGGTGTCGGCGGATACACCGCCGCATTTCGCGCGGCAGACTTGGGGTTGAAAGTGACCTTGATCGAACGCTGGCCGGTGCTGGGCGGCGTGTGTTTGAACGTCGGGTGCATCCCTTCCAAAGCGTTGTTGCACGCGGCGAAGGTCATCGAAGATGCCGCCGACATGGCGGCCAACGGGATCGTGTTTGCGCCTCCAAAGATCGACCGCGACTTGCTGCGCGCGTGGAAAAACAAAGTCGTCACGAGGTTGACCAATGGACTGATGCTGCTGGCGAAGCAGCGCAAAGTCGCCCTGATCCAAGGCGACGCCAAGTTCGTGGGGCCGTATTCGCTGGATGTGAAGACCGCCGATGGCAACGCGCCGCGTGGATTTCAAGCAATGCATCATCGCGGCGGGGTCCGAATCGGCTCAACTGCCGGGATTGCCCCAGGATCCGCGGGTCATCGATTCGAGCGGAGCATTGGAGCTGCCGCCGGATTGCAAACGGCTGTTGGTGATCGGCGGCGGAATCATCGGCCTCGAAATGGCCTGCGTCTACGATGCGCTCGGCGCCGAAGTGACGGTGGTGGAGCTCCTGGATGGGCTGATGCCGGGAGCCGATCGCGATCTGGTTCGTGTGCTGCAAAAACGCATTGAAAAGCGCTACAAAAAGATTTTGTTGAAGACCAAGGTGACGAAGCTCGAAGCGCTTGCCGAGGGCTTGCGGGCAACCTACGAGGGCCCGGACTCGCCTGAGCCGCAGCTGTTCGATCGCGTGTTGGTCGCGGTGGGCCGCTCGGCCAACGGCAATGCCATCAATGCGGCGGCGGCGGGCGTCGCGGTGAGCGCGCGCGGTCTCATCGACGTCGACAAGCAGATGCGCACCAACGTGCCGCATATTTTCGCGATCGGCGATATCGTGGGGCAACCCATGCTGGCGCACAAGGCCAGCCATCAGGGCAAAGTCGCGGCAGAGGTCGCGGCCGGACACAAGACTGCGTTCGACGCGCGCTGCATTCCCTCGGTTGCCTACACGGATCCGGAAATTGCGTGGGCCGGCCTAACCGAGACCGAGGCGAAGGCGCGCGGCATCGAGTACGGCAAGGGAACCTTTCCTTGGGCGGCCAGCGGGCGCTCGCTGGCGCTGAACCGCGATGATGGCTTCACCAAGCTGCTGTTCGACAAGCAAACGCACCGCATTCTCGGCGCCGGAATCGTCGGCACCAGCGCCGGCGATTTGATCGCCGAAGTGGCGCTGGCCATCGAAATGGGCGCTGACGCATCCGATATCGGCTTGACGATTCATCCCCACCCGACCTTGTCGGAAACCGTCGCGTTCGCCGCCGAAGCTTTCGATGGCACGCTCACGGATCTTTACATACCGAAGCGAAATGCTTAGAGGCATTCATCGCTTCGATGGTTCTCGCAGCGGCGCTTGAGCGCCGCAGCTCCCGCCTTGGCGGACGACGCTTGCGTGGATTTCAAATGGGACGTGACCCAGGAGCGCGCGTTGTTCGCAGGCCCGGCGACGCCGCTGGCCGCCGGAGCGAACGCAAAGTCCGCTCCGCCGATTGTATTGAACCGGTTGTACGAGCTTGCGCTCGACAAGCAGGAACAGGTGCAGCTTCGCGGCCGCACCCGGCAAGAAAAGCCCGCGTGCGGGATCCTACGGCGGCTTGGTCGAATTTCAAGATTCCCGCGAGCGGCAGCTATCGAGTCGCGATCGATATGCCGTTCTGGATCGATGTGGTGTCGAACGGCGCGTTGGTGGCGGCGAACGATTTTCAAGGTCAACATGGCTGCAGCCCGCCGCACAAAATCGTTCAGTTCGATTTGCCCGGAACGCGGCCATTCTTTCTGCAGTTGAGCAATGCGGCGCCGGAGAGCGTCAGGCTCACCATCACCGCGACACCCGCGCGGAAGTTTTAGCGCTTACGGCCGATCGGGCGGAATTTGCCGGCTGGCCGAGATGGGCTCTTGCGGCGCCTCGATGCAATTCTTGAGAAACGCCGTTTTGTCCGCCCCAATCAGCTTTTTCGTTCTAGCTTGCTTGAGGCAGGCGGTACGCTTCACATGCCTTGCGGCGGCATCGGCGGCGGCGGCGGCGTCGCTGCGCGCCGTGCGCGGGTACTGGCAGCGGCGGCCGGCGGCTGCGACCGACTGCGCCGTCTGCTGGCAGAAAACTCAGACCCAGAGCGCTGAGGCACAAGGCGCTCGCGGCAAATGCAAGACGCATGGCTACTTCCTCAAACGCGCCGATTGATCGACACACGAGAATAGCGTCGGCCTACAGCCGCCCCGATGAAGCGCGCATGAAGCTTCGTTAACCTTCTAGGAGGGTGCCAGCCGCCGCCGCGCCAAAATCAGATATTGCGCTTCGTCGGGAGCCCGGCCGTCGCGTTGAGCCGTCCAAAGGTCCTCGCCCAGGGCCTCCATCAGAGCGTGTTCCGCGCGATGCGCATCGCCATAGCGCGCCTGCAACTGGCGCTTCAGCTCGCGGACTCCGGGAGGCCGGTCGATGCACAGCTGCTCGCGAACCGCCAGATGCAGCCCCATATGTAAAAACGGATTCTCGCGGCCTGGCCGGCTGCCGGCTCAAAACCACCGCGGCGTCGGCATCGGCAACGATGCGCTGGTATTCCGGGTGCGCTCCGATCACATCGGCGATCTGCGCCTCGAGCGGCGCGAGGGGGACGCGCGCGAGATGCTTGGCCCAGGCCTGCTGCATAGGCGAGGCGTAATTGATCGCGGGAATAGCCGTCGAACAGGCTCATGCGGGCGTCTTGTGACGATACTCGCACAGGTCCGCGATGATGCAGAGTCGGGCAGGCAGGACGGCGGGCTTTGCAAACATAGCGGCCGTGCAAGATCAGCCAATGATGGGCGTCCTGGCGGAACTCCGGCGGCACAAACTTCAGAAGCTTCTCCTCGACTTCGCGCACGGTTTTGCCGGGCGCGAAGTCCGGTGCGATTGGCGACGCGAAAGATGTGGGTGTCGACGGCGATGGTGGCTTGGCCAAATGCCGTGTTGAGAATGACATTGGCGGTTTTGCGCCCGACGCCGGGCAGTTCCTCCAGCGCTGCGCGACGTCGCCGGCACCTCGCCGGCGTGACGCTCCAGCAGCAAGCGGCTCATGGCGATGATGTTCTTGGCCTTGCCATTGTAGAGTCCGATGGACTTGATGTAGCGCGAGAGCCGCCTGGGCGCCGAGCGCCAGCATGGCGGCAGGCGTGTTCGCCGCGCGGAACAGTTCCGCCGTCGCCTTGTTCACGCTCTTGTCGGTTGCCTGCGCGGAAAGGATGACCGCGACCAGCAGCTCGAAAGGCGCTTTCATAGATCAGTTCGGTCCGCGGCTGCGCGTTCGCCGCGCGAAAGCGCGCAAAGATTTCCCGGCGCTTTTGCGGATTCACGGCACGCTCTAGCGGCGCGCCGCGGTCGCCTTCTTGGCGTCGAGTTGCCGCTGCCGCTCGGCGGCCTGAGCTTGCGCAGGCGGCCGGTATGCGCGGCGTAGCGCTCCTTGTTCAGCGACGGTCGTTGCGGAACTGCCGGGGCGGCCCGCATTTCGATGCAGTCGACGGGGCAGGGCGGCAGGCACAGCTCGCACCCGGTGCAGCGATCCGTCAGCACGGTGTGCAGGTACTTTTGCGCGCCGACGATGGCATCCACCGGGCAGGGCGCAAGGCAGCGAGCGCAGCCGATGCAGCGCGCTTCGTCGATCCAGGCGACGCGCGGCGCGGACTCGACGCCGTTGAGCGGGATTCAGCGGCAGCGCAGGGCGGTTCAGCAGCCGCGCCAAGGCGTGCGATGGTGGCCGCGCCGCCGGGCGGGCATTGATTGATCTGCGCCTCGCCGGCGGCGATCGCCGCGGCGTAGGGGCTGCAACCGGCGTAACCGCATCGGGTGCATTGGGTTTGCGGCAGCAATGCGTCGATGCGCGCCGCGATCTCTCGCGCGGTATCGCTCATAGTCATTTTACGCGCATACCGGGGGCCGCTCCCGAATCGGGCGACAGCGCGAAAATGTCCTTACCGCCGGGTCCCGCGGCCAGCATCATGCCCTCCGAGACGCCAAAGCGCATGGTGCGCGGCTCCAGATTGGCGACGACGACGATCAGCCTTCCGACCAGGGCCGCCGGATCGTAGGCGGCGCGGATGCCGGCAAAAATCTCGCGCTCGCCCAACTCGCCCACATCGACACGCAGCTTCAGCAGCTTGTCCGCGCCGGCGATGAAATCGCGCGGCCAGGATCTTGGCCACGCGCAGATCGATGCGCAAAAAGTCATCGATTGAAATCAGATTGCCCTCGACCGATGCCGCCGCCGCCAAGGTCGCGGCGTCCGAGGCGCCCGCGTTGCGCGGCACCTCAGCGCCGCGGTCCGCGGCAGGTGCGGATGCCGCAGGCGCAGGCGCTTCGGGCTCGACCAGCCGCGCCACGGCTTTGGGATCGAGCCGAACCGCCAACGGCTCATAGGCATTGATGGATGTGGCCAGCAGCGGCGTCGCCGCCGTGGCCCAGGTCCAAGCCGGTTCCTGAAAGAAGCGCGCGCGCGCTGGCGGCCATGGCCGGCAACACCGGCTCGAGGTAGATCATCAGCACCCGGAACAGATTCAAGGCTTGGGTGCAAACGCTCTGCACTTCGGCGGCATTGTTCGGATCCTTGGCGAGCATCCAGGGCTTGCGCGAATCGACGTATTGATTGGCGCGATCGCAAAGCGCCATGATGTCGCGGATCGCGGCGGCCGTATCGCGGCTGTCGTAGTTCTTCGCGATGCCGTCGCCGGCGCCGACGAACGCCGCATACAGATCGCGATCCGCGAGGCTGTTCGCCAGCTTGCCGCCCGAGGTCTCGCGTGATGAATCCGGCGCAGCGGCTGGCGATATTCACGAGCTTGCCGACGATCTCCGAATTCAGGCGAGTGGCGAACTCGTCCAGGTTCATGTCCATATCGTCGATGCCGGAGCCCAATTTGGCGGCGAAGTAGTAGCGCAGATACTCGGCCGGGAAATGCTCCAGGTATTTGCGCGCGGTAATGAAGGTGCCGCGCGATTTCGACATCTTCTGGCCATTGATGGTGAGAAAACCATGCGCATGCACCGCGGTGGGAGCGGCGCATTTTCGAGGCCTGCAGCACCGCCGGCCAGAACAGGGTGTGAAAATACAAAATGTCCTTGCCGATGAAATGATGCAGTTCCGCGCTCGAATCGGCCGCGAAAAAATCATCGAACTTCAAGCCGCTGCGCGCGCACAATTGCGTAAAGCTCGCCAGATAGCCGATCGGAGCGTCGAACCAGACGTAAAAATACTTGCCCGGGGCTTCGGGGATTTCGAAGCCGAAGTAAGGCGCGTCGCGCGAGATGTCCCAATCCCGCAGCCCCTGAGAAAACCATTCATCGAGCTTGCGCGCGACGCTTTCCTGCACCGCGCCGCTGCCCACCCAGGCGCTCAAAGACTGTCTCGAAGGCGCTCAAGCGGAAGAAATAATGCTCGGATTCGCGCCACACCGGCGCGCTGCCGCTCACCACCGAAATCGGATTTTTGAGATCCGCGGGAGTATAGGTGGAGCCGCAATTCTCGCAGGAATCGCCGTACTGATCGGGCTTGCGCGCAGACCGGGCAAATGCCCTTGACGTAGCGGTCCGGCAAGAACATTTTGGCGGTGTCATCGTAGGCTTGGCGGACGCTGCGCTTGTCGATGTAGCCGGCCTTGCGATGCATCAAGTACATGCGGTCGCAGAGTTGCCTTGTTCTCCTTCGAGTGGGTCGAACCGAAATTGTCCATGCCGATCAGCATGTCGGCGAGGTCGCGCTGATGTTCGGTATTGATCTGCGCGATCAGCTGCTCCGGCGTAATGCCCTCGGCCTGCGCCTTGAGCATGATGGGCGTGCCATGCGTGTCATCGGCGCAGACGTAGTAGCACTCGTGGCCGCGCAGCTTCTGAAATCGAACCCAGATGTCGGTTTGAATGGTTTCGAGGATGTGGCCCAGGTGCAAAGGCCCGTTGGCGTAGGGCAGGGCGCTGGTGACGAGGATTCGGCGGCGTTGAGTCATACTAAATTATGCCATGAGCGCGAGCCCAGGTCGCGGCCGGCGGCAGGCGCCGCGCTGCGCACCGCCGCCGCAAGCGGCTAGGAAGCTTCGCGGAATTGCTCGAATTTGGACTTGTTGATGGCCTTTTTAAAGGCTTCTTTGCCGGTGATTTGCCGCGAATCGAGCAACGCTTGAATTGCCGTATCCATCAGCTTCATGCCATTGGCGGCGCCGCTTTGCATGGCGTTTTCCAACTGGTCCATCTTGCCCTGGCGAATCAGATTGGCTACCGCGGGGGTGTTGACCAGGATTTCGAGGGCCGCGACGCGACCCTGCTTGTCGGCCTTTTGGAATGAGCTGCTGCGAGACGACGCCGCGCAGGCTGGTGGACAGCATGGTGCGCACGTGCGGCTGTTTGTCCGCGGGAAATGCATTCACCAGTCGATCGACCGTCGGCGCGGCGCCGTTGGTATGCAGCGTCGCCATGACCAGAATGCCCATTTCCGCGGCGGTGACTGCGATGCCCATGGTTTCCAAATCGCGCAGCTCGCCCACCAGAATGACGTCCGGATCCTCGCGCAATGCGGACTGCAAAGCGGAGGCGAATGAGGCCGCATGCACGCCGATTTCGCGCTGGCTGATGAGGCAGTTCTTGCGCGCATGGACGAACTCGATCGGATCCTCGATGGTGAGGATATGGCCCTTTTCGCGCCGATTGATGTCATCGATCATGGCGGCCAGCGTCGTGGACTTGCCGGAGCCGGTTTTGCCGGTCACGAGAATCAGGCCGCTGTTGATTTTGCACATATCCATGACGGCGGGCGGCAGTTTGAGTTCCTCCGCGGTCTTGGCATTGGAGGGAATGGCGCGGAACACCGCGCCCATGCCGTTGAGCTGCCGCATGACGTTGACGCGAAAGCGCGCAACCCCAGGAATGGCATAAGCAAAGTCGGTGCCGTCCTTCTCCTCGAATCGCTCGACCGCAAGCTTGGGCATGATTTCGTACAGCGTGTTCTTCACGGTGTCCGCGCTCAATGGCAGCTTCCCGCAATGCCTTGAGTTCGCCGTATTGACGGATGCGCGGCGGGTCGCCCGCCAAAAAATGCAGATCCGAGCCGTTGCCCGCGAGAATCTGATTCAAGAATTCGTCGATGGCGGGCATGGTCGTCAGGTCCTAGGGCGGCGTTGCCGGCTCGGCGAGCGGCACGCCCGGACATGTCGGTGACGAAGCGCTGGAACTGGCGCTTGTCGGATGCATAGGTGTAGGCATGCTCCGGATCCACTTCCTTGGCGTTGATCGCGGCGAGCAGCGCCTGGTCCAGGAGCTGCATGCCGTATTCCTTGCCCATCTGCAGCTGGCTGGGAATCTGATGCGTCTGGTCGGTCATGATGAGCTTGCCGATGGCCTTGGTCAGCACCATGACCTCGCACACCGCTTTGCGCGCGCGTTGGTCCGGGGTCTTGAGCAGAATCTGCGTAATGACCGCGATCAGGCTATTGGCCAGAAATGTCTTGGTCTGCTCGCGCTCATCGTTGGGCAGCGCATCGATGATGCGGTCGATGGTCTTGGTGGCGCTGGTGGTATGCAGGGTGCCGAGCACCAGGTGTCCGGTTTCGGCGGCCGTCATCGCCATGGAAATGGTCTCGGCATCGCGCATTTCGCCGACCAGGATCACGTCGGGGTCTTCGCGCATCGCGGCGCGCACGCCCTCGGCAAAGGACGGCAGATGCGTGCCCAATTCGCGCTGTATCACCTGACTGGATCTTGCTGCGGTGAACGAACTCGATGGGGTCCTCGAGGCTGATGATGTTGAGCGAGCGGGTCGAGTTGAGGTGATCGATCATCGAGGCGAGCGTCGTGGTCTTTCCGGTGCCGGTTGAACCGGTCACCAGGATCATGCCCTGATGGTAGTCGCACAATTTCCGCACGATCGGCGGTAAACCGAGCTGATCCATGCTGGGCATGGTGGTGGGGATCGATCGAAACGCCGCTCCGATGCCGGTTTCCTTGCGAAACACGTTGACCCGGAAGCGCCCGCCTTCGGTCGACACGTAGGAAAAGTCCAGATCGTGGCCTTCGCGCAGTACCTTGAGCTGCGATTGGGTCAGGACCTCGGTGATGTAGGCCTCGAGCTCGGCATCGCCCAGATTGCGGAACTTGATGGGCATCAGATCGCCGTGCATGCGCAGCATGGGAGGCACCCCAACCGCAAGATGCAGGTCCGAGCAGCCCTGGGCCACCCCCAACTTGAGGAACGCGTCGACTCTTGCCATAACGCGTAAGGCTACCCGTAAGCGATTGGTTTTTCGAGTGTTTAGGGCGTGATTCGCCCATAAACGTGAGCTGCGTCAACCAGCAGAGGGTTGGACTTAGGGTCGGCGACCGCTATTAGAGGAATTTCTCGAGAGCCAGACGCAGTTCGTCCATGGTTTGGGCCCGTTTTGCCTTGTCCAGCGACATGCACTTCATGACGAGATTATTGAGTTCGATGGGCAAATCCTTGTTGATCTCGATGGGTTGGCGCGCCTTGCCTTGAACGTGCTGGTACATCACGGACATGTGATCGCCGCGCGAGTAGGGCGGCACGCCGGCGAACATCTCGTACATGATGACGCCCAGACTGTAGATGTCGGCGCGCTCGTCGACCTTTTTACCCAGGATCTGCTCGGGCGCCATGTATTTGGGCGAGCCGATCACATAGCCGGTCTTGGTCAGCTGGGTGTCGCCCTGGCTCTGTGCGGCGGCCACGCCGAAGTCGACGATCTTCAGCAGCGAGTCGTTGTCGATCAGCACGTTTGCCGGCTTCAAGTCGCGATGCACGATGCCGGCTTGATGCGCCACCGCCATGCCGGTGGCGATGTCGATGCCGAATTTGACGGCGCGCTTGAGCGCCACCGGCTTCTCGTTGACGATCTCACCGCCCAAGGTGTGCGACGGAAAGTATTCCATCGAGATCGCGTAATTGCCGCGGATGTACAAGAAGTCGTAAATACGGATCACGTTCTTATGCGTGATCTTGCGGCTGTAGCGCAACTCGTGCACGAAGCGCTTCATCATTTCTTCGTCGGAGGAGACGTTGGGATTCAAGAACTTGAGAATCAGGCGCTCTTCGACGACGGTGTCTTCCATGAGCAAGACGGTGCCGAATGCGCCCTTGCCGATCTTCTCGATGAACTTGTAGCGGCCCTCGATGACGTCTCCCGGCTTCAAGGTCGCGATGTCCAGCTTCGCCGACGCCGCCGATTCTTCCGCCTGCTTGACCACATTCGCCAGCGCCGCGTTGTCGATGAGCAGCGTCTTGGCGGGTTCCTGCATCTTTTCCGCGCGCTTGTTCGCCGCGATTTGCTGGGTCGAGAAGCGATTGTCGAGTTCTTGCATGGCGCGGGCGACCGCCTGGCTCAAAGTGCCGTCCGCGCTCGTCGTCACCGCCTGCAGACGCACGCGAATGGTGTCCGCGCGGCGCTCATCCGCGAGCTTCGCGAGCGCCGAGATGGCCTCCACCTTGATCTCGTTTTCCGGCCGCGACAGCATGGGCAGCAGGCTTTCGAGGCTGCGCTGATCGCCGATTTTGCCGATCGCGCGGATGACCGTCGGCAGAGACTTGGCCTCGCCCTGCAGCATGTCGATGAAGCGCGGCAGCGCCTTGGTGCTGCCGATCTCCGCCAGCGCATCGACCGCGCGTTCGCTGACCCACCAATCCGGGTCGCGGGTGGCTTCGATGAGCTGCGCGACCGCGCGCTCATCCTTGGTTTGATTCAAGATCTCGATTGCGGCGCGGCGAATGTCCTGATTTTCATCCTTGATCAGGCTGAGCACGGCGTCGACCACGCGCGGGCCGCCGATCTTGCCAAGGGCGTCGGCGGCGCGCGTGCGAACCCACCAATCGCTGTCCGCAATCACTTCGAGCAGGTACTTGACGGATTTCGAGGTGCCGACGATGTTCAGCACCTCGACCGCCGCGCGCCGCGCATATTCATTTTCATCCTTGAGCACGTCCACCAGATACTTGATGGTTTCCGGATGGTTGGCCTTGACCACCACATCCACCGCCTTGTTTTGCACTTCGATTTCAGGATCGCGCAGCATGCCGACGATCAGCGGCATATCGAACTGGCCATCCATTTTGGAGAGAGCGCTCAAGGCGGCCGAGCGTATGAACTTGCTGCTGTCCTTGAGCTGTTTTTGCACCGCCTGCTGCACCTTGGGCAGGTTGAAGCGGGCCAGGACATTGATGATGTGCAGCCGCGCGACCGGATCCTTGCCCTCGATCCTCGCGAGCAGGTCATCGACGGATGATTCGTCCGCAATCTCGCCAACGATCTTGAACAGCCCGTTTCTTTCGCTGGGCTCCTGGGTGTAGGCCGCGTTCAGCAATTCGCGCACCGTGTAGCGCGATTTCTGCGCGGTGATCACATCGAGCAAAGCCTGCTTCGGCATGCCCGGTTTGGCCAGGGCGTCGAGCAGTGCGTGCGCAGGATAATTCTTGCTGGTGGACAGCGCCCATGCGATTCCCGACATGGCCCGGCCGTTGGCTTCCGACATGCTCTTCAGCAGAATCGGCAAGGTCTTGGAATCGATCAGGCGCGACAGCGCTTCGACATAGGCGGTCGTTTCCTTTTTTTCCGAGGTCGCGAGCGCATCCACGATGGGGTCGATGGCGTCGGGCCCCAGCGCGATCAACTTTTCCAATGCCTTCAGCGCCAGCGGGCTGGCTGGATTGCCGCTGGATTTAACCTCGGCTATGAGCCGATCGGCTCGATAATTGGCGAATAAGCTCATTCGGCGCCTAAGCTAAACATTCCCCGGAGAGTTACCCATTGTTACTTTAATTCAGGCGCCCTCCGTGGTCGTGATTCTCACTATCGAATTATGCCACACGTCACGGATTTAGCCGCCTGCGGTACAATCGCGGATCCTTATGAATCAGCTCCCTGCCGCGGAAAGCGTACTCCGCGAAAAACTAAGCGCCTACACCGATCCCTACCTGGGTCAGACTTTGGGCGAAGCCAAGGCGATCAGCTCGGTGATCATCCGCGGCAACCTCGTCGTCATCGAGCTCGTATTGGGGTTCCCATGCGCCGATTATGGGCCGGAATTGGCGTCGGCGCTGCGGTCGCACCTCGGGCCGGCGCTCGGGGGTGCGCAGTTGGAGCTGAAGCTCAGCGCACAAATCACGGCGCACGCGGTCCAGCGCACGCTGAAACCGTTAACAAGTGTCAAGAACGTCGTGGCGGTTGCCTCCGGCAAGGGTGGCGTCGGCAAGTCGACCACCGCGGCCAACTTGGCGCTCGCATGGGCGGCGCAGGGCGCCAAGGTGGGTCTGTTGGATGCGGACATCTACGGCCCGAGCCAGCCGTTGATGATGGGCCTGAGCGGCGCCAAGCCCGTCAGCGCCGATGGGAAGCACATGGCGCCGCTGCGCGCGCATGGCGTCGAGGTGATGTCCATCGGCTTCCTGATCGATCAAGAGCAACCGATGGCGTGGCGCGGGCCCATGGTGACCTCCGCGCTCACGCAACTGCTCGGCGACACCACCTGGGGAGATCTGGATTACTTGGTGGTCGACATGCCGCCCGGAACCGGCGACATTCAGCTGACACTGGCGCAGCGCGTTCCTGTCAGCGGGGCCGTCATCGTGACCACGCCTCAGGATATTGCCCTCTTGGATGCCCGCAAGGGGCTGAAAATGTTCGAGAAGGTCGAAGTGCGCGTGCTGGGGGTGGTGGAGAACATGAGCGTGCATATCTGCACTCAGTGCGGGCACGTGGAACATGTGTTCGGCAGCGGCGGCGGCGCGCGCATGGCGGCTCAATACGGCGTGCAGTTGCTGGGCGAACTGCCCTTGGATATCCGCATTCGCGAGGAGGCGGACAGCGGCGCGCCGACCGTGGCGGCGGAGCCCGGCAGCGAACGCGCGCGGGCTTACTTTTTGATGGCGCGCCGCACGGCCGCGCGCCTGGCGACGTTGAACAAAGACTATAGCCGGGCATTCCCCAAAATCACGGTTGAAGCAACTTAATGAGCATAAAAAGCGATCGTTGGATCCGGCGCATGGCGGCCGAGCACGGCATGATCGAACCGTTTTCCTCACAGCAGGTGCGCACGCACGAGGGCCAAAAGATAGTTTCGTACGGCACGTCGAGCTACGGCTACGACGTGCGCTGTGCCGAAGACTTCAAGATTTTCACCAACATCAATTCCACCATCGTCGATCCGAAGAATTTCGACGAAAAGTCGTTCGTCGATTTCAAGGGACCGGTGTGCATCATTCCGCCGAATTCCTTCGCGCTCGCGAGCACGGTGGAGTATTTTCGGATTCCGCGCAGCGTTTTGACGGTATGTCTCGGAAAATCGACTTATGCGCGCTGCTTCCGCGGCGACACACGTGTTGCCTTGGTTGATGGGACATCGCCGACGCTTGAAGACATGGCAAAGCGGCACGGCTCCGGCGAAATATTCTGGGGCTACAGTATCGGAGAGAATGGACGGCTGATAGTCAGTCTCTTGGATGCGCCGCGATTTATTGGCCGCGATTCGCTCCTCGAAATTGAGTTGGACAGCGGTGAAGCGATACGCGCTACGCCCGATCATCTTTTCATGCGTCGCGACGGCCGCATGGTGAAAGCGCACGCATTGCGACCGCAAGATGCGCTGATGCCGCTATACCGAGACTTATTTCGCGGCTACGAGGGCGTTTATCAGCCGATCGACGGGTATCTGAACGCGACACATCGGCTGGCGGACGAATGGAACATTCGAAACGGAATCTATGAGGAAGTTCCTGGCACCCACCGTCACCATTTGGATTCCGATCGCCGGAACAACAAGCCGACAAATATAGCCCGGATGGACGCCTCCACGCATATACGCCTGCATGACGAAGCGAGCACGCAAGCGGAGATTGCGCGACGTATTAGACTCAGACCGGAAATCACCGAAGAGAGGGTTCGCCGTGCTCGGCACGTGACCGGCTCTATACGCGGTGCCGCTGAGGCCCTCAATTGCGATCGATCCGTATTCCGGCGTTTCTCCGAGAACGTGACCGATTTTCGAGGTACACGCCAATATCGCAATCACAAAGTTGCGGCGATTCGCGAGATTCGCGGGGACCACGATGTCTACTGCCTGACGGCTCCCGAGGCCGGCAATTTCGCCTTGCAGAGCGGCGTGTTCGTGAAGAACTGCGGAATCATAGTCAACGTAACGCCTTTGGAACCGGAGTGGGAAGGCCACGTGACGCTGGAATTCTCCAACACCACGCCGCTGCCCGCGAAAATTTACGCCAACGAGGGCGTGGCGCAGATGCTGTTCTTCGAGTCCGACGAGGTCTGCGAGACTTCGTACAAGGATCGGGGCGGCAAGTATCAAGGCCAGCGCGGCGTGACGCTGCCGAAGACCTAGGTCACCGGCATCAGGGCTTGGCGGGGGACGCGTCGATCGGAACCAAGCGGTCGACGCTCTTGATGCGCATGGCGATTTCGAGCTTGCCGTCGCGGCTGCGCTCTGCCTGCACCGGAACGAAACCCAGCGATGGTGCAAACCACATGCGTAGGATGCGGTTGTTGCCCTGGCGCTGACTGGTCACGATGACGGTGTCGAGCTCGCCGATGGCGGTGCGGATCTTCGCGCTGCCTTCCTGGTTGTAGTTGAATTCCTTCAGCTGGTCCTTGTCGATGATCGGAAAAACCTTGGGTAAATTGCCGTTCCGCAAGTCGAGCATCACTTCGACTTGAATGGACATGACGTCCTGGGTACCGTCTGCTAGCTTGATGTTCACCGGCTTGGTCTCCGACACGCCGGTGGCACGCCTGTCATGCCAGTCGAAATTCAGCTCCACGGTTTGCGAACCTTCTTTGCCGAAGTATTTTTCGGGACGGACGTGCTCGCCGATCAAGGTCAACCAGCTGCGCTGCACCAGGTCGTCGCGATAGGCGATGCGAAAGATCCCCCGCGCGGTGATGGTCCAGGTGTACAGGTATTGTCCCGGTTCGGCGCCGTGCGTCAGCCGAATCTCGCTGGTGCCGACGCTGATGCCTTTCCATGAGGCTTCATAGTGCGCGATAAATGGCTGGATGCCGGATGCGGCGGCCGATTGCGCGGCTGCATCGGCCGAAGCCATTACGGCGAGACACAGCGCGCCTGCGAATATCTTCATCGAGGTTTCTCCGGCTCGAGCTCGTCAATTTGCACCGGTTCGCTCAAAAGGCGCCCGTCCAGACGCGCACAACCTGCTTCGCAGCGCAAGCGTCCCTGGCAGAACCAATTGACGGCCCGCGGATAAATGATGTGTTCCTGAATCAGCACGCGTTCGCTCAGAGTCTTTTCCGTATCGCCCGGCAATACCGGCACACGCGCTTGCAGCACCGGCGGGCCGCCGTCGAGTTGTTCGGTGACGAAATGCACCGTGACGCCGTGTTCGGCCTCGTGCGCTTCCAGAACGCGCCGATGCGTATGCAGGCCTGCGTACTTTGGCAGCAGCGAGGGATGAATGTTCAATATCCTTCCGGAAAAGCGCTCGACGAATTCAGCGCTGAGGATGCGCATGAATCCCGCCAGTACGATCAGCGAGGGCGAATGCTCCGCGATCGCCGCGGCCAGGAGACGATCATAGCCGGCGCGTTCGCTGCCCGGCGGCCGCGGCAACGCTCGTGCCTCGATACCCCGCTGCCGCGCGATCTCGAGTCCGCCGGCGTCGGCCCGGTCGGAGATCACCGACGCCACCGTATACGCCGCATCGGCCGCGCGGCTGCGCTCGATGAGCGCCAGCATGTTGCTGCCGCGTCCCGATATCAGGATGACGATCGGCTGACGCGCTTTCTGGCTCAAGCGATGATGACGCCGCGCGTTCCGCTGCGAACCTCGCCGATCGGAAGCGCTTCCTGACCCGCCGCCTGCAATAGGCCGATCGTGCGCTGCGCATCGCTGGCAGACACCTGGACGGTCATGCCGATCCCGCAGTTGAACACGCGATACATTTCGGCATCGGCAATGTTCCCCTGCCTCTGCAGCCATTCAAATACCGGCTCGCGGGGCCACGCGCGGCGCTCCAGCACGACTTCCAATCCATCCGGCAAAACCCGCGGAATATTGTCGATCAAGCCGCCGCCGGTGATGTGCGACAGGCCGTGCAGCGGCACCTCGCGCATCAGGGAAAGCAGCGGCTTGACGTAAATTCGCGTCGGCGCCATGAGACGCTCGATGAGGCTGACGCCTTGCAGATCCGCGTGCAGGTCTGCATTGCTGAGCTGCAGGATCTTGCGAATCAAAGAAAAGCCGTTGGAATGCGGGCCGGAGGAGGGCAGACCGAGCACGACGTCGCCGGCACGCGTCTTGGAGCCGTCGATGATGGCGTCTTTTTCGACCACGCCGACGCAGAATCCCGCGAGGTCGTAATCCGTGCCGTGATACATGCCGGGCATCTCGGCGGTCTCTCCGCCGACCAGGGCGCAGCCGGCCTGCACGCAGCCCTCGACGATGCCGGCAATGACCCGTTCGCCGACGCTGACATCGAGTTTTCCGCTGGCGTAGTAGTCCAGGAAGAACAGCGGCTCGGCGCCCTGCACGATCACGTCGTTGACGCACATGGCGACCAGGTCGATGCCCACGCCGTCGTGCCGCTGGGTGTCGATGGCCAGGCGCAATTTGGTGCCGACGCCGTCGGTGCCCGATACCAGCACCGGCTTGCGGTAGCGGTCCAGCGGCACCTCGACCAATGCGCCAAAGCCGCCGATGCCTCCGAGCACCTCCGGCCGCATCGAGCGCTTCACCCGCGGCTTGATGCGCTCGACAAGTTCGTCGCCGGCGTCAATATCGACCCCGGCGTCGCGGTAGGTCACGGGCGCTCGTTCAGTCATTGATCCATCCTTCATGTCGGCTTTAGGCCAAAGCGGCCGGCGCTGCAGCTGTGGTATTTTACAACACCATGGAACAGTACTTACGGCGCATTTCTGTCGTGTGGTTGTGCATCGGCTGCCTTGCCTTGAGCGGGGCGGCCGTGGCGCTGACGCGTGCCGAGATGTATCAGGCGACTGCACCGCTCGCCGACCGCTCCGATGCGGCGTATACGGCCGCCTTCCAAACTGCCATGAAGAGCGTGCTGATTCGCGTCACAGGCCGCCGTAACGCCGACGAGGATCCTGCGCTGAGTTCGTTGGTGGGCAATGCGCGGCGCTACGTACAGCAATATCGCGCGGCGCCCGACGCCCAAGTGTGGGTCGCTTTCGACGGCCCCGCCATCGAGAGGTGGCTGACGCAGAACGGGCAGCCTTTGTGGGGACACGAGCGGCCGACGACCTTGGTGCTGTTGGGCGTGCAAGCCGGCGCGCAAAGCGGCAGCGTCGTGACCACGGACGATACCTCCGAGCTCAAATCGGCGATCGACGCGGCCGCCGCGGCGCGCGGCTTGCCGCTGATGTGGCCGAGCAGCGCGGAACTGCAAAAGTTTCATATCGACTATGCGGCGCTGAGCAGCGGATCGCCATCCACCTTGGCGGAAATTGGCCGGCGCATGGGCAGCGACGGGGTGCTGGCGGGACGGGCAAGCAGCGCCAGCGCCAACGCCAATGTGCGCTGGACGCATTTGTTTCAGGATCGAAGCAGCGAATATTCCGGTACCTTGGAAGGGGTGAATCGCGCCGCCGATTTGTACGCGGGAATGTTCGCCGCGAGCGGCGCGCTGGTGCCGGTGGACATTGAAGTCAGCGGACTCAACGATCTGCGCGACTATGCGGGCCTCGAGAACTATCTCGAATCGCTCACCTTCATAGCGCATGTGAGCGTCGAGTCGCTTTCCGGCGATACGGTGAGGTTCCGGCTGTCGACGCGCGGCGGCCCGGACTCGCTGCAGAGGGCCCTGTCGTTGAATGGACGATTGCAGCCGGCTGCCCCCGGCGAGAATGGGATTCAGCGCTTTCAACTGCACCGCTAGCCCGGCGCCTTTGCAAACGGTCCGTGCGCCACATACCGAACATCATCAGTGTCCTGCGAATTTTGCTGGTCGTGCCCATCGCACTGGCGCTGGCCAACCGGCGGCTGGAACTGTCCATTCTGTTGTTCGCGGTCGCGGCCCTGTCGGATGCGGCGGACGGGTTTCTCGCCAAGCGATTTGGCTGGCAAAGCGAATTGGGCGGGGTGCTGGACCCGATCGCCGACAAGGCGCTCTTGGTCACGGTGTTCGTCACCTTGAGTCTTATGCGCCTGGTGCCGCTGTGGCTGATGGTGGCGGCGGTCGCGCGCGACGTCATCATCGTGGCGGGCGCCGCGGCCTATCGCATCATCATCGGACCGCTGACGGCGCACCCATCCTTGATCAGCAAGATCAACACGCTGTGTCAGGCAGGATTCATACTGGCGGTCGTGAGCCGGGCAAAATTTTCGCTGCCTCCCGCATGGTCGATCACCTGGCTGGGGGCGCTGGTATTTGCGACCGTCGCCGTGAGCGGCATCGACTATGTCCTGGTGTATGGCCGGCGCGCGGCGGCTGCATGAAACAACTGGCCTTGGGCGTGCGGCTGCGAGCCGGCGCGGTTTATGAAAGCTTTGCGCCGGGCCGGAATTCGGAAGTGCTGACGGCGCTGCGATCGGCCGATGCGCTGCCGGTGTGGCTGTGGGGCGCCAAAGGATCGGGCAAAACCCATTTGTTGCAGGCCGCCTGCGCGGCTGCGGGCGGGGCGGCGGCTTATTTTCCGCTGGAGCGCTCCAATTCGTTGCCGCCCGAGGCGCTCGCCGGATTCGAAAGGAGTCCCGTGCTGTGCATCGACGACGTTGACCAGGTCGCGGGCGACCGGAATTGGGAACGGGCGCTGTTCCGTCTTTTCAATGAGGCCGCAGAATTGCGCAGCCGCCTGATATTTGCGGCCTCTGTGGCGCCTCGTCAGCCGCCCTGGGTTCTGGAGGACTGGCGCTCGCGGGCTGCGGCCTGCGTCGTATACCAGCTTCACGAACTCGACGACGCGGGGCGCATCGAGGCACTGCGATTGCGCGCGGCGCAGCGTGGACTGCAATTGCCCTACGAAACTTCCGAGTATCTCTTGAAGCGAATGCCGCGGGATCTGCCCTCTCTATTCGATGTTCTCGACGCGCTGGATGAGGCCTCCATGGTCGAGCAGCGGCGCCTGACGATTCCCTTTATTCGCGATGAGCTCGAGAAGCACGCAAAAATAAAATCATAGTGCAGAACCAGGCGAAGACCAGCAGCAGGCTCAGGCTCGCGACCCACCGTGCCTGCGGTTTGGCCAAGAGTTCGGTGACGGCAAACGCCAGGTAGGGAATGGCAAACAGGGTTGCCCAGGCGTAGGTATAGCGCCGGCCGCGCGCCAGACCATTCAAAGGCGCGAACAATGGCAGCACTGCAATCAGGCAGAGCAGCCACGGATAACCGACCAGGGTCCACGCCATCAGGCTGGCGGCAACCGCGGCCCAAAGCCAGATCGTGAGCTTGCGCGTGGTCGAGGCCAAGCTCATGCCCGAGCCGCGAGCCGGTCGGCAAGGAAAGCGACGCGGGTACCCAATGCGCGTGCGAGGGCGCTCTCGTGATCGGATAGTTCGCCCTGCGCCGCGAGCGACGCGACATGGCTTGCACCGTAGGGCGTGCCGCCGCCGCGGGTATCGGACAATGCCGCTTCGGTGAAGGGCAATCCGACCAGATACATGCCGTGGTGAAGCAGGGGCACCATCATCGACAGCAACGTCGATTCCTGTCCGCCGTGCAGGGTCTGCGTCGAGGTAAAGACGCCGGCGGGCTTGCCCGCCAGCGCGCCGGAAACCCACAGGGCGCCGGTGCCGTCCAAGAAATGTTTGACGGGAGCCGCCATGTTTCCAAATCGAGTCGGGCTGCCGAGAATGAGGCCGCAGCATTGCACCAGATCTTCATGCGTGGCGTAGGGCGGACCCTCCTCCGGAACGGCCGGATCAAGCCGCTGAGTGGTGGCGCTAACGGGCGCAACCGTGCGCAATCGCGCCTGCATCCCGGCAATGGCCTCGACGCCGCGGCAGATTTGCCGCGCGAGAGCGGCGGTGCTTCCTTGGCGCGAATAATACAAAACCAGTACTTCATTCATCGATGCTCTTCCGTGGAAATCATGCAGGAATGCGCGCGTGCTGCGCCGGCGCAACGCATTAAGTAAGGCCAACCCGGGTATTGTATAACGGCGCTTGTTTGACGGCTTTGGCGGCTATTGCTAGTGTCCAGCAACTCTATGTCGCGGCTCATGGTTGTTCTGGTCGGTGTCTTCTGTCTGCTTGGCTGCAGAATGGGGCCGCCCGTGCAGGAAATGAGCGACGCGCGGCAAGCCATCTCGGCCGCTGCGGCCGCAGGCGCGACCCGGGGCAGTTCGCCGGAATACGACGCGGCGCAGGCCGCCATTGCCAGGGCGGAAACGCACTTGCAAGCGCAGGAATATGCGCGGGCTCGTCTGGCGGCATTGCAGGCCAAGCACCACGCCGCCGCTGCGCTCGCCAGCGCTCAGCACGCCGCAGAAACGCCCGCTCCCATTCCCCACCAATGAGTTCAGCATGGATGAGGTCATCCGGCGCTTTTTGGTGAGCGGCAAGGTTCAAGGCGTGTTTTTTCGTCATAGTGCGCGACTCGAAGCCGAGCGTCTCGGCGTGCGCGGCACGGCGCGCAACCTTCCCGACGGTTCCGTTGAAGTGCTGGCGCGCGGCAGCATTGCGGGGGTGGCCGCCATGCACGAATGGTTGAAGCGAGGTCCGGCTCGGGCGCGCGTCGACGCCGTTCATGAAAGCGACGCCGCCGGCCGGAAAAACGAGATACCCGCCGGCTTCGTGGTCCTTTAAAAGCGCCAGGCGCGCTGCCAGCGCTGCATGACCAGGGCCGGGTACCGGTTATGGCCCACGCTGCCGTTGTAGCGGGCGAGAGCGAGCGTCCAATTGTGATGTTCGGCGCGCAGGTAGTAGCGAAGAATCTCGCAGCCCATGCGAATGTTCGGCGCGATTTTCACCAATTGATTGGAAACACCCAGCTCGTGCGGCCAGAATGGCATCACCTGCATCAGGCCGACTGCGCCGGCCGGCGAGACGGCCCAGCGGTCGAATCGACTTTCCACTTCCATGAGCGCGAGCACCAGATCCGGCGGGATCTGCAAACTTGGATCCCGCTTCGCCTCGCAGTACACATGATCCAGGATCTCCACGCGTTCATCGTGCGTGGGCACAAATTGCGCGAGACGCGGTTCCATCGACTTGTACCAGACTTCGGATTCGTACCTATCCGCGAAGCAATCCGCGCTGCCGATGATTTTTTGCAGCAGCTCCTTGAGTTGCGGATCGCGCTGCTGATCGGCGCGCGCTGCGCCGGGCAGGGCAAACGAGACGATTAGCGCGAGCAGCACCGCGCAGGGATGGCGCATGGGGCAACCTCAAGCATTTAACTTATGCCGGATATAGCCTACCGGATCGGCGGCGGAAATTTCCGTCGATTCGGTCTCGCGCCGGCCACGATATTCGAGATTTCCCGCGGCTAAAGAGCGTTCGCCGATCACGAGGCGGTGGGGTATGCCCAAAAGCTCGGAATCGGCGAATTTGACCCCGGGCCGCGCATCGCGGTCGTCCAGCAGCACATCGATGCCGGCGGCGTTGAAGTCGCGGTACAGAGCATCGGCCGTTTCCTGAACCTTGGCCGATTTCTGATAGTTGATGGGCACCAGCACCACTTGAAATGGCGCGAGCGCCTCGGGCCATAAAATGCCATTGGCATCGTGGTTCTGTTCGATTGCCGCGGCCACCACGCGTGTCACGCCGATGCCGTAACAGCCCATGTACATCGTCAGCGCCTTGCCCTGCTCGTCGAGCACGGTGGCGTTCATGGCGGCGCTGTAGAGCTGCCCCAGCTGGAATATATGCCCGACCTCGATGCCGCGGGCGATTTGCAGCGTGCCGCGTCCCGTCGGGCTGGGGTCGCCCGCCTGGACGTTGCGGATATCGACCGACCGCTGATCCGGCAGATCGCGTCCCCAATTCACCCCGCGATAATGCAGGTCCTTTTCATTGGCGCCGCACACGAAGTCCGCCAGGTGTGCCGCGGCATGATCCACATAGATACGGCCCGCGAAGCCGACCGGACCGATGAATCCGGGCTCAGCTCCCGCGGCGCGCACCCGATCGGCGCCGGCCATTTTGAGCGGACTGGCCACGCCGTCGAGTTTCTGAGATTTCACGGCATTCAGTTCATGATCGCCGCGGATCACGAGCGCGACGACACCGCCGTCGGTGCCCTCGACCAGCAGGGTCTTGACGCATTGTGCAGGAGCCACTCCCAGCAGCGCGCAGACCTCGGCAATGGTGCGTGCATTCGGCGTCGGCACCTTGGCGATGAGCTGCGTGGCGCCCGCACGCGGCGCGGCCGGCGCCACGCTGGCCGCCGTTTCCAGGTTGGCCGCATAGCCATCGCCGTCGGAGAACACGATAGCGTCCTCGCCGGATTCGGCGAGGACATGAAATTCCTGCGAGGTGTCGCCGCCGATACTGCCGCCGTCGGCTTGCACGGCCCGGAACTTGAGTCCCATCCGGGTAAAGATGCGCGAGTACGCGTCGTACATCAGCCGATAACCCTCGGCCAGACCCGCCGCGTCGGCATGAAACGAGTAGGCGTCCTTCATCAAGAATTCCCGAGCGCGCATCACGCCGAAGCGGGGCCGAATTTCGTCGCGGAATTTGGCTTGAATCTGATAAAAATTGACCGGCAATTGCTTGTAGCTGCGCAGCTCCCGGCGTGCGATGTCGGTGATGACTTCCTCGTGCGTCGGGCCGTAGAGAAACTCACGGTCGTGACGGTCCTTGAAGCGCAGCAACTCCGGTCCGTACTTGCTCCAGCGGCCCGATTCGATCCACAATTCGGCCGGCTGGATGGTGGGCATGCACAGTTCCAGCGCACCGGCCCGATTCATTTCTTCGCGCACGATCTGTTCGACCTTCTTCAAGGTGCGAAGCCCCATTGGCAGCCAGACGTATAGGCCCGCTGCCAGGCGGCGGATCAGTCCGGCGCGCAGCATGAGCTGGTGGCTTACGATCTCGGCGTCGCCTGGCACCTCTTTGAGGGTGGAAATGGGGTATTGGGATAAGCGCATAGCCGCATATCTTACATGAGGCCCCCTGGTATTATGGCGGCCAATGGGCGAGGACGACGACTCATCGGCACGGCGGCGCGGAGTGTATTGGCTCCCGAATCTTCTCACCACCGGCGCGCTGTTCGCGGGTTTTTATGCCATCGTGGCCGCAATCGACCTGCGCTTCGAGTACGCCGGCATCGCGGTGTTCGTCGCGATGACGTTCGACTTCTTGGATGGGCGCGTGGCGCGCTGGACCAACACGGCCAGCGCTTTCGGCAAGGAATACGACAGTCTCTCGGATATGGTGTCCTTCGGCGTCGCACCAGCCATCGTCACCTACCAATGGGGCGTCGCGCGCATCGCCGAGTACGGTCCGCTCTGGCGCCGAGTCGGCTGGCTGGTCTGCTTCTTTTATGCCGCGGCGGCGGCGCTGCGCCTGGCGCGATTCAATTCGCGCACCGCCACCCAGGACAAACATTACTTCGAAGGGTTGCCGAGCCCCGCCGCAGCGGCCATAGTCGCGGCGCTGGTCTGGTTGGTCAGCGATCAAATCAATATCGGATTGCCGGGTCTGATTCTGGCATTTTTTGTGATCGCGACCGCCGGCGCATTGATGATCAGCCGTTTTGCGTTCAACAGCTTCAAATACGTGAATCCCGGCGCCAAGATCCGCTTTACCTACATCGTGCTGGTGCCGCTGGCGTTCATTTTTATTTTCCTGCATTTGCCGATCAGCTTGTTGGTGGTTTTCGGCCTCTATGCCCTGTCCGCCCCTTCCGTGTGGGTCTACCGCAAGCTGCGGCGCAGAAGCAGGCCGGCGGCTGCGACGCATGAATAACGAGCTGCGCCGAGAATACCTCGCCGCCCTGGGCCTGGAAGCGTGGATAGCGCGCGGCGGGATCGGGATCCCCGGCGCGCCGGCACGCGCATCGGCGCCGCCGGCGTCTCCGAGCGTGCGAGATCCATCCGCCGCGCGCGAGGCGTCGGCCGTGCGCGAGGCGGGAGTGGACTGGGATGAATTGCAGGCGCGCGTGGCCGCCTGTACGCGATGCACTTTGAGCGCGACCCGGACGCAAACGGTATTTGGCGTCGGCAATCGGCATGCAGACTGGCTGATCGTAGGCGAGGCCCCGGGGGCCGAGGAGGACCGCAGGGGCGAGCCGTTCGTAGGCCGGGCGGGGCAGCTCCTCGATTCCATGCTGCACGCCATAGGATTGGCGCGCGAACAGGTATACATTGCAAATGTTTTGAAATGCCGGCCGCCCGGCAACCGAGATCCGAATCCGACTGAAACCGCTGAGTGTTTGCCCTACTTGGAACGGCAGATAGCGCTCTTGAAACCTAAGATCATGCTGGCAGTCGGCCGCATCGCCGCGCAGAATCTGCTTCGCACCGAGAAGACCTTGGGCGCTCTGCGTCAGCAGGTGCACCGCTTCGGCCTTTCCCAGGTGCCGCTCGTGGTCACCTATCACCCCGCCTATCTGTTGCGTACGCCGACGGAGAAGCGCAAAGCCTGGGACGATCTGAAATTTGCACGGGATGTGGCGTCACGTGTCTAGCGTCAAGCTCGAAGCCTTGGCGAGGGTCGATGTGCGGCCCATGCACGAACTCGACATTCCCGTGGTCGCGGCCATCGAAAAGGCCGCCTATCAATTTCCCTGGAGCGAGGGCATCTTCCGCGACTGCCTGCGCGTCGGCTATGTCTGCCGGATCATCGATGTGGCGGGCGATGTGGGCGGTTACGGCATCATGTCGGTGGGGGCGGGCGAGGCGCATATTCTGAACGTCTGCATACGCGATGAGTATCGTTCGCGCGGCTTCGCCCGCAAGATGATGCTGTATCTGCTCGACAGGGCGCGCACCGCCGGTATGAGCGAGGCGTTTCTCGAGGTGAGACCATCGAACGTGGCAGCCGCGCGTCTGTACCATTCGTTGGGATTCGAGCAAGTCGGCATCCGACGCGGTTACTACCAGGCGAGCGTCGGACGCGAGGACGCCGCGGTTCTGCGCCGCCTCCTCAACCTTCCTCAGAAATAAACCGCGTACTCGCCGGCGCTCGATGGGGGCTCGCGCTACGCTATATTGATTTATTAATCAATCAGTTACGAAATATAATTAATCTAACTAAACATCAACGGCTTTCCTCTACAATGCGCACGCGCCGAAGATCGTAACTGCAACAGGAAAGCCGAAGAATCATGCCGAGTGGCTCACTAGCCGAGGAAATCAGCAGAAGAAGAACTTTTGCCATCATCTCCCACCCCGACGCGGGCAAGACCACGTTGACCGAAAAATTACTGCTGTTCGGCGGCGCGATCCAGATGGCCGGCACGGTCAAGGGGCGCAAGGCGACGCGTCACGCCACATCCGACTGGATGCGCCTGGAACAGCAACGCGGCATTTCCGTGACTTCTTCGGTAATGCAGTTCCCCTTCGATGACTGCATCGTGAACCTGCTGGATACGCCGGGTCACGAGGACTTTTCCGAGGATACCTACCGCACCTTGACGGCGGTCGATTCGGCCTTGATGGTCATCGACTGCGCCAAGGGCGTCGAGGAGCGCACCATCAAGCTCATGGACGTGACGCGGTTGCGCGATACGCCCATCATGACTTTCGTCAACAAGCTCGACCGCGATGGCCGCGCGCCGATCGAATTGCTGGACGAGATCGAAAGCGTCCTGAAGATCCAATGCGCGCCGATCACCTGGCCCATCGGCATGGGCCGCGATCTGCTCGGCGTCTATCATTTGATCGAAGATACGATTTACGTGTACGTGCCGGTGGAGAAAGGCCGCGTCGGCACACACGAGGCGATCTCCGGCATCGAGAGCGAGGAGGCGCGCGAGTTTCTCGGCGACCGCTACCAGCACTTTCTCGAAGAGGTTGAACTGGTTCGCGGCGCAAGTCCCCAATTCGACCTCGGGCGCTATCTCGCGGCGAAACAAACTCCGGTGTTCTTCGGTTCCGCGGTCAACAATTTCGGGGTGCGCGAACTGCTGAGCGCATTTGTCGCCCATTCGCCGCCGCCGCTGCCGCGGCCGACGCTGCAGCGGCCCGTCTATGCGGACGAGGACAAGCTCAGCGGATTCGTGTTCAAGATTCAGGCCAATATGGATCCCGGCCACCGCGATCGAATCGCGTTCATGCGCCTCTGCTCAGGGCGCTACGCCCGCGGCATGCGACTGCATCATGTGCGCCTCGACAAGGACGTGCGTATAGCGGATGCGCTGACCTTTCTCGCCGCCGATCGCAGCCAGGCCGAAGAGGCCTATGCGGGCGACATCATCGGACTGCACAACCACGGCAGCATCAACATCGGCGACAGCTTCAGCGAAGGCGAGAACCTCACTTTCACCGGCGTGCCCAACTTCGCGCCGGAGATTTTCAGGCGCGCCGTGCTCAAGGATCCGCTGCGCATGAAGGCTCTGCAAAAGGGCTTGTCGCAGCTTTGCGAGGAGGGCGCCACGCAGTTGTTCAAGCCGTTGCGCAACAACGATCTGATTCTCGGCGCCATCGGCCAGCTGCAGTTCGAAGTCGTCGCCTTTCGTTTGCAGGATGAATACGGCGTGCAATGCGTATTCGAGCCGATCAACGTCGCAGTGGCACGCTGGGTCAGCTCCCAGGACGAAAAGCGCTTGGCCGATTTTCGCGTCAAAGCCTACGACAACCTGGCGATCGATCATGCCGGGGAGTTGGTGTACCTGGCGCCCACGCGCGTCAATCTGGGGTTGACCGAAGAGCGCTGGCCGGAAATGAAATTCCTGAAGACGCGCGAAAATCTGGCGGCTTGATGGCTGCAGGTCCCGGGCTGTAGGCACCGGTGCGCCGCCGACTCGAGGCCCGCCTACCGACTCGCGTTCAGTCGCGATGACTTTCGGCCGAAATGCGCGCACCGCCGCCTGAAATTGGCTCGCGGTGAGGCTCGTGGCGGGCGCTGCGTAGCGCAGGAACGAGTACTGCCGGCACAGATTCGCGACGGCGACGGCCAAATCCGGCCGCTGCCGCGCCACGCGCTGCGCATAGTCTTCAGGCCCTTCGTGCGGCATGCGCGCAATCCCCGCGGAAGCGAGCTTTGCGCACAGCCGCGCATAGGCGCGCGCGGTTTGGTCTTTCGAGCTCTGCTCGAGTTCGCGGCGTACGTGCCACGTCAGCCATATCAGAACCAGCGCCATGGCCGCGGCCAACACCAGCACGAGTTTCTGGCCGTCGGGCTCGGGAATCCTCAGGAACTGGAGCAGCTTGCGTTGCGAGTCCTGATCGAAATCCAAAATGCGCTCGCGCCACAGCTCCTTGATCATGTCGAAGCGCAGCCGCATGCCGGCAAACCAGCGCGTGCGGATTTGCCAGGGGCTGGCCGCCGATGCGTCCGCGATTGCCGCATCGGTCAGGCCGCGCTCAACCCGTTGCGGCGCGATCGCCGCGGTCGGATCGATGCGCACCCAGCCGCGTCCTTCGATCCAAACTTCGTTCCAGGCATGCGCATCGCTTTGCCGCAATATCCAATAGTCGCCGTAGGGATTCAGCGTTCCGCCTTGATAGCCGGTGACCACCCGCGCCGGAATGCCGGCGGCGCGCGCCAAGGCGGCAAAGGCGGAGGCATAGTGGCCGCAAAATCCGCGCTTCGTGTCGAATAGAAATTCATCGACCGAATCGTCGGATAACTTCGGCGGGTGCAGGGTGTAAAAGAAAGGTTGCTGCGCGAACATCGCCAGCACCGCCTGCACGAATTCCATATCGTCGGCGTGGCTGCGGCGCAGCTCCTGCGCCAATGCCCTGGTGCGCGGGTTGCGATCCCCGGGCAGCCTAAGATCGCGGCTGCGCGTTCGGGCGCTCAGAGGCTGCGTCGACTGAACATTGGTATACGAAGTGCCGACCACATCGACGGGGCGCGACAAGGGTTCGTACTGCATCAAGGTGTAGTCGCCGCTCAATTCCGCGCGCGGCAGATTCCAGCTGCTCGGCCAGTCGAGCATGAATATCCACCGATGCTGATGCGGCTCCATCATGACCGTATATTTGTAGCCCGGTCCGAGCGGCTTCAAGGCGGGCGCCCCCGGCGAGGACGGCGACCGCGACCAGGTATGGCCGTCGAATACATCGAGCACCGGCCCGCGCCAATAGCGCTCGCGATTCGGCGGCGTTGCCGCTTCGAAAGCGCGCGCGGAATGCGACCTCATCGGACAGCGCCAATTGCGTGATGTCGCCGGGACTCATGGTGTCGCTCAAGCCCGATGCGGCCGTTTGCGAATCGCCGGGTATGTGCCAGAGCGGCCCCGCGAATCGCGGGAACAGCAGCCAAAACACCAGCGCCAGCGGCAACGCTTGCACCAGAACGCTTCCGCCGTAGCGCAAACTGCGCCGCCAATCCGGCGCGGCGCCGCTGCTGGTCGAGCGCAGCAAGGTTGCGGTGGTGAGCCAGCAAACGCCGATCAAATAGGCCAGCAGCCAGAAGGAGTCGCCTTCCAGGAGCGCCGCCAGGCTGACGAAATAGATGATCAAGGTGATGATGTAGATGTCGCGCCGGGTTTTCGTTTCGAGCAATTTGAGGCCCGCGGTCACGGACAGCAGCGCGGTCCCGGCGGCCAGGCCGTTGAAGGTGTGGAAGCGCACCAACAGCAGCGGCACGGCCAGCACCGCGAGGAAAACCAGCATGCTGCCGGGCGGCGCGCCGCGTCCGCTGCGAGCGAGACTCAAGCGAACGATGCCGCAGCCCACCACGATGGCCGGCACCCACAGCGGCAGCGTGGTGATGTGCGCGAGCAGCGCCAGCCCCAAGCAGCCCGATATCCCCAGGAGTTGTTCGTAGGTGACGCGGTCGGTAATCATGTTTCACCGGCACCGAACGCGGCGAGCGCTCGCAAGCAGGCGAAGCGATGCGCGGCGCCGCCCGAGGGCGCAAGCTCCTTGCCCGGGATACGCAGTCCATAGGGGCGCTGCGCGGCATCGCTTTCCAGCACCCAGAGACACAGCTGCGAGAGCCGCGCTTCGCTGTCCAATCCGTCCAGCATGGACCAGTCCAGCCACTCCGGTTGCGCCGCCAAACTCGAGTAGCTGCGCACAACCGGTTCGCCGCCGCGCGCCAGCACTTTCCAGGCCATATGCTTCAGGGGTACCCCCGGCTGGTAGGCGCGCAGCCCCGAGAAATCTTCATCGCCGCGCGCCTCGGAGAAGGAGCCCGTGCCCTGTGCGGCCCCCGACGGCAGCGAGCGAACGCCTAGGGGTGCCGGAGCGACATAGACGGCAATGGAGCCTTGCACGTAGGTCCACGAGTAGAACCAGCCAAAGGGATAGCGGGTGCGCAATTCGAACTGGCTGACGCGGGTCACGCCGCGCTTCGCGACCGGCGCGATCACTTCGATGGTCGCGCTTTCGCCCGGCCGCGACGCTGTCCATGCCGACGCCGCCCATGCAGCGAACTTCGATGTCGCGCCGATCGATGCGCGAGCCGTTGCGCAGCTCGAACTCGAGCATCGCCTCGCGCCCGGCAAATGCATCGACTTCGGTGGTCGCATCGACGGATAGCCGCAACATATTGCGGTTGCAGTGATGCATGGTCACGAGCGCCATGCTGGACATCAGAAACGCGAATGCCAAAGCCAGGTTGTTGTTGTAGTTGAGGCCCGCGACCAGCATCGCGGCAAGGATTGCGCCCAGCATGAAGCCGAAGCGGGTCGGAAGAATATAGATCCGACGCCGATTGATGCTGATCGGCAGGGTGTCGCGCCCATGGCGTCGAATGACCCGGGCCCGGAGCTGATTGACCGCCGCTTGGCGCAAGGTGACCAAGGTCTTGGATCCTTAGAGGTTTAAGGAACCGGCACGGCCTCGAGCAGGCGGGTGACCGCGACGGCATCGCTGCCCCGTTGACGAACGCGATGTTCGACCACGGCCGCGAATATGGCTTGCACGTGCTCGGGGATCACGGCATTGCGGCCGTGGATCAAGGCCCAGGCGCGCGCCGCACGCAATAATCCTATCGCCGCGCGCGGCGACAGCCCGGCGTTCAATCCGGGTGCGCGGCGGGTGTGTGCCACGAGCGCCTGCACATAGTCGAGCAGCGCCGGCGAGACATGGATGTCGAGCACGCTCTGCTGCAATTGGCGCAGGCTTTCGGGAGTCGTAATGGTTTGCAGCGCCTTCACCAGATCGCGCCGATCGACGCCGCTCAAGAGTTCGCGCTCGGCGGCGGCGGCGGGATACCCCAGGTGAACGCGCATCAGAAATCGATCCAATTGCGATTCCGGCAGGGGAAAGGTGCCGACCTGATCCTGGGGATTTTGCGTGGCGATGACGAAGAACGGTTCCGGCAACGCCATCGATTGCCCGTCAAGGGTGACCTGATGTTCCTCCATCGCCTCCAGCAGCGCGCTTTGCGCCTTCGGCGAGGCGCGGTTGATTTCGTCCGCGAGCACCAGATGCGCGAAGATCGGTCCGCGCTGAAAGCGGAATTTGCCCGTCTCGCGGTCGAATATGGAGACTCCGAGCACGTCCGCCGGCAGCAGGTCGCTGGTGAACTGGATGCGCTGGAAGGACAGGCCGAGGGTCTGGGCGATGCCATGCGCCAGGGTGGTCTTGCCCACGCCGGGGATGTCCTCGATGAGCAAATGGCCGCGCGCCAGCAGGCAGGCGACGCAGAGACGGATCTGCGCGTCCTTGCCCAGGATCACCCGGTTCAGTTGAGCAAGCACTGCTTCGATCTGCGAATGCAGCACGTTCATTGGTTCTTGAGCTGGGTCACCCGGGCAGTTTGGGCTGATAGCTGGCCTATTTCCGTGCGCAATTCCTCAAGCCGCTGCTGGTCCTTGGCGACGATATCGGGCGGCGCATTCTTGGCAAACTGGCTGTTGCCGAGTTTCGCCTCCAGTTTGCTCAACTCCACTTCGGCTTTTCGCAGCCGTTTTGCCAGACGCTCGAGTTCCGCGGCCGGATCGATCAGGCCCTTCATCGGCACCAATATCTCGAGATTGCCGAGCAATGCCACGGCCGAAATCGGCGCCGCTTCGCCCGCTGGTAGCGCGCGCGGCGGCTCGACTCCGCCCAAGCGCACCAAGTAGTGCAGATTGCGGCCGAGATAATCCAAATCGCGGACGCCGGCATTCTGCAGCAGAACCTCGAGCTTGCGCGTCCACGGGATATCCATTTCGCCGCGGATTTGACGCACGCCGAGGATGAAATCCATGACCCAGCGCATCTCCGGCTCGGCTTGGGACGTCTATGAGCATCGATTCGGCGCGGGGAAATTCCGCGCGCATGATGGTCTCGCCGCTGACGCCGGCGATGACGCGCACCCGCTGCCAGATTTCTTCCGAGATGAATGGCGCCAGCGGATGCATGGCGCGCAGCAGCACCTCCAGCGTTCTGACCAGCGTAATGCGCGTGCCGCGCTTCGCTCCCTGCGAGGCCGACTCGGACTGCAGGACCGCTTTGGAGAGTTCGACGTACCAGTCGCAGAATTCATGCCAGGTGAATTCGTACAAGGCATTGGCGACCGCATCCAGCCGATAGTCCTCGAATCCCGCCTCGATGCGCGCGAGCATGTCCTTGAGGCGCGAGCTGATCCAACGATCCGCAAGGCTGAATTCAGCTCCGGTCGCCGCCAGATCCTGATTCTCGGCGTTCATCAGCACGTAGCGCGCCGCATTCCACAGTTTGTTGCAGAAATTGCGATACTCCTCGACCTTGGCCATGTCGAAGCGCAGGTCGCGGCTTTGCGTGGCGAGCCGCGCGAAGCACAGGCGCAGCGCATCGGTTCCATACGCAGCGATTCCTTGCGGAAACTGCTTGCGCGTCGCCTTCTCGATGGCGGCTTTCATCTGCGGCTGCATGAGGCCGGTGGTGCGCTTCCCGAGCAGCGCGTCCAGGGAGATGCCGTCGACAATATCGAGCGGGTCGATGACGTTGCCCTTGGATTTGGACATCTTCTGGCCGTCTTGGTCGCGAATCAGGCCATGGATGTACACCCGGCGAAACGGTACGTCGCCCATGAATTTAAGGCCCAGCATCATCATGCGGGCAACCCAGAAGAAGATGATGTCGAAACCCGTCACCAACACGGAGGTGGGATAATAGGTCTGCAGCGCCGAGGTTTTTTCCGGCCAGCCCAGGGTCGAAAACGGCCATAGCGCCGATGAGAACCAGGTGTCGAGCACGTCATCGTCCTGGCGCAAGGGCACATCGGCGCGCGATGCCGTGCAAGCGCCTTGCTCAGCCTCGCTGCGCGCGACGTAGCAGCGGCCTTCCGCGTCATACCAGGCGGGAATGCGATGGCCCCACCAGAGTTGGCGGCTGATGCACCAATCGCGGATTTTGTGCATCCAGTCGTAATAGACGCCGGTCCAGGTCTCGGGCACGAAGCGCACCCGGCCGTCCTCAACCGCGCGGATGGCGGGCGCGGCCAGCGGCTTGATGTCGACGAACCACTGATCGGTCAGCAGCGGCTCGAGAATCGCGTTGCTGCGATCGCCGCGCGGTACCGTGAGCTTATGCGGTTCGATGCGCTCGATGAGTCCCAGGGCGTCCAGGTCGGCGAGAATTTTTTCCCGCGCGACGAATCGATCCAGACCCCGGTAGGGGAGCGGTACGCTGTCATTGAGCGCGGCGTCCAGGGTCATGATATTGATCATGGGCAGGTTGTGCCGCTGCCCCAACTCATAGTCATTGAAGTCATGAGCCGGCGTGATCTTGACGCAGCCGCTGCCGAAAGTCGGATCCACATAGGCGTCCGCGATGATCGGCAGTTCGCGCTCAGGTCAGCGGCAGCCGCACCGTGCGGCCGATCAAATGCCGGTAGCGTTCATCGTCCGGATGCACGGCGACTGCGGCATCGCCCAGCATGGTCTCCGGCCGCGTGGTGGCGACGACCAGATAGCCCGGGCCGTCGCTCAAGGGATAGCGCAAATGCCAGAGCGATCCGGTCTCCTCGTCGGCGACCACTTCGAGGTCCGACAGCGCCGTTTTCAAAATCGGATCCCAATTCACCAGGCGCTTGCCGCGATAGATCAGACCGTCCTCGTACAAGCGGACGAACACCTCGGTCACCTTGAGCGACATGGCGGGATCCAGGGTAAAGACGTCGCGCTGCCAATCGACCGAAGCGCCCAAGCGCCGCATTTGTTTGGCGATGATCCCGCCGGAGGTTTCCTTCCATTGCCAGACGCGCGCCACGAACGCATCGCGTCCCAGCTCGGCGCGGCTTTGTCCCGCGGCATTGAGCTGGCGTTCGACCACCATCTGCGTGGCGATGCCGGCATGATCGGTGCCCGGCTGCCACAACGTATCGAAGCCGCGCATGCGATGAAAGCGCGTCAGGGCATCCATGATGGTGTCTTGAAAAGCATGCCCCATGTGCAGCGTGCCGGTGACATTCGGCGGAGGGATGACGATCGAGAACGCGGGCCCCGTGCCGCGAGGGCGCGAAATATCCGCGGGACTCCCACTGCGCGTAGATGCGCGTTTCGATATCGGCGGGCGAGTAAGCCTTATCCATGATGATGCGCGCGCTCAAACATCTGCAGCGTCTTCAATCTGGTGCGTCTCCAAGGGCAGCTTCAGATCGCGATAAGCCTTGAAGCGCTCGCGTCCGAGACGCCGGCGCTCCTCGTCCGCGTCGATCACTTCGGCGATGCGCGGATAACGCTGAAATTGCGGCGGCAGCCGCCGCGCCAGATTGACCAGGAGGTCCGCCGCGGGCATCGCCGTCTCCACGGTGAGATGAACCGGGGTCGCCGGGTCCACCGATTGCTCGTCGAGACACACTTTGTGCGGGATGAACGAGCGCTCGTTGAAGGTCCAAAGCAATTCATCGAGCGCTTGAGCATCGGCCAGCGTGTCGCTGACGAGCACAATCTTCAAGTCCTTGAGATAGGCTTTTTCGGTCAGGCGGCAGGCAAAGTTCCAGCGCTGTCGGGCGGCGGCACTTTTGAGAACGTAGAAGTCGACGCGCTCCGTCATGACGCCTTGGCGCGATGAATCAGGAAATCGACCAGCAAAGGCACCGGCCGCCCGGTGCTGCCTTTTTGTGCGCCGCTCACCCAGGCCGTTCCCGCCACATCCAGGTGGGCCCACTTGAGATCCTTGGCGAACTTGCCGAGGAACGAGGCGGCGGTACAGGCGCCGCCCTCGCGGCCGCCGACATTGGCGATATCGGCGAAGTTGCTCTTCAGTAGGTCGGCATACTCTTCGCCGATCGGCATGCGCCAAGCGCGATCGTCGGCGCGAATCCCGGCGGATTCCAACTCCTGGGCCAAAGCCGGCGTGTTGCTCATCAGACCGCTGATCTGATTGCCGAGCGCGACGATGCATGCGCCCGTCAGCGTGGCGACATCCACGACGGCGGCCGGTTTGTAGCGCCGGCTGTAGGTAATGGCATCGCACAGCACCAGCCGGCCTTCGGCGTCGGTATTGAGGATTTCGACCGTCTGTCCCGACATGGTGGTTACGATGTCGGCCGGCTTGACCGCGCTGCCGTTGGGCATGTTTTCGGCGGCTGCAACGATCGCAACCACATTGATCGGCAGCTTCATTTCCGCGATTGCGCGCACGGCTCCCAGCACCGCGGCGCCGCCGCTCATGTCGAACTTCATCTCATCCATGCCGGGCGGCTCCTTGAGGGAGATCCCGCCGGAGTCGAATGTAATGCCCTTGCCGATCAGGCAAATCGGCGCCGTGTCCTTGCGCGTGCCGCGATACTCGCACACGATGAGGCGCGGCGGCTGGTCCGAGCCTTGCGCGACGGCCAGGAAGGCGCCCATTTTCAGCGCCTTGATGCCGTTCTCATCCACGACTTTGGCTTTGAGGCTCGGGAATTGCTTGGCCATCTGCAGCGCGCGGGTTCCCATGTAGGCCGGCGTGCAGACATTGGGCGGCAAATTCGCCAGGTCGCGTGCAAAGGCGAGCCCGCTGCCAATGGCGGCACCCTGGCGCAGGCCCGCCGCCGCCGTTTTCGCGGCGCGCGCGTCGGCTGCTGCCACCTTGAGGGTGGTCAAGCGGCGCGCTTTTGGCTTCGGCGAGGTCTTCAGATCGGGGATTTTGTACGCCGCGGCGCAGAACACTTCGGCGACGATGCGCGCCCGGTACTGAATGTCGAGCTCGGGCACCGGCTCCATGGCGAGGTAGACAGCCGCGTCGTCCGCGCCGGTCTTGGCGAGAGCCTGGGCGCAGGACAGCATCGCCTTGCGGTATTGCTTGCGGCCAAAAGCCGCGCGCGTGCCGAGACCTACCAGCAACAGCCGAGATGCAGCCGAGCCGGAAGGCAGCGGCAGCATCAGAGTGTCGCCCAGCTTGGCGGCAAAATCACCGCCGTCCAAAAGGCGGGTGATCAAACCCTCCAATTGCTTGTCGACCTGGCGGGCTGCCACGCCCAGATCGCCGTTCTCATAAATGCCGACCGCGGCGCAACCCGCAGGCGCCCGCGCTTTGGCATCAACTATTGCCTCGAATTCCATGTCATTCAGCTCCGTTTTATTTCGGTGTTCACTCAAGGTGTGTGCAAATAGTTTACTAGATTATTGGTAAGGCTCTAAGCTGGCCGCATGAAATGGACAGTGCAAAGATATGTCTTGCGCGAAGTCGTGCAGACATGGCTTGCCGTGACGGGCGTTTTGGTCGCGATTCTGGTGTCGAATCAGCTATCCCGGGTGCTCGGCCAAGCCGCCGAGAATCAGTACGGACGGGGCGTCGTCTTCGATCTCATCGCGCTGGGCGCGATCATGAATCTCTCGGTGATCGTGCCGGTCGGATTGCTGCTCGCCGTGGTCTTGACTCTCGGCCGCATGTACCACGACAGCGAAATGGCGGCGCTGCAGGCCTGCGGATTCGGCCCGTCGCGCCTGCTCGCGCCGATGTTCTGTTTTGCCGTCATTATCGCCGCCGGCTTAGGATGGCTGACGTTCGTCCAGGTGCCGCGCGCCGACAGCCAGGTGCAGCTGCTGCGCCAATCGGCGATAAAGGAGGCGCAATTCGGCCAGCTCGACGCGGGAAAGTTTCGCGGCTTCAGCGGCGGCGATGCCGTGTTCTATGCCGAGCACGTCGATCAGGACGGCGTGTTGCACAACGTGTTCGTGCAGCGCGAAGTGCAGGGACGAATCGAGGTGGCGTTGGCCGAAACCGCCACCTATACCAAGGCGAATGCGGCCGGAATGCACCTGGTGACGCTCTTCAACGGCCGGCGCTATGAAGGCGTCCCTGGGCAGGACGATTTCCGCATCATTGAGTTCCGCGAGCACGGTATTCCCATCGCCACGCCGCAGGACGTGCGCCCCTCCGTGGACCCCGATGCCAAGCCGACGATTGCACTTTTGGGCTCGCGCGACCCGTCCGATATTGCGCAACTGCAATTCAGGGCATCCACGCCGCTCATGGCGCTCGTGCTCACCCTGATCGCGCTGCCTTTGAGCAAACTGCGGCCGAGGCAGGGGCGCTATGCGCGAGTCGGCTTTGCAATCGTGGCCTACGTCATCTATTCGAGCTTGCTCTCCGCCTCGAAGAGCTGGGTGGAGAAGAGCGATCTGCCGCCCGCCATCGGCGTGTGGTGGGTGCATGCCGCGGCCTTGGGTGTCGGCGTGTACTTGCTGATGCGCGACGCGAGGAAGCCATGAACACCCTCGATCGGTATCTTTATCGAACCGTGTTGCTCTACACGCTCATGACCATGGCGGTACTGCTGGCGTTGGCTGCGCTGGTCCTGTTCATCAGCGAGCAAAGCGACATCGGCGTCGGCAACTACAGCGCGGGCGACGCGTTCTTGTTCACGCTCCTGAATCTGCCGCAAACCGCATTCGAGCTGCTGCCCATCGGTGGAATGATCGGCGCACTGATGGGGCTGGGCAATCTGGCCGCCGGCAGCGAACTCGTGGTCACGCGGGCATCGGGCGTATCGGTCTGGCGCATCGCGTGGCCCGTGGGACTCGCCGGCTTGACGCTTGCCCTCATCATGTTCGGCATCGGCGAATATGCCGCGCCGTCCATGTCGCAATTCGCCAAGCGCGAGAAGACCACCGCCAAATTGGCCGATGTCAGCTTCGCAGGTACCAGCAGTGCCTGGGTCAAGGACGGCAATCGGATCTTGCGGGTGCAAACCGGTGAAGTGGACCGGGCGTTCGGCGGCGTGTCGGTGTTCGAATTGGATGGACCGACCCGCCTGCGTTCCATTCAAAGAGCGGCGCGCATCTCGGTCGCCGACCCGGGACGTTGGCGCTTGCACAACGTGGCCACCTCGCGCTTCGAGAAGGACAAGGTCGAGGGCGATACGGTTGGCGAACTCACGTTGCGCTCGACGGTGAACCCCGAGTTTCTGGGCCTTGCCGCCACCGATCCGCAGATGCTGACGCTTCACGGACTGGCTTCCTATATCGACCACCTGAGGCGCAACAATCTCGAGACCGCGTCGTACCAGATTGGCTATTGGTCGCGCATCGCCAGACTGTTCGCCGTGATCGTTGTGACCCTGCTGGCGCTGCCCTTTGTGTTCGGCCCACTGCGCACCACGGGCGCCGGAACCCGCACCGTTGTCGGCGCGCTGCTGGGCGTGGTGTTCTTCCTCATCACCCGCACCGTCGAGAACGGTGGACAGCTTTTCAATCTCAATCCGGCGCTGGTCGGTTGGTTGCCGACCGCGGTGGTCGGAGTTTGCACCTTGATTGCGATATCAAGAACTCGATAGACGAATCACCCGCGTTTTCGAGAGCCGATCATGCAGCGCCAGGTGTTGCGGGTCGAGGTACAGCCACAACACGCCCAACGCCGCCGGCGCCCAGGCAATCAATCCAAAGCAGACGCGCAACAGCACGGCGCGCAGGCCGAGAGTCTCGCCGCAATCGCTCACGGTGCGCAGGCGCCACGCACGCATGCCGAGAGTCTGCCCGCTCCGCAGCCAGTTGAGCGCGTAATAGCCGGCGATGACGAGCACCAGGCCAGCTCGATAGACGTAGGCCCAGCGGCCCGCGGTCGCCGGTACCACGGCGGCGCCATGCGTGAAGAAAAGCGCGGCCGCGGTAAAGATCATCAACAGGGCGGTCAGAAGAAATGCGTCGTACACCAACGCCGCCAGCCGGCGTCCGAATCCGGCACGCGTGCCGCCGCTCACGAGCGGGGCGCGGCTGCCGGTTTCTTTGCGCTGGGCGGTGATTTCGCGCCCGGCGCAGAGTGTCGGCTCGGCGTCGCGGGTTTGGGGCTCGGCGCCGGCTTCGGCACCAGCAGCTGTTCCAAAGGCTTGAAAATTTGATCGTAGCGGTAGTTGGCGATCTCGAATGCGCGGCCGCTGGTTTTGGCGCTCAAGGCGGCATCTTTTGGCGCCGCGATCTGAATCCAGCGCTTCTCGCCGGCGGCGGCACCCGTCAGGGTGATCACACTGCCGTCAGAGAGCGTGACAACGACGGTTGCAGGCTTGCTGAAATCGATGGTCCCGACCGGTGCCACATCATCGTCGGTCAGATTGCCGAGGGTGCTGGGGGAGGGCGCCAGCGCGTTGGAGTCCACGGCCTGTCGGCCGCTCGGCACGCCATCGAGGACAAATTTGCTGGATGCGGCCGCGGCCGGAGGGGCAGGCGTGGCTGGTGCTGCGGCGGTCGCAGCCGGCGCGCCGGTGGCGGCGTTCGGGGCGCCGCCCTTGGCCGTGGCAGCATTGCCAGGCTTCGCGGGAGCCGGCGCCGCGGGCGCAGGCCGAGGCTCGCTCACCCGGCGCAGCGTATAGCCGGGTCCGGTTTCCGGCTTGAATTGGATGCTTTGTATCTTGTCGGCGGAGAGGTCGAGCAGACGCGTGTCGATCCAATAGCGCGGTTCGGCTTCGATGGAGATCGCCGGCTCGACAACGTAGCTGCCCTTCTCGCCCGCACGCCTGACAAAGCTGCCTTGCTCGGCCGGTTTGCCGACGATGACGTCCAGTTTGCCGTCTTTCGCGAGTATTTCGATTTGCGCGCCGGTTGCGCCCGCTTTGGTCGGATCCTCAACGCCGATGATCGGATAATTGGCGGGATTGGAGGTCTTCTGTTCGATGATCCTGGCGTCGCTCAAGGACAGCAGCAGAGTGCGCAGTTTCGACACGTCGGCCGGGTAATTGGCGCGCTCCACGACCGTCCACGCATCGCCCTGTTTGTGAATCGTGACCGAGGGGGTTGGGCTGCCTTTCAGCACGCTCAAGGAGTTCACGGTGTTCAACTCGCCCGACAGCGACGGCAGCAGCGGCAGGCCATGCACTTCGCCGGCGGCGTTGCGCCGCGAGCTCAAATACACGGCTGCGGATAGCGCCACAAGCGCGGCAACAGTCAACGCGATGAATTGCTGCCGGCTCATGGCGAATTCTTCGCCGTGGACCGCGGAGCAGCGGTGCGGCGGCGGCGGCGCATCGACAAAATGACGAACCCGGCAATCGCCACGACGAGCGGCGCGACGCCAATGTTGATGATCTTCAAGCGCGCACCCAGCCGATTGATGTCGACGTCCAAGCCTCGCTGAGTCTCGCGTAATTGCTTGCGAACGCGAGTCTTTTCCGCGGTGAAGCGTTTGAGTTCCGCCTCTTGCTCGGGCGAGAGCATGATGGAGCTCTGATCGTTGCGCTTGCTTTGCAATTCGCTCAATTTGCTTTCGGTCTGCTGCAGCTCCGCTTGCAGCTCCAGCGCCTTGGCGCGCAAGCGCTCGTCGGCTTGCCGCTTCAGCGCATCGATGCGCTCGAAGGGGCGCGAAAAGGACGCGCGTCCGCGAATACTGATCAAGGCGCTGCTGCCGCTCAAGTTATCGAGGATGTTGGCGATCAAATCGCCGTTGTTGGCAAAGGCTTGCGCGATCCGCTGGCCGAACAATTCGCGTTGCTGCACCCACAGGTAGTCCATCAAAAAGTCGGTATCGGCAATCACCACGATGTTGGCGGGAGTGTTCGACTTGGTCAGGTGCGCGACCGGCGGACCGGCCGCGGGCTTCTGATCCGCGGGCGGACCACTCGGATAGGCCGAATTCACCGGGCCGGTGATGCGCGCGGCGAGGGTGTAGCGGATGCCCGTTGCCTTGAAGCCGTCGCGCAGTGCCGAGGGATCGACCAGTCCCTTGAATCGTTGCGCGGGCAGAGGCTCGGCGTTCGTGGAACTCATCAGCAGGGGTTCGAAACTGGTCTTGGCGCCGGCCCGCTGCGTCAGGAAGCCCGGCGTCGCCATGTTGATGGACTCCAGCGACGCCGTCACCACGTCCTTGGGATTCATGTTGGCCTGGCGCAATCCCAGGATGCCGATGTGACGAACCGGGGCGGTGGATGCATTGGTGCGCACCTCCAGCCCGAGGCCTAGATCGCCGATCACCTTGGTGGGATCGTAATCGACGCCCCAGGTCTGGAGCAGCGGTTCCAGATCGGACGAATGATTGGCCATGGCGGCCGCCATGGGATTGGAAGGATTCTGCCCGCTCAAATCCGCGCCGGCGTCGGGATCGACCAGCAGCAACACTCTGCCGCCGCGCATGACGAATTGATCGATGGCGTAAAGCGTCTTGGGCGGCAGTTGTTTCGGATGCACCAGCATCAGTACATCGACATCTTTATCGATGTGATCGAGGTCCGAAGTCAAGGTGCGGATGTTGAACAACTGCTGCAGCTGGGTGTAGATCGGCCAGGGCTCGCCCATCTGTCCGGTCTGGGGATTGAATTGTCCCTGCAGGCCGATGGAACTCATCAATCCGATCACCGGCTTTTTGGAGGTGCCGAGGTCTTGGATGAGCTTCGCCACGTCGTATTCCAGAAACTCCTCGCGATCGGGTTGGAAGGCCGGAATAGAGGAGCGGCCATCGGTCGAGTTGGTCCCCGCCAGTCCAAAATACAGCGACTCGCCGGTATTGCCCGCCGGCAGCGCCTGCAGGCCGAACTCCGCGGCGCGGTCTTCGTCGTCGGAGAACGGCTGCGGATCGATCACGTGAAGATGAATCTTACCGCCGGCGCGCGCCGCAATCTCTTCCAGAAACTCGCGCACGCGCGCGGCATAGGGAAGAATCAGCGGCGACTGTTTGGCGGCGACGTCGCGCGAAAAATAAAAATATAGATTGATCGGCTCTTTCAGTTCCCGCAGCACCTGCTGCGTGCCGCTGCTCAAGGTGTAGAGCTTGTTCTGGGTCAAATCCAGGCGCATGCCGCGCAAGCCCACATTCGACAGCATGATGACGCCCAAAAACAAAACGGCGAGCAAAACCAATCCGCCGATGCCCATCCCCAATCTTTGCCAACGATTGCCGTTCACTTATTCCGCCTTCTTCATATCGAGTACCAGGGCCGTGGCGGCCAGCCAAAAGGCGATCAGCGCGGCGAAGTACACGAGGTCGCGCAGATCGATCACGCCCTTGGAGATCGCATCGAAATGCGTGAAGAAGCTCAATGATGCGATCGCATCGACGATGCTCTGCGGAAGCACCCCGCGTACGAAGTCGAGCACCAGCGGAAAGCCCGCGAGCAGAAACACGAAGCCGATCAATGCCGCGGTGATGAACGCCACCACTTGGTTGCGGGTGGCAGCGGACAAACACATGCCGATGGCCAAGAAACCGCCCGCCATGAGGAAGCTGCCGATGTAGGCGGCGACGATGGCGCCGTTGTCGGGAGACCCCAGATAGTTGACGGTGATCCACACGGGGAAGGTCAGGAGCAGCGCCACACCCGCAAAGCACCAGGCGGCGAGAAATTTGCCGACGACCGCCTGCCACAAGGTAATCGGAAATGTCATCAGCAATTCGATGCTGCCGCTGTTGCGCTCCTCCGCCCACAGCCGCATCGAGATCGCCGGGATGAGAACCAGATATAGCCACGGATGCCAGCGGAAAAACGCTTGCAGATCGGCCTGGTTGCGCTCCAAAAAGCCGCCCACCTGAAAAGTGAAAACGGCAGCGAGAACCAGAAAGATGACGATGAATACATAGGCCAACGGTGTCGCGAAATAACTGCGCAATTCGCGCCGGAAAACCACCCACACCTTGTTCATGACTCGAGCTCCGCGGCGGAGGACACATCGATGCCTTTCGGATCCGTCAGCGAGCGGAACACTTCATCGAGCCGCCCGGATTCCAAGTGCAGCTCCGGCACATCCCAATCGTTGCGGTCGATCATGGCGCTGACCGCCGCGAGCACATTGGCGCCGGACTTCGGGAGCGCCGTGAGGCGGCGCTCGCGCGCATCCGACTCGACTGCCGACACCTCCGGCAAACCTGCGATTTCGCGAATCGCCGCGGTCAATTCGGCGTCCTTTTCGAATCGCAAGCTCACTGCGTGGTGATAGCGCGAACGGGCCTCGAGCGCGGTCGGGGTCTCGTCGGCGACGATGCGGCCATTGGCGATGATGATGGCGCGGGTGCATACCTCGTGCACCTCTTCCAGGATGTGGGTCGAGACGATTACCAGCTTGTCCTTGCTCAATTCGTTGATGAGGCGCCGCACTTCGTGTTTTTGATTGGGATCGAGTCCATCGGTGGGTTCATCCAGAATCAGGACCTGAGGGTCGTGGATCAACGCCTGGGCCAGGCCGACGCGCCGGCGAAAGCCTTTGGAGAGCGTCTCGACCACCTGCTCGATGACCGGCGCGAGGCCAAGCCGATCGATGACGACATTGCGCCGCTCGCGCCGCCGCTCGCCGCTCAAGCCGCGGATATCCGCGACGAAGTCGAGGAATTCGCTGACCGTCATTTCGCCGTAGCTGGGCGCGCCTTCCGGCAAATATCCCATGCAGGATTTGGCCGCCACCGGTGCTTTTTCAATATCATGCCCGCAGACCGACGACTTGCCCGGCCGTGAGGGCGAAACGAAACCCGCAATCATGCGCATGGTGGTCGATTTGCCGGCGCCATTGGCGCCCGAGGAATCCCAGTACCTCGCCGGGTGCCACCGAAAATGTCAGATCATCGACAGCCAGCTTATCGCCGTACCGCTTGGAGAGGTTTTTCATTGTGATCATTCGCGCCTTGGAGCCTGGATCGTTGCAAGTGGTTCCCTAAAAAATTGTTCATGTTGCGAGCAGCACGTGCCCGCGGCCACAGGGAATACTCAGCAGGCTCCTATGAATGTGCCCGGCTTTCTTTTCAATCGCCACTTTATTTTCCTTCAAGTATCCGCCGCACATCGGGCAGTGATCGGACGGTCCGCCATGCGGGCAATCAGTTCCGGCAGCTCGAACCATTTCCTGCCCCATTGTACCAAGCGGGCCGCATCGGCGATCACCTGGTCTCGTGCATCCTCGGAGGGCCCGGGGCGCTCGGTTTGCGCGGCCGGCTTCTTCGCCGGCGTTTTGATCGGCGCTCGCGGCGCCGGTTTGACCGCGGCTGCGAGCTTGCGCTCGTTTCGGGCGACCTGCGCGGTGCCGGCGGGCGGCGGTGCGCGTTTGGCAGCCAGGAATTTAGGCATTTCGCGCGTGGCGCTGGCGGTTGCGCTCGCTTGCTGAATCGTGCTATCGGAGGCGCGCTCAGCCGGTTTCGGCGACAGGTCGCGTTCATTGCGCGCGTCCGCGACCGGAATGAATCGTTCGATGTGTTCGGCGCCCACCAGATTGGCGAGGAATGCCATCAGCTCGAGCGCATCCGAGAACTGGGTATCCCCTGCCTTGGCGCGTTGCTCGACTTGAGCGCGCAGCGCCAGGGTTTTTTGCTTGGCGAGATTGACGATCCAGCGCGTCGGGCCGCTGATGCTCAGACCAGGGCTGGACCTTCCAATAGCTGTCGTCATCCAGCGACGAATACTTGCTGTGCAGCTCGAGACTCTCGAGCCATCTTCCCAGCAGTTCCAGCAATCGTTGATCGGCGGGTGTTGCCATGTATTCGCAGCTCCAGCGCGCACCCTAAACGAACCTTTGCCTGATGGCTAGCGCCAACGGCTGCCAGGGCCCGGCGGTACATCGCGGCGCAGCCGCGTTAGACTGCCGCCATGTGTGGCATCGCCGGAATCATCGGCTCGCAAGCGAGCGCCGAGCTAGCGCTCATCATGGCGCAACGCATTGAACACCGGGGTCCGGACGGCGATGGCGTATGGACCGAGCCCGGCGTTGCGTTGTCGCATCGCAGGCTCGCGATACAGGATCTGAGCGACGCCGGCCGGCAGCCGATGGTATTTGGCTCCCATGTGCTGACCTACAACGGCGAGCTCTACAATCACGAGCGGCTGCGGGCCGCCTTGCCGGGGCCATGGGCATCGAGCGGCGACACCGAGGTGGTGCTGCGGCTTATCGCGAGCGAGGGAGCCTCCTGCCTTTCGCGCCTGGTCGGCATGTTTGCCTTCGCCAGTTGGGACAGCCGCTCCAAAACGCTGCTGCTGGTTCGGGATCGGCTCGGGATCAAGCCGTTGTACTACCGCCTGCTGCCGGACGGCATTGCGTTCGCATCCGAACTCAAATCGCTCATGCTGCTCGGCGCCCCCGAGATCGACCAGAGCGCGGTGCGGGATTTTTTATTCCACGGCTACATTCCGGCGCCCAAATCCATCTACCGCGGGATCTGCAAATTGCCGGCGGCGCACACCCTGACATGGCGGGGCGGCAAGGTGAGCATCGAGCGCTTTTGGAACCCGTCGACCGAGATCGTCGAGCGCAGCGGCGAGGACACCGTCGCGCAGCTCGACGCGTTGCTGCGCGAGATAGTTCCGCAGCACACCGTGTCGGATGTTCCCGTCGGTGTTTTCTTGAGCGGCGGCATCGACTCCGCGCTCACCGCCTACTATTTGGACGCGCCGCGCACCTATACGCTGGGCTTCGAACGGGGCGGCCGCTCGGAAGCGGAAGCGGCGCGGCAGGTCGCTGCGCATTTGGATACGGAACATTTGGAAATGACGGCGCCGCAGGCGGATTTCGCGGGGGCGCTCGACCGAATGCCGGCCTTGTTCGACGAGCCCTTCGGCGATAGCGCGGCCTGGTCGAACTATTTGGTGGCGCAATTCGCACGCCGCGAAGTCACGGTCGCGTTGAGCGGCGAGGGCGGCGATGAGATTTTTTGCGGCTATCCGCGTTATTGGTCGCGCGTCGGCGGCCGATCGAATTTTTTGAATCGGTCCCTGGCCCGGCATTTGCCGCCCTTGTCGCGCCTGGCCTCCTCGATGCAACGCCGTGCTTATGAAGGCCTGCCGGCCTATGCCGCGGCCTTGGGCGGGATGACGGCTCAACAAATCGATTCTCTCCTGGCACCTGCCTGGACCGCGCCGGATTACGATTACCTGTGGTTCTACCGCCAATATTGGCGCGACGATTTGCGGCCGCTGGCGCAGCTGCGCTGGCTCGATCTCAATACGGACCTGGCGGAGGGCCTTCTGACCAAGGTCGACCGCACCAGCATGGCACATTCGCTGGAGGTGCGGCCGCCGCTGCTGGATCATCGTCTGGTGGAATTCATGTTGAGCGTCGATCCGCAGCTGCTGGTCGATGAACGGCGAAGACGCGGCAAGCTGTTGGTGCGCCGCCTCATGGAACCGAGATTGCCGCCCAATCACTTGAATCGGCCCAAATCGGGCTTTGGTCTGCCGGTGCATCGATGGCTCAAGCAGAACCCCCATCTGATGCAAGACGCGGTGCGGCGCCTCAGGGATCGCGGCGTTTTGCGGCGGATGGTGGGCACCGAATTCAGGCGAGCCTGGTATTTACTCGTATTGGACCGCTGGTTCACGGCCTTTGCGTAGCGAGCCGCGAATCCTGTTCGTGCCGGTTTCCGGCGCCTTTGGCATGGGTGAATATGCGCGCAGCGCGGCCATTGCGCGCGCGGCGCGGCGGCGTTGGCCGCATGCAGAGATTCATTTCATCTTGAGCCGCCAGGCGCCGTATGCTGCAACGGTGCCGTTCGCGGCGACGCTGTTGGATTCATCGCCCACGTTTCATAGCAGGGCCGTGGCGCGTCTGATCAAAGAGTTCCAGCCGACCATCGTGATCTTCGACAATGCTGGCCGTAGCGCGCAGTTGCGCGCCGCGCACGCCGCGGGAGCAAGGATCGTGTTCATCAGCTCTCGGGCGCGGCAGCGGCGCAAAGCATTCCGCTGGCGCTGGATGCGGCTTCTCGACGAGCACTGGATTGCCTACCCGCAGCTCATCGCCGGCGATCTTGCCTGGTGGGAACGCTTCAAACTCAAGCGGCTCGGCCGGCCCACCGTGCGCTATTTGGATGTCATATTGTCGCGTCGCGGTCCGGAGGAGGACTCGATCGTGGCACGCGTGGGATTGAAGCAGGGCAGCTACTTGCTCATCGTGCCGGGCGGCGGCACCGGACATCCCGGCGCCGATGATGCCGCAGAGCAATTCTTGGGAGCCGCCAACGCGCTCGCGGAAACTGAAACGGTGGTGTTCGTCGGCCCGACGCGAGCGCCGGACGCCGCGACGCGGGCGCGGCCGGGTTTGGCAAATGCTGTCTTGCCGAACCCGCGCCTGCGTTGCTTCGATTCGCTGCCGCAAGCGGACCTCGCGGATTTGCTGAGTCACGCGCGCCTCGCGATCACCAACGGCGGGTCCACGCTGCTGCAGGCGATAGCCTGCGGATGCGCGTGCATCGCGGCGCCCATCGCGGGGGACCAGCCAAAGCGCATCCAGGCCTGCGTCGCGGCCGGTGTCGCGGCGGCGGCGGACTTGAGCGCCGCCGGGATTCTGCGAGCCGCAACCAAGCTTTTGCACGATGAGCCGGCACGCGCGGCCTTGAGCCGGCGTGCCGCAAATCTGAAGCTGGCGAATGGCGTTGAGATCGCGCTGAACGCGCTCACCCACCTGGCTGAGATGGCGTAAGGCGCAACGATATGCCAAGCGTCATGCTGCTGGGGTATGGTCTGGAGCAGCCGTCTTATCGGCACCGCATGCGCAGTCTGATCGAGCCTTTGCAGGCAGCGGGATGGCAGGTGCGCGCAGAGCAATTCCCGGGCGGACGTTACGGGCTTCGCACCTGGGAGCGGCGCGGGCTGTTGCGATGGGCCGATGTCACCGTGCTGCACCAGATCAAGCTGAGCTCGATCGAGGCGCGCATCTTTGCAGCGTTCAGCCGGCGCCGCGTGTTCGATGTGGACGATGCCATCTATGTGCGCAAGCCGCGCCGGCTGGGGGATCTTCCCGACGAATCGGCCTGGCGCAAGCAAAAATTTGCCGCCACCTGCCGCTGGGTCGATGTGGTAGCCGCGGGCAATGAGGTTCTGGCGGGCGTGGCGCGCGCTGCGGCCAAGGAGATCGTCGTGCTCCCGACCTCGATCGATGCGGCCCGCTACGAGGCCACGTTCGCCGGTCCCGCCGAGCCACCCACCATCGCCTGGATCGGCAGTCCCGAGAACTTGATCTACCTGGATATGATCCGCCCGGCATTGGCGCGCCTGAGCAAGCGCCACCGCGGCCTCAAGATGCGCGTGATCTGTTCGGAGTTTCCGGACTGGAATGACGTTGAGGTCGAACGTGTGCCATGGAGTTCCGCCACCGAGGCGCACAGTCTGGCCGGCGCGCACGTGGGCGTCATGCCGCTCACGGATGACGCGTGGTCGCGGGGGAAGTGCGCATTCAAGCTGCTGCAGTACATGGCCGCCGCGCTGCCCTGCGTCGCATCCCCGGTGGGCGCCAACACCGAGGCGGTAATGGACGGCATCAACGGCTATCACGCCAGCGGCGTCGAGGAATGGGAAAGCAGCTTGGAGAAGTTGATCGTCTCGCCCGGGCTGCGTGCCAGCTTCGGCGCCAGGGGGCGCCAGCACGTGGAACAGCGTTATGCGCTCAAGGGTTACCGCGCGAATTACCTGGCGCTGTTGAATCGCTTGGCGGCGGAGTGATCTCGCGGCAACGGCATTAAGTCGGTATGCTTCAAGCATGCATGCCGTGCATACATATCAGATACTCAATCACTACACATCCCGGCAAGACCTGGACCCTGGCTTCCATGTTTTGGACAACTCGACCAATGAGCGTCCCGATTGGTACGAATATTGGCCGATCCGGAAATTTTTGCTGAATGGGCCCCTGGACGAGGACGCCTTCTACGGTTTTCTGTCGCCGAAGTTCAAACTGAAAACCAATTTAGGCGCCGCGGAGGTGATGGATTTCATTCGCAGCTCGGATCCGGCCACGGATGTGGTGCTGTTCAGTCCGAGCATCCACAACAGCGCCTTCTATTTGAACGTATTCGAACATGGCGATGCCGAGCACCCGGGGCTGCTGAGCGTCGCCGAGAGGTTTTTCGCGCGGCTTGAATTTCCGCAGCCGCTTCGAAGCCTGGTTTCGGACTCGAGAAATACCGTGCATTCCAATTATTTCATCGCCAAACCGCGCTTCTGGCGGGCGTGGTTGGAGATCACCGAGCAGCTGTTCGCGATCGCGGAAACTGCGCAAGATCCTCTCGGCGCGGAACTGCGCACGGCCACGCAGTACCGCGGGCGGCGCGAAGTGCAGATGAAGATCTTTCTCATGGAACGGGTGGCCACCTGGATTCTGATCACCGACCCGAAGTTCGTGGCGCGCGCGCGCGACCCGTTTGCCGCGCGCTCCCGCATCTATAAATTGCCGGCCGCCATCATTTGCGATGCCTTGAAGATCGCCTATGCGACCCAAGGCCGCCGGCAATACCTCGACGTATTTCTGCTGTTGCGACGCTTTGCGAAGTTCTGGACCCTGCAGATCCGCAGCAGCAATGCGCTGGGTGTCGGCGGCGCGCGCCCTTACCTGCGAACGCTGAGGTCGTATTGGGACAAGAAGGCGGGATAAATCATCGCACCCTCCATGGCGACGTTTTGGCGGGATAAACGGGTGTTCTTGACCGGGCACACCGGTTTCAAGGGCGCATGGCTGAACCTTTGGCTGCAACAGCTGGGCGCGAAGGTGACGGGCTATGCGCTCGCGCCGCACACCGAGCCGAGCATGTTCGCGCTTCTGAGCGCTGCCTGCGCCTCGCACATCGCCGATATCCGCGACGAGCGCCAGGTGCGCGATGCGCTGATTGCGGCCGATCCGCATATCGTCATTCACATGGCGGCGCAGGCGTTGGTGCGGGAATCGTATCGCGACCCGCTCGCAACCTATGCGACCAACGTGCTCGGCACGGGCAGCGTGCTGCAGGCATGCCGGGCTCTTCGGCAATTGCAATGCGTACTCGTGGTGACGAGCGACAAGGTTTACGAAAACCACGGCGCGGGCCGTCCCTTTGTCGAAAGCGACCGCCTGGGCGGTCATGATCCTTACAGCAACAGCAAGGCTTGCGCCGAGCTATTGACGGCAAGTTTTCGCGACTGTTTCTTCGGCGGCGCGGCGCCGATCGCCACGGCGCGTGCCGGCAATGTCATTGGCGGCGGCGATTGGTCGAAAGATCGGCTGATCCCGGACTGCGTCCGGGCGCTCGAGGCGGGCGAGCCGGTCTCCTTGCGATATCCCGAGGCGATTCGGCCGTGGCAGCATGTGCTGGAGCCCTTGTCGGGCTACCTGGCCCTCGCGGAGGCCTTGGCGACGGCGCCGGCCGCGACCCCGCGCGCTGTCAATTTTGGCCCGGACCCCTCATCCTTTTGCACCGTGCGCGAGGTGGTTGAATCGTTTAGCGCCAGCTTTTTGGGCCGCCCCGGCTGGCGGCGCGCTTCCGGTGCGCACCCGGCGGAGGCCGGCGCTCTGACATTGTCTTCGGGGTTGGCGGAGAATTCTTTGGGGTGGCGTCCGCGCTTGGCGCTGGCCGAATCGTTGGCCTGGACGGCGGACTGGTACCGGGCCCATGCGGCGGGGGAAAACATGACGAAATATTCCGAAGCGCAGATTGCGCGGTATCAAGCGTTGCCGGCGGCGCGCTCATGAAATGCGTCATCCTGGCGGGCGGCAGGGGCACGCGCATCGCCGAAGAGTCGAACACACGACCCAAGCCCATGGTTGAGATCGGCACGCGGCCGATTCTGTGGCACATCATGAAGCTGTATGGCGCTTTTGGCCTGAAGGAATTCATCGTTTGCCTCGGCTACAAGGGCTATATGATCAAGGAATATTTCGCCAATTATTTCTTGCATCAGGCGGATGTCACCTTCGATATGGCGGAGAACCGCGCCGAATATCACGATTGCCGCGTCGAGCCGTGGAAAGTGACGCTGGTCGACACCGGCGAGGAGACGATGACCGGCGGCCGGCTGCTGCAGATCGGCAAATTCCTGAATGCGGGCGAGCCGTTTTGCATGACCTACGGCGACGGCCTGTCGAACATCGACATCAAAGCGCAAATCGCCTTTCATCAAAGCCATGGCCGCCAGGCCACCGTGTCCTGCGTGAGGCCGCCTGCGCGCTTCGGACGAATCGTCACGCAAGATGCGCGCGTGGTTTCATTCGAGGAGAAGCCGACCGCCGAAGGCGGCCTCATCAATGGAGGATTCTTCATTCTCGATCCCGCCGTCCTGGAGCGGATCGAAGGCAACGATACGGTGTGGGAAAAGGAACCGATGGAAAGTCTCGCGGCCGACGCCCAGCTGGCGGCTTGGGTGCATCGCGGCTTCTGGCAGCCGATGGATACTCTGCGCGACAAACAACATTTGAACTCGCTCTGGGAAAGCGGCGACGCTCCCTGGAAGCTGTGGGAAGGATAGCTTCATGGTAGGGCTCGTCTCGGTTTGCCGCGCTTGCGGCGGCCGGCTCGCGGTGACGATGGCGGATTTGGGGATGCAGCCCGCATCGAACGCCTTCATCGAAAGCCGCGGTGCATTCCAGCAGGAGAAGCGCTATCCGCTGCGCGCCAGGGTGTGCGAAAGCTGCAAATTGGTGCAGTTGGATTACGACGTCGCACCGCAGGAATTGTTCGGCAATTACGTCTATTTTTCGTCGTACTCGGACGACTGGCTGGCGCATGCAAAGGCGTATTGCGACATGGCGCGCAGCCGTTTCGCGCTGGGGCGCGCGAGCCTCGTGGTCGAATTGGCCAGCAACGACGGCTACCTGCTCAAGAATTTCCTGAGCATGGGCATTCCGGTGCTGGGGATCGATCCTTCCGCCACGGTGGCCGCTGCCGCGGAAAAAATCGGCGTTCCGACGCGGGTCGAATTTTTCGGTCAGGAACTGGCCCGGGACTTGGTGCGGCAAGGACGCGGCGCGAATCTCATCATCGGCAACAATGTGCTTGCACACGTGCCGCAACTCAATGATTTCGTCGCCGGCATTGCCTTGCTGCTGCTTGCGGACGGCAACGTCACCATCGAGTTTCCGCATCTTTTGGAGCTGATCGAGCATGTCGAGTTCGATACCATCTACCACGAGCATTTTTCCTATTTTTCGGTGCATGCGATCGAACAGGTATTCGCACGCCACAACCTGCGCCTCTACGATGTCGAGCGGCTGCCCACGCATGGCGGCTCGCTGCGGATATTCGCGGCACACGCGGCACGCGCGGATTTGCAGGACAGTGCCGCCTTGAAGCAGGTGCGCGCGCAGGAGAAAGCCGCAGGCCTCGAGGATCTCGCCACTTACCTGAAATTTTCAAAACGCGTCGAGGAGTGCAGGGAGTCCTTGCGGGCGTTTCTCGCCGATGCGAAGCGCGCGGGCAAGCGGGTCGCAGCGTATGGCGCCGCCGCGAAGGGCAACACCCTGCTCAACTTCTGCGGCGTAACCCCCGAGGACATCGCGTTCGTTGCGGATCGAAATCCGCACAAGCAAAACAAATTCTTGCCCGGCACGCCACATTCCGGTCGTTTCGCCGCAAGAATTGATGCAGGCCAAGCCCGATTACGTCTTGATCCTGCCATGGAATCTGCGCGATGAAATCCGGCAGCAGCTCAAGGGCATAGGCGCCTGGGGCGGGCGATTCGTCACGCCGGTGCCCTTGGCGAAGATCGAATGAGCCGATGATCTTCACCGAGTCAGCATTGCCGGGCGCATTTCTCGTCGATCTGGAGTTGCTCGCCGATGATCGCGGATTCTTTGCGCGCGCTTATTGTCCGGATCAGTTCGCGGCGCAAGGCTTGGGCACGCCGCTGCGGCAATGCAGCGTGTCCTATAACGCCCGCAAGGGCACATTGCGTGGACTGCATTATCAGACGGCGCCTCACGAGGAGCACAAGCTGGTGCGCTGCACGGCGGGCTGCATATTTGACGTCATCGTGGATATCAGGCCGCCTTCGCGCCACTACCGGCGGTGGTTCGGGACCGAGCTCTCGGCGCGCAATCGCCGCGCGCTGTTCATTCCGCCGGGATTCGCGCACGGATTTCTGACCTTGAGCGATGAGGCGGAGGTGTATTACATGATTTCCGTGCCTCACGCGCCGGAGCACGCCCGCGGCTTTCGCTGGAGCGATCCGGCGTTCGGCATCGAGTGGCCTTCAGATCCGAGCGTGATATCGGCGCGTGATGCCGCCTACCCGCTGCTGAAGCTCCCGGTTTAAGCGGTGATCCACCCCAAGCGCGTGTTGGTGACCGGCGCAGGCGGCTTCATCGGCCGATCGAGCATCGCGCCGCTTGCACGCCGGGGTTTCGAGATACACGCGGTTTTCTCCGGGGCCGATCGCGCAGCCGAGTCCCGGCGTTGGCCGCAGGGGTAATCCCCGCACGTTGCCGACCTGCTGAGCGAGCGTCAGGCGGATGACCTATTGCGGCGGGTCGCTCCGAGCCACTTGCTGCATTTCGCCTGGATCGCGACGCCGGGCATCTATTGGCAGAGCGCCGATAATTTTCGCTGGTTGGCCTCCAGTCAACAACTTCTGCGAAGTTTTCGCGCGCGCGGCGGGGTCCGTGCGGTCATGGCAGGGAGCTGCGTGGAGTACGATTGGTCCAAGGCCGGTGTCTGCAGCGAAATCTCGGGCCCGATGGCGGATGAGGCCACGGCACTGACGCCTTATGCCGCCAGCAAGATCGCCTTGCAAAAGTTCTTGGCGCAATTTTCCCGCGACCGACAACTATCGAGCGCGTGGGGGCGTATTTTTTTTCAGTTCGGTCCCTACGAACATCCGGACCGTTTGGTGCCCTCGGTCATCCGTCATTTGCTCGCGAATGAGGAGGCTTTGTGTACCCATGGACGGCAGATCCGCAGCTTTCTGCATGTGGCCGATGTGGGCGCCGCGTTTGCGCAACTCCTCGACAGCGACATTCAAGGGCCGGTGAATATCGGTTCCGGGGAGAGCGTCGCATTGGCGGATTTGATCGGTCGCATCGCGCAAGAAATCGGGCGTCCCGATCTGGTGCGGCTCGGCGCCCGCAGCGCGCCGAGCGATGAGCCGCCGTTGTTGGTGCCCGATGTGCGCCGCCTGCGCGAGGAGCTGCTCTGGCGGCCGCAGCTATCCTTGACCGAGGGCATTCGCGATGCCAGTCGGTTGGTGGCGCGGCCGACTTGGCGCATCGGTGCCTGCATGAGCCCCATGCCGGGCTGGCATCCGCTGGTGGTGCATTTTCCCATCGCGCTGGTTCTCTCGGCGATGGCGCTGCTGCTGGCGGCGCGATTGCTTCGCGACGAATCCCTGGCGGCGACGGCCGCGACAGTGGGAACTTGGAACCTGTGTCTGGGTGCGGTGGCCGCCTTGTTTGCCTTGGGCAGCGGACTTGGCGCGGTGCTGGATCTGGACGTGAGCGCCGCGGTGCACGCAAGCCATCTCGGTGCACGTCAAATGGGCGATGTCGACCACGCTGCTGTTGGTGCTGCTCGCCGTCTGGCGCGGCGCCGGTACCGCGTCGCGATCAAGACCTTCGTGGCTCTTCCTGCTGGTGTTCGCCGCGGCCAGCGCTGCGCTGATCGTAACGGCCTATCGCGGCGGCAAAAATGTCTTCGAGTATGGAGTGGGTGTGAGAAAAATCGCCGCGCGGTCCGTCGAGGCGCCGCGCGGCGATCAAATCGACGCAAGCTGCCCTTATTGCGCTGGCATGCTCCCCGTGAAATACGTCATCACGTAAGCCTTCAAGGTTCCATCGGACTGCGGTATTCCGTACACCTTCACCGGTTCGCCCGCTGTCAAATTGGCGGTCACTGTGGCGAGTCCGCCCGAGGTGGTGATGTCGATCGGGCTCACCGTCAAGATGCCGTTGGTGAGATCCACCTGATACACCAAGGTCGCACTGCCCGAGGTGGCGCTGAGATCAACCGTGCCTGCATTGGCGCCGCCGGGTATCGTCATGGTGAATGCGTCGTTGACCAAGCCGTTGGCGACAAAGCCCAGCGGCAATATCGAGGGTGTCAGAATGGTCGCGGCTGCCGACCAGCCGTTGGCATTGGCCGGGTCGTCCCAGATGGCGAAGCTGACGCCGCGGGAGGGCACCGCGCCCACCGTGCCGCCGAAGTTGACGCTGTCGTTGGTGGCGGCGATGAACTCGCTGATGGCGTTCGCGACCGCTCGTCACCACGGTCGGGTAGGCGAAGTTCCACCACTGATAGCCGCTGATCGCATTGCCCATCGGATCGGTGCCGTTTGCGGTCGCACTGTCGATGTAGTTGAGGGTGACCGTATAGTCATCCGCAGCCGTCGCGAACACGCGCGTATAGGTGAAGCCGCTCATGTCGGGCGCGGAGATCTTGCCGTCGTATTTGGCGACTTCGATATCCACGCTTTGCGCGACCAGCGGCGTCGCCAAGGGATCGACCACGCTGGCATGCACCTTGAAGCCGCGTACCAGGTCATTGTTGGCCAGGAACCCGGTGCCGGTGCCGATCGGCGTCGCGTCCGCGATGCCGTTTTGCGGCTGGCGGAAGAAGAACTGCGTATTGGCGTCGACCACCAGATCCACGCCGCGGCCCGACTCGTTCTCAACCGTCATCACATCGGTGTTGGTATTGACGTGCAGCACATGGCCTTCAGGACTCAGCCAGACATTGTTGAACTGGCTGCTCGCCCAGATGCGGGTAGCGACCAGCGTGCCGTCTTCCTGATAGCGCGCCGCCACCCGCACGAATTTCCCATTGACTGAAGCTTCGGAAGAGAAGTCCTTGATCACGGTACGGGTCTTCGCGTCCACGTCGTAGAAGATCGTGCCGTTGGTCGCGTCCGCCAGGATTTGCAGCGATTGTGCTCCTGCGACGGCGGATTCAGGCGTCACGACCGGCTCGGTCGGAAACTCTTTGGTGATCGTGATGCTGGAATTGTCGCCGGCGATCGCCGTCACATCGCCGTACATGTGGCGCAACACCAAGCGCGCCAAGTCATGCAGGGGGTGATGACGCACGGGGCCATCGAAGTTGACCGCCCATAGCGTCGTGCCTGCGCCCGGCGGCACGTGCCCGACGAGGAACGCTGGATGGGCCAGGTCGAATTCAAGATCCAGAGCATTGTTTTGATTCGCGCTCACGACCAGCGGCGGAAACAAATCGACATTGACCGGTACCGTGAGACTGCCGGCCGCGCCCATGGCGTGCTGAATTTGTATATCTGCGGCCAGGAATGGTCGTCGACGCGGCGGCTGCAAATCCGACTTCCGGATTGGCCGATGTGGTCAGCAGGATGTCGCCGGAGTTTGCGCTGATCGTCAGCACGGCGCCGGTATAAGTACCGACCGGTACGCTCACGTTGCCGAGAATTTCGGCGATTTGATCGAGCTCCGCCAAGTTAACCACGGGGGCGGGCGAGGGTGCCGTATAGACGGTGACATTGCTGCCGCCGCCTTGCGGGACCAAGGCGATGGAAAGAACTTTGACGCCGATCGTGGCCCAATCTTCGCTGGACGCATCACTGATCAGCATGGAAACTTCGCGCTTTGCGGCGCAGAGGGCGACTGGTTCATCGAACCGCCGTGGAACCGCCGCCGCACGCGGCGAGCACGGCGCTGGCGAGACTCATCGCCAACAATCGAGACTTATTCGAGAACATGACTGGTTTCTCCTCTAATTTAACCATAAGCATTTTTTTCGAATGTTGGCGCGTTGTTCGCGCGCTAATGCAGGCATCAACGGCGCACGGAGATTCGCGTTGACAGGCGCGGCTCGGGCACGCAGCCCGGCCTGCCTCGATTGCGCGTGATGGCGGTCACATTTCAACTCCGTTAGCGTGCCCAGATCACGAACGTTCGCGGACCGCCGCGCTATCGTGAGCGGTGCGACCCTAAGGAGTTCTTATGGCAAGCGGCAAATCGCAGTGGGTGTTCGGAGTGATCGCATCCGCAACGATGGCGGGTTGCGCGTCGACGACTTCCGGCGTCGTTCCCGCCGGGCAAGATGCCTATCATGTGACCGCGATGGGCGCACGCTATGAGACGCAGACGGATACGAATCTCAAGGCGCTCTGGTCGCCAGCCAATACTGCGACCAAATGGGCAAGCACGTAATGTTTCGTCAATCCACCGAAACCAGCGAACATGCCTGGTCGCCGAAACAGGAAGACCTGACATTCGTCTGCATGGATGCCCAGGATCCCGGCTACATGCGCGCTGCGGTCGAACACGAGGCGCCCGTCGTGGCGAAAGAAGAGTAGTCCGCCTTCGTCGATGTCAGGCTTTCGGCGCGACCAACAACTGCACCCAGAACAATCCCCGCCTCGAGGCTTGACCGGCGGCGTAAGCAATTCCCATTTCCGCGAACCTGGGATCCATGATGTTTTCGCAGTGGCCTGGGCTGTCGAGCCAGCCTTGCACGACCTCCTCGGCCGATTTCGGTCCATAGGCGATATTTTCGCCGACTAACTTT